>HF986888.1 GCA_000431075.1 Firmicutes bacterium CAG:555
CTGCACGAAAGTGCGGGATTTTTACTTATTACCTCTTCACTTTTCACTCTTCACTTTTCTCGCAGGATTTTTGAACGAATAATTTAGCTGCGCTGACAAGGAGGCTGCCATGCACGATCTTAACCGTTTTATATCTGCGCAGGAACGGTCGTATGACGCTGCGCTCAGGGAGATAAAGTCCGGACACAAGGCAACGCACTGGATGTGGTACATCTTTCCGCAGATAGCCGGTCTCGGCTTCAGCTCCACCGCTCGGTTTTATGCGATAAGCTCCATGCAGGAGGCAAGGGACTACTACGCCCATCCCGTGCTCGGCAAGCGGCTCGTTGAGATATCCGAGGCGCTGCTTGCGCTTGACACCAATGACGCAGCTACCGTCATGGGCTATCCAGACGATCTCAAGCTGCGCTCGTCGATGACGCTTTTCTTGGCGGCCAGCGGCGATGCGGTGTTCCAAAAGGTGCTTGACAAGTTCTATTCCGGCAAGCCCGACAGCAAAACGCTGAGCATTCTCGGCCTGTAAACTCAACACACTGAGCGGTTTTCACAAACCGCTCTTTTTTTCATGCGAAAATGTGAACTTTCTGTTGACTTTAGGCGGTTCGGCGTTTATAGTCTTAAGCTGGCGTGAGTCGAATCCCTATCGTCTGTCAGTGTGCCCTTTCGGCGCTTTTCGCCTTTTTTGTCTTAATGGCGTCAGCCCATTCTCACCAAAGAAAGCCAAAAATCCCTCGAAAAACATTACTGACAGATGCCTCGCAGTTTTGCCGGAGCAGATTTTTGCTCAGGCAAGACGAAGCGTGAAGGGAATACTCCCGTATTGGCAAGGGCTTCAACGCAGCATGAGCGGAAATCTGCCCGTCAAAACCGATAGGTGTCCGGCTCCCATCAGCTTAATGTTGTTTTTAAATTTGTATTAGGAGAGTCGAAATGGAAAAGATCTTCAAGCTCAAGGAAAACGGCACTAATGTCCGCACCGAGCTGGTCGCCGGACTGACCACCTTTATGACGATGGCTTACATCATCGCCCTCAACCCCAACCTGCTGACAAACTTCGCAGGCGGCACGCCCCTGTGGAACGCAGTGTTCATGGCGACCTGCATAGCCTCGGCTATCGGTATGCTCGTCATGGCATTTGCCGCAAACAAGCCCTTTGCTATGGCACCGGGCATGGGTCTTAACAGCTTCTTCGCCGTTGTTGTGGCAAACATCGCCGCAATGGCGCATTTAAGCTATGAGGAGGCCTTCCCCGCCGCTATCTGCATCATCCTCGTCGAGGGTGTTTTCTTCGTCGTCCTGACCCTTTTCTCCATCCGTGAGAAAATAGTTGAGGCCATCCCCGCCGGCATCCGCATCGGCATCACCCCCGCCATCGGCCTTATGCTGCTGAACATCGGCTTCGGCTCGAACGCAGGCATTTACAGTGAAAAGGGCGGCCCGTTCTATGTCCTGTCCACCTTCTTCGGAAGCCTCAGCCCCTCCGTCGTTCAGGACACCGTCGGCAGCGCATACCCCCAGATGGTCCTGTATGTTGTCACCATGCTCGTCGGCGTATTCGCCATCATCATTCTCAACCACCACAAGGTCAAGGCTTCGGTCATCCTCGGTATGCTCATCTCCTGCATAATCTACTGGACAGGCAGCTTCATATTCCTCGACACCAACCCGTTTGCCTCGCTTCAGGGTGCGTCATTCGTTCCGCCTTTCAAGGACATGCTCGACACGACCTTCTTCAAGTTCGACTTCAAGACCTTTATCAGCATCGGTTGGTTCACCGCTCTGACGCTGGTCATAACCTTCTGCATGATCGATATGTTCGACACCATCGGCACCCTCGTCGGCACCGCCGCAAGGGCGGATATGCTCGATAAGGACGGCAAAATGCCGCAGATGAAGGAAGCCCTGCTTGCCGACGCTATCGGCACGGTTGCCGGCGCCTGCACCGGCACCTCCACCGTCACGACCTTTATCGAGTCCGGCTCCGGCGTCGAAGCCGGCGGGCGCACGGGTCTTACCGCTCTGACCACCGCAGTGCTCTTCCTTGCCTGCATGTTCATTGCTCCCATTGCAGCGCTCATCCCCGCACCGGCAACGAGCGCAGCGCTTATCTATGTCGGCATTCTCATGATGAGCGGTCTGAAGAAGGTCAACTGGGACAACATTCTCGAAACCGTTCCCGTTGCACTCATGCTCATCTTCATGCCCATCACCGGCTCTATCGGTCACGGCATCGGCATGGCGCTCATCGCCTACACCGTTATCGCCGCCTGCACCGGCAAGGCAAAGCAGGTCTCTGCGCTGACATATGTGCTGTCGCTGCTGTTCCTTATAAAGTTCTTCTTTGTGGTCTGATTAAACAGTTGCCCTATCCGCCGTCTCCGGACGGCGGATTTTTTATGCTGACGAGAGCCGAACTCCTATCAACTTACGACGGCGGCAGGCTCAGCTCCTCGGGTGTCGTGACCTCGCTGCCGATGAGGCGTGCACGCTCAGGGCGGGTCAGCTCGTCAAACAGCGCATCAAAGCAGTCGCTGCACACAAATTTGCTGCATTTGCCCTCCGTCCACGAGTACATCTCCTGCCACGGCTCGATGAGTGCTCCGCATTCGCCGCAGCGATAGTTTTTTCGCCTTTTGCTATTCATCTTCGTCACTCCCTTGATGATTTTTATGCAATTGCATCTTGTGATAATGATAATACTCGCATTTGCATAATATGTCAAGCGAGAATTGTGTTAATTTTTTGCCTGTTTTTTCTACCGATTTAAAACTTTATCTTATTGTTGTGAAAAGTTGCCTAAATTGGGGGTCATTCTTTAGAACAACTCACAATTGTAAGTTTAATTAAGTAGGAATAAAATCTTTTCGATAGGGAAATGAATCCCCGAGCAAAGTATCAATTTTTTCATAGGAGAGAAAAAAGAAATGATTACTAACGAATACCTTCAGCGCGTTCTTGCGGATGTTCAGAAGAACCATCCCGGTGAGCCCGAGTTCCTTCAGGCAGTCGAAGAGATCTTCGAGAGCCTCCAGCTCGTCGTTCCCAAGCACCCCGAATGGGAAGCAGCAGGCCTTATCGAGCGTTTCGTAGAGCCCGAGCGTGTTATCATGTTCCGTGTTCCCTGGGTCGACGACAATGGCAAGGTTCAGGTCAACCGCGGCTACCGTGTACAGTTCAACTCCGCAATCGGACCTTACAAGGGCGGTCTCCGTTTCCACCCCTCGGTCAACCTTTCCATCGTTAAGTTCCTCGGCTTCGAGCAGATCCTCAAGAACTCCCTGACCACCCTCCCCATGGGCGGCGGCAAGGGCGGCTCCGACTTTGACCCCAAGGGCAAGTCCGACGCAGAGGTCATGCGTTTCTGCCAGAGCTTCATCACCGAGCTGTACCGTCACATCGGCCAGTTCACCGACACTCCCGCAGGCGACATCGGTGTTGGCGCTCGTGAGATCGGCTTCATGTACGGCCAGTACAAGAAGATCGTTGACCGCTTTGAGGGCGGCGTCCTGACCGGCAAGGGTCTTACCTATGGCGGCTCCCTCGCTCGTACCCAGGCTACCGGCTACGGCATCTGCTACTTCTCCGACGAAGTTCTGCATTACCACGGCAAGTCCTTCGAGGGTCAGACCGTTGTTATCTCCGGCTCCGGCAATGTTGCTCAGTACGCAGCAGAAAAGTGCATCGAGCTCGGCGGCAAGGTCGTTGCAATGAGCGACTCCAAGGGCTACATCTATGATCCCAACGGCATCAACCTCAAGGTTCTGTTCGACATCAAGCAGAAGAGAAGAGCTCGCATCTCCGTCTATGCCGACGAAGTCGCAGGCGCTCAGTATGTCGAGGGCTGCAAGAACATCTGGAATGTAAAGTGCGACATCGCTATGCCTTGCGCATCTCAGAACGAGATGGACGCAGAGGGCGCAAAGGCTGTTATCGCAAACGGTGCATTCGCAGTATTTGAAGGCGCAAACATGCCTCTTACTCCCGAAGCCATTGAAGCAGTCACCTCCGCAGGCCTGCTCTACACCCCGGGCAAGGCTTCCAATGCAGGCGGCGTTGCTACCTCCGGCCTCGAGATGAGCCAGAACTCCATGCGTTACAGCTGGACCTTCGAAGAAGTCGACGCAAAGCTCAAGGGCATCATGCAGAGCATCTTCCAGGAGTGCCTGAATGCTTCCATCGAGTGCGGCAAGCCCGGCGACATGATGGTCGGCGCAAATGTTGCAGGCTTCCTCAAGGTTGCCGATGCAATGATGGCACAGGGCATCGTCTGATCCTAACAACAGATTTCAAAAAAAGAGAATGCTTGGGCGGATTCAGATAAGGTAAAATCGGTTTTGACCGGCTCTTTTCCGCCCAT
>HF986889.1 GCA_000431075.1 Firmicutes bacterium CAG:555
GCACGCCAGAAGGGTCTTGCAAAGAAGTAATTATTCAAAATCGATATTGCTCTACAAGAAGCAGGTCAATTATGCCTGCTTCTTGTCTATTTTGGACACTTGCATTGTAATTTTTGAAATCAGGGGATATACTGATAAAGCCAAATTTATCTTGGTAATGGAATACAATGCTTGCTCACACAGGTATAAATTAAGAGATGGCATTTTATAAAGTAAGTTTTATAAAGTAAGTTTGGCGACTATTGGAGTTTGCTTTTTCTGCGGTTACTTCGGTAGCCGCACTTTTTTATTTATGGGAGAAAAAAATATGAGAGAGAATACAATTACGGGTTACCCGTCTGTCGACAAACCGTGGCTGAAATATTATAGCGAGACGACGCTGAACTATCCGTTTCCTAGGCTAACCGTTTACTCATATTTGGAGGAAAAGGTAAGCGAGTATTTGGATGATACCGCTATAGTGTACTTTGACAAAAAGATAAAATACAGAACACTGCTTAAAAATATAAAGCAGACTGCGGCTTCGTTTGTTGAAATTGGTGTCAAGGCGGGCGACATAGTCGCTGTTGCTTTGCCTAACATCCCCGAAAATATTTATTGCCTGTATGCCCTTAACTATATTGGTGCGATCGCCGATATGATTGACCTCCGCTCAAAGGGCGACACCTTACAGCGCTACTTGAAAATGTCACACGCAAAGGTTGCAGTGATCTCAGACATGTTTGCGGATAACACGTTGTCCATACTAAATAAAACAGACATTCAAACGATAATAGTAGCTTCCCCTTTGGATTCTGTCCCTATTCATTTACGATTGCTTGCGAGAATAAAGCAGACTAAGTTTAAGTGCACTGGCTGCGCAATATCGTGGAACGATTTTTTCATTGGATACGATGTGATTCCTCAGCCCCACACTGACCACGATGCAGTTGCATTTATTGCCCATACAAGTGGAACAACTAGCACTCCAAAAAGCGTTATGTTAACCAACATGAATGTCAATTCGCTTATCAATCAGTATATCAGCATCGGCTTTAAGCACAGTAAAGGCGATATTATGATGAATCAAGTGCCGCCTTTTTTGGCATATTCTTTCCTGTCATTTCATATGCCGTTTTCGATGGATATGTCAGTGACACTTTTGCCGGAATACAGACCCGACCTGTTTGCGAAAAACCTGAAGAAGTATAAACCAAACCATGTATTCGCAGGCCCGGGCGACTGGAGCAATTTGCTTTCTAATAAGCAGACGGACTATTCATATCTAATTACAAATGCAAGTGGAAGCGATAAGCTAGATGAAACAACAAAAAGAAATATAGAAGCAGTCCTGCAAAAGGGTGGGTGCAAGAACCCGATTTTGGAGGGCTACGGTATGACGGAGTGCTGCTCGGCCGCCTGTACGCAGCAACCGTGGAATATGGTTTACGGCAGCGTCGGAACACCATTGCCAGAGGTCAACTTATGTATATTTGACAATGACGCAAATGCTGAGTTGAAATATGGCGAGGTAGGGGAGATATGCATATCCGGCACTACAGTCATGAAAGGCTATTATTGCGATGAAGAGGCAACGAAAGAAGCATTGCGTTGTCACCCCGATGGCGAGATTTGGCTGCATAGCGGCGACTTAGGGTATATCGACGAAAACGGTAATGTGTACCTCATTGGCAGACTAAAGCGGTTAATCGTCCGTTATGACGGCATAAAAGTGCCGCCCACAAGCGTGGAAAATGTCCTTGTAAAACACGAAGCCGTCAGCGCCTGCTGTGTTGTCGGCGCACCGGATATCGAGCACGGTCGTGGACAAAAGCCTGTTGCATTTGTTGTCATGGCTAATGGAGTCAGCGCTCAGGCACTCACTGACACGCTTGTCGAGCTTTGCAAATCAGAGCTCCCGGAAAAGAATATTCCCGTGTCCTTCCTGCAAATTAGCGCCTTGCCACTGTCGGCAAACGGCAAGGTCGACTATCGAGCACTCGAAAAAGAGGCTGCAAAGCTGAAAGTTTAATATAAGCAAAAACCGCCGCCCATTGGGCGGCGGTTTCGATTTGTATTAGTTTGAGTGCATAAGCTTGGTCTTTGATTTACTTTCGTTGAAGTGCTTGAGCAGGGGCTTGAATGCGATGCCGAGTATCAGCGACAGCGGGATGAGTATCGCCGCCATCAGCAGCAGGATCAAAATGCTCTTAAGATACACATTGCCGTAGCTGCCGGCGATGGTCTCACGCATTGCGGTCATTGCGTAGTTAAACGGCATGAACTTGTATAGGTCTTGGAATATCTTCGGGAGCATCTCCAAGGGGTAGGTGCCGCCGGAGCCAGCGACCTGAATGACAAGTATGATAATTGCAATAGCCTCGCCGATGTTGCCGAAGGCAAACACCATACCGTAGTTGAGCAGCGTGAACACAAGGCTCGTGATTGCGGCTGCCAGCCAGAACTGGAACGGAGCATAACACTGGATGCCGATGTAGAAGAGATTGCCGAGCACGGTGATGAGCGCCGTGAATTGGCCGATTGCGAAGAACACAAAGTATCTGCCGAAGAACGCCTCGGTGGTGCTGAGTGTCGGGATATCGCTTCTACGCTTGATGTGGGTGTGCATAAGGCTGACGCTCAGCAGTGCGCTTGCGTACAGAGCAAGAGTCGTGTAGAACGGTGTCATGCCTGAACCAAAGTTTTCAAGTGCGTACGCACGGACAACTTCGAGGTTAGCGGGGGAGGCAAGGTACTCGACCAGTCCGCCGACATCGTCCTTGAGGAGATCTATAAGCTTCGTGAAGCTCTCGCTCGTTCGCAGCTCGTTTACGCTCGACTGGAGGTTAGAGACCATGCTGACCATGTAGTTGAGCACATCCTCGGTGCTTTCAATGCTGACGGTGCAGGAGTTAAGAGCGTCGGTGTACTGCTGCAGGGTCATCGACTGAGCGTCAATGTCGCCCTCAACCTTAGCCAGCAGTGTATCAAGATTTCTGAGCGAATCCTGAAGCGTGGTCATCGAAGAAACAAGGTTTTTATCAATATTGGTCTTTTGAATTATATCGTCAAACGCAATTACGCTCTCGTGCAGTTGCTTGTTTACATCCGAGTACAGATCGTCGAGTATCTCGCCCTCGTAATCGGTGATGCCGCCCTCGCCGAACACGGAGTCCCAGTCGATATAGGAACCTCCAGCCTCGGCGGGATCGCCGTCAACGGCGTTATCGAGCCGCTCAACGGTGTTTCGCATCTCCTCGGAGGTATTCCGAATAGCGTCGGATGCGTAGACCACATCCTGCTTGCTGTTTGTGAGTCTGTCTTGAATGTCGACGATGGTATTTCTGCTGTTGATAAGCATATCCGTCACATCGGGCAACAGATCATTGGTCATGCTTGTGACGGTGGCTGCGGACTTCGTAACGGTTGCCATGGAGTTCATTATCGCAGCGTATGTCTTGAGATCGGAATTAATGCTGCCAAGCTTGGTATCAAGCGATTGCAGCGCATCCTCTGCGCTCAGACCCATGCCGTTAAATACGGATGTGAAGTTTGAAAGCTCGTCAACGATGGTGGAAACGAAAATGCTGTTTATCTCATCACGGACAAGAGACTGCGCTCTATCAGTGATTCGTGAAGCAACGGCGTTCATCTTCTGATTGTCGTAGTAAATAATCTCCGGCTGATCCATCTCACCGTCTGTAAAGCCGAGAATGGAAGCACTGAAATCCTCGGGAATAATGAGGCCTGCGTAATAATCACCGGCGTACAGGCCATCCATAACACCCTGCACGGAGTCGGGGAACTGCCAGTTTATCTGGTCGTTTGCCTTGAGCTTATCGATGATTATATCGCCGACATTGAGCTTCATCCCGACAAAATCGGTGCCCGCATCAGCGGAGGCAACGGCAATCTTGAGGTTCTGCGTGGAGTCGGGAGTATACGGATCCCAGTTTGACATGATATTGAACCATGCGTACAAGCAGGGTACAAGAGCGAGGCCAAACACACAAATAACGGTGACGACACTCCTGCTCAATCGCCTGATATCAGAGCGAATGACGGCCGAAATATTAGAAGTTGTTCTTTTAAAATTCTTCATATTCAATACATCGTTTCTTCCGTAGATTTGTTATGCTTGCTCAGACAGTAGCCTTTTCCTTACTCTCTTGGACGGCTGCTTTCTCGGTAACTGGAGCGTCTTCGACTTCGGCTTTGTTGACTGTGATTTCCTCGGCAGGGGCTTCATCGGCGTCGGGGGCAGGAGCTTTACCGTCAGTTTCTTCGGCCACGGCATCAAACTCAGGGGAGCGCTGCTGTATCGACTGGCGGATCTGCTCTGCCAGCACCAAAGCCTCATCCTTGGAGCGCTCGTCCGTCGGGAGCGCATCCTCGGCCTGCTCAAAGTCCGGCTCGTCCATATCGACTTGAGTGAACATCTGTCGCAGCAGGTAATCCTGATACTCGATAACGATGAGTATACCCGCTATGACAAACATCGAGGCTATCCAAAGTACGAGGAATATCGTCTTTGAGCCTTGGGTCATGAACAGCATGATAAGGAAGAAGGTCGGGATAATGAGAAGACTTTTCAAGGCCGAGCTCGTTCTCTTGACATTTCTCCGATGCATTTTTTCAAGACCGGCAACGAGGTCGTTATACATTTTTTCGTACTGGGATTCTGTATTCATAATACATAACTCCTGTAGAGAGAATAATTACATCATTTCAGACTTGTCAAGCTGATCGTTCATGTAGCGGTTTATGCCGTCGAGAGGACGCTTGAGCACGAGGCCGACAAACAGACCAACGCCGAAGAACAGCAGAAGCTGAAGCAGGTATATAAGGTAATTGTTGTGATACAGACCTGCGATAGCCTCACGCATGGCATTGATGGCATAGGGGAAGGGGAAAAACAGGTATACCTGCTGGAAGAAGTCGGGCAGAAGCTCAATTGGGTAAGAGCCGCCGGAGCCTGCGATCTGAATGATGAGGAAGACGACGAACAGAGCCTTGCCGATGTTGCCGAATGCGATTGCCATGGAGTAAGCGACCATGGAGCAGGTCAGCGAGGTCACAACGCCCGAGAGTATGAACAGACCCGGATGAGCGCAGTCCATGCCGAAAATCACAAGGTCTCCCGTCATGATGACCATTGTCTGGATAAGACTGAGCAGGGCAAATATCAGGTAGCGTCCGAAGAACTTCTGACCGGTCGTTGCACCGATAAGCTCAATGGGCGTATCCACCTTCAAAATCGCATTAAGTATGATGCAGCCGACCCAAATGGCGAGCATCGTATAGAACGGAGCCATTGCGGCACCGTAGGACTCAACGGGGTAAACAGACTCCGACCTGATGGTGACGGGGCTTGCAAAGAATTCCGCAATAGACTGCGGGTCTACATTCATAAAGTCGAGTACCTGCTGCAGGCGGGTATCATCCGTGTCGCCGTTCAAAACGCCGAGAGCATCAGCAATTCTAGTCCTGTAATTGCCGATGAGTTCCTTGACCTGCACGAGCGCATTATTGACAGCCCCGAATGTGTTGCCCAGCTCGTTAACGATGGGGGGCACCTTGCCCATAACATCGCTGAGGTCGAGAAGGATGGAGGACAGATCGCCGAGACTGTCCTGAAGATTGGTCAGCAGAGTGTCGATAGAGGGGTAAACTATCTCGGTGAGAGCAACTCTTGCATTGCCGAGCAGGTCGCTGATGACCTGCAGGTATTCGATCAAATCAATATCCCTGTTGCCTTTTAAAATATCGTCGAAAATATCGCCTGCATCCTTGGTGTTGTCGGCAGCCTGAGCTGCGGCCTTGGAGGCTTTCTTATCCGTTGTGCCAGCAGCATCCTCAACCGCATCCATTGCGGTGCCGAGAGCCGAAAGCTCCTGCGTAACAACTGCGGTATCGTCCCTTGCAGCTGTGAGCGCCTGCTCACGGGCATCGGCATCGTCGGTAGTTTTAGCTATCTTGACATTTTTCTGAATATTCGCAATGCGTTGCTTAGCATCGTCCGCCATGAAGGTCATCATGGTGTCCATGCTCTGCTCAGTGGTCTGAGCCTGCTTGAGGTCATCGTAGTCATAGCCTGTCACGGCAGTGTATACCGTGGGCACGGTTATCTCGTTGTAGTCGGCCTTGAGTTGGTCGGCGGCATTTGCATCGACCTGCGTGTTCATGCCGAGCTGCTCACGAAGCTGAGTGATCTTATCCTTGACCTTGTTGAGCGCCGACAGTGTATCCTCGGCCTCACTGCCGGAAATGCCCGAGTGGGTGAGGTAATCTATAAGCTCCTGATACTGTCTTTCAAGCTCCTTGAGCGTCTCCTTCACGGTATCGGGCTCCTCACCGCCGTTATAGAGCCTGTCGAGCTTATAAATTGCCTTTTGTACGGAGTCCTGCAAATTGGTCAGCAGGGTATTGACCTCCTCATTTATGAGAGCAAGGTCATTTTTTGTGCTCTCAAGATAGGAAATCTGCTTGGAAATATTTATCCTCTCGTTGCCGAGCAGGTGGATGGTGTAATCAATGGTGCTGTTGGAATTGTTCAGCGTGCCGACGAGTGAATTGTTCGCTGCGACAAACTGATCGATGGTATCGTCATACTGCGCAAGGTTCCTGTCAATCTTGGCAAGCGTATTTTTGAGCATGCTGACGGTGTTGTCGCCCTGAACGCCCTCGGAGAAGGTATTGAACTTGTCAAACAGCGTCTCGACAACGGCCTGTATGTACGCTTTGTTGACCAACTGTTTTACATTGTCGCCCGCCGCCTCGACGACCTTGACGGCGATGGGGTTCGTTTTCTCGTTCTGATAGAAATTGATGGTGGGGCTAAACATGTCCTCGTTTAGGAAGTTGTACATGTTATATGTAAAGTCCGGCTCAATTATAACGGCAGCGTAGTATTTGCCTGCGTACAGGTCATCGACCGCCTTATCGGCATCGTCGAGAAAAACATAGCCGATTTTCTTGTCCGCCTTAAGCTGTTCAACGAGCTGGTTACCGATGTTGATTATCTTGCCGTCCTCGTCCATGTAGTCACGGTCGTTGCAGACAACGGCGATATTTACATCCTTGGTCTTACCGTAGGGATCCCAGAAGGCATAAATATTGAACCAAGCATACAGAGCGGGCAGAAACAGTATCGCCAAAATGATAAGGAAGGCGAGAAAGTGCCTCGTCAATGCTCGAAAGTCGTTTTTGAAAATAGTAAATACATTACGCATACCGGGTAATACTCCTATCGTGATCAGAAGTAATTATAACGCAGTTATCCTACGGGAAAGTGTCAAATGCCGTGGTTACAAAAATGTATCGATAGAGATACAAAATTATTGTACCGTTAATCTATTCCAAAGTCAAGTAAACATAACATCCAAACACAAATTATTTTTTTATAATTGTGTCCGCCAAATATTTAAACACTAAATATTGTGTGTTCAACTTCCGCCTGCTTAGCAGTTTTTACATAGAGGTAAAAAGAATATATGTCGAATGAATGGCAATGATAAGTTACGGGTTCATAAATAACAATAACCCAATTCAAAAAAGGAGATGTAAAACTATGTCTAACAATTCAAGCAATCGTCTTGTCATTCCCGCAGCACGCGAGGCAATGGATAAGTTCAAGATGGAGGCGGCAAGTGAAGTCGGCGTTAACCTGAAGAACGGCTATAACGGCGAGCTTACTGCACGCCAGGCAGGCTCCATCGGCGGCCAGATGGTCAAGAAAATGATCGAGGCATACGAAAACGGCCTCAAGTAAGAGCACAAATAGAAACGATGCCCATTATATGTGGGCATCGTTTTTCTACATCATTATATGTTGTATTAATTATATGCTGTATTATTTTTTCTCGGCGAGCATGTGGAAAAAGGTCTCCTTGGCATTGGCCTTCTGCGCACGGCTTATCGGGACGAGCGCACCACTGACGAGCTTAAAGCCGTTTGTCTCCAGCGTTGCAACATTTCGCACATTTACCCAGTAGCTCTGGTGGCAGTGAATAAAAGCGTTATTGCCGCCAATGCCGGACAAAAGCTCCGCCGGAGATTGCGTTGTCATGAAGCGCTCCGTTCCTGTCACGACCTTCGTCTTGTGCAGCGCACGCTCAAGGTACATAACGCTTTCGGCAGGCAGCCTCGTGACCGAAGCGCCGGACTTCACGAGCATGAAGCTTCTAGGCTTTGCGATGCTTGCGACCGCCTTGTTAAGTGCCAGAGGAAGCCGTTCGTCTATCTGTGACTTGAGAACAAAATAGATATGCTCAGTGTCGTACACCTCGGGCGCATAGAATATGTAGCTTGAGATGAAAACTATCTTGCACTCCGGCGCAATACGGTTTATTTCGCCTGCAAGCTCAATGCCGTCAATGCCCGGCATCTGGATATCCAGCAGCGCAATATCCGGCGCATACGCAGTGGCCTCCATCCTGAAAAGCAGCTCGTTTGCGCCGTCAAATTCCGAAAAAACCGGCGAATGCCCGTCCAGAATGCCATCGGCAAGCTTCCGTGTATGTTTTAGGTGCAGCCTATCGTCATCGCAAATGGCAATTTGAAGCATACCTTATCCCTCTGACCCTTTTAACTGAAATAATAACTATTATACAACAGAATTATAAAACACTTTTGCAAATTATGCAAGAAAAGTGACTGATTATGTCACATGCCCGCCCAAGTAAGCGTATAGGTGTTATTTTTACTTATCATAACAAAGATATAATTTACATACAGGGGGGAGAAGGTTTGATTAAGATATGTCTTGTTGACAACAACAGAGAACAAGCCGAGGGTGTAAAGCTGATGGTCGATGCCTACTTTGCCGGTTTTACCGTAAAGCACGAGGTCGACATTGTGGACTGCAAGGAACTCATTTCGCCGCAGCTTTGGCTGGACCGCGGATATGATCTTGCCGTGTTCAATATCTCCGACAGGTGCGGCCGCAGTCAGCTTATGGAGTATTCCGTGGAGGTGCGCAGACTATGCCGCAAGACGAAGGTCATCTTCGTTTCCGATGAGCTGCGCAGTGTGCTCGACACCTTTGACTATGACCCGGATTATTTCATACATATGCCGCAGTCGGACGAGCGGTTTTCCGCCGCAATGGAGCATCTTTTGAAGCTCGATGCGAATAAGGGCGCAAACGGGCTGGTGCTGAACACCAAGCAGGCAAAGCACATAATCCCGCATAGCTCTATCGTGTATATCGAGCACTATCAGCACAAATCGAAGATAGTGTGCGAGGACAAAGAGGTGACCTGTCACGAGAAGCTGAGCACGCTCCTCGAGCAGCTCGACAGCGCCATGTTCGTGCGATGCCACTGCAGCTTTGTCGCAAATTTGGAGCATGTGCGCAAGTATACCCGCACGCAGCTTTTCATGAGCAACGGCGATATCCTCCCGTGCAGCCGCAGCAGCCAGTCCACCGTCCGCCAAGCGGTGGAAACAAACCGCAAAGTCAAGGTGTGATGCTGCAAATTATGCTCATAACTTTGCCGATTATGCGCACCTGCCCGCCATACCCTGCAAAACATGGTACAATCGTGCAGTAGATGAATATACACATGGAAATACAATTTGAGAGAACAAATATATAAGGAGAAGATGATGAAAAAGAGAATACTGAGTATATTCTTGGCAGTGTGTCTAATATTCACCCTGCTGCCGGTCGGGGCACTGGCGGAGGGTAATAGCGTGGAAACAGAGCCAACGCTGGCGGTCAGCGGCACAAACTCTGTCGGCAAGCTAATATCAAAAGAGGTGTCGCAGGAAACTGATGAGACCACCGGCGGAAACAAAATTTCCGACCTGACCGTCGACGGCAATACCGCTGCCGTACAATTTACGACCGATACGAATGAGTGCGATATCGTTGTTGCCATCTATGACGAGAACAATGGGACACACATGCTCGCCTCGGGTACGGTGACCGTATACTCGGGCGACAGTGAGGTAAGCATTGAACTCTCCGGCGATATCCCCGAGAGCTTTGTTGCGACCGCTTATATGCTCGAGCGGGAGTCTCATTCGCCGTTGTGCACCGCATATACGACGAAGATGTACACCTCGGAGATGCAGGCGTTTCTCGCAACGACCGTCAACGACTATGATGAGAAACTGGTTTTTAACCTTGACGACAGCGAGGAGACTAACTTTGCTGTTTTCAATGAGGACACGCTTAGAGCCGACGAGTGCAGCGGAATGAGCATAGAGGACAAAGGCAACGGAATCTATATTGTCACTAATGCAGATGCCGATGTTAAGGCTCTTTCCGAGGGCGATAAGTTCGCCTATACATACGATGACGGCACGGTACTGCTCGTTGCGGTTGCGTCCATCACCATTGACGGTGACACGGTCACGATAACCGAGGCTGCGGATGCAGACCTACAGGACTTCTTCGACTATGTAAAAATCGAGGGCACGAACGACGAAAACACCGAGACGACCATAGACACAAGCGACATGGACGATTGTGTCACACTTGTTGACGAGGCTACCCCTAGGCGCGCCCGAGCAAGAAGCGTTGATACAGAAGGTTCGTTCGGCAGTTCAATCTCAGCTAAGATAGATAATGATAGCATTGAAGGCTCTGTGACATTCAGTTACAAGGTGTCGTTGAAAGTTTATATCAACAACGGCTATAAATCGGTATCGCTCACAAATAATGCCAAACTTGAGGTGTCTGTGGCACTTGAACCCGTTAAAGGGGAACTTGAAATAAAGTTGTGCAGTATAAATGTTCCGATGGTTCCCGGTGTAAAGGTTCAGATAGCGCCCTCAATCGTTGCTCAGATCAGTGTGAAATTGCAGTGGAAGGCCAGCATCGAGGCAACGATCGGCTTTGGATATGACAGCGATATCGGCTTCGTTAACAAGTGTTCAGGCCCCAAGTGCGACAGCAAGGTCGAACTATCGGGAAAGCTGTTCATCGGTTTAAAAGTCTCTGCTTCTGTGGATATAATATCCGATAAAATCGCCTCTTTGGGGTTAGAATCCAAAGCGGGTGCGGAGGTATCAGCAAAAGAAAGGCTGGACAACGACAGCACAGGCAGCAAGAAGCACGAGTGCGAAAGATGCATCACCGGAGAGATAAATGGCGTATCTTCGCTGACAGCAAAAGCAAACTTTATCAAGTTTAAAACTGAAAAAACCTTTGCAGAGACCAAAATTAAAGTCGCAGATTTCTACGCTTCTATCACTTTCAGAGACTCCGGTTGGGGCACATGCCCGCATATCAGTTATAAAGTTACCGTAAAAGCCTTGGACAAAGAAGGAAACCCATTGCCGAATGCAACGGTGACATGCAGCGCACTGACTGATACGCTTACGACCGACAACGAAGGAAAAGTAAGTTTTTTCGCTCCGAACGGCGAGTACACTTTGAATATTGAATCAAATGATTTAAAGGCAGACAGAAAGTTCACCGTTCACAGCAGCAAAAAGGAGATGAGCGTCCGGCTTATCTCGACCTCCAAAATCGCAGATAGCGGCAAGTGCGGCGACGATATAACATGGCAGCTTGACGAAGCAGGCACTCTCACCATCAGCGGCACGGGGGAAATGTATAATTACAACGGAAACCTTAGCAATTATGCACCTTGGAATGACAAACGGCAGGATGTAAAAAAGGTCGTTGTTAAAGGCGATGTGACAAACATCGGAGATTGGGCATTTTGGGGCTGCGGTAACCTTGCAAGCGTCAGTTTGCCTGACAGCGCAACACGCATTGGAAGCTATGCATTTTGTTCTGGACTCTCTCAAATTGTTTTACCTAAAAATTTAACCACTATCGAGAGCAGAGCGTTTGAGGGTTGTAGTAATCTAAAAAAAATTATATTGCCCGATAGTGTAACAAGCATCGGCAAACATGCGTTCTCAAACTGTAGTAGTTTAGAGACTGTTGTTTTGTCGGATAGTTTGATTAGTATTGGAGATTATGCGTTTTATGGTGATTTTTTACTATCAAACATCGAAATTCCAAGGAATGTAGCACAAATAGGTAACCTCGCTTTTGCATACTGCAACAAGTTGAAAAGTATTCCGGTCGAAGAAGGAAATATTCACTTTTGCTCAAAGAATGGCATTCTTTACAACAAAGACATGACAAAAATTGTTTGTTATCCAGCCGGGAAAACAGACATATCACAATTTGATATTCCAGACGGAATTGCAGAAATTGGAGTTTCAGCTTTTGCAAACTGTATGGCTCTTAGGACTATTAAAATACCAAGTAGTGTGACTACGATTGGTGCGACTGCGTTTGTCAACTGTAGGAATCTTTATAGTGTGAATATTCCTCAAAGTGTTACAAGTATAGGGTCAAGTGCATTTAATAGTTGCTATAATATTAGTAGTTTGGTAATACCCGAAGGCGTGGAAAGTATAGAGTATAGCACTTTCAGAGAGTGCCACAATCTTGCTGAAATATGGCTCCCGAGTAGTTTAAAAAAGGTTGGGAAAACTGCATTTTCGTGGTGCAACAAACTGAAAGATATATACTATTCGGGCAGCGAGGAGCAGTGGAACGAGATAGAATTTGACAAAGATGCCGATTTGCCCAATGCAACCATCCATTACAACAGCCCTTATAATTGGGCTTCGACTTCTAATCTTGATGTATACGATGATACAAATACGGCGGTGACTACCGGCTTGGAAAATTCTGCGTCTGTTAAAGCAGTGGCAGCGCAGAGTACAGACAGCGGATCTCAGGTAAAGACGAGCAGCTTCAGCGACTTGCAGTCCGGCGTGCAGTATGTTTTCATTGCCGTGCGTAATCCTGATGCAGAAGAATTCCTTGCAAGCGATAATCTATGCTACATTGCTCAAAATGCCGCGGACACCTACGGTAGCCTCAGCTTCTCGTATTACTCCGATGCTGACACTGTGAGTGAAAACCTTTATGTAATGCATGCTCATGCATATGTAGACGGTGTGTGTACAATCTGCGGAATAGCTGACCCAACTTATGAACCGCCTCACGAACATAGCTTCGGAGAGTGGACGGTAACGACCCAGCCCACCTGCACCGAAAAGGGAATGGAGACCAGAACCTGCACACGCTGCAATGCAACAGAAACGAGGGATGTAAATGCCCTTGGTCACGATATCGTTTACCATGCTGCAAAGGCGGCCACTTGCACAGAAAAGGGCTGGGCGGCATATGATACTTGCTCACGCTGCAACTACTCAACTTATAAAGAGATTGCGGCAACAGGCCATCATCATAACGCAGTCGTAACTGCGCCGACCTGCACGGCAAAGGGCTATACCACCCACACTTGCGCATGCGGCGACAGTTACAAGGATAACTACACCAACGCACTCGGTCACAGCTACGCAAGCGGCAAGTGCACACGCTGCGGTGCGGCTGACCCCAATTATAAGCCTGCACCCAAAGCGCCCGCACTCAAGATAACCACCTCGGCGGGCAAGCCGAAGATATATTGGAACGCAGTTGACGGTGCGGTGAAGTACTGGGTGTATCGTTCGACTGACGGCAAGAATTTTAAATATTACGACAGAACGAATAATACAAGCTACACCAATAAATCGACCGAGATCGGCACGACCTACTACTACAAGGTCAAGGCAGTGAACGCAAACAATGTTGCCTCGGATTACAGCGTGTCCAAGGGCATCCGGTGCAAGCCGGCAGCTCCGACCGTGAGCATAAACCGCTCCAACGGCAAGCCGAAGCTGAGCTGGAAGGCAGT
>HF986890.1:0-15439 GCA_000431075.1 Firmicutes bacterium CAG:555
AGCGCCGAAAGGGCACACTGACAGACGATAGGATTCGACTCCCGTCAACTTAAAGGCTGCAAGCGCAAAGTAAAACTGAATTTTTCAGCCGCAGGGGCTCTCCCCTGCGGTTTTTTCATGCTCCAATCTTACAAACTCTTTACAAAAACATGATATTAGCCTTTACGGACAAGCGGTAATCTATGACCGTACCCAAGGAGAACATCCCCAAAAAAGATTTTGTACAAAGGAGTATACAAAATGAAAAGAAAAAGTATTATAGCCGTCGGCATGGCAGCGCTCATGTCGCTCGCACTTTTAGCCGGCTGCGGCAGCAGCACCGAGCCGCAGAGCGTTTCCACCAACGGCTCGACCTCCATGGAGAAGGTCATCGGCGCACTGAGCGAAAAGTTCATGGAAACCAACAAGGACATCACCGTCACCTACGACCCCACCGGTTCGGGCACGGGCATTGAGTCCGTGAGCACCGGAAAGTGCGATATCGGCCTTTCCTCCCGTGCACTTAAGGACAGCGAGACCGGTCTTACCGGCACGACCATCGCACTTGACGGCATTGCAGTCATCGTAAACGCAGACAACAAGGTCGCAGACCTTTCCGTCCAGCAGATCGCCGATATCTTCACCGGCAAGATCACCAACTGGAAGGATGTCGGCGGCGACGATCTTGAGATCACCTGCATCGGTCGGGAAGCAAACTCCGGCACGAGAGACGGCTTTGAGTCCGTCACCGGCACAAAGGACGCATGCAAGCTTTCTCAGGAGCTCACCTCCACCGGTGCCGTGATCTCCGCAGTAGGCAGCAACAAGAATGCCATCGGCTACGCTTCCCTCTCGGCAGTTGAAGGTCAGGCCGGCATCAAGGCTGTCACCGTAGGCGGCGTTGCCTGCTCCGAGGCAAGCGTTCTCGACGGCAGCTACGCAATCCAGCGCCCCTTCGTCCTCGTGACCAAGGACGGTACCGAGCTCAGCACCGCAGCAAAGGCATTCTTCGACTTTGCAACAAGCACCGATGCTGCCGACCTCATCCGCAGCGCAGGCGCAGTCCCCGCAGCAAAGTAAGCAAAGTGCAGGCAATGCCCCATGCCAACGCATGGGGCATTACAATTAGGAGCTGTCCATGAAACGAAAAAAGACGATTGAAACAGGCTTTCGCCTGCTGTTTTTAATATGCGGTCTTATTGCGGTGGCGTTCGTGCTGCTTATCAGCATCTACCTCATAATCGCCGGTATACCCGCCATCCGTGAGGTGGGGCTCATAAACTTCCTGTTCGGCGACACATGGAATGCCGGCACGAATGAGTTTGGTATCCTGCCGTTTATCCTCACGAGCGTTTACGGCACCGCAGGAGCGGTGGTCATCGGCGTACCGATAGGCATAATGACGGCGCTGTACCTTTCAAAGGTCGCCCCGCCTAAGATCGCAAAGCTCGTGAACACCGCAGTTGAGCTGCTTGCCGGCATCCCCTCGGTCATATACGGCCTTGTGGGCATGATAGTCGTTGTACCGGCGGTGCAGAGCGTGTTCGGCCTGTCATCGGGCGCATGCCTGCTGACTGCAATTTTTGTGCTCGCCGTCATGATCCTGCCCTACATCATAAATATCTCGAAAACGGCGCTGGACGCAGTCCCGCCCGAGTACGAGGAAGCGTCGCTTGCGCTCGGTGCGCTCAGGACCGAGACTTATTTCAAGGTCTCGCTTCCGGCGGCTAAGCGTGGTATCGCAACCGCCGTTGTGCAGGGCGTGGGCAGAGCGATGGGCGAAGCGATGGCGATAATCATGGTCGCAGGCAATGTCGCAAATATGCCGGGTCTGTTTTCCTCCGTCCGCTTTCTCACGACCGCCATCGTTTCGGAAATGTCCTACGCCTCCTACGGCACGCTGCACAGAAATGCGCTGTTTTCGATAAGCTTAGTTCTGTTTTTGTTCATCATGATGGTCAACACGCTGCTGCACATGATATCGCACAACAAGGAGGACTAAGGCATGAGAAAAGCTAAGGACAAAACTCTTAAATTCCTTATGTCGCTTTGCGCCGCCGTGACCTGCCTGCTGCTCATCGGTCTGATCGGCTACCTGCTCTACCGCGGCATTCCGGGCATAAACGCAAAGTTCCTCACGACGCAGACAAGCTACATTTCAGACTCCATCGGCATACTGCCGAACATCCTGAACACCCTGTACCTTATAGTCCTCGTCATGATCATCGTCGTGCCGCTGGGCGTGGGTGCTGCGGTGTATCTCACCGAGTATGCGTCAAATAAGCGCATCTCAAACGCCATCGGCTTTGCCGTCGAGACGCTCACGGGCATCCCTTCAATTATCTTCGGCCTTGTCGGAATGCTGTTTTTCACGCAGATATTAGGGCTAAGGCAGGGCATCCTCGCAGGCTCGCTCACGCTTATAATCATGGTGCTGCCGACGGTCATCAGCAACACGAAGGAGAGTCTGTTAGCCGTGCCGCAGTCGTACCGTGAGGGTGCGCTGGCGCTCGGCTCGGGCAAGTGGCACATGGTGCGCACGGTGGTGCTCCCGAACGCCGTTGACGGCATCGTCACCGGCTGCATCCTCGCAGTGGGCAGAGTGGTCGGTGAATCGGCGGCGCTGCTGTTCACCGCAGGCTTCGGTCTTAAACTCCTCGGCTTTGCCGAGGCGCTCCAGTCCTCGGCGGCCTCGCTGACCGTGGCGCTTTATATCTACGCAAGCGAGGAGGGCAAGTTCGATGTTGCCTTCTCCATCGCCGTCATACTCATCTGCATCACCCTCATCATTAACCTCGCCGCCTCCCTCGTCGGCAAGAAAGTGAGAAAAAGCTAATGGAACAACCTATCATTAAAGCCGAAAACCTACAGCTGTGGTACGGAGAGCATCAGGCTCTGCGATCTATCGGCATGGATATCATGCCGCAGAAGATAACCGCCCTCATAGGCCCGTCCGGCTGCGGAAAATCAACATTTCTCAAAACCCTTAACCGCATGAACGACCTTGTACCGAATTGCCGCATCCAAGGCCGCATAAGCTTTAAGGGGGAGGACATCTACGCCGACGGCACGGATGTGACCGAGCTGCGCACGAAGATAGGCATGGTGTTTCAAAAGCCCAACCCCTTCCCCATGAGCATCTACGACAACATCGCCTACGGTCCGAGACTGCACGGCGTGCGCTCCAAGGCAAAGTTAGACGAGATAGTCGAAGCCTCGCTTAAAAGTGCGGCTATCTGGGACGAGTGCAAGGACAGGCTTAAAAAGTCCGCCCTCGGCATGTCCGGCGGCCAGCAGCAGCGCCTGTGCATCGCACGAAGCCTCGCCGTTGCGCCGGAGGTGCTGCTCATGGATGAGCCGACGAGCGCTCTCGATCCTATCTCCACCGGAAAGATCGAGGAGCTGGCGCAGGAGCTCAAAAAGGACTACACCATCGTCATCGTGACCCACAACATGCAGCAGGCCGCCAGAATTTCCGACAGCACGGCGTTTTTCCTGCTCGGCGAGCTTGTGGAGTTTGGCGACACCGAGGGCGTGTTCTCCATGCCGAAGGACAAAAGAACGGAAGCATACATCACGGGGAGGTTCGGATAATGCGAAGCATATACGACGAGCAGCTGAGCACGCTGCACGAAAGTCTGAGCACAATGAGCGCTCTTTGCGAGGCTGCCATCGCCAAGGCGGCAAAGGCGCTGCAAAATAATGACCTTGCGCTGGCCGATGAGGTGCACGGCGTAACGGAGAAGATAGACCGTCTCGAACGGGATGTGCAGTCGCTGTGCCTGAAGCTTTTATTGCTGCAGCAGCCGGTTGCGACCGATCTGCGTGCGGTTTCTGCGGCACTTAAAATGGTCACCGACCTTGAGCGCATCGGTAACCAGTCGGCGGATATTGCCGAGATAGTGCAGACCGGCGCTCTGCCGGACAATGCGCCCAAGCAGGCGCTGCACGACATGGCGCTATCGGTAATAAAGATGGTCAACGGCAGCGTGGAGGCGTTTCTTAATAACGACACAAAGCAGGCGCACGATGTCATAGATTATGATGATGTCGTAGACCGGCACTTTGACGGCATGAAGCAGCTGCTTATAGAGACTATCCGCACCGACCGCAGCATGGGCTCGTGTGCGATCGATCTTCTCATGATCGCAAAATACTTAGAGCGCATCGGCGACCACGCCGTGAACATCGCAAAGTGGGTCATTTTCGTCGAGACGGGTGAAATTGCGGATGTAAATTGAAATTATAAATTGTAAAATTACGATTTTACACGGATTTTACAATTTGACGGTCTTGGATTTGACATATTGCTGATACCCTTAGTTCAAGAGAGTAATAAACGAACTAAGGGGTATTGGCATGGACATTTTTTCTGTATTAAATTTAATAGGCGGCCTGTGTCTGTTTTTGTTCGGCATGAACCTTATGGGTCAGGCGCTCGAGCGCAGAGCCGGAAGCGGCCTGCGCACTCTTTTGGGCAGGCTCACGAGCAATAAGTGGGCGGGGCTGCTCACGGGTCTCGGCATAACGGCCATTATTCAGTCATCATCTGCGACAACGGTCATGGCGGTCGGCTTCGTTAACTCGGGGCTCATGTCCCTGAGCCAGTCTATCAATGTCATCATGGGCGCAAACATCGGCACGACCGTCACGGCATGGATACTCTCGCTTGCGGGCATCGACAGCCACAATGTGTTTATCCAGCTTCTCAAGCCCTCGTCGTTCACACCGATATTGGCACTCATCGGCGTTATCCTGCATATGTTCTCAAAGGACGACCGTAAAAAGGACAGCGGCACCATCCTGCTGGGCTTTGCAACGCTCATGTACGGCATGGACACCATGTCCGGCTCGGTTGCCGGACTGCGTGATGTGCCCGAGTTTAGACAGCTTTTTGTAATGTTCACAAACCCCATTCTGGGCGTTGCCGCCGGTGCGCTTCTCACGGGCATCATCCAGTCGTCCTCGGCCTCCGTCGGCATTTTGCAGGCGCTGGCGGCGACCGGTCAGGTCAGCTACGGTGCGGCCATCCCCATCATCATGGGTCAGAACATCGGCACCTGCGTCACGGCGCTTATCTCCTCCGTGGGCGCTAACAAAAACGCAAAGCGCACCGCCATGGTGCACTTGAGCTTCAATGTCATCGGCACCGTCGTTTGGCTGGCGGTATTCTGCATCGTGAAAGCGGTGTTCGCTCCGGCGCTCTTCGGCGAGAGCGCAACGATGTTCGGCATCGCCGTTGCCCACTCGCTGTTTAACATCGCATGCACGATAATCATGCTGCCGCTCGGCGGCTTTCTCGAAAAGCTCGTGTGCTTCCTCATCCCCGACGGCAAGCAGCCGGCACATGACGAAACGCTTGACGAGCGCCTGCTCGCCACTCCGACGCTCGCACTTGAGCGCTGCCGCCTGCTCATGGACGAGATGAGCACCGCAACAAAGACGGCGCTTTATCTGAGCCTCGACTCCCTCGGCAAACTCACCCCCGAGCTTGCCGATGAGATTCGCAGGCTTGAGGGCAAGACCGACCGGTACGAGGACATCATCGGCACATATCTCGTCAAGCTCAGCGCGCACCACATCAGCGAGGCCGACAGCCTCACCTCCGCCGAGTACCTCAAGCTCATCGGCGACCTTGAACGTATTGCCGACCACAGCGTGAATATTCTCGAATCGGCCGAGGAGATGCAGCAAAAGGGCATCGTGTTTTCGGACACGGCAAAGGCCGAGCTCAAGCAGATGCTCGACGCCGTGCGGGAAATTGCAGGTCTTGCCGACACGGCGTTCACGCAGCATGACCTCAAGGCGGCATCAATGGTCGAGCCGCTCGAGCAGGTGGTGGACGAGCTCAAGGACGCACTGCGCACACGGCATATCCAGCGTCTGCAAAGCGGAGTTTGCAGCATCGACGCAGGCTTCGTGCTGTCCGATCTGTTGACCAATCTTGAACGAGTGAGCGACCACTGCTCGAACATCGCAGGCTGCGTGCTCGACGCCGAGGATCGGAACCTCAACCTCCACGAGAGTCTGAGTGTCTACCGCAAAAGCAGCGAGGACTTCAGGCAGGCGTTTGCATCGTACCGCAGCAAATATGCCTTGCAGGCATAAAATTAAAACAACCATGCCTTTTAGGCATGAAAAAAGCTCCCCGATGGGGAGCTTTTTTTTGCTTTTATCTGACTCTGAAGAGCTCTTTATTTTTGCCTTTGACGAAGGTTTTGACATCAACGAGCTCGGCCGGCTGTTCGGGGAAGGTGAAATCAAGCTCGAATGTGCCGGTGCTGCGGTCTATCTTGCCGAAGATGCACTCCTCCGGCTGACCGCCGCCGCCCGGGCAGCCCTTGGGACATGCCATGACCTCGACAAAGTCGTACTTTTCCTCGCCGGAGGCGATCTTCTCGAGCAGCTTGTCGGCATTTGCAAGGCCGTTGACGACGGCGACCCTTGTCTTGCCGTCGAGCGAGACATTCTCGATTGCGTCCTTCGGGCAGCCGAGCATGCAGGTGCGGCAGCGGATGCACTTATCCATGTCGATGACATGGGCAGTCTTTGCCTTGCCGGTGATCGCACCGACGGGGCAGCGGCGGGCGCACTTGGTGCAGCCGATGCACTTATCCGGGTCGATGCGGAGCGCCACGGGGGTCTTGCACTTGTCGCCCGTGACCTGCGCAAAGAAGTTGTCGGTCGGCGTGTCGGGCAGAGCGGCAAAGCTCATGCCGTATTCACGGATCATGCCGATAAACTCCTGCGTGGTGATGACGATATCAACGGGCTTCTTGCCGTCCTTTACATTCTCGTCCCTGAGCGCCTCCGCCTTTGCGGCGGCGCAGCTCATGACCGCAACGGAAACCAGATCATCTTCCGGGTACTTACGGCGGATGAGCGTTCCGCAGATCTGCATGGGCGAGCCGGCGGCGGACAGTCTGTCCTTGAGCTCGGGGTGGTCGCACTCGACATGCTTTACCCAAGCCGGGCAATACGACGAAAGCACCGTGCCGCCCTTTTTGCGGGTCTTAAAGTCGTCGGCTTCCTCCAGAACGGTCTGATAAGCGCTCATGGAAGCGTCAAAGACATAGTCTGCACCCATGAGCCTGAGTGCCGTGACCATCTTGCCCATCACCTGTGCGGTTGCGGGCAGGCCGAAAGCCTCGATAATGCCTAACTTCACGGTGGGCGCTATCTGCACTGCGACCTTCTTTGTCGGGTCGTTTATGGCGTCCCAGACACGGGCAGCGTCGCTCTTTATCGTCAGTGCGCCGGTGGGGCACATTGCCGCACACTGGCCGCAGGAGGTGCAGTTGGTATCGGCAAGCTTGTAGCCTATGCCGCAGGACAGCACCGTCTCGTTGCCTCGGTTTATAAAGTCTATCGCATTTACATTCTGCAATTGCAGGCAGGTCCTTGTGCACTTGCCGCACAGGATGCACTTTGACGGGTCGATTACAACGGCGGGAGAGCTGTCGTCAATAGGCTCACGGCAGTAGTCGACGGGCTTGACATCGGCGACGCCGTAGCGCTTTGCGTAGTCCTGGAGCTTGCACTTGCCCGACTGCGGACAGGTGGCGCACTCGGTGCGGTGGCCTTCGAGCAGCAGCTTCAAAATGCCCTGTCTGAACTCACGCAGCTGGGCGGTGTTCGTGCGCACGACTGCGCCGTCTTTTGGCACCATCGTGCAGGCAGCCTCGATGCCGCCACGCTCGTTTTCGACAACGCACAGGCGGCAGCCGCCGTAGGTGGTCAGGCTTTCGCAGTAGCACAGATTGGGGATATCGATGCCGTTATTCAAAGCGACCTCGAGAACATTGCGGGCATTTTCAAATTCGCACTTGATGCCGTCTATGATAATATGGCTCATACTCATACCTCCTCGATCGCTTCGGTCGGACAGCCGTCAATGCAGGTGCGGCAGCGTGTACACTTATCAAGATCGATGCTGTGCGCACGCATGAGCTTGCCGGTGATCGCGCCGGTTGCGCAGTTGACGGCGCACTTGGTGCAGCCGATGCATTTTTCCGGATCTATCCGTATCTCGAACAGCGGCTTGCACACATGGGCAGGGCACTTTTTGTCCTGAACATGGGCAATGTACTCGTCCTTGAAATAACGCAGGGTGCTCATTACGGGGTTTGTCGCCGTCTTGCCGAGACCGCACAGTGAGCAGGTCTTGACGAGCTTTGAAAGCTTTTCAAGCTCATCGAGATCCTCCATCGTGCCCTCGCCCTGAGTTATGCGCTCGAGTATCGCCTGTATTTTGGGGATGCCCATGCGGCAGGTGGTGCATTTGCCGCAGGACTCGTTTTTCGTGAAGCTCATGAAGAAGCGGGCTATCTCGACCATGCAGGTATCGTCGCCCATGACGACAAGGCCGCCCGAGCCCATGATAGCGCCTATCTTTTTGAGTGAGTCGTAGTCGAGCGGCAGGTCAAGGTGCTCCTCGGTGAGGCAGCCGCCGGAGGGGCCGCCGACCTGAACGGACTTGAACTTGCCGGTCTTAACGCCGCCGCCGATATCGAACACGATCTCCTTGAGCGTCGTGCCCATAGGCACCTCGATAAGGCCGGTGTTCCTGATATTGCCCGCCAGCGAGAATGCCTTCGTGCCCGAACTGCCCTCGGTGCCGATGGACCTGAACCACTTCGAGCCCTTGTTGATTATGACCGGCACATTTGCAAAGGTCTCGACATTGTTAAGGCAGGTGGGGGCGTTAAACAGACCGTGGTCAACGCTTCTGGGCGGCTTCGTGCGGGGAGTGCCTCGGTTGCCCTCGATGGAGGTCGTCATGGCCGAGCCCTCGCCGCAGACGAATGCGCCTGCGCCCTTGTTTATCTTGAGCTTAAAGGTCTTGCCGGAGCCGAGGATGTTCTCGCCGATAAGGCCGTATTCCTCTGCCTGAGCTATCGCCTTTGTCAGTCTCTCGACCGCATGGGGGTACTCGGCACGGACATAGATGCAGCCGTTTTCCGAGCCCGTTGCTACACCGGCGATTATCATGCCCTCTATCATCTTGTGGGGGATGCCCTCCATAATGGAGCAGTCCATGAATGCGCCCGGGTCGCCCTCGTCGCCGTTGCAGACGACATATTTTTCGCTCGTCTCCTTATGCGCTGCGACCTGCGCCCACTTTTTGCCCGTGGGGAAGCCGGCGCCGCCGCGACCCCTGAGGCCGGAGTCGGAAACTTCGCTTACGATCTCGTCGCCAGTCATGTCAAACAGCGCCTTTTCAAGCGCCGTATAGCCGCCGACGGCAATGTACTCGTCGATGCTCTCGGCATTTATCTCGCCGCAGTGCTCCAATGCGACATGGGTCTGATTTTTATAAAACGGGATATCCTCCTGCTTCGTGTATGTAACATCGTCACAGGTGTAAAGCAGTCTCTCGACAACTCTGCCGTTTGCGATGGTCTCGTTTACGATATCCTCGCAGTCCTCGGGCTTTACCTTGCAGTAGAAATAGCCCTCTGGCTCTACCTTCACGAGCGGGCCTATCTCACAAAAGCCCTGGCAGCCGCTTTTCTTTACGCCGACACTGTCGCCGTGGTCGACATGATCCTCAAGGCAGATCTCCGTTTCAAGTCCCTTGTCGGCCAACACGGTCTTGAGCTTTTCATATACGCCGAGCGAGCCGCTGGCTATACAGCCGGAGCCTGCGCACACGAGTATCTTATGCTTCTGCGCCGAAAGCGCCTGGGCGGCCTTTAAGCGCAACTCGTCAAGCTGTTTGCGTGATTCAAGCTTCATCCTTCTCAGCCTCCCTTAACTCAGCGATAAGTCTGCGAGCCTCTTTCGGCGTCATCTGCGCATGGACGATATCGTTGACCATGCACACCGGAGCAAGGCCGCATGCGCCCAGGCAGGCGACACGCTCGATGGAAAACAGGCCGTCAGAGGACATGCTGTCGTCCGGCGTCATGCCGGTGCTGTCGTAAAACGCCTGCTGGATATCCGCCGATTTGCGGACATGGCACGCCGTGCCGTCGCAGACCTTGATGACATACTTGCCCTTGGGGTCGAGCGAGAAGTTCTTATAAAATGTCGCAACACCGTAGAGCTTTGCCGGGGTCATGTGCAGCTTTTCGCCGATGTAGACAATGACCTCTCTGGGCAGATAGCGGTACTGCTTCTGGATATCCTGCATGATAGCGATTATCCTTGTTCTGTCATAGCCGTGCTGCTCGAGCACGGAGTCGATGAATGCGTAATCTATCCCGGGCATTACTCTTCCTCCTTCTCGTTTGCGACAAGGCGCTTGACCATCTCAATTGCGCCCACTGGGCAGTGCTTTGCGCACTTTTCGCAGCCGATGCAAAGGTCAATGTCCGTAAGCTCGGCTATGGTGCCGGTGTCGCCCCTGAACTTGGGCTCGGATATGCGCAGCACATACATGGGGCATATCTCGACGCAGGCCGAGCAGCCGTTGCAGACTGCGGGATCGACATGCGGGATGGGCCACTCGTCATGCTCGATTATCTCGTTTTGCATTCCGCTTCTTATCGCAAAGTTCTTGCACAGATTCATGCACAGATTGCAGGATACGCATTTATCCGGATCGATGGTGTGCACCTCGTGCTGCACGCCGGAGATCGCCTGCGTGGGACAGGCGGTGACACATGCGTCGCAGCCGTTGCACACGCTTTCGTTAATTCTGTATGCCATTACCTTGCCCCCCTTATTCCTTGATGCCGAGCTTGGCTAAAAGCTCGTCCTTATCCATGTCCTTGAGCTTCTCGGCGGTTTCCTTGAGCTTTGCGGCGCAATCTTTGACGGAAAATGCGTTTGCCGCCTTGTACGCCTTGAGCATGGGCTTGGGAAGCCCGACGCTGTCGGCCGTGCCGGTCTTAACGAGTGCGTCAAGGGTCATGCTCATGCCGACGGTGTAGCGCAGCTCCCTCGTCAGGAAGGTCACGGGCAGCTTATCGCCGACCGTTTCGGGCAGGACGCTTATTATCTTCGCCGCCACGGGTGCAAGCGGGGCAAGCTTCCTTGCGGCTACGGCCTTGATGCCGTGGGGCTTTTTGACCATGAATGCGGGGATGAGCGCCAGTGCGACACAGGGGCACTGACCTGCGTTCAGGGCAGCGTCCGTGTAGCGCTCGGCGTAGTCTGAAAGTGTGCCGTTAAAGCCGACATAGCTTCTTGCCGCTGCGCCGACTATGTCCGTGAACATATACGCAAACTCGCCGCCGTACTTTTTGCCGAGAGCCGTGCAGCCCATCGCAAGCTCCTCGCCGATGCCCGTCTTGAGAGCAATGGCTGCAAAGGTGTCGGAAATGTTCGTTGTTATGCCAAACTGAAGCTCGGTTTTCCAAACGCCCTCGCTGCGGGCCTGCATCGCCCATGCGACAGCCTTCGCCGTATGCGTAAGGTCAAGGCCGAGCTCGTGCAGCTGCTTCGTCCAGCGGACGATGAGCTTCATGTCGGAGTTAAGAATATTGCTGCCCAGGAGCACCGCTGCGTTCAGGCTTGGACCTTTTACGACCTCGCCCTCGCACACGGCAGAGCGCTCGCATCTTATCGGGCAGTAGGTACAGCCACGGTTGACGACATTGTACTTGTCGGCAAAAACCTCGCCGCCTATCTCGTGTGCAAAATCGCAGCCTGCCTTGGAAAAGTTCTCCGTCGGCAGCAGGCTCACCTCCTGCAGGCGCTCGACAAAGCCGATGCTGCCACGCTTGGGCAGAAGCTCGCCGGTTATGGGATGAGCATGCAGATGCTGCGCCCACTGCTTGTGGTTTTCAAGTGCCTTTTCCTCGTCGGCAACGCTGATATCGTGGTTGCCGGTGACGACTATCGCCTTGAGCTTCTTTGCGCCGAACACTGCGCCCAGCGAGCAGGTGCAGGCGTCGTTATCGCCGCTTGCGACCGTCGCAACGGCAGCACCGTTTTCGCCCGCAGGGCCGATGGTGAGCATGCCGCACTTGACACGGCAGTTGCGCTCCTCATCGATCGCCGCCTGAAGCTCGGCATTTGTCGTGGAGACGGTCTTTCCCCAAATGCCGCCCGCCTTGTGCAGTGTGAAGTGCTCGTTAAGTATACCGAGCCACATGGGCTTTTCGCACGAGCCTTTTATGACCAATGCATCGATACCGGCTTTTTTGAGATAAAGGCCGAAGTTGCCGCCGCAGCTTGAATGCGACACCTCGCCCGTCAGCGGCGACACTGCCGAGATGCTGAAGTAGTTCGAGCCCGGTGCGCCCGTTCCCGTGAGAGGGCCGGTGGTGATGACGATAAGGTCGGCGGCGTTTTTGCTGTCGCCAAGAAGCTTTGCCGCCATTGCGCTGCCGCCTATGTATCTGCACCTGTCCTCATCCGACCACGGCAAGACCGAGGTCTCCTGTGTCCCAAGGTCAAACAATATGACCTTGTCCATGTACGCCGAATAATTTGCCATATGATCCCCTCGTATATTGAAATTTGATTATCCTCTTTTTATCGCCGATCCCATCGGCTATACCTTATATATAATAGCAATTATATGCTCCCGCCGCCAGATTTTCAATAGACAGCGTTAATGAATTGACGAAAATTGCTGGTTCTTTTTGCCGTTATTGCAGTACACTCTGTACCTTTTCGACATTTTCGTCCGAATATTCGATCTCCGATGAGTAAAGCCGCACAAGCTCCGAAAGCTCCTGCGGGCACAGTTTTTCGAGCGCACACAGCAGACGCACGCTCAAAAACGCAAAGGAAAGGGTCTGCGCAGAAGCATCATTGAAGTGGCGGTAGACGAAATATTCCGCCAAGCGCTCGTACTTTATTCCCTCCGGCTGCGGCAGCGGAGCGGAGCCGCCAAGGCGCTCAAGGCACTTTGTCCACTCATCATCGAGCCGCTCTAAGCCGAGGTACAGCTCCGCAATTTGCGAGAGCGTGAAATCGGGCATCGCTGCCCCGACAAGCGTGAGCGCCCTGTCCATGCGTTCGGATAGCGGCGTACTCTGCCCGGCGAGAACGGCGAAAATTTCGTCACGAACCGTCGGCCCGGGCACTTCCCCGTCGGTCTCGATGATAAGCTCAAGCGGGGTGTCCCGCTCAAGCAGCAGGCGCACCGCCTCCTCGCAGCACAGGCCGAGCCCTGCCTCGATGCGGTCGGGGTGCTCGTTATAAAATCTCGGGTGCTCGGCGCAGATATCGCACAGGCTTTCTTCGCCGAGAGTGAGTATGAGCCTGCACAGGCCGTCCGGCTGCAAAAATGGGCAGTCCTCGTTTTCGGTGAGCGCAAAATGCGGCGTCGGCGTGCGCTCGATGCTCCGACGCACCGTGTCGCCGATATCGCCCGTGAGTGCGTCATAAAGTGCCAGCGTGTCCTCATCTATGTCTATCTCCCAGCCACGGCAGCAGCTGTGCCGGCAGCGTGATGCGGTGCAGGAAAAGTCAAAATAAAAATCGGGGTAAACAAATATCATCATCAGCACCTCCGGCTATGATAATACCATTTCCCCGACGGAAAGTATACATTATGTTTGCAAAACTTGACAGATACGGACTGAATGCACTATATTAGTACCAAGCAAAGGGCGAGGCGGTCAGCTACACCACCCGAGAGGGGGTGCGCTTATGCCGATTACACTAACGATACATATTGGTAAGTATACCATTTCGATTAGAGTAAAAAAGCAAAACCGCCACTCTGCCAAGTGACGGTTCTGCTGGTAAGCTTTTGTCTTACTACAATATACTTAACTTGTTGAGCTGACCGTTGGTCATCGCCCTTTGTGTCCTTATAATACCACCAACAGCCCGCAAAGTCAAGAGGTCGCCAACTGCGCAGTATGTCTGATACTGCGCATATTTTGTATTTTTTGAAACGCTTTTGCCGTTTTGTTTGTCTCTTAAGTGAATGGGAGTTGAAGCAAACAACAAATTACCTTAAACGCTTCCGACAAACCTTATGGCCTTAACATATAACTCACTATCTTCAACTTCCATTCTTATCGAAAGGACGGTGAGCGTTATCCCGAACTCATACAGCGAAACCGAACAGGGATTTTCCGATGTGTATGCGCGCAACATTGACGCCGTTTACCGTGTTTGCTTCTCTTTTTTGAAAAACAGCGCGGATGCGGAGGATCTGTCGCAGGACACCTTCCTCCGTTATCTGAACCGTGATGTGAAGTTCGAGTCGGCACGCCACGAAAAAGCGTGGTTCATCGTTACGGCGTCGAACCTCTGCAAAAACGAGATCAAGAGCCGGCGACGAAAAACGCAGGATATCGACGAGCACATCGAGCTCGGCTTTGAGCAGAACTTCGACTCGGGCGAGACCCTGCGGGCGATCATGGCACTGCCGAACGAGTACAAGGCCATCGTGTACATGTACTATTACGAGGGCTACTCCACCCCCGAGATAGCGAAAATGCTCAAGCGCCCGGATGCGACTGTCCGCACCCGCCTTGCACGGGCACGCAAGCTTCTCAAGTGCTCTCTCGGCGACGCCGCCGATGCCTGAGCCGCCACGAAAGGAGATGTTCCCATGAATAACGACAATATCCGAAACGCCTACGACGCAATGTCGCCGAGCGAGCTTGCAAAGGCAAGGATGTTCCGGAATATAAGTGCCGCCGTGCAGGCTCCGCACAAGACCCGCTCGGTGAGACCGAAGCTTATACTCATTGCTGCCGTGGTCGCCGCAATGTTTGCACTGGCTGCCACGGCCTACGCCGCCGACTGGTTCGGCCTGCGTGACGCACTTTTGTTCACAAAGCCCGAGACAACGCAGAACGGTCTTGCCGCAGGCGACTACATCAGCCTGCAGGGTAAGGAAAACAGCCCCGAATGGCAGGCGGCCGCCGAGTGGCAGGCATTTCTGCAAAGCTACGACACCGACGGCAGCATCCTCGCCTCGGTCGGCAACAAGCCCACGGGCTTTGAGGAAAAGTACAATGCCTACATCTGCTACACGCAGGAGATGGCAGACGAGATCGACCGCATCTGCGAAAAATACTCGCTGAAGCTTCTTGAAGGCTTCAAAGAGCCCGCAACGGAGGACGAATTTTTCTCCCTTGCCGGCACGGGCGTTATCTACGCACCCAGCGGCAATAATTTCGTCAACACCGTGAATCAGGGCTTTGTCTACGCCGACGGCTCGTTCCGCTTTGACGGCGATGCCGCCATCACCGGCACCGACCTCAAGCAGCCGGTCAGCTATCAGTTCATCCGCAGCATGAAGGGCTCGTTCTCGACGGCACTTTTGAATGTCGGAAGCATCGACGACTACACCCAGTGGCAGCACACGACCCCCAACGGCATTGAGCTTCTGATGTGCACCTCGGCAAGCAAGCAGCTCATCATTGCGGATCTGGGCAAATCCTATGTCGTCATCAACCTCCTGCGCACCCCCGGCGACACCGAGGTCGCCCCGCTTTCCCGTGAGACGATGGAGGCGTTTGCGGATATCTTTGATTTCAGCGTAATTCCCTGAGAGGAGACATAAATATGTCAGCAAAGTACATACCCGCCATAGCAT
>HF986890.1:15529-20217 GCA_000431075.1 Firmicutes bacterium CAG:555
GCACAGCTCCGTGGGCACACCGGCGACCTCCGTGCCGGCAACGCAGCCTGTCAGCGCAAAGGCCACGCCGCAGATGACCATGGACCCCGTCGGCCCGTCGTTCACTCCCAAGCCCACCGAAGCGCCCAAGCCCATCAATACGCCCACCCCCACGCCCACGGGCGATGCGTGGAAGGCTGAATTCGAGGCCGACCTCAAGGAAAGGTACGGTGTCGAGGTCGATCACTACGAGTTTATCGGCGGCACGAGCTATCAGGCTTATGTCAGGATAAACGACGAGATCGTCCCCTATGTCTGCATTGATTCGGCTACCGGAAATTATCACGGTTAAGCCGGTGTCCGGATTGCCCCCTGATGCAAAAGCATCGGGGAGAAAATTTTTTGCGATTTTCATCCCCCCGGGGGGCTTGTGGGGCAAAAATGCGTGTGTTAAAGTGTAGACAGCCAAAGAAAACGATGGAGTATTTCCTATCGGTGTCTGCGCACTGGGCGGCATTTTCAAAAAGAAACACAAAGCTAAATAAATACAACAACCCCCTTCTTTCTGTTACACTTTAGCCAAAGGCGTTAAGGAGCACCGTCCCCCCGGTGCTCCTTAATGTCATATATTTGATGTGAAGAAAATTGACCATGCCATAAGTGAATTAAAGGAAATGGACGCTTTGGCAGCGGAAAGCTCGCCCGTGCACGACCTGCACCCGTGTGCTGCTCATCGGCGGCGGCTCGGTCGCAGCCGTCGGCGAGACCGACGAAATACTTTCAAATAAAGAGCTTCTCGAACAAAACCGCCTCGAAGTTCCGATAGGTTTAATGAAATAATCTTCGCCCCACAATGGGGCGAAATTTTTTTCGTAAAAAATTCGTTTTGGGCATTGACAATTGACATCGGCGGTAGTATAACATAATTGAACATTCGTTCAAATGTTCAATTATAATTTATCGGAGGAATAATGATATGAAAAAGACCTACAAGATCGATGTTGACTGCGCAAGCTGCGCTTCAAAGATGGAGCAGGCCGCAAAGGACACCGCCGGCGTTGCCGACTGCGTCGTCAACTTCATGGCGCTCAAGATGATCGTCGAGTTTGTCGATGGCGCAGATGTCAAGGCCGTCATGCAGGATGTCCTGAAAAACTGCAAGAAGGTCGAGGACGACTGCGAGATCTTCCTTTAATGAGTGATCGCTATGAATAAGAAGCAAAAAAAGGTACTGCTGCGTATTATTATCGCAGCAGTTTTGATGCTGATATTTGTCATCACCGACCCCCAAGGCTGGCTCGGCTTTGTGCTGTTTTTGATCGCCTACCTTACCATCGGCTACGATATCCTCATCAAGGCCTGCAAGGGCATCAGGAACAAACAGCCGTTTGACGAAAACTTCCTCATGGCGGTCGCAACGCTCGGCGCAATGGGCTTAGGCGACTACAAGGAAGCGGCAGCGGTCATGCTGTTTTACCAGACCGGCGAGCTTTTCCAGAGCATTGCCGTCGGCAGGAGCCGCCGCAACATTAGCCAGCTCATGGATATCCGCCCCGACTACGCAAATATTGAAAACGCAGACGGTGAGCTTGAGCAGGTCGACCCCGATGAGGTCGCAATAGGCTCGATAATAGTCGTCAAGCCCGGCGAGAAGATACCCATCGACGGCACCATCGTCGAGGGCAGCACCACGCTCGACACCGCCGCCCTCACCGGCGAGAGCGTCCCCCGTGACGCCAAATGCGGCGACGAGGCGCTCAGCGGCTGCATCAATTTAAGCGGCGTAATCAAGATCAAGACCTCCCGTGAGTTCGGCGAATCGACAGTCTCGAAGATACTTGACCTCGTTGAAAACGCAAGCTCGAAGAAGTCCAAGTCCGAAGCGTTCATCACCCGCTTTGCAAGGGTGTACACCCCCACAGTGTGCGCAGGCGCACTGGCGCTGGCGATCATCCCGCCGGTGGTGTCACTTGCCATGGGCAACCCCTCGGCGTGGGATGTGTGGCTTTACCGTGCGCTGACCTTCCTCGTCATCAGCTGCCCCTGTGCGCTGGTCATCAGTATCCCCCTCACCTTCTTTGCCGGCATAGGCGGTGCGAGCAACGCAGGCGTTCTCGTCAAGGGCTCAAACTACCTCGAAGGTCTGTCCGAGGTGCGCAATGTCGTGTTTGACAAAACAGGCACGCTGACCCGTGGCGTGTTCGAGGTCAGCGGCGTGTATAATAACACCGTTGACGAAGCGGTGCTTTTGGAGTACGCCGCCTACGCCGAGTGCTACTCCGACCACCCGATAAGCAAGAGCCTCAAGGCCGCCTACGGCAAAACCATCGACCCCGAGCGTGTGGCGGATGTGCATGAAATCAGCGGCAACGGCGTCACGGCGGTGTTTGACGGCAAGTCCGTTGCAGCGGGCAACGCAAGGCTCATGTCGAGCCTCGGCATCGAGGTTCCCCCCTGCGATGAGCCGGGTACGCTCGTGCATGTGGCGGTCAACGGCACTTACTGCGGCGTGATCCTCATTTCCGACAAGCTCAAGGACGGCGCAAAGGATGCAATCGCGGCTCTAAAGCAAAGCGGCATAAAGAAAACCGTCATGCTCACGGGCGACGCAAAGCGCATCGCCGACGCAACGGCAGCCGAGCTCGGCATTGACGAGGTGTACAGCGAGCTGCTGCCGGCCGGCAAGGTCAGCAAGGTCGAGGAGCTTTTAGGCAGTCTCGGCGGTAAGGAAAAGCTTGCGTTCGTCGGCGACGGCATCAACGATGCCCCTGTGCTCTCCCGTGCCGATATCGGCATCGCAATGGGCGCTTTAGGCTCGGATGCCGCCATCGAGGCGGCGGATATCGTCCTCATGGACGACGACCCACGCAAGATATCAAAGGCCATCCGCATCTCCCGCAAGGCGCTGCGCATCGTGCACGAGAATATTTATTTTGCAATCGGTGTTAAGGTCATCTGTCTTGTGCTTGTCGCCGTGGGTATTGCGAACATGTGGATCGGCATTTTCGCCGATGTCGGCGTCATGGTCATCGCCGTGCTCAACGCCATCCGTGCGCTGAATGTGAAAAATCTTTGATTTTAGGGCAAACTGTTGTATAATACGATTAAAGGAAGTGACGAAAATGTCCGATGAAATTCGCACCGAGCAGCTCGACGACGAAAAAGAGCACGAGCGGCTCAGAAAAATTGTTGAAGAGAAAATGCCACCCGAGGAGGATATCTACGACTTGGCGGAGCTGTTCAAGACTTTCGGCGACTCGACGAGGGTGAGGATACTTTTCGTCCTACTCGAATCCGAAGCCTGCGTGTGCGGCCTTGCGTCGGTGCTGAACATGACTGACTCGGCGATATCGCACCAGCTTCGCATACTCAAAAATAATCGGCTCGTAAAAAGCCGCCGTGAGGGCAAGTCCGTGTACTACTCCCTCGCCGACGACCATGTCCGCACGATAGTCAGCCAAGGCATGGATCATGTAGAAGAATGAAAAAAGCGACCCCGTGGGGGTCGCTTTTTTCATTCGCATTTAAAGTGTTTTTTTATTGCTTCAAACGAGCGGTCGCTCAGGTCGTGCTCCACTTTGCAGGCATCGGATAGCGCCGTCTCCTCGTCCACGCCGAGTGCCATCAGCGTCTTTGACAGGACGATATGCCGCTCATATATCTTCTCTGCGATCTGCCTGCCCTTTTCCGTCAGCGCAATGCGGCCGTCGGCATCAACGATAATGCAGCCGTCGGCCTTGAGCCTTGCCAGCCCCCTGCTGACCGACGGCTTTGAATAACCGAGATCGTCGGCAACATCGACCGCCCGAACGGTGGGATTTTTCTTGCCCAAAACCAATATGGTTTCAAGGTACATTTCGCCGGATTCGTGCATGATGATACTCCTTAATCTGCTCTTTGGTCTTATTATATCAGTTTGCCCACGGAAGTCAAGTTGCTTTTGGCTAACTTGACGAAAGATTTTTGAGCATCCTGTGTAATAATAAATTTTTTTGATTTTTTTCAAAAAACCTATTGACAAGTTAGCCAAGGGTAACTATAATAAGGCCATAAGTTAGCTAAGGGTAACTCAAACCGATGTCCGAGGCTTCTGCATATTGACCGAAACGATTTGCTACCTCAGATCCTTTACATCAAGCCAAGCTTCGGATATTCCAACTTAAACTTAGTATACTTCCTTTCTAAAATCCCCCCATACACCTCTTCGGACTGACATGACCGACCGGCAGGCCGAAGCTCAGGCTATGACACCTCTCTCAATGACAAATGCCTGAGAAGATGAACCTCAGGGGCCGTCAAGCCGGTACCGTACTCTTCAGATGCTTGTACGCTCCGGCCCTACCGTTCCCCTGAGGCTCGGAAAAACCAACTAACTAACAAGCAACCTTTTCCTTCCCCTTTTTGATCTCCAACACTTGCAACTAACATCATTTGCGTACAGTTTAATTTCACACAACAGAAACAATGCCATAACCGGCCTGCGAAAGCAGTGCGGAAACTCCTCAAAATATCCCCCAATAAACACAAAACTTTGCGCAAAGGAAAGCCCGGGTATTCGCCTTGAATACCCGGGCTTTTTCCGTCTAAACAGCCCCTGTGCGATATGCGCAGGGGCTTGTGGTTTATTTAGTTGCTTTGATGCCGACAGAGCTGCTCTGTGCGGAGTTTGCGCAGCAAAAAAAAGCTTCCCGAAGGGCGGATTCAGATAA
>HF986891.1:0-9196 GCA_000431075.1 Firmicutes bacterium CAG:555
CCGAAAGGGCACACTGACAGACGATAGGGATTCGGCTCCCGCCAACTTCTTACGAACTGAAATCCTCTAAAAGCATCAGCAGCTCGTTTTTATTTTCGGCGGGAATGCCCTGCGCAAGCTTGCTGCGGTCAACCGTATTCAGTGTCTCGGTCTCGATATCCGTGACCTTGATGGGCGTTTTGGAGTCTGCGCCCTTAAACACGGCGACATAGCCCGAGCAGTCACGAAGATAGAATTCTGCGTTTTTGTCCTCAACGGATGCGTTGCTCACGACTGCCGGCGGGGTGCTCGCCGCCTCGGGTGCTGCGATCGATCTGACTGCACCGACCGTCATGACGACTGCGGTCACGCAAAGCCCCGCAAGCACGGCGATTCTTATTGTATTATTCACAGTTTATCAGCTCCTTTGGGCATTATTATTCCCATGTACGCAAAAATTTAGTATGCCGCCGAAAAAAATTCACAAAAAGTATACTCCGGCTTGACATAATGTGTTATACTTATATACTGATACTTTATCGTATTCTATGCTGTATTTTTTGATACATCACACACATCGCAATTCAAGGAGGTGTGGCCGCTAAATGGAAAACGCAAAGCCCCGCAAGCGCAGTAATGTGTGGCCTGTGATCGGAACTATACTGCTGATAGGTATTCTTACCGCTTTATTGTTCCTGTGCATTTTTGCATTCTACATTAAGACCTGCATTATTCCTACGACGAAGCTTGACCTTAGCGATTACGCACTTAATCAGACGAGTACAATATATTATGAGGACTCGGAGGGAAACTGGAAAGAGCTCACGACCCTGCACGGTCAGGAAAACCGCATTTGGGTCGATTACGACAAAATACCCCAGTACATGGAGAAGGCTCTGGTTTCCATCGAGGATAAGCGCTTTTACCGCCACAAGGGCGTTGACTGGTACCGCACGGCCGGTGCGTTCGTCAATATGTTCGTCGGCATGAAGAATACCTTCGGCGGCTCGACGATAACCCAGCAGCTTATCAAAAACCTCACCCAGCAGGACGATATCACCGTGCAGCGCAAGCTGCTCGAGATATTCCAGGCCATCGAGTTTGAGAAGGATCACGACAAAAAAGAGATCATCGAGTGGTACTTAAACACCGTTTACTTCGGTGAAGGCTGCTACGGTGTTCAGACCGCCGCTCAGACCTACTTCGGCAAGGATGTCTCCAAGCTTTCGCTTGCCGAGTGCGCCGCCATCGTCGGCATAACCAATCTGCCGACCTACTACGACCCGTTCTACAGCGTTGAGAACAACAAGGCCCGTCAGGAGGATGTTCTGGCGTGTATGTACGATCAGGGCTATATCTCAAAAAAGGATTATGAGGAAGCCGTCGCCGAGGAGCTCGACTTTGTCCGCGGCGAAAACAGCCCCTCTGCCTCATCGGTGCGCAGCTACTACACCGAGACCGTTATCTCCGATGTAATCAAGGACCTTGCCGCCGAAAAGGGCATCTCCGAGCTTGCGGCACAGACGCTTGTATACAACGCAGGCTACGAGATCTACTGCTGCCTTGACAAGAACATTCAGGCCAAGGTCGACAAGATCTATGAGGATCTTGACGCACTGCCCAAGGCAACGAACGGCACCTCGTCGCAGCTTCAAAGCGGCATCGTCATAATGGATCAGTACACCGGCAAGATAGTCGCTCTGTCCGGCGGCACCGGCAAAAAGACCATCAACTTCGGTCTTAACCGTGCAATCAAAACAACGAGACCGCCCGGATCTTCCATTAAGCCCATTGCGGTCTACGGTCCCGCCGTGGAATACGGGCTCATCTCCCCTTCGACCCTCGTTCTCGACGCCGACGGCTCGCACATTAAGCTCCAGGGCGTCAAGACCGACTGGTTCCCGAAGAACTCGCCCAACCAGTATGACGGCATCATGACCATCAAGGCAGCACTGCGTGACTCGAAAAACACCGTTTCCGTTCAGATAATGGATAAGCTCACCCCGGCGGCATCGCTTGATTTCCTCAGAAACCGCCTCGGTGTCACAAGTCTCATTGACAGCGACGCTGACTACGCCGCTCTTGCCCTCGGTCAGCCGCACTACGGCATAACCGTGAGGGAGATGGCACAGGCATACTGCGCTCTCTCAAACGACGGTACATTTACAAAGGCTCGAACATATACCATGGTCAAAGACCGCTCGGGCAACATCGTTTTGGATAACCAGCCGCAGACGCAGCAGGCTTTCTCCGCCGAGACCGCCCGCACCATGACCTACATGCTCAACTACGCCGCTACCTACGGCACCGGTCACGAGTCGAGGCTGAGCAACATGCCCGTTGCCGGTAAGACCGGTACGACCTCCGATAACAAGGACCGCTGGTTCTGCGGCTACACGCCGTACTACACCTGCGCAGTCTGGACGGGTTACGACACGCCCGAGAAGATGCGCTTCAGCGGCAACCCCGCAGCGCAGATCTGGCAAAAGATCATGGAGGATATCCACAAGGATCTCAAGTACAAGGAGTTCAAGATGTCAACAGGCGGCGCTGCTACCGGCATCTTCGGCAGCCGTTCCGAGCTTGAGGAGCAGAAGCTGACAGAGGAAGAGCGTCAGAAGAAGGCCGAGGAAGAGGCAAAGAAAAAGGCCGAAGAGGAAGCGAAGAAAAATCAGGACACGGAAGCTCCCACCTTCACCGCCGCACCCGCAGCATAATTAAGCATAAGGGGAGCGTCCGAACCCCATTTTTAAGCGGATTTGAGCGCCGCAAGCTTCGTTTTGCTCAATCACAAGGCAACGGCCTTCCTCATTCCCAAAGCCTTGCCTGCGACACTCCTATCTTGCTTAAAAATCGAAGACCTCTGCCATTGGATTTTTGCTCTTTGTCAAGGCAGAGGAGGCAGGAATACACAAGTATTTCAAGGACGATAACGCAGAGAAAGAGTAAAAAGACATGGCAGAGGCGGAGTTTGGACGCTCCCCTTATGCTTTTTCAGGAGGAACAATTATGGCAAACAAACCATTGGAATATAAGGGTCATCCCCTTCAGCGTGCCGGAAACATCGTGTATTACGGCAGCATGAGCGACAAATATATAATCATGCTTCAGATAATGGAGACCAAGAAGGTCAAGGATCTTGATGTGGCGACCAAGGTGTCGCTCCAGCTCCAGCTTACAGACCCCTCCATCAAGTCGAGAGACCGTGTCGTCAAGAAAAGCGAAAAGGACGGCTTTTGGGCGGCAATGGATGTTGCAAGCGTGTGGCTTGAAAGAGCTCTTAACTCATAAGTGACTTAAAGGAGAAGGTGCTGCCTTCTCCTTTTTTTAATAATTTCCGCACTGTTGCGTAATGCTATACAAATAGTATTGCTTTATGGTATAATAACGGCAAATAATATAATTAGGGAGGAAAATATGAAGAAAGTCCAATTCACCGAAACCGTACTGCGTGACGCAAATCAGTCGCTCATCGCCACGAGACTTCCCTATGACAAATTTGAGCCCATCCTTGAGAGGATAGACAAGGCGGGGTTTTATTCCGTGGAGTGCTGGGGCGGTGCGACATTCGATGTCTGCCTGCGGTATCTGAACGAGGATCCGTGGGAGCGTCTGCGCAAAATGCGTGCAAAAATGCCGAACACAAAGCTGCAGATGCTGCTGCGTGGGCAGAATATTCTCGGCTACAAGCATTATCCGGACGATATCGTGCGCCGCTTTGTCCGTTGCTCAGTCAAAAACGGCATTGATATCATCCGCACCTTTGACGCACTGAATGACCCCACGAACCTCAAGGTCGCCATTGAGGAGACCGTCAAGCAGGGTGCGGAGGCTTCCGGTGCTATCTCCTACACCACGAGTCCCGTGCACACCATCGGTAAATATGTCCAGCTCGTGCGTGAGCTAAAGGAAATGGGCGTAAGCTCGATTTGCATCAAAGACATGGCGGGCATCATGAGCCCCAAAAGCGCATATGACCTCGTTTCCGGCATAAAGGACGCTGTCGACCTGCCGGTCGTCGTCCACACGCACTCGACAACAGGTCTTGCGTTCATGACCTATCTCAAGGCCGTTGAGGCCGGTGCGGATGTCATCGACACTGCCATATCGCCGTTTTCCGGCGGCACCTCACAGCCTGCGACCGAGACGCTCAATTATACGCTCAAGGAGCTCGGCTACGAGACGGGACTTGACGAGAAAATTCTCATCGAAATGGCGGATTTCTTCAAGCCGATACGCAACGAATATCTCGCCGACGGCACACTGAACCCCATTTCCATGTCCACCGACACGCAGTGCCTTAACTATCAGATACCCGGCGGCATGCTGTCGAACCTCTTGAGCCAGCTCAAGATGATGAACGCCCTCGACCGCTTTGACGAAGCGCTCGCCGAAACGCCCCGTGTGCGCAAGGACATGGGCTATCCCCCGCTCGTGACGCCCACAAGCCAGATAATCGGCTCGCAGGCTGTGCAGAATGTGCTTGCCGGTGAGCGGTACAAGAATGTCGGCGCCGAGCTCAAGGCATACTGCCGTGGTGAATACGGCAAGACCCCCGCACCCATCGACGAGGCCGTCCGTGCCAGGATCCTGAACGGCGAAAAGCCCATCGAGGGGCGCTACGCCGACTCACTGCCGACCGATGTTTACGAAAAGGCAGTCGAGCACTTGGGCGATAACGCCCGCTGTGAGGAGGATGTCCTCAGCTACATTGCCTTCCCGCAGGTCGCAGAAAAGTTCTTCGACGAGCGCCGTGAGCGTGAAGAAAAGACCGTGCGCTACACCATCACCGAGGCGTAAGGAGGCAGCAATATGAACGATTTGATCAACATGTCGCTCGGCGATGCCGGTCTGACGGCCGTTTTGGGCTATTTTGTCGTGTTCGTCGGTCTTGCACTTTTGATGTGCGTTGTGATGCTCGCCGGCAAGGTCATGAAGAAAGAGACCAAGCCCTCACCTTCCCCTGCGTCCACGCCCGAGAAGGCCCCCGAACCCGCACCGGGATCGGCAGGCGAACTCAAGCTATACGACACAGATCCAAGGGATGCGGCGATGATAATGGCCATCGTTGCCGACAGCTTGGGCAAACCCCTGAACGAACTCCGCTTTATTTCCATTAAGGAGGTCAAGGACGATGAAGTATAAGGTCACTTTGAATAACAGGACATATGAGGTCGAGGTTGAAGCCGGACAGGCCATGCTCGTCGATGAGTACGAGGCCTACGCCCCTGCACCCGCCGCAGCCCCTGCACCCGTTGCCGCAGCTCCGGCTGCCGCATCGGTCTCAGCAGCCCCCGCACTTGCCGCAGGTGAAGTCGTCAAAAGTCCCATGCCCGGCAACATTTTGAAAATAAATGTCACCGTTGGGCAAAAGGTCAACGAGGGCGAAACTCTGCTCGTTCTGGAGGCCATGAAGATGGAAAACGAGATCGCCGCACCCAAGGCCGGCACGGTTGCGCAGATAATCGTATCCAAAGGTGCGGTCGTTGAGACCGGCGCACCGCTCGTTGTGATCTCATAAAGGAGGCTGCGGATGAACATTTTCGATTCGCTGCAAAAGCTTGCGCTTGAGTCGGGCTTTGCTTCCTTCTTCACGACTGACGGTGGCTGGAAAAATCTCGTCATGATACTCATCGCCTTTGTGCTGCTGTACCTTGGTATCGTGAAAAAATACGAGCCGCTTCTGCTGTGCGGCATCGCCTTCGGCTGCCTTTTGTCGAACCTCAGCTACTTTGTCGGGCAGGGTGAAAACGCCCTTTACCATCCCGAGCTGTGGGCGCAGTTCATTGACGAAACAAGCCCATATTATCACAGCTACGGCCACATAATGAGTAATGCCGGGCTCCTTGACTTTTTCTATATCGGCGTTAAGGCCGGTATCTACCCCTCGCTTATATTCCTCGGTGTCGGTGCGATGACAGACTTCGGTCCGCTGCTGGCTAATCCCAAGAGTCTGCTTTTGGGCGCAGCGGCGCAGCTGGGCGTGTTTTTGGCGTTCTTCCTTGCCGTGTGCATCGGCTTTTCCGGCCCCGAGGCCGCCTCTATCGGCATCATCGGCGGCGCCGACGGCCCGACGGCGATATTCACCGCCACACGCCTTGCCCCGCAGCTGTTAGGCCCCATCGCAATTGCGGCGTATTCATACATGGCGCTCATCCCGATGATACAGCCGCCGCTCATGAAGCTTCTGACGACCGAGCAGATGCGTAAGGTCAAGATGGAGCAGACCCGTGAGGTCTCGAAGAAGGAGAAGATCATCTTCCCCATCGTCGTTGCGACCTTCGTCATCCTGCTTCTGCCCTCGACCGCACCGCTCATCGGCTGTCTCATGCTCGGCAACCTCTTCCGTGAGTGCGGCGTGACCGACAGGCTTTCGGACACTGCGCAGAACGCACTCATGAACATTGTGACCATTTTCCTTGCCACCTCCGTGGGCGCAACGATGGTCGCACAGAATTTCCTTGACTGGAGCACACTGAAAATTATTGCACTCGGCCTTGTGTCGTTTATGATATCCACGGCCGGCGGACTTCTCGGCGGCAGGGTCATGTACCGCCTCTCCGGCGGCAAGATAAATCCTCTCATCGGCTCGGCAGGCGTTTCCGCCGTCCCGATGGCTGCCCGTGTCTCGCAGGATGTTGCACGCAAGAGCAACAAGAATAACTACCTGCTCATGCACGCAATGGGTCCGAATGTTGCAGGCGTTATCGGCTCCGCCGAGTGTTGCAGGCGTTATCGGCTCGGCAATAGCCGCCGGCTTCCTGCTCTCGGTCTTCGGAGGCTGATAACAAATCAAAAAAATCCCGTTCCGGACGGAACGGGATTTTTGTTGTCTGGTTTACTTTGCGTACTCAACGGCCTTGGTCTCACGCAGTACATGGACCTTGATCTGGCCGGGATAGGTAAGCTCTTCCTCGATCTTCTTTGCGATATCACGAGCGAGCAGCACCATCTTATCCTCGGGTACCTCCTCGGGCTTGACCATGACACGGATCTCACGGCCGGCCTGAATGGCATAGCTGCCTGCGATGCCGGGGAAGCTCTTGGATATCTCCTCAAGCTTTTCAAGACGCTTGACATAGTTTTCAATGTTCTCTCGTCTTGCGCCGGGGCGGGACGCACTGATAGCGTCGGCTGCCTGAACGATGCAGGCAACGACGGTATGCGGCTCGACATCGCCGTGGTGGGCTTCGATAGCGTGGATGACCGCTTCGCTTTCCTTGTACTTCTTGCAGATCTCAACGCCGATGGTGACATGGCTGCCCTCGACCTCATGGTCAATTGCCTTGCCGATATCGTGCAGGAGACCGGCACGCTTTGCGGTGGCGACATCAACGCCGAGCTCGGCTGCGATAAGGCCGGAAATGTGCGACACCTCGATAGAGTGATTGAGCACATTCTGACCGTAGCTGGTGCGGTATCTCATGCGGCCGAGAAGCTTGATAAGCTCCTGATTAAGGCCGTGGATATTAGTCTCAAACACGGCTCTTTCGCCTTCGGCCTTGATGGTGGCGTTGACCTCCTTCTGAGCCTTGGCGACCATTTCCTCAATGCGGGCAGGATGAATTCTGCCGTCGGCAATGAGCTTTTCAAGTGCGATACGGGCGACCTCACGGCGAACGGGGTCAAAGCTGGAAACAGTGATGGCCTCGGGGGTGTCGTCGATGATGAGATCGCAGCCGGTAAGAGTTTCAATGCTGCGGATGTTGCGACCCTCGCGGCCGATGATGCGTCCCTTCATCTCGTCGTTGGGGAGAGGTACGACGGAGACGGTGACTTCGCTTGCATGGTCGGCGGCGCAGCGCTGGATGGCGGTGACGATGATCTCTCTTGCACGCTCATCGGCTTCTTCCTTGTACTGAGCCTCGATCTCCTTGACCTTGACGGCCATTTCATGCGTAACTTCGTCTTTCAGAGCGTTGATGAGGTAGTTTTTAGCCTCCTCAACGGTGTAGCCCGAAACCTTTTCGAGCATTTCGAGCTGGCTTTTCTTGATGAGTGCTATCTCGGCCTGCTGAGCCTCGACGGCGGAAATCTTCTGCGCTAAGGATTCGTTCTTGCGTTCGAGAGAATCGGTCTTTCGGTCAAGATTTTCTTCCTTCTGCTGAAGTCTTCTTTCCTGCTTCTGCAGGTCGGCACGGCGTGCCTTTTCTTCCCGCTCATACTCCGAGCGGTTTTTGTGTATTTCTTCCTTTGCCTCGACGAGAGCCTCACGCTTTTTGCTCTCGGCGTTTTTTATGGCATCATTTATAATTCGCTTTGCTTCATCCTCTGCGCTCATTATCTCGCGCTCGGCGACCTTTTTGCGGTAGGTCACGCCTAAAAAGAATGCAACTGCAAAAGCTACGATAATTAAAACGATAGCTAACCATAATTTCATAGAAAGTAAACACACCTCCATTCTTTTAGAATTTTGCGGTGGTTTGTAATGCCGGGTTAAAATCTAAGGCAAGACGGACCATCAAGCGAATCCGTCCGTAGAATTGAAAACTAATATCTGAAGGCTGCCTCCCCAAGGCATCCTAAATATTATCCGATATATTTTATCCCGATTATGGTATTATGTCAAGTATTCATGCGGTTTGACTATTGAAAAATTTAAATTATTAGGTTACACTCCTTATATAATGCTTAATTTTTAAAGGAGGCGGCGGTTTTGAACGGTATAACTCTTGTTTTCCCCATCGTTACTGCGCTGTTTATCCTGCTGTTTTTCATCGGCTGTCCCGCTCCGAAAACGGCGGAGCTCGGTTCGGATGCCCGCCGCAGCTTTTCCCGGCGTGATGCGCTCGTGCTCGGACTTATTGTAATAATATACTCGTCCGTTGCATTTTATAATCTCGGCGACACGAAAGCTCCGCAGAGCTTTTACCGCTTTGAGCCGAGTGAGAGTGTTGAGCTCGACCTCGGCCGTGAGCAGCCGGTGTCCTCCCTCATGCTGTACACGGGGCTGAACACCGGCTCGTACACCGTAGAATATTCGCACGACGGCGAGTACTGGTACACCGCAGCTACCGTCGAGCAAAATTACGCTGCACTATTCAAGTGGGTAAGTGCACAATTCATCGACGGCACGGACGCAAACACAAGATACATCCGCCTGACCGCCGACAGCGAGCTATACCTCGGCGAATGCGCCGTCAAAGGCGAGAACGGCTCGCTCATCGAGTGCAAGACAAGCGCTTCCGAGCTTTTCGACGAGCAGAGCGTCGTGCCC
>HF986891.1:9265-10157 GCA_000431075.1 Firmicutes bacterium CAG:555
GAGATATACCACGCAAGGACTGCTTACGAGCATCTTCAAGGCATTAACCCCTATGAGATATCACATCCCCCGCTTGGCAAGCTCATCATAGCCTTCGGCATCAAGCTTTTCGGTATGACCCCGTTCGGCTGGCGCTTTTCCGGCACGCTGTTCGGTGTCGGGATGCTGCCGGTTTTGTATGTGCTTTTGAAGAAAATGTTCGGCGGCATCGCCGTTCCCGCCTGCGGCACTGCGATATTTGCCTTTGACTTCATGCACTTCACGCAGACCCGCATCGCAACGATAGACACCTACGCCGTGTTCTTCATTCTGCTCATGTACCTTTTCATGTACCTGTATGTAAACGGCGGCAGGCTGCGGCATTTGGCGCTTTCGGGTGTATTCTTCGGCATCGGTGTTGCCTGCAAGTGGACATGCCTGTACGCCGGTGCGGGACTTGCGGTCATCTGGCTCATTCACTGGATAAGCCGGCTCAAGGACGGCTGCGGCGCAAAGCAGTTTATTAAAAACTGCCTGTTCTGCCTTGTGTTTTTTGTGGCTATCCCCTGCCTGGTCTACTATATAAGCTACTTTGCCTACGGCACGGCGAGGGGTATGCACGGTGTTGGTATGTTCTTTACAAAGGAATACGCCGACATCGTTATAGAAAATCAGAAGTTCATGTTCACCTACCACTCGGGCGTGCACTCGGAGCATCCCTACTCCTCTCGCTGGTATCAGTGGGTGCTCGATATCAGACCTATCCTGTACTACCTGTTGTATTTTGATAACGGCACCCGTTCTTCCTTCGGCGCATTCTTAAATCCAGTGCTTTGCTGGGCGGGGCTCGTTTCCGTCGTCATGTGCGCATACCTTGCAATCAGCCGAAAAGACAGGATCTCGGCATTCATCG
>HF986891.1:10179-12895 GCA_000431075.1 Firmicutes bacterium CAG:555
TCGGCATTCATCGTCATAGGCTATCTTGCGCAGCTTCTGCCGTGGGTGTTCATCACCCGCACGACCTTTGAGTACCACTACTTCCCTTCGGCGGTATTTCTGACACTTGCGCTGTGCCGCATATTCTCGCTCATGCGCACGGGGACGAGGTGCTGGCGGGCTAATGTTTACGGGCTGACGGCGCTGTCTATCATACTCTTTGCGGTGTTCTACCCCGTTTTGTCGGGTCAGCCGGTAAATTCCGAGTTGGCGACACGGCTGTTAAAGTGGATGCCGAGCTGGCCGTTTTAAATATTGTATTTTAATGTTGAGTATTGTATAATTATATGAATTAGTTTTTTGGAGGTTTAACTCATGATAGCACTCGGTTCCGACCACGGCGGCTTCGCCCTCAAGCAGGAGGTCATAAAGCACCTTGAGGCCCGTGGTCTTGAATATAAAGACTACGGCACTTATTCCGACGCAAGCTGTGACTATCCCGTTTACGGCAAGGCAGTCGCACACGCAGTTGCCGACGGCGAATGCGAAAAGGGCATCATCATCTGCGGCACCGGCATCGGCATCTCCATCACCGCAAACAAAGTTCCCGGCGTGCGTGCCGCTTTGTGCGGCGACTGCTTCTCGGCCGAGATGACAAGGTTGCACAACGATGCAAACATCCTCGCCATGGGTGCAAGGGTCGTCGGCCCCGGTCTTGCCCTCAAGATAGTCGACACCTTCCTTGACACTCCCTTCTCCGGCGACGAGCGTCATGTCCGCCGCATCAACATGATAGAGGACTGATAAAATTGGCTGGCAACAGATCCGAATTTTACCGTGGAAAGCGAAAAAAGACCGGCCCTGCGCTGATAGTTTCGATAGTCGTGCTGTCACTCATCGCCTTTGTGGTGCTGCTTTTCTACGGTCTGCAAAAGTATATAGTGGTCACGAACAGCGGCCTGTATCTTGACCTGCCGATACTTGCCGACACGAAAACGAGCCAAACCGGCGACGACGACAGCGCCGTGCGTAAGTTTGAGACGGTCAATGCCGAGCTCATAGTCGGCGAGCCGGACTACACCAATGTCCGTGCGACTGCCGGTGAGGGGCTCACGGAGCTCAAGGCGGTTTTAGTACCCGCCGATCAGGTGAATGCCGACAGCGTGAACGCCTATGCCGACAGCATCGGCAAGGGAAACACCTTGATGCTCGACCTCAAGACAGTCACCGGAATGCTCGTTTGGAAGTCTGAGACGGAGATCGCCAAGGGCTATGGCACAACTGGCACCGTTGACCTCAAGCCCATAATCACGGCGCTGCACGAAAAGGACATCAAGGTTGCAGCAAGACTGTGCTGCTTTGTTGACAACACCCTGGCATCGAGATACGAGCAGCTTGCCCTGCACAGGAGCACCGGTGAGGCGTTTTCCGACGATAACGGCGCATGGCTCGATCCGTCAAACTCCATCGTGCGTGACTACATTGTTTCGCTGTGCAAGGAGCTTGACGCAATGGGCGTTGACGAGATACTCTTAAACGGCATGAGAATGCCCGAGACCGAGGGCGTGACCTATGCATATTCGAGCACCACCTCGGCCACCCCCACGCCGCAGACCGTCATCTCCGGCTTTGCGATATCCGTCACGAGGACGCTCAAGAGCATGAACGCAAATCTCTCCGTGCAGGTCGGCAGCGCCAAGGCCATGCAGTCGGTCGACGAGGTCACCGGGCAGAGTGCGCCGCTGTTTTTCAAGATCTTTGACCGTGTTTACCGCACCTCAAGTGCCAACACCGCCGGTGACGAGCAGAAGGCCGTCAAGAGCATGATAGAGCTCGGCGAGCTTAAATACCGCTATGTCCCCATCGTCTACGATACCCTCCCCGGCACGACCTGCTGGATGAAATTGAACTAAAAAGCGAGTGGAAAAATCCACTCGCTTATTTTTAATTTCAGTATTTTAGGTTTATTGGAACAATATCCGCCGATTTGGGAGTTGTCCATTTAGGCGTACCATCAAGGTTGTAATACTGTTTAGTAACACACCTCATTATGGATGGAGATGAGCTTGTGTTATGGTCAAGGCCTAGTGCATGCCCAAACTCATGGCATGCAATAGCTTGCCACGATCCTCTTGTCTTGTAATATTTTGTCCGATAATGTGCGTTTATTTGCATCACCGAATTAACGCAAATACCTCCACGAGTGTAGGAACTATATCTATCTCTTATACTCCCATCAACATATACAGTCAACGGGCTTTTATTCCAATAATAGCTGAATGTTGGGGTATTAGCTCTTGTTGACTGAACATCTATCTCGTTGTCAAACAGTCTATTTTCTGTGCTTAACACGGTTTTCATGCCATTTTCAATTTTCAATGCGCCTTGAAAGCGAAATGTTCCTGACGATGCGGCACACGAATGTCGCCAAGGGGTTCGGCTTCTCCGGCGGAATGGCGTTCCACACGCCGAGGTAAGCATCGTTCACGCACTCCTCGACATCCTCGTTGCAGTGCAAAATGTTGTGCGACACACTGCGGCACACTTTCCCGTACTTTGTATCCAGTTCCGTCAGCGCCCGCTCGCTGCGCTGTTCAAAAAGGGTGATTATCTTTTCATCTTCCACGGTGTGTCCCTCCACCTATATACTACCGTTTCATGTCCGTTTGTTACGCCGGATATGAAAAAAGCGCCCGAACGGGCGGGTTCAGATAAGGAGAAATCGCCCTGTAAAAAG
>HF986891.1:12989-17812 GCA_000431075.1 Firmicutes bacterium CAG:555
GTCAAGCTTTGCCTTGCCTCGAGAAAAAATCTAATTTTACAGGGTGCGCAGCAGTTTTGAGCGAGTTATTTTTCGTTCAGGCAAAACAACAAATTTCCGGCAATACTTTGTGTATTACCGGAAATTTTTGGGAAGCATGGGTGGAAAAGAGCCGGTCAAAACCGATTTCTCCTTATCTGAACCCGCCCAAGAGCGCTTATCTCGTTTTTTTATCTAATATTGCTCCGCTGTAAGCCTCGATCTTGTAGGTATACTCAAGGGCGAGGGTCTTGAAGCTCACCTTATAGCACCAGCCGTCGCTGCCGTAACTGAGCTTCGATGCAAGCTCCTCCACCTGCGATTCGTCAAAGCCCGCATTGGTGAGCGCAACGGTCTCGGCTCTGGTCTGACCTATAAGAAGCTCGTCATGGCGGGTCTGGCGTATAAGGAACATGATGCCGCCGAGAATGAGTGCGACCAGCGCAAGGGCGATTATCGTAACTTCAACTTTTTTCTTCATACCGACCAACCTTTCTTCCGAAATTATACCACAGGCGGATATATTGCCGCAAGGTGCATTTTTTAGTGTTTTCATACTGAAAAACCTGAAAAATTGAGTTGACAACGCCCGTTTATTCGTCTATAATATTCAAGCGACTATGGAGAGGTGTGCTATGCTTCTTGATCTGAGAGAAATAATTGAAGTCCCCGGAAAGAGCGTCCCGTTCAGATGTGAGCTGGAGCCCGAGGAGCTTTTGAACGAATCGATCAGGGCGTATCGCTCCAAGCCCGTAGCCGAAGGCCGTGTGTTCAATGCAGCCGGTATCCTGACACTCGAGGGTACTTTGGAAGCTGATATGACTTGCGTCTGCGACCGATGTGGTAAAGAGTTTGACAGCGTCAAGTTAATGGACCTTAATGCCTATATCTCCGACGGAGAGTCCGATGATCCGGAGGCCTTTGTTCTCGACGGGGACAAGCTCGATCTTACGGAGACGCTCTCCACCCTTTTCATTCTCGACATGGAAACGAAGTTTCTCTGCTCCGAGGACTGCAAAGGTCTTTGCTCCAAATGCGGAGCTGATTTGAATCTCGGACCCTGCGGTTGCAGGAAAGAAATCGATCCAAGACTTGCTGTGCTTGAGCAGCTTTTGGATAAATAAGAACAGGCTGCTCATAACAGCTAATTACAGGAGGTGTCACCATGGCAGTCCCTAAGGGAAAAGTATCAAGACAGAGACGAGACAAGAGACGTTCCTCTCATTGGAAGCTTGAGGCTCCCGGTATCGTAAAGTGCCCCAACTGTGGTGCTTTCAAAATGCCTCATCGTGCCTGCAAGGCTTGCGGTATGTACAATGGCCGTCAGGTTCTGAAGGTAGAAGAGTAATTGAAACGCTTAAAGAGGAAAGGTTATCCCTTTCCTCTTTTTGCTTAAAGGAATCTAAATGGGTAATGTGATTTCCAAAATTGAAGACGGAAGCCCCTTAAAGCACCGCATCCGTGTCGGCGATACGCTGCTTGCCATAAACGGCAAGGAGGTCGTTGATGTGCTCGACTACAAGTTCTTCGGCTACGACCCCGAGGTCAGCGTCACCGTGCGCACGCCCGAGGGGCTCGAGCACACCGTGCATGTGGCTAAGGCCGAGGGGCAGGATCTCGGGCTTGAGTTTGAGACCTACCTCATGGACAAGCCCCGCAGCTGTGCAAACAACTGCGTGTTCTGCTTTATCGACCAGCTACCCAAGGGTATGCGCCGCACGATGTATTTCAAGGACGATGACGCACGCCTTAGCTTTCTTTTGGGAAACTACATCACCATGACGAACCTTTCCGACCGTGAGATACAGCGCATATGCGACCTGCATATAAGCCCCATCAATGTCTCGGTACACACAACCAACCCCGAGCTTCGGGTCAAGATGCTGCGCAACCGTTTTGCCGGAAGATGCGTGGATATCATGCACCGCTTTGCCGAGGCGGGTATCAGGATGAACTGTCAGATCGTCTGCTGCCCGGGGTTAAACGACGGAGATGAGCTTGAGCGCACCATGCGTGAGCTTGCGGAAATGTACCCTGCGGTGCACAGCGTTTCCATAGTGCCGGTGGGACTTACAAAATTCCGCGAGGGACTTTACGAGCTTAAATCGTTCACGCCCGAGCACGCCGGCGAGACAATAGACCTCGTCACCGAGTTCGGCGATAAGTGCATCGAAAAGTTCGGCACACGGCTGTTTTTCTGCTCGGACGAGATGTATATCTGCGCAAACCGTGAGCTTCCCGACGACGAGTTTTACGAGGAACACACGCAGCTTGAAAACGGTGTCGGCATGATAAGGCTTTTGGAGGCGGAGTTTAAATCGGCGCTGAGCCTGTCGGATAAGCCGGACGGCGTACCGTTTTCCATTGCCTGCGGCGTGTCGGTCGCCCCGTTTTTTGAGAAACTTGTTTGCGCAGCGCGCGAAAAGTATGATAATATAGATGGAAGGGTCTATGCTATCGAAAACGACTTCTTCGGTCACAGCATAAATGTCACCGGCCTTATCACCGGTCGTGACCTGATTGGTCAGCTCAAGGGCAAGTACCTCGGCGAGCGGCTTTTCATCTCGCAGAATATGCTCCGCCGTGACGAGATGGACTTCTTGGACGATGTGCTGCTCGAAGATGCCGTCACCGCTCTCGGCGTTCCCATCTACCCCATCGGTCAGGATGGCTTCGACCTGTGGGATGCCATCTCCGGCGATAATCTGCCCGAGGTGAAGCTCCCTGCCCGAGACGGACAATTGAGCCGATTTGATAAAGAGCAATTTTATAAATATAATCAGAATGGAGGTTGAATAAATGTCAAAACCTCTCGTAGCCATTGTCGGCAGACCTAATGTCGGCAAATCGATGCTGTTTAATAAGTTAGTGGGCAAGCGCTTGTCCATCGTTGAGGACACGCCCGGCGTCACCCGTGACAGGCTGTACGCCGAGTGCGAGTGGTGCGGCCACAAGTTTGATATCGTCGATACTGGCGGCATCGAGCCCACGACCGATAACGAGATACTCATGTTCATGCGTGAGCAGGCGAATATCGCCATAAGTGCGGCGGATGTCATCATCCTCGTCACCGATGTACGCACGGGCGTCACCGCCGCCGACAAGGAAGTTGCGAATATGCTGCTGCGCTCGAAAAAGCCCACGGTGCTCGCCGTCAACAAAATGGACTCGACCGGCCGTGTCGACCCTGCGATATACGAGTTTTACGAGCTCGGCATTGGCGACCCCATCGCCGTTTCGGCCGGTCACGGCCCACCCCATCGCCGTTTCGGCCGTTCACGGCCACGGCACGGGCGATCTTTTGGACGAGTGCATCAAATACTTCCCCGAGGATAACGGTGAGGACGAGGAGGACGACCGCATCAAAGTCGCCGTCATCGGCAAGCCCAATGTCGGAAAATCCTCGCTCATTAACCACATTCTCGGTGAAAAGCGTGTCATCGTCAGCAATATGGCTGGCACGACCCGTGATGCCGTTGACTCGGAGATCGATAATAAGTTCGGCAAATATGTGTTCATCGATACCGCCGGTATCCGCCGCAAGTCGAAGGTCGACGAGCGTGTCGAGAAATTTTCCGTCATGCGTGCGCAGATGGCAATTGAGCGTGCCGATGTCTGTCTTATCATGATCGATGCCCGTGAGGGCGTGACCGAGCAGGACACCAAGATCGCAGGTCTTGCGCACGAAGCCGGCAAGGCGAGCATCATCGTCGTCAACAAGTGGGATCTTATCGAAAAGGAGACCGGCACGCTTGAAAAAATGCGCAAGGATGTCATGCGTGACCTCAGCTTCATGAGCTATGCTCCGGTGCTGTTCATCTCCGCCGTCACCGGCCAGCGCACCGACCGCATTTTTGAGCTCGTCAACTTCGTCAACGATCAGAGCAATATGCGCATCACCACCGGTATGCTCAACAATGTCCTTGCCGACGCTCAGGCCCGTGTGCAGCCGCCCACCGACAAAGGCCGCAGGCTCAAGGTGTACTACATGACGCAGACCGGCATCAAGCCGCCCAACTTTGTCATTTTCTGCAACTCAAAGGAGCTGTTCCACTTCTCGTATCAGCGCTATATTGAAAATCAGATCCGTGCCGTGTTCGGCCTTGAGGGTACGCCCATCAGGCTGGTCATCCGGCAGAAGGGAGACAAGGAATGACCGCTTTTCTGCTCTCCGTGACCGCTCTTGTTGCCTACTTTTTCGGCAGCATCAGCACCGTTAACCTCACATCAAATTTGATTTTCCACCGTGATATCAAGAAGGAGTACCCGCTCGACAACCTCGGCATCACCCGCTTTGTCAAGGACTTCGGCGTCAAGGGTCTTGCGAAGTTTTTGGGTGTTGAGGCCGCAAAGGCGCTCATCCCGCTGATGCTCGGCGGTATACTGCTCGGCATCGTCGACCACGCCGATATCGGCCGTGCTTTTGCGATGTTCTGCATGGCGCTGGGCATCGTGTTCCCGATAATGTACCGCTTCAAGGGCTCGACGACCATTCTCGCCGTCGGCCTTGGTGCGTTTTTCATCGGCTCCGGCGTCGGCTTTGCCACGCTGGTCGTGTTTCTCGCCGTGTACTTTGCCACACGCTATGTCTCACTTGCGAAGCTCGCCGCAACGCTCATGATGTGCCTTGTGACGCTTATGATGATCGACACGCCCTTTGTCAAGTACCTCGTGCTGCTGACGGCACTCGTCGTGTTCATTGAAAACCGCCACGGAATCGTGCGGCTTATTAAGGGCAAGGAGAAAAAGTTCCGCTATCGCAAGGATATCAGCTATATGTTCGACGAATAAGCGCAAAAACGGAA
>HF986892.1:0-10685 GCA_000431075.1 Firmicutes bacterium CAG:555
ACCCTTTGTTTATGCCTCCTTAGCTCAACAGGTAGAGCATGCGGCTGTTAACCGCAGGGTCGTAGGTTCGAATCCTACAGGGGGCGCCAGATGGTATTGCCGTCACAATTTAATGTGACGGCAATATCTACATAAGGGCCTTTAGCTCAGTTGGTTAGAGCAACCGGCTCATAACCGGTCGGTCTGGGGTTCGAGTCCCTGAAGGCCCACCAATATAAAGGGGAATAGCTCAGCTGGTAGAGCGGCGGTCTCCAAAACCGTAGGCCGAGGGTTCGAAGCCTTCTTCCCCTGCCATTGTATAGAAGTTCGAGGTTGTTCCTTGAACTTCTTTTTTGTTGCGCTATTTAAGTTTATTATCATGACTATTCTATTTATAATTTTGCTTGTCCTGCTTTGCGCAGTCATATCTGCGTTTGTGTGTTGCTATAAGATCAACGTTGTATTCTATAATGAAACAATCAGTGGAGTTAACTCTGAGTGTCGAGTCGTACTAATTTCTGATTTGCACTGCAGGCAGTATGGCGAGAATAATTCGAGACTTATTTCTCTTGTTGCTAAGCAAAAACCGAATGCGGTATTTATGGCGGGAGATATGCTGTCGAGAAATGCCGATGAAAAGGATATATCGGAGTTTACAACGCTTGTATCAATGCTTAAGGAGCTTGCACCGGTGTATTACAGCCTTGGCAACCATGAAAGTGACTTTCCTGAGGAGAAACTTGAGCGTGTCAAGTCTGCAGTGACGGCTGCAGGCGGTGTTTTAGTTTACAACGATTACATTGATGTAAATCTTGGTGTTAACAGACTCCGTTTGGTTGGATTATCAGGCGACAAAGAGATGTGGCTTGATTTTGGCAGTAATGTTCCGAAAGCACCGGAGCAAAATGAATTATATGAGTTTCTTGGTGCACTGCGTCACTGTGATCTTCCGACTGTATGGTTGGCGCATAAACCGGACATGATGATATTCTTTGATCCGCACGAAGACTACCGAATTGATCTTGTTCTAAGCGGTCATGTACACGGAGGTTTGTGGCGAATACCAGGTGTCGGCGGCGTGTTCTCTCCGTCAGAGGGATTGTTCCCCCACTACGACAAGGGAGAATACAGCTTTGGGAGCACAAGACTCATACTCTCCGGCGGCTTGGCCGGCTACGGTCTGATACCGAGGATTTTTAATTTGCCGGAAATATGCGTTATAACACTTTCCCCCGAATATAAGATATAGCTGTAAATATTAGCAGACTGCGTCGTTTCTTAAAACATATCTATAAATTTCTTTTTTGCTTCTGACGGACAGCCTGCGTCGATCCAGCAGAGGTCAAGCTCCCTTGCCGGAAGCGGTGTATCCAATTGCAGCTCAAACAGCTCATCGTCGATGGCTGCAAACTCACGGGTGACACAGGAGATGCCGAGATTTATCCTTGCAAAATCGACCAACAGGTCGTGGCAGCCAAGATCGATCTCGGGGTTGAGCACAATGCCGGAGCGCATGAACTCCTCATCGATCGCACGGCGGGTATTCGACAGCTTTTCAAGCATGATAAGCGGGTACGAGCACAGCTCATGCCGTGTGACTGTGCACCCTCTCAGCTCCGAAAACGCAGAGCCTGCAATGAACACATCGTGCAGGTCAAGACACTTTTTGACCGAGAACTTGCTGTCAGACACCGGTGAGTTTACAAATGCAACATCCAACTTTCCGGCGGCAAGCAGCGAAAACGCCTCGGTGCTCGTGCGATTTACTACCTGGAGCCGCACATCGGGGTACAGCTCGTTCCAGCGCTTGAGGTAGGGCAGCAGAAAATGCCGTGCAACGGTATCGGCCGCACCGACACGCAAAAAGCCCTCACGCAGGAGCTTGAAGCGTTCGATGCGCTCCTCGGCCTCACATATCGTGCCGATGGCGGGTGCTATCATCGCATATAGCTGCTCGGCTTCGACCGAGGGCGTCGCCACACGCTTGCCACGCAGAAACAACTGTACGCCGAGCATGACTTCAAGCTGCTTTATCGATTGACTGACGGCGCTTTGCGTAACGAAAAGCTGCCGAGCCGCCTCGGAAAACGAGCGATTTTCATACACTGCCGCAAAAACACGGTACAGGTCGAGGGAGAAGTTATCTTTCATTTCATCACATATTAGAGATACTAATCCAAACATAAAAATAATTAACTTGGCTTATGAAGCTGATTGTATTATAATATTGAAGCAAAAGCAAGTTTTCTCTTTAAACAGTACCAACTAAAATAATCAGCCGACAGGCGGAACGGAGAACAGCAATGGAAAGAACGATCGGAACAGTTGTACGCGGTGTCAGAGCACCCATCATCCGTGAGGGCGACGATCTTGCAAAGATCGTGGCAGAGAGCGTTTTGAACTGCATCGAGGCAGAAAATATCACTATCGGCCAGAAGGATATCATCGGTATCACCGAGTCTATACTCGCAAGGGCGCAGGGCAACTACGCATCCGTGAATGATATTGCAGCCGATGTAAAGGCAAAGTACCCCGGCGGACATGTCGGCGTTATCTTCCCCATCCTCAGCAGAAACAGATTTGCAATCTGCCTGCGTGGTATCGCACTCGGCTGCAAGAAGATAACAATTATGCTCAGCTACCCCTCCGACGAGGTCGGCAATCATCTGTTTGATGTAGACATGCTCGACGAAAAGGGCGTTGACCCCTACGCCGATGTCCTCAGTGAGGAAAAGTATCGTGAGCTGTTCGGCTATGTAAAGCACCCGTTCACCGGCATGGACTATGTCGCATATTACAAGGAGCTCGTGCTCAGCTGCGGCTGCGAGTGCGATATCATTTTCGCAAACAAGCCCACGGCCATCCTTGACTACACCAAGGATGTGCTGTGCTGCGATATCCACACCAGAGCCCGCACAAAGCGCTTGCTCAAGAAGCACGGTGCCGAGACCGTCTACGGCCTTGACGACATCCTCACCGCACCCGTAAACGGCAGCGGCTACAACGATTTCTGCGGCCTGTTGGGTTCCAATAAGGCTACCGAGGACACCATTAAGCTGTTCCCTGTCAACTGCCAGGAGTTCGTTGAGCGTGTGCAGAAGCTCATGCTTGAAAAGACCGGTAAGACCGTCGAGGTGCTCGTCTACGGCGACGGCGCATTCAAGGATCCTGTGGGCAAGATCTGGGAGCTGGCTGACCCTGTTGTTTCCCCGGGTTACACCGCAGGTCTCACCGGTACTCCCAACGAGCTCAAGCTCAAGTACCTTGCCGACAATGATTTTGCAGATCTCTCCGGCGATGAGCTCAAGGCAGCTATCTCTGAGAAGATCAAGGAAAAGGACGGCGACCTCAAGGGTCAGATGGCATCCGAGGGCACGACCCCGAGACGGCTCACCGACCTCATCGGCTCGCTGTGCGACCTGACCTCCGGCAGCGGCGACAAGGGTACCCCGATCATCTACATTCAGGGTTACTTCGACAACTACACCAAGTAATTTGACCTTAATGCAGACCGACACTTTTTGTGCCGGTCTGTTTTTATAATTTTACGAAAAATTGCAGATAATAGTCACATGAAAAGCGAAGAACTAATCATAAGAATGTGTGCGCCGACGCTGGCGGGACTCAAGACCGGCAGTATGTTCTCGGCAAGCTACCGCTCCGAGGCGAAGGTCAAAGCCGAGCTGCGGCGACTCAACGGACTATTTAAGCCCAAGGGTCTCGTCATCATGCCGCTGCGGTTCTCGGGGAAAACGGTTCTGATATATGTAGGGCGGATGCAAGCGCTTGAGCGTGACCTGAATGAGCCGAGAGCGGCCGCAATGCTCAAGAAGCTTAACTACCCATGCGGCAGCACGGAGCATTGCCTGCTGCATTTAATGCGCCGTATGCGCACCCCGCAGGGCTTCCCACATGAGGTGGGGCTGTTTCTCGGCTACCCGCCGGAGGATGTGCTCGGATTTGTGCGCAACAGGGCGAGAAATTACAAGGCCGTGGGGCTGTGGAAGGTCTACGGCGACACGCAGAGGGCGCTGAGCCGATTTGAAGCGTGCAGAAAATGCACCGAGGAAAGCTATGGCCGCTTTAAAAGCGGCGCGAGCATTGAACAGCTTATCATGTGAAAGGACGGAACAAAAAATGAGCAAGGTCGCAGTCGTATACTGGAGCGGAACGGGTAACACCGAGGCAATGGCGAACGCCGTAAAGAGCGGAGCGCAGGCCACAGGGGCGCAGGTCGGGTTTTTCAAGGCAGACGAGTTTCACGCCGACATGGTCGATAGCTTTGGCGCTATCGCATTCGGCTGCCCCGCAATGGGCACAGAGGAGCTGGAGGAAACGGAGTTTGCACCGATGTTCCGCAGCTTGGAGGGCAAGCTTGCGGGCAAAAAAATCGGGCTTTTCGGCTCATACGGCTGGGGCGGCGGTGATTGGATGGGCAAGTGGCTCAATAACTGCCGTGGGCTGAGTGCAAAGCTCGTCTCGGGCGGAGTTGCCTGCTGCGGCGAGCCGGACGGCGATGCGCTGACCGAGTGCGTAAACCTCGGCAGAGCATTGGCGCAATAAACCGAAAATCGACTTCTCCGCTTGACGGAACACCTCGATTGCACTATAATCTTGGTATCAACTCAAAGGAGAAGCGTCATGAGAGAATGCGAAAATTGCCATAACCTTATACCAGAGGGGATGAAGATATGCCCCCATTGCAGCGGGCTTCCGCCCACGCTTTTCCCGCACTTTTTCGTGTATCTTGCGCTGACCTGCGTTGCGATAGGCGCAGCGGTGTACTTCCGCCCGTTCCTTGACGGACCTGCGTCCGGCCAAGTAGTCAACGGTGTTCTGTGGGCAGCGTTCACGATATTCGTGTTCTTTGCGATAATCTTCACCTGCGTATGCGTCATCGTCGCAAGGGACTATTCGCACCGGCGCTTTAAGGGCAAGCTCACCAAGGCCGAGCGAATCCGCTTTATCAACATGAAGCAGCACATCGAGTCCGGCCGCCACTTCTACGATAAGGGCGAGTACTGCACCGTATGCGGTCATAAGAAGACCGGCAGAGCCCCGGCTAAAAAGTAATAAAGACAACAAAAGACCACGGCTTGCGCCGTGGCCTTTTGCTTTGAGAAAAGAATAGAGAGGATGTATAAGGAGAAGAGAAATAGCTTATTTAACCAAACTGGGGATGGCTTGACAGACCTGAGTCGTTAACACCATTCGAATCTGTGTTTGGTTTGGATTCGTCGAAGGTCACCTTGAGCGTTGTGTAATCGCCCTTGCGGTAGACCGTAATGTCTGCGGTCTCGCCGGCCTTGAACGAACGGATGGCGGAGTCGAGGTCGTTGAAGTCCTTGACCTCGTTTGCGCCTAATTTGGTGATTATATCGCCGGCCGAAAGGCCGCATTTTTCTGCGCAGCTGTCCTTTTCAACGCTGAACACATATGCGCCCTCGGGCATTTTGTAGTAGTTGGCATAAACCGAATTGTATCTGCTGTCGATGTTCGCACCGAGATATGCCTTGCCGGTAACATAGCCGTTGGTGATTAGGTCGTTTGCGATATCGATAGCGTCGTTGATGGGGATAGCGAAGCTCAGACCTTCAACGCCGGTAGAGCTGTACTTTGCGGTGACGATGCCGATGACCTTGCCCTCGGCATTATACAGAGGGCCGCCGGAGTTGCCGGAGTTGACGGCAGCGTCGAACTGGAACATATTGATTGCGCTGGCGTTCTCGTTTGTGGTGATCTTACGGTCAAGCGCACTGACATGGCCGGTGGTCATGGTGAATGCGAGCTCACCGAGGGGATTGCCGATGGCGTAGACCTCTTCGCCGACCTGAATGCTTTCACTGTCGCCCACTTCAACGGGGGTGAGGCCGGTGGCATCGATCTTCAAAACCGCAACATCGTTTTCTTCCTCAACGCCGACGATGGTGGCATCATAGGTCTTGCCGTCGTAGAACATGACCGAGACCTTGTAGTTGCGCTGATATGCAGCCTCGATGACATGGTAGTTTGTAACTATATATCCGTCGGTGGTAACGACAAAGCCTGAGCCGGAAACTGCGCTGGAGCTCGTCTGACCGAACCAGTTGGTGGTCGTGACCTCGGTGGTGATACCGACCGCCTGCTTGCAGCCGAGCGAGTAGATATCGGTCGAGCTGCCGGTATTTGAACTGATAGACGAGCCGCTGGTGCCGGCGGAGATGGGCTTGCTCGTTGCTTCGGGGGTTGAGTTGTTATTGTCGAGGACTTTCCACGACACAACGCCGCCGACTGCACCGCCGATGAGCGCACACGCAAGGCAGGCACACGCAAGCTTAACAAAGCTCTTTTTCGATTTCGGAGCGGCCTTCTTGTCCTTCGGTTTTTCATCCTTGGGCTTCTTCTCCGAGGGAACATAGTACTTTGGAACCTCCGTGTCCTCTCCGCAGGGAACGAACTCGGCATCCTCATACAGATTCTGCTCGGGTCTTACGAAGTGGTACTCGCCGTCATCGGAGACGGACTGTGCCGAAGCGTTGCTCTCGGTTTCCTGAGCACTCTCGGTCTCAGAGCTGGGATTTTCAGCCTCCGAGATGTTTTTGCCGCTGTTAATTTCATCTTTACGGTCTTCCATGATTGCCTTCGCCTCTCATATTTGAGTGTCTATATAATAACCTGATAATATGACAAAGGCATGAACAAAAAAGGAATTAATTATAAATAGTAATAGCCGCCATATGGGCGACTATTACTATTTTTTTAACTCATCCGTCTATATTGTGAAGATCTATGTTGAGATTTGCCTTGACCCATGCTATACACTCGGTGCAGTCGGCGTCTATCTCGATGACCAAACTGTCATAGGTATCTTCCTCGTTGACCGCATCGTGAATAGAGACAAGCTCAATGTAGACATACGAATCGGGGGTATCGGTGTCTGCCGTGCTGCTCGTTTCGGGGATGTGCGGCTTTTTCGCACCGTTTTCAATATCCTTCATCAGTGCATTATCGTAGAAATCGACAGCCTGCTCGGGGGTGAGCGATATCGAGTTCAGCTCGCCGGAGCCGGAGGGGTACTCAAACGATGCGTCGTACACATTCTGTACCGTGACAGGTATCTCGGGTGTGAAGCAGGACTTTACGATGTTCACCGAGCCCAGCGCAGCGTAATACGCCTTGTAGTTATCATCAATAAGCAGGGTATACCCGCGGCAAATGACACGACCGTCCCTGAGCTTGTATCTAAGGCTCACGTAGCCGACGCTTTCGTAGTCGGTGTCGTCAAGACCCTCGTACTTGTCCCGGTCGTCGATTATGGCCTTGTTGACTTTGAGTATGGCCTCGATATCCGAGCGCTCGGTCACATCATAGCCGCCGGCCTCTCTGTTGCAGACTATCATTTCGATATCGTCGATATCCGGCAGCTGCGAGGATAGGTCAAACAGGTCTGTCACGCAGACAAAGGCGAAAACGATGCACAGAATGATGGTGATGACAAAGCCCTTCCAATTGCCCTTAAAGACATGGAAGCTCTTTTTAAGCAGCATCTCGGAGGCAAAGTAGCCGATGAATGCACCGATGATAAGTCCGGCGGACAAAACGAGCATGGACATTGAAAGACTCGTAAACAGTGTGCTTATGATGACGAAGAACAAAAGACCTAAGCAGAGAGCTGCGCACGCCGTGACGCAGAACTTAAACACGGGACGCAGGGACTTGACTGCGATAACATCACCGGCAGACTCCATGCGGCGCTTGCGGTACAGCAAAAGGGCTGTGACCGAGAACACGACGGCTGCAATGATGTAGCCGAGCAATGCAGACCAGTTTGTGAGCGTGACCGCCGTTTTCGTGGCGCTCAGACCGATGCGTGTAAACAGGTATATAAGCGGGGACATGAACTCTAAAACGCAGTCGGGAAGGTCAGAGTAGCCAAATATGAACATACCGTAGAGCATCCTGACGACATATTCCATGCCGAGAAACACAAAATTAAATATAAGGTAGAGGGCGGGCAACGCAACGATGTTTGCCGTCAGCATGGCGATAAATGCGGCGATGGAGAAGAAGATGAGAAACTCCATGGAGTTAACGGCGAACAAAATGGCATTCATCTTGAAAATGCAGGCGCCTTCGATGCCGCTGCTGAGTGTGAACAGCCAGTTGAGTACGGCGATAAACAGGTTAGCGGCAAGCACCGGCAGCACACCGGCAAGATACGCCGAGCAGAACACCGCCTCACGGCGAACGGGAGTCGAGGCAATCATGCCGCAGCTGCGGGAGTTATATAGGAAGCCGAAAACCGCCATTGCCGCAAGGATTCCCATTAAGAAACCGGAGACGACGCTTGCTTCCACACTCGTTTTCATTGCGGCAGTGACCACTGTGACAGCCGATTCCTTGACGCCCTGAAGCCTTGCCACAAGTAAGGGGAGCGGCAGGCACATGAACCATACGGCAAAATAGGCTGTCCACAGCGGCCAGAAGCGCTTGAGCATACTTTTGAAAATACCGGCGTTAAAGAACGATATCTTTGACTTCATAGTCAGCACCTCCAAGCTCGTAAATGAATATCTCCTCAAGGGTAAGCGGCACGGCATCGATGAAAAGCGGATGTGCGCTTTGCAGCTTCTCCGTCAGCTCTTCCTGCGTGCCGTGCATGATGAGCGACTGCAAACGGCCGGTATTGGACTTATGCAGAATGTCGAGCCCCTCGGGCAAGCTCTCGCCGTCGGGCAGGGCAAGCTGGATCTTAACAATATTCTCCTGAAGCTCGTTTAGGCTGCGCTCTATCATGATCTTGCCCTTGTTCATGATGCCCACACTGTCGCACACATCCTCAAGCTCACGCAGGTTGTGCGAGGAAACGAGCACCGTTGTGCCGTTTTCGGCAACATCGGCCATGATGATGCTCCATATCTGGCGGCGCATGACGGGGTCAAGACCGTCGACAGGCTCATCAAGGATGAGTATCTCGGGGCGCAGCGACACGGCGATCCAAAACGCCGCCTGCTTCTGCATGCCCTTGCTGAGCCTGCGCATCTGGCGCTTCGGGTCAAGGCCGAACACATCGGCAAGCTTTTTAAAGCGTTCTGCGTCAAAATGCGGGTAGATGCTTCGGTAAAAATCCATCATCTCACGGATGGAAGCGTTTGCGTAGTAAAAGATATCGTCGGGGATATAAGCAATGCGGCTTTTGACCTCGGGATTTTCAAACACGGGTGCACCGTCAATTGTTATCTCGCCTGCGTCCTGACGGTAGATGCCGGTCAGGTGGCGGATGATGGTCGACTTGCCTGCACCGTTGGGCCCCACAAGGCCGTACACAGAGCCTGTCTGCACGGTCATGCTCATGTCATCAAGAGCACGGAAGCCGTCAAATTCCTTCATGACATTTCTGACTTTGATCATGGGCTTATTCTCCTTTCAGTCGCTCGATAAGCTGAGGCTTATCAACGCCGATGTAACCGAGCTCGGTAACAAGCTCGTCAAATTTACCGAGAAGCTCTTCTTTTCGGGTCTCGTCCACGCCGTCCTTTGCGCAGACGAAGCTGCCCTTACCGGGCTGTGAGCAGATATATCCCTCCGCCTCAAGCTCACGGTAGGCACGCTGAATGGTGCTGGGGTTGATGGCGAGGTCGGAGGCCATCTCACGCACCGAGGGCAGCTTGCTGCCTGTCGGCAGCAGCCCGGTCACGATAAGACGGCGCAGATTGTCCTTTATCTGCTCGTATATCGGGCGTGGATCTCGGAAGTTCACGCTGATCATGTTCACTACCTCCAAGTGTCGTTAACTGTGTGGTTCGTTCTCATACAGTTATCATACACAGCAAACGGCGGTTTGTCAACATATTTGTTTTTCGCCGAAATTCTCGTTGCAAAAATAAATATATAATGATAAAATACAATGTCAAATTATAATAGGATAGGTATATGGTTATGTGGCTTTCGGATAAATGGCAGGATTTTGAGCTCCTTGATTGCTCAAAGGGCGAAAAGTTGGAGCGCTGGGGCAGCTATTACCTCGTGCGCCCCGACCCGCAGGCAATATGGGACACGCCCCGCACCGACGAGCGCTGGAATTGCCGTGACGCACGCTATCGCCGCAGCGATACCGGCGGCGGCTCGTGGGACAAGGGCGGCCTGCCCGCAAGCTGGAAGATAAATTACGGCGAGCTGACATTCAATGTCAAGCCCATGAACTTCAAGCACACGGGACTTTTCCCCGAGCAGGCGTGCAATTGGGACTTTGCAATGGACAAGATCCGCAAGGCTAACAGACCCATAAATGTTCTGAACCTGTTTGCTTATACGGGCGCTGCCAGCGTTGCCTGTGCCAAGGCCGGTGCAAGCGTTTGCCATGTTGACGCTGCCAAGGGCATGGTGTCTTGGGCGAAGGAAAACGCCGCAGCCTCCGGACTTGCCGATGCGCCTATCCGCTGGATAGTCGATGACTGCGCAAAATTCGTTGAGCGTGAGATTCGCCGTGGCAGGAGGTATGACGCTATCATCATGGATCCCCCGTCCTACGGCAGAGGCCCGGGCGGAGAGATATGGAAGCTTGAGCAGAACCTGTGGCCGTTCGTGTCACTGTGCGCAGGCGTTTTGTCCGACGATCCGCTGTTTGTCATCATTAATTCGTATACAACGGGGTTATCGGCATCGGTGCTTTCCTATGTCACCGAGAGTATTTTTACAAAGAAATTCGGCGGTCATTCCGACAGCCG
>HF986892.1:10692-20030 GCA_000431075.1 Firmicutes bacterium CAG:555
AGAAATGCGGCGGTCATTCCGACAGCCGTGAGCTGGGACTTCCCGTGACAGACAGCGGCCTTGTCCTGCCTTGCGGAGCGACCTGCCGCTGGGAGAAATAATAAATGAGTTCAGTTATAAAAATAGAAAACCTGCATTACACCTACCCGGGTGACGATGTCGAGAGCCTCAAGGGTGTGAGCTTGGAAATTGAGCGGGGCAGCTTTGTCGCCGTACTCGGACATAACGGCTCGGGCAAGTCGACGCTTGCAAAGCACCTGAATGCCATATTGCTGCCCACCGAGGGCAAGGTGCTGATCGACGGTATCGACACCGCCGATGAGAATAATTTGCTGAAAATTCGCAGCACAGTGGGGATGGTGTTCCAAAACCCCGATAATCAGATAGTCGCAAATGTCGTTGAGGACGATGTGGCCTTTGCACCGGAGAATTTAGGCGTTGAACCGGCGGAAATTCGTGAGCGGGTGGACAATGCGCTCAAGGCCGTCGATATGTATGAGTTCAGGCTCCATGCTCCGCACCTTTTGTCCGGCGGACAGAAGCAGCGTGTCGCCATAGCGGGCGTTATCGCCATGCAGCCGGAGGTCATTGTTCTCGACGAGCCGACCGCCATGCTCGACCCCAAGGGTCGCCGTGAGGTCATCGACACGGTCACGAAGCTTTGCCGTGAAAAGGGCATAACCATCGTATTGATAACGCATCATATGTCCGAGTGCATAGATGCAGACAGGCTCATCGTCATGTCAAACGGCGATGTTGTCGCCGACGGAACGCCGCAGGAGGTGTTCTCGCAGGTCGAGCTCATGCACAGCGAGGGGCTTGCCGTTCCGGCAACGACGGAGCTCATGTGGCAGCTCAACAAAAAAGGCTTTAATCTGCCGCTGACGGCGCTCGGCATTGCCGACTGCGCAGAACAAATCGCAAAGGAAATAGGATAACAAACCATGTCAGATATTAAGGTGAGCGGCCTGCGCCATGTTTACAGTGCGGGCACGCCCTTTGAAAAGGTCGCAATAGACGACATAAATATTGAGATACCGCACGGCCAGTTCGTGGGACTTATCGGTCACACGGGCTCGGGCAAGTCGACTTTTATCCAGCACCTGAACGCTCTGCTGAAGCCGACATCCGGCAAGATAACCGTTGACGGCGAGGACATAAACGCCGACAAAATCTCGGCTAAGAATGTCCGCTACAAGGTCGGACTTGTGTTCCAGTACCCGGAGTATCAGCTTTTTGAGGAGACGGTGTATGCCGATATCGCCTTCGGCCCCAAGAACATGGGACTGAGCGCGACAGAGATAGACGAGCGCGTGCGTGAAGCGGCACACTTTGTCGGCGTGACGGACGAGCAGTTTGAAAAATCGCCGCTCGAGCTTTCCGGCGGTCAGAAGCGCAGGGTCGCAATTGCCGGCGTTATCGCCATGCGCCCGGGCGTTCTCATCCTCGACGAGCCGACGGCGGGACTTGATCCCGCAGGCTGCGAGCAAATTCTGCGCAACATCTGTGACTATCGCACGCAGACCGGCTCAACGGTCATCATCGTGAGCCACAGCATGGACGATGTCGCACGACTTGCCGATCGCCTTGTTGTGTTTAACCACGGCGGTATCCGCTTTGACGGCACGCCCGAGGAGGTCTTTTCTCAGCCTGAGGAGCTGCGGAGCATCGGCCTTGCCGTTCCGGCGGCAACGGAGCTTGCCATGGAGCTTAAAAAGCTCGGACTGAAGCTTCCGAACTCCATCTACACCAACGAGCAGCTTGAAAAAGCCCTCGTGGCGCTTAAAAGGAGGGGTGAGTGATGCTTAAAGACATAACCTTAGGCCAGTATTTCCCCGGCGACACCGTCGCCCATCGCTTGGACCCGAGAACGAAGCTCCTGCTCGTCATCGTCTACATCGTCGGACTGTTTAACGCCGTCGGCTGGTGGAGCTACGCATTTGTCGTTGTCATCACTGGGCTGTGCATGGCGGTGTCGAAAATTCGCCCCGCTGCAGCGTTCAAGGGTCTAAAGCCCGTTATATTCATCATCATCCTGACGGCGCTTTTAAACATTTTCTACACCAAGGGCACGCCTATAATCGAGGGATGGATAATCACTTGGGAGGGCATTGAAAAGGCGGTCATGATGTCGGTGAGGATAATCCTCCTCATCGTCGGTACCTTCCTTCTGACCTACACCACGAGCCCCATCGCACTCACCGACGGCCTTGAGATACTGCTCAATCCCTTGAAGAAAATCAAAGTGCCCGTGCACGAGATGAGCATGATGATGAGCATGGCGCTGCGCTTTATCCCGACGCTCATCGAGGAGACGGACAAGATAATGTCCGCCCAGAAGGCGAGAGGCGCAGACTTTGAGACCGGCAATCTCATGCAAAGGGCAAAGGCGCTGCTGCCGATACTCGTGCCGCTGTTTGTCTCGTCCTTCCGCAGGGCAGACGAGCTCGCCGTTGCCATGGAAAGCCGCTGCTACCACGGCGGCAAGGGCAGAACGAGGATGAAAACGCTCAGGATGCAGGGCATCGACTTTTTGGCACTATTCCTTGGCGCTGCGTTCCTGGCGGCCATATTCGTATTGAAGAAATTCGGACTGTAAGCTATGAGAAATATCGCCCTGAAAATCAGATATGACGGCAGCAGATACCACGGCTGGCAGGTGCAGAAAACAGAGATCTCCGTGTGCCAAACGGTGCAGGAGGCGCTGAGTAAAATTTGCGGACATGCGGTCAAGGTCACCGGCTGCGGACGCACGGATGCCGGTGTGCATGCACTAAACTACTGTGCAAACTTCCGCACCGACTGCCGCATACCCATCGACCGCTTTGCACTGGCGGCAAACTCCCGCCTGCCGGACGACATTGCGGTGCTCGATGCCGTTGAGGTTCCGGACGAGTTTAACGCCATTTCCTCCTGCATAAAAAAGGAGTACATCTATAAAATCTATAACAGCAATATCCGAGATCCGTTCTTGGAAAAGCGAGCCTGCTTTTACCCGTCGAGCCTTGATATCGAGCTGATGAAGCGGGCGGCAACGGCCTTTGAGGGCACACATGATTTTGCGGCCGTGCGCTCACTCGGCACGGAGACAAAAACCACCGTGCGCACCGTCTATTGGTGCAGGGCGGAAAAGGAGGGCGACCTCATAACGGTGTCTGTTTGCGCCGACGGATTTTTGTACAACATGTGCCGTGCCATGGTCGGCACGATGGTCTACGCATCCTACGGCAAGATATTGCCAGAGGATATCCCGCACCTGCTTGAGATAGGCGACCGCAGACTCACGGGGCCTACCATGCCGCCGCAGGGACTGTACCTGAACCGTGTTTGGTATGACGGCCCTGCCGGACAAATGATGATAAAGGACTAACGATGAAGAAACTGACTATTGCCGCCGTGCTGGCGCTGAGCATAGCTCTGACCGGCTGCACGGCCGAAAAGCCGATCGAAAGCTTTTATATCGGAACGGGAGCGCACCAGTGCTACGCCGCCGTCGGCGACAGCCTCATGACAGCCACCACCACGAGCGTCAGAGTATTTGACGCAAAGGGCGAAGCGGTGCTTGATAAGTCCTGCGAATTTAAATATCCCGCCATGAGCGAAAACGCAGATAATGCAGTCGTGTACGATATCGGCGGTACGAATGTCGTGTACCTCGACGGCTCTGCGCTCGATGCAAAAAACAATATAATCTCCGCCGACCTCAGCCGAAGCGGCCGCTTGGCGCTGTGCACCGAGGAGGCGGGCTACAAGGGCTCCGTCACTGTGTACTCGGCGGATAAGACCGAGGTGTATAAGTGGCTCTCGGCCGATAACTGGGTCGTCAAGGCGGCGGTATCGCCGGAGGGCACACGGCTTGCGGTGCTGGTTTCGGGCGAAAACGGCAGCATCGTCAAGTTCTTTAAGCTCGACAGCACCGATGAGCAAGGCTCGTTTGCAGCCGATCAGGCGGTTTTCAACGATATCTGCTGGTTGGGCGAAAGAGTGTGCTGTATAGCTTCGGATAGGCTGTATTTCTGCTCCGATACCGGCAAAGCCGAGGGCGAATATTCCTTTGACGGCAACTTCTTGGACATGTTTGCTGTCTGCGGCGACAACATCGTTTTGGAGCTGCGAGCGCACAGCTATGGCGGGGCGGGAACACTCGTCAGCATCGACAGCTCCGCAAACCTTGTCGGCACGGCCAAGCCCGGTGCGGAGATAGAGACCTTCGACTTCTCAAACGGCAAACTCCTTTGCCTTACGCAGAGTAAGCTGCTGTGCTATGATGATAGCTTGAGCCTTGGGTTTGAAGCTGAGCAGGCCGGCGCACAAACTGCGCTTCTCAGGTCAAGCGATGCCGTGCTCATATCCGGCACGGAGGTCAGAACGACCGACATAAATTAGTAAATTTAAGCAATAATCATATATGTATTTACAACCTAAAAAGGGGGTACAACCATGCAAGTAAAAATGTGTTCACGCTGCGGTAAAAATGTGGCTGTCGTGTTTATCACGAAGATGGAGGGCAACGAGACGAAGAACGAAGGGCTTTGCCTCAAGTGCGCCCGTGAACTGCATATAAAGCCCGTCGACGAGATGATGGAGAAGATGGGCATTTCCGATGAGGACCTTGATAGCCTGAGCGGCGACATGATGAATGCCCTCAACGGCGTTGAGAGCCTCATGGACATTGACGGCACTTCCGATGACTCGGATGATGACGGCAAGACCGCTACATTCCCGTTTTTAAACCGCCTTTTCGGCGGTCAGAACGGCCAAAACGCCAACAACACTCCCGAGGGCGGTGCGGAAGCACCCAAGGATAAGCCCGAGGGCACCAGACCGGCAAAGAAAAAGTTTTTGGATAACTACTGCATCAACCTCACCGACCGTGCAAGAGCAGGCAAGCTCGATAATATGATAGGCCGTGAGGAAGAGCTTGAGCGGGTAATTCAGATACTCAACCGCCGCCAGAAGAACAATCCCTGCCTCATCGGCGAGCCCGGCGTCGGCAAGACCGCCGTGGCCGAGGGCCTTGCCCAGCGCATAGCAATGGACAAGGTGCCTTATAAGCTGCGCAACAAGGAGGTCTACCTGCTTGACCTTACGGCTCTTGTTGCCGGAACGCAGTTCAGAGGCCAGTTTGAAAGCCGCATGAAGGGACTCATCGAGGAAATCCGCAAGCAGGGCAATGTCATTCTGGTCATCGATGAGGTGCACAACATCGTCGGCGCAGGCGATGCCGAGGGCAGCATGAATGCGGCAAACATCCTGAAGCCCGCCCTGTCAAGAGGCGAGATACAGGTCATCGGTGCAACGACCTTTGCCGAGTACCGCAAGCACATCGAAAAGGACACCGCACTTGAGCGCCGCTTCCAGCCCGTGACGATAAATGAGCCGTCGATACATGACAGCATCGAGATATTAAAGGGCATCAAGCACTATTACGAGGACTACCACGGCATCACCATCTCCGACGAGATGTGCGCCGAGGCAGTCAAGCTTTCCGAGCGTTATATAACCGATCGCTTCCTGCCGGATAAGGCGATAGACCTTATCGATGAGGCAAGCTCGGATGTTAACCTAAAGGATAAGAATATAATCCGCCTTGCCGAGGCAAGAAAGGACCTTGACGATCTGCGCTTTGAGCGTGAAGCACTCATGAGCGCGGACGCACCCACCGACGGAGAGCTCACCGACGAGGTGCTCGACAAGCGCTATGAGCGCATAGCGGAGCTGAGAAGTAAGGAAATGCAGCGTGAGCAGGAGATAGCCTCGCTTGAGCTCGAGGGCAAGCCGGAGCTCACGATGGATAACCTTGCCCGCATAATCGAGCTTTGGACGAAGATACCGGCATCCTCCATCCGCGAGGATGAGTTTGAGCGCCTTGCCGAGCTTGGCGACAGACTGCGTGCACACATCGTCGGTCAGGACGAGGCGGTCGATGCCGTTTGCGCCGCAATCAAGCGCAGCCGCATAGGCTTAAAGGCAAAGCGCAAGCCTACAAGCTTTATCTTTGTCGGCGGCACCGGTGTCGGTAAGACCGAGCTTGTAAAGCGCCTTGCGGCCGACCTTTTTGACAGTCCCGAGTCGCTTATAAGGCTCGATATGTCCGAGTTTATGGAGAAGTTCTCCGTTTCGAGGATCATCGGTTCGCCCCCGGGCTATGTCGGCTATGACGAGGCGGGCCAGCTCACCGAGAAGATACGCCGCAAGCCGTATTCGGTCGTCCTCTTTGACGAGATAGAAAAGGCGCATCCCGATGTTTTGAACATCCTTTTGCAGATACTTGACGACGGCAGGATAACCGATGCTCAGGGCAGGACGGTCAACTTTGAAAACACCGTCATCATCATGACCACCAATGCCGGCAGCAACACAAAAGGCGGCTCGCTCGGCTTCGGCGGCAGCCTGAACGACATGGGCAGGGAGCGTGCGCTCAAGGCGCTCAACGAGTTCCTGCGCCCCGAGTTTATAAACCGTGTCGATGAGATAGTCTACTTTAACCAGCTCACCGAGGAGAATTTCCGCTCCATCGCCGAGCTCATGCTCACAGAGGTCAAGGACGCTATCGCCGAGCGGGGCATTACGCTCAGCTGGAACGATACGCTTGTTGATTACCTTGTTAAGCACAGCTACTCGGTCGCCTACGGCGCACGCAATCTGCGCAGGACGATACAGAAGGATGTCGAGGATGCGATAGCCGAAAAGGTCATTGAGCGCAGGGGTGAAAATGTTGCACGCATCAGACTCTCGGCTTCCGACGATAAGGTAAAGGTCGAGGTGAGAAAGTCATGATTAGATTTGAAAGTGATTACCTTGAGGGCGCACTTCCGCAGATAATGTACCGCCTTATGAGCACGAATTTCGAGCAGACCGCAGGCTACGGCTGCGACCCGTATTGCGAGAGCGCCCGTGAGCTTATAAAAAAAGAGTGCGCCGCTCCAGATGCGGACATTCACTTTCTTGTCGGCGGCACGCAGACCAACATGACCGTCATAGCCGCTGCCCTCCGCCCGCATCAGGGAGTGCTTGCAGCCGAGACTGCGCATATAGAAGCGCACGAGACCGGCGCTATCGAGGCCACCGGCCATAAGGTCATAACCTTGGACAGCACGGACGGCAAGATAAATGCCAAACAGGTCGAGGACTATGTCCTGCGCCACCGTGCAGATGAGTCGTTTGAGCATATCGTCCAGCCTGCAATGGTGTACATCTCGCAGCCGACCGAGACCGGCACGGTGTATACGCTCTCCGAGCTTGAGGAGCTGTCGGCAGTCTGCCGCAGGCTTGGAATTTTGCTGTATGTTGACGGCGCAAGGCTTGCCTGCGCACTCGCCTGCGAGGGCACACCGAAATTACCCGACCTTGCACGAGCGTGCGATGTGTTCTACATTGGTGGCACGAAGCACGGAACGCTCTTCGGTGAGGCGGTCGTTATCCTAAATGATGCACTCAAAAAGGACTTCCGCTACATCATCAAGCAGCACGGCGGCATGCTCGCCAAGGGCAGGCTGCTCGGCTTGCAGTTTGACGAGCTTTTCTCCGACGGCTCATACTACGAGGTCGGCAGAAACGAGGTGCGCTTGGCGCAGAAGATAGCAGACGCATTCAAGAAAAAAGGTATCGAGCTTTACTACGACTCGCCGACAAATCAAATTTTCCCCGTTCTGAGCGATGAGCAGATAATGAAGCTCTCGGAGACCTACTCGTTCTCCGTTCAGGGCAAGACCCCCGGCGGCACGGTGACCCGCTTCTGCACGAGCTGGGCGACCACTGATGCCGTTGTGGACAAGCTTATTAAGGACATTGAGGAGCTTTAAATGAAGAATAAAATCGAGATCATAAAGGGCGATATCACAAAACAGGCGGTCGATGCAATCGTCAATGCCGCAAACTGCTCGCTTCTCGGCGGCGGCGGAGTTGACGGCGCTATTCATAGGGCCGCAGGCCCCGAGCTTTTGGCCGAGTGCCGCACGCTCGGCGGCTGCAAAACGGGCGAGGCAAAGATAACAAAGGGCTACAAGCTCCCCGCAAAGTATGTTATCCACACTCCCGGTCCCGTGTGGCACGGCGGCAGCCGCGGTGAGCCGGAGCTTCTGCGCTCGTGCTACCGCTCATGCCTTGAGCTTGCGAGCGAAAACGGCTGTAAGACGGTGGACTTCCCGTCGATATCCACGGGCGTGTATCACTTTCCGCTCGACAAAGCATCGCAGATCGCCATAAAGGCCATTTCCGAGTACCTGTTCGAGCATCCGGAGATTGAGCGTGTACGCATGGTCTGCTTTGACGAGCGCACCAAGGACTATTACGAAAGCGCACTGGAGAGCCTTAAATGAAACGACTGTTCAGACTGCAATATAACTCACCGGTGGTGCTGACCTTTGCGCTCGTGTCGCTCGGCGCACTGCTTTTAGGCAAGCTCACCGACGGCTGGACAACAAAATACCTGTTCAGCGTGTGGCATTCCCCGCTCACCGATATACTCACTTACCCGAGGTTTATCCTCCATGTGCTCGGCCACTCGGACTACAGCCATTACATAGCCAACATGATGATGATACTCGTCGTCGGCCCGAGCCTTGAAGAAAAGTACGGCAGCAGAAATCTTCTAAGCGCAATAATCATCACGGCGCTCGTGTCGGGACTGGTACATTGGTTCCTGTTCCCGGGAACAATGCTCTTAGGTGCATCGGGCATTGTGTTCATGATGATAGTCATGGCGTCGCTTGCCGGTATGCGTGACGGCTGCATTCCCATCACGCTCATTCTTGTGCTGGTGCTCTACCTCGGCAACGAGATAGTTGACGGCGTCATGCTCAGCGACAACATTTCGCAGCTCACGCATATAATCGGCGGCATCTGCGGTGCGGTATTGGGGCTCAGACGGCGATGAGGAAAAGAGCTTTGATTTCCGCCTGCCTTTTGGGCGTTGACTGCAAGTATGACGGCGGCAGCAACCGCCTGCCGGACGAGAAGCTCGCAAGACTCAAAACAGAGTACGAGCTTATCCCCGTGTGTCCCGAAGCCTACGGCGGCTTAACGACACCGAGAACGCCGTCCGAGCGGTTCGGCGACGGTGTCGTCTCGAAAACCGGCAGGGATGTCACCGCCGAGTTTCAAAGAGGCGCCGAGGCGGCGCTTCACCTTGCGCAGGTTTTTGATATAAAGACTGCGATATTAAAAGAAAACAGCCCGTCCTGTGGCTGCGGCATGATCTATGACGGCACCTTCAGCGGAACGCTCGTCCCCGGCGACGGCGTGACGGCAGAGCTTCTAAAAGCCCACGGCATCACCGTCATAGGCGAAAGCAAGATATAAAGAGACCTTTGGGCGGATTCAGATAAGGAGAAAAC
>HF986893.1 GCA_000431075.1 Firmicutes bacterium CAG:555
CCCGTCCATGGACGGGAGATTTTTTATACTCAACCTAATGCCTGCATTTGCAGTGCGTTCTGGATCGCCTGCTCGTATGCCTGCTTTATGCCGTCGATATTGTGGGTCGCATTAAAAATGTCGAGCACTCGCTGAGTGTCGCCGCCGGTGATCAGACCGACCAGCACGCACAGCGCACCGATCAAAACTGCGATAATGCAAACGGCGGAGATTATCTTCCAAGCCTTAGCCATCTATCTCCACCTCCTTGACGCAAAGCTTTCTGCCGAGGTTTTTGATGCCCCGGATGAGCCACGGCACGGAAACGATGATGAGCCACACGGCAAGCCATGTGACCAGCACGCCCAGCGCCAGCACGGCGAGATTCACGCCGAAGCACAGCAGCACATCGGCAAACACCGACATGCCCGAGAATGTGAAGCTTAAAAGGCTGAAGCCGACACGCAGACCCAGCAGTCCGCAGCCGAGCACACCCAGCTCAAGGCCGAGCATCACGAGCAGCAGAACAAGCCCCACCGGGATAGACACGATGATATAAAGTATCAGCGCAAGAACATTCGTTTTCCTGACCTTTTCCGGCGCAGCCTCGGGCGTTTCGTTGAACACTGTCGCCAACACATGCGCCGTCTCGTCGGCGGGCTCCGCCGCCTCGACTTCCGCTGCCGCTTCCGCCTCACCGCCGTCGTCGGCCTGCGTATCCTGCGCCTTCGGCGCAGCCTCGGCCTCGTCGTCGGCGACCTGCGCAGTGTCTGCATCGGCATCTTCGGCCTGCGCCTCAGAGTCGCTTGCCTCACTGTCGTTTTCGGCATTTTCCTCGTCAGCCGCAACGGCTTCCGCGGCGGGAGCTTCGTCCACCTCGTCGGCGGGCCACTCCGTCTCCTCGGCTGCTTCCTCGGCCGGTTCCTCGACCTCAGGCTCCGCCACCGGCTCGGGCTTGGGCTCTTCCTTGAAGAAGATGGGCTTATACTCTATGCCCTCCTCGGCCGCCTTTTCACGGCGGATCTCCTCAATGATATCAACATATGCGTCCGCCGCCGGCTCGTTGGGTTTAACGATGGGCGCAGACGACTTCTTCCACTGCGTGGGGATAACGGGCTTGACCTTAACAGCTTCGCCGCTTCCACCGTCCTTTGAATCTGCGTGTACGGAGAGCTTGCGCTCGTCACGCTGATAGCTGCGGGAGATGGCAACGGCCAGCCTTGTAGGCGAGCCGAAGGATTCAAGCATTGCCTGCTCGTCCTCGGCGTTGTCCAGCATCTCGTTGTACTGCTGGATTATCTCGCTTCTGTCCTCCTTGAACATGAAGGTGAGCAGCTTTGAAAGCTCGCTCATAAATTGCTGCCTGTTGATAAGGGTCACCTCACTTCCGACAATCTTACCATATAGTCTAACAGATATATTATAGACAAAAAAGCAACGATGGTCAAGATTTTTTGCTTTTGAGCCGACGATAGCCGGCTCTTGACAACGAACGAACTCTTATATAGAATATATAGGTTAAAATATGTGGGGAGAGGGACTCCCGACAGATAAAGGAGAAAAAATAGATGGCAAAAGAGAAAAAAGTTGAGCAGATAACCGATATGGAGCAGGACTTTGCTCAGTGGTTCACCGATGTCTGCACCAAGGCCGAGCTTGTCGATTACTCGGGCGTAAAGGGTCTGTTCATCATGCGCCCCTACGGCTATGCCATTTGGGAGAACATTCAGTCTGTTCTCGATAAGAAATTCAAGGAGCACGGCCATGAGAATGTTTCTATGCCCATGCTCATTCCCGAGAGCCTTCTGCAAAAGGAGAAGGATCATGTCGAGGGCTTTGCCCCCGAGTGCGCATGGGTCACCGTAGGCGGCTCAGAGGAGCTCACCGAGCGCCTGTGCATCCGCCCGACCTCCGAGACCCTGTTCTGCGACCATTGGAGCCACACCGTCCATTCATGGCGTGACCTGCCGATGCTGTACAACCAGTGGTGCTCCGTTCTGCGTTGGGAAAAGACCACCCGCCCGTTCCTCAGAGGCAGAGAGTTCTTGTGGCAGGAGGGTCACACCCTGCACGCCACCGAGGAGGAGGCACGCAAGGAGACGCTCCAGCAGCTTGAGGTCTACGCCGATGTGTGCGAAAATTACCTCGCAATGCCCGTCATAAGGGGCAACAAGACCGAGAAGGAGAAGTTTGCCGGCGCCGTCAACACCTACACCATCGAGTGCATGATGCACGACCACAAGGCACTCCAGTCCGGCACGAGCCACTACTTCGGCACCGGCTTTGCCGAGCAGTTTGGCATCACCTTCACCGATAAGGACAACAAGCTCAAGCACCCCCATCAGACCTCTTGGGGCATGTCGACCCGTGTCATCGGCGGCATCATCATGACCCACGGCGACAACAACGGCCTCGTCCTGCCGCCCGAGATAGCGCCCATTCAGGTCATCGTCGTGCCCGTTGCGCAGCATAAGCCCGGCGTCACCGAGAAGGCCACCGAGCTGTACGAGACGATAAAGGCCTCCGGTGTGCGTGTCAAGATCGATGTCAGCGACAACAGCCTCGGCTGGAAGTGCGCTCAGTACGAGATGAAGGGCGTGCCCCTGCGCATCGAGATCGGCCCCCGTGATATCGAAAACGGCATGTGCATGGCCGTGCGCCGTGACAATGGCGAGAAGATCCCCGTCTCGCTCGACGAGATAGGCGAGAAGATACACGAGCTGCTCAAGACCGTGCAGCAGGGTCTGTTCGACAAGGCAAAGAAGAATCTCGACGAGCACATCTTCGAGGCACATTCTCTTGAAGAGGCAAAGCAGCTTCAGGAGGAAAAGGGCGGCTTCATCAAGACCATGTGGTGCGGCGAGCTCGAGTGCGAGATGAAGATGAAGGAGCAGGCGGGCATGACCTCCCGCTGTATCCCCTTTGCGCAGGAGAACCTCGGCGACACCTGCCCCATCTGCGGCAAAAAGGCCAAGCACATGATCTACTGGGGCGTAGCGTATTAATAGAAGATGGTTTAGAGTATAAATCAAGCCCTCCGCCATATCGGCGGAGGGCTTGATTTATGTACCGAATGCCGCAATGAGTGTCGGCTGACGGAAAGCGTCAATGTTGTAGTCGTCGGGGGCAATGGGGAGAGGGAACGCCTTGACGGTCGTGTTTGCGCAAGCGCCGAGCTGAACGGAGATGACAGCCGAAAACGGCACGGCGCTGCTGTCAAGCTGATCGAGAATGTATCGCAGGCTCGCAAGCGGCTTGTCAAACCACAGCTCATAGCCCTCGTCTGCGTCTATCCCGCCGCTTCCGAGCAGCTCGAAAAACTCGTCTATCTCCTCATCGATTTGCTCTTTCCCCGAGCCCGACATGCCAAGCATCGGCATGCGGAGTAAGAGCCTCATTTTTCTGTTTGCTTTAACTATCGTCATCGTTTTTTCTTCTTGTTCCTGTTGCGCTGCGGTACGGTCTGCCCGTCGGCAAACTTCGCTTTCTGCGCCTGCTTTTTCTCTCTGCGCTCTTTGCGCTTTTGTGCGGGGACGATTATCTCACTGCGGATGTCCAAAAATGCAAGAAACAGCGAAAGCAGCATCGGAACGGCACAGAGCACGCCGAAGATGATGCGGGATTCAAGCTGCCCCTTGTTGTGAGCCTCCAGAGAAAGCGTGTCGCAGCCATCCGCAAATGCGACCGTGTGTATATCAAGTTCATGTCTATCTTGCGGAAGATGCCAGTCATGCGTGACTATTGCAGTTACCCGCTTGCCGGACGCTTCAAGGCGCTCAAATTCGTCATGTATTTCATCTTCGCTTACCGTGCTGTCGCTTTCTATAAAAAAGCAAGGCTGACCGTCCAATTTGTACTTGACAGAAAGACCATAACGCCGATGGTGGTAGTTGTAAAACTCGACATCGGTGACGACACCGCTTATCGTTGAGGTGTTGTCGGCATCCTCGTTGTCGTAATGGATGAAAACAAGGCACAGCAAAGCCGCCGGAATAAGAAACATGAATTTTAAGTACCAAGCTATCTGACTTAGCGCCTGTTGTGTTCTGCTGTGCTGATGCATAGACCCATCCTTTTAATCGTTAGTTCTGTTTTTAATCTACCATCATTTCCTACCAGCGTCAATAAAAAACCGACGCAGTATATCTGCGTCGGTGCGTATGCTCGGGTTTACTTGATGACGGCTTTGGCGTTGTCGAGGGTGATGACAATGCCGTTCTTGGCGGCGACCTCGTTCACCTGCGAAACAAGCTTCTGGGCGTTGGTGTTCAGAAACTTCACCGTAAGCGCTTCCTTCTGCTTCTGGCTCATCGCCGCAAGAATGCCCTTGACGATCTTCTTCGACAGCTCCGGCGATGCGCCGACGGCCTTGCGGATCAGGGGATTGACATCTTCGCCCTCGGACAGAATGCGGATCAAGTCGGGGAGAAAGTTGTCAAGCGTCTCTGTATAATCAAAATCACTTACCTGCATGGTTAACTCGATCATTTTGAGTGCCTCCTGTAATAGGTTTTTCAATCGAAGCTATTATACATAAATCACCCCCGCTTGGCAACAACAAAAATGCGAAACTTAACTGTAAATTTAATATTTTTTGCGCAAAAATATTGACAAGAGGCAAAAATCTTGGTATTATCTTTAAGCTGAACATAGGAACGGCCCTGCGGGCGTAGTTCAATGGTAGAACACCAGCCTTCCAAGCTGGATACGTGGGTTCGATTCCCATCGCCCGCTCCAACATAAGGACGGACGGTAAAATATGCGCCAATAGCTCAGCAGGATAGAGCAACTGCCTTCTAAGCAGTAG
>HF986894.1:0-4989 GCA_000431075.1 Firmicutes bacterium CAG:555
ACTTTTCTTTGGCGAAACAAAGAAAAGTTTTTCAAAACGCTTTTAGGCTTCTGGGTATCGTTTTTGCGTCAGCACGACCGGTGGGTGCGTGCTAAAGTTCAGTCCGTACATCAACCTATCGGTGCAGTGCGAGCTATTCGCACCTGTTTAACTGACGCAGGGCGTTGAACGGACGCACCGAAAGTTCGCTTTGCGTTGCGATTCGGGCTGCCGCAATTACGAATAGATAAGGTTTTCGTTCGCTATTGAAAAGACTTTCCTTCGGCAAAACAAAGAAAAGTTTATAATTACGCCTTTTGCACATGAAGAAACGCAATTGACCGCTTGTTTTGACAATTTTTCGGGCAAATTTACGGTCAATTGTATTTTAGTTGACGCAATTGCACCGCATGCATTAAACTGTGCACGCTAAAGGTTATAAGGCAATTTCGGCGCAGGTCGGGCAAAGGCGGCCTGCTACAAAATGAATAATCATGATGCGTCCGCCGAAAGCGGCGCAGCATTTCTCTCCTATCATGTGGCCCTGCGCAACGGGATCGTTTTATAACATCCCTTTGATGCGCAGGGTCACTTGTTTATTTTTTGACAGCGTACAAAACAGAAATTACATCCGCACCGCGGGTATAATTATAGAGAAACAGAGAAAGAAAAGTTCACAGGAGGAAAGAAAAATGAACGACAAAAGCGTGCTGAAAAGCACATGGGCGGCGGCGTTCACCGTTGCGTCCGTTTGGTTTGGTACCCATGTCGGCGGCGGCTTCGCATCCGGCAACCAGGTAATCCAGTACTATTCAAATTACGGCTACACTTCCGTAATTTTCCCCATTCTTGCAATGGGCATTCTGGCCATCGTAATGTACATCATGGTCAAGTTCGCAAAGCTCAGCGGCTTTGACAACTACAAGGACACTTATTCAGCACTGTACCCCAAGCCGTGGATGGAGGTCTTCTTTGAGATCTTCTACATCATCATCGTGCTTGCGGCTATCGCATCCGCCGTTGCAGGCGCAGGCGAAGTTCTCGCAAACTTTATCGGCCTTAACTATGTCGGCTCGACGAAGATCATCATGAACCTCATCATCGTTGCAGTTCTGATCATCCTGACCATCTTCGGCATCAAGCTCGTCCGTGCCGCATCGACCGTTCTGTCGATAGCCATCATCGTTATCACCGCATTGCTCGTCGTCTTCGGCCTGGCTGCCGATTACGATTCCATCGCAGCTCAGATCACCTCTCAGCATAATCTCCAGCTTGCCGAGTACACCAACAATGTCGGCTCGGCTATCTGGAAGGGCGTTCTCGTTTACGCCGGCTTCCAGTGCGTATCCATCCCCCCGATGATCGCAGCAAGCCAGGACCTCTCACTCAAGGGCATCAAGAAGGCACACATCCTCGGCTGGCTCATGAACGGCCTCGCACTTGCAGCTTCCGGCTGGATGCTCACCAAGTGGTACCCGCTGCTCGCTTCCATGCAGACCGCAGGCAAGGAATTCCTCGCAGCCGGCTCCGGCAGCCCCCTCGTTGCATATGCAAACGCACTGGGCATCCCCAACCAGACTGTGCTTGACCTCATCGGCATCAAGTGGCTGCTTGTCGCATTCAGCGTCCTGCTGTTCTGCGCATTCATGTCCACCTGCGTCACCCTCGTTTACACCCTCATCCAGCGCTTTGAGGGCAAGTTCTTCCCCAAGACCATCAAGAACGACAAGGTTCGCGGCGTATTCGTTGCAGCCATCGTTATCGCCATCTGCTTCGGCATCTCGCTGCTCGGCCTGACCGACATCGTCAAGTTTGCTTACGGCTATGACGGCTACTACGCACTGCTCGTCATCGTCATTCCGGCATTCGTTTGGGGCATCCCCAAGATCAAGAAGCTCGAAGCCGCAAAGAAGGCAGAGTAATTATACAATAACAAAGGACACCGTCGAAAGGCGGTGTCCTATCGAGGAAACGATATGAAAATTGCAATGATCGGTTCCGGGGCAGCCGGCAGCGTTTTTGCCTGCTACCTCAAAAAGGGCGGCGCTGATCTTACGCTCGTCGACCGCTACAAGGCGCACATGGATAAGTGCGCTTCAGTCGGCATGACCTTCGTCACCCCCGAGGGCGAGGAGCTTCTCACGGGCTTTAAGACCGCTGCGACCGCCGAGAATATAGGCGTGCAGGATGTCGTCATCCTCATGGTCAAGGCGACCCAGACCGACAGCATCATGCCCACGCTAAATAATTGCATCGGTGAGGACACCGTTGTCGTCTCGCTGCAAAACGGTCTCGGCAACGACGATGTGCTCGCAAAATATGTCGGCAAGGACCGCATACTCTACGGCTTCGGCACCATAGGCACCGAGCTTCCCGAGCCTGCAAAATGCGTTTCCAAGCCCGAGAGCGGCATTATCATGCACTTTGGTGCAGCGGAGAAATCGCCGCTTACCGACAAGGTCGGCAAGGCACTTGAGGAATGCTTCTGCAAGGGCGGCTGCCCGACCCGCTTTGAGGCGGATATCCGGCCATTCGTGTGGAAAAAGGCGATTTCCAACAGCGGCTACAACACGCTGTCGTCACTGCTCCGGCTCAAGGTCGGCGAGTTTCTTGACACCGAGGAGGGCGTCGAGCTCATAAAGACCGTTTGGGCAGAGGGCTGCGCAGTCTGCAAGGCCGTCACGGGCGTCGACCTGTGGCAGGATATGCTCGAAGAGCTTCCGAGACTCAAGACCGGCTTTGCCACCTATTATCCCTCCATGGCACAGGATGTGCTCATCAACAAGCGCCAGACCGAGATAGCCCTGCTTAACGGCGCTATCGCCCGCTACGGCGCACAGTACGGCGTACCCACGCCGGTGAATAGCGCTTTCACGCAGCTTATAAGCTGCATACAAAAAAACTACGAAAAACAATACAAGTAAAGGAGTAACAACAATGAAAATTGCAATGTACGGTTCCGGTGCAGCAGGCAGTGTTTTTGCCTCCTACCTCCGCAATGGCGGAGCAGATATCATCCTCATCGACCGCTATGAGGCTCACATGAAGAAGGTTGCCGAGGACGGCATGCACTTCATCATCCACCAGGAAGAAAACGGCGAGTACCATGACATCGAAAAGCAGCTCACCGGCTTCCGCACCTACACCACCGCTGCTCAGGCAGAGGCTGCCGAGGGTAAGGTAGACATCATCATCTACATGACCAAGGCCACCCAGCTCGAGCAGGCAATTCAGGACTCCATGCCCGTCGTCGGCGACACCACCGTTGCCGTTTCCCTCATCAACGGCCTCGGCAATGACGACAACCTGTTCAAGGTGTTCCCCAAGGAGCGCTGCATCATCGGCTCCGGCGTTCTCGGCACCGCACTGCCCGAACCCGGCACCTGCGTTTCCACCCCTGCAGGCGGCGTTCAGATGAACTTCGGCGGCGCTGTCAAGAGCGACCTGACCAACGCTGCATGTGCTGAGCTTCTCAAGTGCTACCGTGACGGCGGCTGCGACGCTTACTGGCGTGACGGCGATCCCGGCACCGACAACAACATCTACAAGTTCATCTGGAAGAAGGTCTGTGTCAATGCGACCGTTAACACCGTCTGCGCAGTCCTGCGTCTGAAGATCGGTGAGGTCGAGGCTGACCCCTACGGCCAGTGGCTGTTCCACTCCGTCATCCGTGAGACCTGCGCCGTTGCTACCGCAAAGGGCGTTCCCATGAACGCTGACGAGTTCATCGCACACGATCATCAGGATATCGTCACCAACATTGCCGACTACTATCCTTCCATGTGCCAGGATATGCTGTTCCACCAGCGCCAGACCGAGATCGATGTTCTCAACGGCAAGATCGCCGAGTACGGCGAAGAGCTGGGCATCGACACTCCCGTCTGCAAGGTTCTGTCCCAGATCGTCCGCTGCATCCAGGGCAACTACGATAAGCAGTTCTTCCTTAACAAGTAATATTTAGTTGACGACAGAGTGTCTAAGAGTTTTCGAGTGATTCTCTCTGTTTAGTGACGAACAAGGTGTCCTGCGGGGCACCTTGTTTTTTATTGAGCCGACGAAATCCGAGCACACTTTCGGTTTTGACGGGCAGCTTTCCGCTCATGCTGCGTTGAAGCCCTAAGCAATACAGACAAGTATTCCCGTCGGACTTCGTCTTTCCTGAACGAAAATCCGCTCCCTCAAAACTGCAAGCACCTGTCAGGCGAATTGCTTGAGACGATGCCTTGATTTGTGCGGATAAGTCGTGACAAATGACAGCAAAAATGTTAGACTGAAAGGCAAAAGCGGCTCGGCTCCCGCCGACTTGAAGTTTTATTATTCGATCGAAAGGATTGTGCAAATAAAATGCAATCAATAAAGAAAAAAGCTCCGGGCATTGCGCTGTGCGCCGCCGTTGCGGCCGTGGCAACTGTGCTGTGCGGCGTGAAATTAGGCTCGTTCTCGCTTGAGATAGTCGGCGCACCGGTATTTTCAATTTTGCTCGGCATGATCATCACGCTGTGCGTGCCGAAGCTTGCCGCAAGCGACACAGCCAAGACAGGCGTTAAGTTCACATCCAAGAAAATTCTCCAGTGGGCGGTCATCATCCTCGGCTTCTCGCTCAACATGAGCACCATTGCCAAGGTCGGCGCAAAGAGCCTGCCCGTCATCGTCTGCACCATCTCGACCTCGCTCATCGTGGCATATCTCATGATGAAGGCGCTGAAGCTCAACTCCAAGGTCGCCTGCCTCATCGGCGTCGGCTCTTCTATCTGCGGCGGCAGCGCAATTGCGGCTACCGCACCCGTCATCGACGCATCGGACGAGCAGGTCGCACAGTCGATCTCGGTCATTTTCCTGTTCAATGTGCTTGCGGCGCTCATTTTCCCGTACCTCGGCCACGCAATCGGCTTCGGCAGCGGCGGCCTTGCCGTGTTTGCCGGAACGGCGGTAAACGACACCTCGTCCGTCACGGCGGCGGCTTCGACTGCCGAGAGCATCCACGGCGTTGACGGGATTTTGTCCCCCGCC
>HF986894.1:5030-5588 GCA_000431075.1 Firmicutes bacterium CAG:555
TAAAGCTCACCCGCACGCTTGCAATCATCCCAATTACCCTGGTGCTCGCCCTGTGGCGCACCGCAAAGGCGAAAAAGGCGGGCGGAAGCGCAGAAAATGCTTTCTCGTTCAAGAAAGCGTTCCCGTTTTTCATCGTGTGGTTCGTGCTTGCGGCACTCGTTACCACCGGCGTGGGACTTCTGCCGGAAAGCGGCTTTGTCAGCTTCTACGGCGGCTCATTCGTGCCCGCCATGAAGTGGCTTGCTAAATTCTTCATCGCCATGGCAATGGCGGCGATAGGGCTCAATACAAATATCGTGAGCCTTATAAAAAACGGCGGCAAGCCCATTCTCCTCGGTTTTTGCTGCTGGCTGTCGATATCCGCAGTCTCCATCCTCGTCCAGCTCGCAACACACCTTTTCTATACGAGCGTGTGATATAGCCGCAAAGCATAGCAAGACCGAAAACATTCGTATTATGCATGAAAAAGTCTGCCCATTGTATGATGGGCAGACTTTTTTGCGGCGTTAAGCGAAAGACTGTAATTTATTAACTTTTCTTTGTTTTGCCAAAGAAAAG
>HF986895.1:0-4250 GCA_000431075.1 Firmicutes bacterium CAG:555
AGCACGCACCCACCGGTCGTGCTGACGCAAAAACGATTACTAAAAGCCTAAATGCGTATTGAAAAAGCTCCCCAAGGGGGGAGCTTTTTTCATAGTCTGTGGTCTCTCGGCATGGAGTTGTAGTGCTTCATCATCGGCTTTTCGAGCGCTTTTACAAGCTTTGTGTCGAGGTTGAACCAATACGCCGCCACGGTGAACAGAAACAGCGAAAACGCCGTTATCGATGCGGTTTTTATTATTCTCATTTTTATATTCCCCCTTATGCTTTACCAGCATTCGTCGTCGTCAAAATCGACAAGTGACGGATCGAGCGGCTCGGCGTTCATGACCGTCTGCATGAAGGTGTTGACATCGGCACGCATATCACGGCGGCTTATCGAGGTCGGATCCATGAGGTCCTGACGCACGGTGCACATGAGAAGCCCACGCTTCTTTGCGCCCTCCTCGAAAATACCGTTTATTGCGCCGACACCCTTGCAGGATATCTGGTCAAAGAGGATTATCATATCGCAGTTATACTCTGCATACTTCTGCCACAGGTCGTCTACCATGACCTCGTAGCCGCCCTTGGTGTGGGCTCGCATGGTAGAGGTCTGGAACATCTTTGCGATGCCAAACAGCATATTTTCACGGCTGGAGGTGTCGATCTGCTCGGTGCCGTGGATATCTATCATCTCGCACACGCTGTCGATGCCCCAGCAGTTGAGTAACCAGTTGTTGAAGTTTGCGTAGTTGTTGCACGGGGTATTCCACAAGATCGCACGGTAGCGCACGGTCTTGGGGAACTTGCGCTCGGCGACCTGCTTTGCAAGCAGCTTGTTGACCTTGAGGTCGTTATCGAGAGCCCTCTGCACGCCGCAGACGGCCTGATGCTCGAAGATGCGGTACAGCCATGCGGTTGCGCCGGTGTGCGGCGGGATATCCGTGCGGTTGTACTCCCACTTTTCAAACTTCGCCCTGTTCTGTGCGTTCCATATCTCGCAGGCCTCGGCGAGCTTATCCCAGTCGTACTTGTTGCCCGTGTGCTTTTCCAGAAACTCCACGGCGGACTTGAACTCCTCGACCGCATACTCCTGCACATCGTCACGCAGCCAGCGCAGCGGAATATTTATCGGCTGCTCGGGCAGGCCGTGGCGGCGGGTCTGCACGGCGGTGGTCATGATACTGCCGTCGCAGGGCATATTGCACGAGAGCATGCAGCAGCCTATCTTCGGGAAATCGTCCTCGATGGCAACACCCGCCTCGTATGACGGCAGCGGGCACACATCCGCCGGAAGGCCGTACAGCTCCGACTGCTCGATGTAATGCACGGGGGTGTGCTGATTTATAAGCGAGGGCAGGTACACGGGGAACATCTGATACAAAATGACGGGGTTATCGGGCAAGCCGCGGCACATGAGCTGCGGAACGAGCTCATCCATGCAGATTATCTTTTTGCTCAGCTCCTCGGCCTTTTTGCTGCCCGGGTGCAGGTTCATGTCGGCGCTGAAAATGACATCGAACTGGCTGGTAACGACATCGGCAAGGTAGTTGAGGTTATACCTTGCGCCCTTGAGACCGGCGCCGCGCATACCCTCGCAGATGCGGTCGAAGAACGAGGGAACGGTCAGGTAGGTGTACATCCAGCGGTAGCGCAAAACGGCCTTGATATTCTGAATGGGGTGGCCGAGCGCCCATTTTATGAGCTTGCCCCAAAGCACGCACCACTGACCGTAGTCAAAGGCGGTGTCCTTGAGTCCACGCCACTCACGGTGCTTGTAGATGCCGGTTTTCGGCTGCATATTATCTGCCATGCGCTTTGTCATTCTGCCTTACCTCCCTCTTGAATTTTCTTTATCTCCAAGCTCTCGACAAAGGCCTGAACACGGGTCGAAAGCTGACCCGAGCCACGCACGACATACTCACGGTCAACGCCTATCGTCGGCACGCCGTACTCGTCACGCATTATCTGCGTGTTGAGCATACGCTCGTAGCCCCAGAAGTCGCAGAACTTGGCCTGCTGATAGATGATGCCGTCGGCATGGTACTCATCGACAAGCTGTTTTACATAGTCGCGCCGCTCGGTGATCTTCTCGGACGACATGAAGCGGGGGCACTGGTTTGTTTCGAGATAATTTCTGCACACCTGCGTCAGAGCGTCCTCGGTGTCGTTCAGCTCGATGCGCTGGCGGCCGGGGTATGCGCCGAAGCAGTAGCGGTCGGCGGCGACATAGCAGCGGCAGTTTTCGAGTATCTCGGAGAAAGCGTAGTCGTCAAGCTCGCTGCCGACGACAACGACCCTCGCCCTCCACGGGTTCACCGGGTCGGGCTGACGCTTTTTAAGCTCGTCGAGCGTTTCACGCAGGTACGGCAGGATGAGATAGGTCGGGCAGGTGTAGCTTGCAATGCAGAGAATGTGGAACTCTCTCGGCGTGATGACGGGGTTTTCCGCCTTGCGCAGCTCCGATATCTCCTCAAAAATGCCGCACATCTCGTTGTGCTGCCCGACGGCCTTGCGGATGGCTTCATCGGAGACATCAACGCCGTACCCGGCGCTGAGCTTATCGAGAAACTGCGCCTTTATCTGACCTATGTACATCTTAAGTCCGTGGGAGGATACCTTCATCGGTGCGTCGATGATGCCGTAGTCGAACTTTGGATTGTCGATGAGCTGCATCTCGTGGAAGTTCTCCACCACACGCACCATCTGCTGGCAGGTGTCGGACGAGGCGTAGAAGTCGATGAAGTTGTACCCGCCCTCGAACGCACGCTCGAACAGCGCACGGGCGTAGCCGCAGATGAAGCTGGTCATGTAGTACTGGCTGATATCCAGCGAGCCGGTGTTGGGTGCGCTCAGGCGGACGCTGAAGGCGCTGCCGCAGTTGAGCAGCACCTCAGGCACATAGTAGCAGGTATAGCCGACCGCCACTCTGCCCTCGGCCTTGGCCTGCATGACAAGCTCGTTGTTGGCCTGATCGAGCAGCTGCTCAAAAAATCTGATGTGTTTCAGGTCTTTCATTTTCTCCCCCACAATATCATTTTTTGGGTCTCAATATAGTTATTCTACCATATGAACTTTGACAAAACAATCACTTTCTTGCCGTTTTGCGCTCTTTTGTCGCATTTATAAACGCCTTGACGCCGCCCTTTTCACGGTTGACGACCTTTAAAAGCGCATACACCTGCTCGTCGTTAAATATCCCGGTCATGCGGGCGATGTTGCGGTAGGGAACATCGAGGATGTACATGAAGTTATTCGCCGCCATCTTTTTGCCGCAAAGCAGCAGTCCGTTTCGCACAAGGCGCACGCCGTTGTATATCGCCTTGCCGAGCCCGCCCCTGAGGTATTCGCCCTGACTTACGCAGTCGTTGAAGCCGAACGGCGCTTCCCTGTCCCAATTATGCTGCGGGATGGGGCGACCCAGAAGCGCCTCGAACGCCGCATCGGGCACCGCCATGACATCTCCGGTGTAGTACGGCGCAAGCTCCGGCTCATCATAGAGCTTTTCGGTAATGCCCTTTCTCGTTACCGTGCCGTGCAGGCGGATATCCCGGCTCGATGCACCGACAAGTATCTCATACTCGCCCGACTCAACGACCCAGTCATTGTGCTTCGTGCTCCACAGGGCGAAGCTGCGGTCGGAAAGCGTAATTTCCGCACGCTTTTTCTCGTTCGGCGCAAGTGTAATGCGCACAAAGCCCTTGAGCTCCTGCGCCGGGCGGAATGTACCGTTCGTTTTCGGCGCAATGTATAGCTGTGCAACCTCTGCGCCCGACATTTTGCCCGTGTTTTCGACAGAAAACGATACCGTGTCGCCGTCTATCTTGAGGTCGGAATACCTGAACTGTGTATAGCTCAGGCCGTAGCCGAAGGGGTAGAGCACCGGCTTTTGCGCCGTGTCGAAATAGCGGTAGCCGACGAACAGCCCCTCACGGTATTCGCTCGTTTTCTCACGCCCGGGATAGTAGGGCGCAGAGGGCATATCCTCATAGCGAAGCGGGATGGTCTCGGACAGCTTGCCGCTGAAATTTGCCTTGCCGGTCAATAGTCTCGCCATCGCCGTTGCACCCGCCTGACCGCCGAGGAAGCCGTGCACGACCGCCCTTGCCCTGTCCTGCCACGGCATTTCGACCGCCCCGCCGCAGGAGAGCACGACAACGATGTTGCGGCTCACGGCGGAAAGCGCCGTCAGCAGCTCAAGCTGATTTTCCGGCAGCCGCATATCGCTGCGGTCGATGCCCTCGGCCTCGCCGCCCTCGTCAAGGCCGAG
>HF986895.1:4258-7356 GCA_000431075.1 Firmicutes bacterium CAG:555
CCCTCGTCAAGGCCGAGAAACAGCAGCACCGTTTCTGCCCGCATCGCAAGCTCGCAGGCCTTGGCGCACAGCCTCGAGCTGCGTCCGCCGCCACGGCGATAGCCCGGCTCGAAGCCGACTATGCGCACGCCCTCCGCCCTGAGCGCATCGAGGGCGTTGTCGACCCTTGTCGAATTCACGAGTGAGCTGCCCGCACCCTGATATCTCGGCGTTTTCGCAAAGTCGCCGATGACGGCGACGCTCCCGCTCCTGAGCGGCAAAATGCCGTCGTTTTTTAACAGCACCGCCGTCTCCTCGGCAAATCCGGCAGCAAGCCGATGGTGCTCGGCCTTGTCATAATGCTTGTAGTCAAACGCCTTGCGGGTCGTGAATATCATGTCGAGAATTTTATCGACACGCTCGTTCAGAAGCTCCTCGGATATCACGCCGTCACGCACGGCCTGCGCCACATAGCGGTCGGTGTCGCCGCCGGAGTACGGCATTTCGAGGTTGTCACCGGCAACAAGCGCCTTGACCCTGTCGTTGTTGCCGCCCCAGTCGGTGACGACCATGCCGTCATAGCCCCACTCGCCGTAGAGAATGTCCTGCAAAAGGTGGGTGTTTTCGTTGGTGTACTCGCCGTTTAAGCGATTGTACGAGGTCATGACGCATTTGACCCCGCCCTCCTTGACCGCCATCTCGAACGACGGCAGGTAAATTTCACGCAGCGTGCGCTCATCAACGACCGAGTCGTTGGACATACGCCGCAGCTCCTGCGAATTTGCCGCAAAATGCTTGACGCAGGCGGAAATTCCGTTTGACTGCACGCCCCGGATGAGCGCCGCCGCCGACTTGCCCGACAGGTACGGGTCCTCCGAGAAATACTCAAAGTTGCGGCCGCACAGGGGGTTGCGCTTGATGTTGCAGCCGGGGCCTAAAAGCACGCTTATGCCCTCGCTCGCAGCCTCGAGACCGAGTGCCCGGCCGAGCCGCTCTATCATGTCGGTGTCCCATGAGTTTGCAAGGCTCGCCGCCGTGGGAAAGCAGGTCGCAGGCACAGACCTGTGCATGCCTAAATGATCCGACTGCCACTCCTGCTTGCGCAGGCCGTGCGGGCCGTCCGACAGCAGCATCGAGGGGATGCCGAGTCGGGGAATGGGCTTGGTGTGCCAGAAATCCATGCCCGAGGTCAGCCCTGCCTTCTCCTCAAGCGTCATTTTGTCGATAAGCTCCCTGTACTTCATGGCGAGCCTCCTTGGTTTTTTCTCTATTATACAATAACATGCAGCATATTGCCATAGTAATATCAATGTGGTAAAATGTCGGGCGGGTGATAGATATGGAAAAACTGATGATGATAATCAACCCCGCCGCAGGCAGGGGCGGATATAAGCAGGGACTGCCTGAGGCGCTGAAGCTTTTAAGCGACGCAGGCTGCATGGTGTCGCTGTTTTTCACGCAGCACCGCGGCCATGCGACCGAGCTTGCGGCCGGGCACGCAGCCGAGTTTGACAAGCTCCTTGTTCTCGGCGGCGACGGCACGCTTGCCGAGGTGATAGCGGGGCTCATGACGCTGGAAAATCGCCCTCCGGTGGGCTATATCCCCATCGGCACGGCAAACGACATTGCCCGCACGCTCGGCCTTGTGAAAAACGACATTTTGGGCGGCGCCCGCAGGTTTCTTAACGGCAAGCCCATGCCGTTTGATGTCGGCAGGCATGACGGCGGATATTTTAACTATGTCGCAGCCTTTGGCGCATTCACCGAGGTCAGCTACGCAACTCCGCAGGACGCAAAGCGCTCGCTCGGTCAGGCGGCGTACCTCATCGGTGCGGCAAAAAGTCTGGGAAGCCTCAAGCCCCGACATGTGCATGTCGAGTATGACGGCGGCGAGCTCGACGGCGAGTTTCTCTACGGCGGGCTGTCAAACTCCTACTCCGTCGGCGGCACGGTGGCGCTGCCCCGTGATATCGTCGATCTCGGTGACGGTCTGCACGAGCTGATCCTGGTGCGTAAGCTCCCCAGCGCAGCATCCGTTCTGCCGCTGGCAGCTCAGGTCGTTGTGGCGCACGACTTTTCAAACGAGAATATTATTATATTGCAAACCGGCCACGCAAAATTCACCTTCGATGAGCCGGAAACATGGTCCTTCGACGGCGAGGACGGCGGCGCACATCTTGAGCTGACGCTCGAGACCTGCCCGCAGGCCGTACAAATTATATGCTGAAAAAACCGACGGATGATACCGTCGGTTTTTCAATACGCATTAAGGCTTTTGCTTGTCGTTACTGCATCAGCCCGACCGGTGGGTGCAAGCTAAAGTTTATCCCGTACATCAACCTATCGGTGCAGTGCAAACTATCCGCAGAGGATTAAACCTCCGCAGATAAATCGGCCGGTGCACCGATACCCCGTACCGGGATTCCAAAGGGCGGTTTTTCAATACGCCTCTACGCTTATGCTGTTCGCCTTTGCGTCAGCCCGACCGGTGGGGGCATACTGATGTTAAATCAGTCCATCAACCTATCGGTGCGCAGTAAACTACTCGCACCTGTTTAACTGACGCAGGGCGTTGAATGGACGCACTAAAAGTTCGCTTTTGTTGCGAATCGGGCTACTGCAATTACGACTAGCAAAAGTGTTCGTTCGCTATTGAAAAAACTTTTCTTTGGCAAAACAAAGAAAAGTTTGAATTTTATTCTTCTTCCTCCCAGCCGGTGCGTTCAAGCTCGCCCTCCTTGTTCCAAAGAAAGTCGACCTTTAATTCCTTGCCCTCGGCGATGCGCTTGAGATTCTCGATGTGCTTTGCAAGCACCGGCAGGGCGACGGAGCCGAGGATGGCGGAGCCCTTCCAGTTGCCGGTCTCGAGACCGTGATAAATGGGATACGCCACCGACAGCGTGATGGGCACAAGGCAGATATAGCGTGTCGCCATCAAAAGGACGCTTTCAAAAAACAGCATGGTCGCAAAATCGTGCAGACTGAACGCCAATATCTCGCCGCCGAGGCAGGCCAGCCCCTTGCCGCCCCTGAACCCGAGCGTTGCCGGAAACATATGGCCGAGCACGCAGGCCGTACCGGCGGTCTCGCCTGCGCAGTCGTACTGTCGAAACAGCCGG
>HF986895.1:7376-9378 GCA_000431075.1 Firmicutes bacterium CAG:555
AAACCCAGCCGGCGGCTCAGGCTCACGGCGACGGCGGCCTTGCTGATATCAAACGCCATGACGAACAGCCCCGCCTTCTTGCCCTCAAGAATGATGGTATTCGACGCGCCCGGGTTGCCCGAGCCCTTTTTGCGGATATCATAGCCCTTGCGCAGTCCGATGACATACGCCGGATTGAGCATACCTGTCGCATATCCGATCGCAGCGCTTGCGGCGGCCTGCAAAAGCTTCTTGTTTATCTTCATTTTATCAGCTCCTTTGCAAGTTCCTCTGCCGTATCGACGACGGCCGACGGCGAAAAGCTCTCCAAAAGTTTTCGCTCACGAAAGCCCCACGACACCAAAACGCAGCGGCAGCCTGCATTCTGCGCCGTCATGGCATCGACATCGGAGTCGCCGACATAGCAAAGCTCGTCCGTCGGGCAGTCGAGCGCCCTTGCCGTCTCGAACACGGCGTCGGGTGCGGGCTTTTTGCGCACTCCCTCACGCTCGCCGACGACCGAGTCGAACACCGAGGGGAAATAGTGCGCAACTATCGCCTTTGCGGGCGCATCGGCCTTGTTCGACACCACGCCCAGCAGATACCCCTGCGCCTTGAGAAGCCGGAGCACATCGGCAATACCGGCATACGGCACCGTCTTTACCGTGCAGTGGTCGGCGTAATAGCTCTTGAACACCTCAAAAACACGGTCGGTCACAGCCGTGTCCGTCCCCTGCGGGACGGCACGCTCTATAAGCAGCCTTATGCCGTTGCCGACAAAATTGCGCACCTCGTCAAGGCTCCGTTCGGGGAAATTTTCCGAGCGCAGAGCGTAATTAGTCGCATCGCACAGATCCTCGAGCGTGTCGAGCAGCGTGCCGTCAAGATCAAAAATTATAAGTCTCTTCATTTTATTCACTTCCTGAGCGAATTGTAATACATCCGCCGCAAAAATTCAACATTGACCTGTATACGAGATAATGGTACAATATATTAAATTTTTTGGAACGGAGGTGTCCGATACGGAAGACAAGACCACTTTTGAGGAGCTGCTGAAGAACACGCCCGAGCAAAAGGCGGAGGCTCACAAGGTCGAGAGAGCATATCATCTGATCTCACAAGGTTATTGGTCTGATGCGGACGCCCTGTTTGACGAGGTGCTCGCAGACGACCCGAAAAACAGCGAAGCGCTCATGGGAAAACAGCTCATTTCACGCCGGAGCCGGATATCCGGTCGCATGAACTCACTCGATGCCCGAGCCTACAAGGCGACGACCCGTGAGAAGGCCGCAGAAAAAAATCCCCTGCGCAGCAAAGCGGTGCTGTGGGTGATAATCGTGGTGTTTTTGCTGGTGTGCGGCTTTGCCGCCGCATCGGTAGCAGGCGTTTTGCCGGATGCGCTGGATGTGTTTAACGACGCTAAGCCCGCCGTGACCGAGAGCATGCCGACCCCTACGCCCACGCCCACGCCGACGGAGAATGTCAAGTCCGCCGACGATATCTACAACGAATACATGAACGGACTGAATAAGAATTAGTATAACCGGATCGCCCCTTTGTGCTAACTTTTAGTTGGAGGTATTATGTATGAAAGACCCCGTTAAGCTGCGCAATCGAGCGGCTTTGATAGCGCTCAGCATCGTTTTAGTGCTCAGCATCACTAACGAGTTCGTCAATAGTATGGTTCTCCTTTATATCAGCGCCGCCGTAGTGGTCGCATTTATCATCTACTTCCTTATTATTTGGAGCTGCCCTTACTGCAAGAAAGGGCTGCCCATCGCAACAGGTGATTATTGCCCGTTCTGCGGAAAGCGCATCCACTACTCGGATAACGACGACGCAGACAGCAACCAGCAGTAAAACAGAATAAGCAAAACCGAGGTGAAAATTCACCTCGGTTTTTTCATCATATCGGTTCGGTTTTCGTCGACTCAGACTAAAAGCTCGGCGCTCAGTTCGGGATTTACCGTCTGCGGGCACTCGATGGTGAGGGCGGCGGCCTTCATGGCGGCGGCTGCGGTGG
>HF986895.1:9420-21656 GCA_000431075.1 Firmicutes bacterium CAG:555
TCTGCCCGCCGGCCCAGATGAGTGCGTCGGTGGCGGCATCGCCGCAGCCGGTGGTGTTCACGGCATTGACCTTTTCGCAGGGAAGCTTCACGATCTCGGCATCCTCGGCGGCGACTATGCCGTCGGGGCCTAAGCTCACGAACACACGCTTGACACCGGCATTGAGCAGCGCTTCGGCAGCAAACAGAGAGGTGCTCTCGCCGGTCATGCTCTTGGCCTCCAATTCGTTCGGCTTGAACGCCTGAAGCTTGCTCAGCGCCGGCTTGAGCCTGTCTGCCTTCGCCGAGGACACCGGGTCTGCGTACAGCGGAGCGGTGACATTTTCGGCTATCCACGAGATAGTCTCGGTCGTGAGGTTACCGTCAAACACAACGGCATCTGCGGCGTTTATCTCTTTTAGGTGCTCCTTGAGAAATTCCGGTGTGATGCTGCCGGAAATATCGGTGTCGGACACGCCGATGAGCATTTCGCCCTTTTCATCGGTCACATACAGATAGCTCGATGTGCGCCCGCCGGTAAGACGGCGGGTCATGTGCATATCCATGCCGAGTGCGGTGCAGCTTTCATACAGGCTCTCGCCGTAGAAATCGCTGCCGATGGCGGTGATGAATTTGACCTTGAGCCCAAGCAGGCACAGGTTATGCGCAATGTTCCGTGCCACTCCGCCCGGGGTCAGGCTTATAACTCCCGGGTTTGAATCGTGCAGTCTCGGCTCATTATCGGGTCTGCCGCAGATATCCATATTCACTGCGCCGATCACTATTACAGTTTTATCTTCCATATTCCCTCTGCGTATTCACTGACCGCTCTGTCGGCGGCGAAAATGCCGGCCTGTGCGGTGTTTATTATCGAAAGTCGTGCTCTCTCGCCGTCATCGGATATCGATGCGTACATTCTGTCATGGGTCTGGGCATAGCTGCGGTAGTCGGCGATGAGCATATACGGATCGCCGCCGTATAAAAGCCCCGACACCAAGTCGGAGTAGCTCTTGCCGTCTCTGAAACCGCGGCTGAAGCGTTCGAGCACCGCCGTGAGCTCCGGATCCCGCTCGGCGTATGCCTTGGGGTCGTAGCCGGCGGCCTTGAGTGCCGTTACCTCGTCGGCATGCAGACCGAAAAGGAACATATTCTTATCGCCGAGCCGCTCGTGCATCTCGACATTTGCGCCGTCGAGCGTGCCGATGGTGACCGCACCGTTGAGCATGAGCTTCATGTTGCCCGTGCCGGAGGCCTCCTTGCCGGCGGGGGGTATCTTCTCTCAGACCTTCGCTCCGGGGGCGGGCGCGTCTGGGGGGGGGGGGCTGCGGGCATGAGCGCTTCGGCGGCGGAGACACGGTAGTTTTCCATGAAATAGACCTGTAGCTTGCCCTTGCACTTAGGGTCGTGATTCACATCGTCGGCAAGCGAAAGGATGAGCTCTATGATTCGCTTTGCGGTGTAATACCCCGCTGCGGCCTTTGCGCCGAACACGAAGGTGCGGGGCGTGAAGTCTATGTCGGGCTGCTCATGCAGCAGGTTTTGCAGGCGGGTTATGAGCATGGCGCACATGAGCTGGCGCTTATACTCGTGCAAGCGCTTGACCTGCACATCTAAAATCGCATCCGTGTTGAGGACAAAGCCGTCCTGCTTGCGGGCGAAGGCTGCAAAGTCCTGCTTGTTGAGAAGCTTTATCTCGTTGACCCTGTCCCGAACGGCGGTGTCGTCCGCAAAATCGGCAAGGCGGATGAGCGTTTCGGGCTTTTGCAGGTAGCTTTCGCTGCCGAGCAGGTCGCACACGAGGGAATTCAGCCTCGGGTTTATCTGTGCAAGCCAGCGGCGGTGGTCGATGCCGTTGGTTACATAGGTAAAGCGCTCGGGCGTGAGCGAGCACACATCACGGAACAGCTCCGTTTTCAGTATCTCGCCGTGCAGCGCCGAAACACCGTTTATCTTGAAGCAGGCGGCAAGGCAGAGGTTTGCCATGTGAACGCCGTCGTCCTGAATGATGAGATTTCTGCCGACCTTTTCGCTCTCGCCGAACTGCGAGCGCAGATACTCGCACCAGCGGCGGTTTATCTCGCACAGTATCTCCCACACACGGGGCAGCAGCGTCTGGATAAGCTCCTGCGGCCACTTTTCGAGCGCCTCACTCATGACGGTGTGGTTGGTGTACGCAACGGCATTGGTCACGATGCGCCACGCCTCGTCCCAGCCGAGGCCGTACTCGTCCATGAAAATGCGCATGAGCTCTGGGATAACGAGCGTGGGGTGGGTGTCGTTTATCTGAATGACATGGTGCTCGGCAAAGGAGCGAATGTCGCCGTAGCGCTCCATGTGCTTGCGCACGATGCACTGCACGGTCGCCGAGACGAAGAAATACTGCTGCTTGAGCCGTAGCTGCTTGCCCTGAATGTGGTCGTCGGCAGGATAGAGCACCTTGGTGATGACCTCGCTCATGGTGCGCTGCTCAAGGCTCTTTACATACTCGCCCTCGGAGAACAGGTACATATCGAGCGCCGTGGTGCTGCGTGCATCCCAAAGGCGCAGGGTGTTGACCGTCTCGCCCTTGTAGCCTGCGATGAGCATATCTCTCGGCACGGCGGTGACGGTGGTGTAGCCGATATGCTCGGCGTGGTAGTGGCCGTAATTATCCCAGTGCGGGACGATGTGTCCGCCAAAGCGCACCTCGACGGCCTCGTCCGAGCGGGTCACGAGCCAGCTCTCGGCTGCCGAGCGCCAGTCGTCGGCTACCTCGGTCTGCTTGCCGTCCCGTATCTTCTGCCGGAAGATGCCCAGCTCGTAGCATATCGAGTAGCCCGTTGCGGGGATACCGAGCGACGCCATGGAGTCCATGTAGCAGGCGGCGAGTCTGCCGAGACCGCCGTTGCCGAGACCTGCGTCGTTTTCCTCCTCGAAAATGTCGCTTGCGTTTCTTCCGAGGTCACCGAGCGCCCCGATGAGCGCTTCGGAAATGCCAAGATTGAAGGCATTTTTCATAAGGCTCCTGCCCATGAGAAACTCCATGGACAGATAATGCACCTCACGGTCGGGCTTCCTGTCCTCGCCGAGGGCCAAAAGGCGGCTCATTATCTCACGGATAACGATTGCCGAGGCACGGAACACCTGATCGTCTGTTGCGTTTTTACTTGTGACGCCGAACTGCGCACACAGCTTATCTTCTATCGCCGAGCGCACCTCGTCACGGGAGATCTGACTTTTATACATTGATGATCCTCTTAATTAGATGTTGCTGTTTTTCGGAATTACTATCGGCAGCTTCTCGCTGCCCATGAGCGTCCGGAACGCCGAAACGGACGCATATTTATCGGCGATGACGGAGTTCAGAATGACCCCCTCGCCTATCTTCGCTCCACGCATGAGGATGCAGTTTTCTATCTTCGCACCCGGGGCAATGCGCACATCGGAGGACAAAACGCAGTTTTTCACTTCGCCCTCGATGATGCAGCCGTCGGAAACAAGGCTGTTTGTGACAAACGCCTCCTCGCCGTAGTAGGTGCTGACATCCTCGTGGCTCTTGGTGCGCACCGGTCGCTCGGGCGGGAACATTTCGGCACGGCACTCGGGCTTGAGCATATCCATGCTCGCATCAAAATAGGTATCCAAACTCATGATGCGCCTTGCATATCCGGGGTGCAGGTACACATTGACCTTGCCGCCGTTTTCAAGATACGCCGCTATCGCATCACGGTGGAAGTGATAGTGGTTGGCCGCGGCGCAGGCATCCATCATGGTGATGAGAAGCTCCTTGGAGATTATATACGCCTCTAATGACGCAAGACCCTCGCCGCCTGTTGTCTGGTTAAATATCATGCGGCGGGCAAAGCCGTCTGCGTCCACGACATAGCGGTGGTGGCGGTACTCAGGCGTACGCTCGGTGCAGATGGCGGTTATCTCCGCCCCGCTTTTTATATGATGGCGCATTGCGGCCTTGAGGTCAAGGTTTGCCGCGACATTGCCCTGCACCATGACGATATACTTCGCCCGCAGCTCACGCACATAGGTCGAAACGGCATTCAATGCCTCTATCGTGCCGGTGTAATCGCCCCTGTGGTACTCCGGCAGGCCGAACGGCGGGAGCATTCGCAGGCCGCCGATACGGCGACCCATGTCCCAGTCCTTGCCGCTGCCGATGTGGTCTAAAAGCGACTGATAGTCACGCTGCATGATAACGCCGACATCGTGGATACCGGCATTCATCATGGACGAGAGCGCAAAGTCGATGAGCCTGTATCTGCCGCAGAACGGAAGCGACGCCGCCGTTCTCGTTTTCACAAGCTCGCCAAGCTCATTGACAGAGCCGTAGGCAAAGATTATTCCGTGAAAATCAGACATATTCAGACCTCCTCCGACTTGTATATCATCGCACCGGCTGGCACACTTGCACCCGAGCGGATCTCGATATCCGGTCCGCAGGTGGCAACGCCCCAGCCCTCGCTTCCATCGGGCGCAGCGCCGACATGGGCGCCGGATTTGACGACGGTGTTCTCGCCGATGATGGCGTATTCGACCGTTGCACCCTCCTCGACGACCGCACCGGGCATGAGCACACTGTAAAGCACCGTAGCGCCTTTGCCGACATGAGCAGAGCTTGACAGCACCGAGTTTTCGACATTGCCGTAAATGACGCAGCCCTCGGTGACGATGGAGTGCACGATGCGGGCGCTCTCCCCCGCATAATGCGGCGGCAGGCCGACGGGGCGGGAGCGTATCGGCCACTCGGGGTCGTATAGATTTATGAGCGTTGTGGACAGCATATCCATGTTTGCGTCCCACAGGCTCGTTATCGTGCCGACATCACGCCAGTAGCCGTCAAAGCGGTAAGGCCACAGCTTCTCGCCGGCCGCCAGCATGTTCGGGATTATATTTTTGCCGAAGTCCTTGCTCGAGGATGGATCGTTTTCGTCCTCGATGAGGTACTTGCGGAGCTTTTTCCAATTAAATATGTATATGCCCATGGACGCAAGGTCGCTCTTGGGCTGCTTGGGCTTTTCCTCGAACTGACTGACATAGCCGTCATCCCCGAGGTTCATGATGCCGAAGCGGGTCGCCTCCTCCATGGACACCTGCAAAACGGCGATGGTGCAGGCGGCGTCGTGCTCGACATGCTCACGGAGCATTTTGGCGTAATCCATCTTATAGATGTGGTCGCCCGAGAGGATGAGGACATTATCCGGGTCATACATTTCGATAAAGCCCATGTTCTGATAAATGGCGTTGGCCGTGCCGGAAAACCACGAGCCGTTCTCGCCTGCGGTCTGGTACGGCGGGAGGATAAACACGCCGCCGTCGGTACTGTCAAGATCCCACGGCTGACCGCCGCCGATGTAGCTGTTCAGGCGCAGCGGGCGGTACTGCGTCAGCACGCCCACGGTGTCTATGCCGGAGTTTGCGCAGTTGGAAAGCGGAAAATCAATGATCCTGTACTTGCCGCCAAAGGGCATATTCGGTTTTGCAACATTCTGCGTCAAGGCGAAAAGGCGTGAGCCCTGACCGCCCGCAAGCAGCATTGCTATGCAGCTTTTCTTCATGCTTTCTACCTCAATTAAATTTGTTCATCGCCCTGTCGGGCCCCTCAATGATGTAGCACTGCACCGCCTTGGACACCCGCTCGGCAAGCGCCTGCATGTCCTCGGCGTCTTTATTCTTAAAGGTGCTGAGCACCCAATCGGCCATGTCGTAATCCGGATGCGGGGCAGCGCCGACTCCCATGCGGATGCGGGGGAAGTCCTGCGTGCCGAGATGCTGAATGATATTTTTGAGCCCGTTGTGTCCGCCGGCCGAGCCGCTTTTGCGGATGCGCAGCTTACCTATCGGCATCGCCACCTCGTCGGACACGACGATGATGTGCTCAGGGCTTATCTTATAAAACTTTGCCGCCTGAATGACAGCCTCGCCCGAGAGGTTCATGTAGGTCTGCGGCTTCATCAGAAGAACCTTTTCGCCGCCTATCTCGACCTGCGCCGTCAGCGCCTTGAAGCGCAGCTTGTTTATGCCGACATTAAGCTCCTTCGCCATTGCGTCGGCGGCCATGAAGCCTGCGTTGTGCCTTGTTCCGTTAAATTTGGTGCCCGGGTTGCCGAGGAATACGACAAGCCATGTTACACCCTGTGCGCTGCGAAATCTATCAAACACGGGTCTACCTCTAACAATTATATACGCAGTGCAAGGGCAAAGCCCTTGCACTAAGTCTTATCATTCAAACAGATTGGAGATGGACATTTCCTCGTAAACACGCTGGATCGCCTCGGCGAACACGGGTGCTACGGACATATATTTGATCTTGTCCGAGGGCTGCCTGTCGACAGGATAAGGGATGGTGTCGAGCAGGAGCAGCTCCTTGATGGCGCTGTCGTTTATGCGGTCGATAGCGGGGCCGGACAGAACGCCGTGGCTTGCGCAGGCGTAGACCTCCTTAGCGCCGCCGATCTCGACGATCGCCTTGGCTGCGCCGCAAAGCGAGCCTGCGGTGTCTACCATGTCGTCAAGCAGGATGCAGGTCTTGCCCTCGACATTGCCGATGATGTTCATGACCTCGGACTGATTTGCTCTCTCACGGCGCTTGTCGACGATAGCCATGTTGCAGCCTAACTTGAGGGAGAAGTTGCGGGCTCTTGCGGTGCTGCCGACGTCGGGGGATACGACCATGACATCGTCGTTGCCCTTGCCGTAAATGTCAAGATAGTGCTTTGCGAAAAGCGGTGCGCCGAAAAGATTATCGACGGGAATATCGAAGAAGCCCTGTATCTGAGCAGCGTGCAGATCCATCGTGAGGACACGGTCTGCGCCTGCGGCGGTAATGAGATTTGCGACTAACTTTGCGGAGATGGGGTCACGGCTCTTGGCCTTGCGGTCCTGACGGGCATAGCCGAAGTACGGGATGACGGCGGTGATGCGGCCGGCGGAGGCACGGCGCATTGCGTCGATCATGACAAGCAGCTCCATGAGATTGTCGTTTACGGGCTTGCAGGTCGACTGCACGATGAAAACATCAGCGCCTCTGACAGGCTCATGTACGGAAATGGAGCACTCGCCGTCGGCGAAGTTGGAGCAGCTGCACTCGCCCAGCTCCTTGAAAAGATGCGCGCAAATGGCCTTTGCAAGCTCGGGGTTGGAGTTGCCGGAGAATACCTTGATCTCTTTACCGTGGGAAATCATTTTTAATCGTCCTCTCTATCTGTTCTGGTTTTATCGCCTAAACGATACTATTTCTATGGTATTATATCAAATACCTCCGCAAAATGAAAGAGCCTGCGGCATATTTTTTAGCATTTACAAGCAGGATATTATCGTGTATAATAATTTAGTTAAATTTGTACAAGGAATGATAGAGATGCTTGAATTTGAAGAATATAAGCAGAAGCTCAACGCCCTAAAGCCCACGCTTGACGGCCTGCGTGATGCGCTCCGCCTCGAGGCCGCCGAAAAGGAGATAGAGGAGCTGGAGGGGCAGTCGGCGCAGGACGGCTTCTGGAACGATGTCGAGAACTCGCAGCGTGTGCAGAAGCGCCTGAAGCAGACCAAGAACAAGGTCGAAAACTACAACAAGCTGTGCGCCTCATGGGACGACCTCATGACCCTGTGCGAGATGGCGCTGGAGGAGGAGGACGACTCCATGCTGCCCGAGCTTGAGTCGGAGTTTGACGCTTTCCAGAAGCGCCTTGAGGAGACCCGTCTCGGCACGCTGCTCACCGGCGAATATGACGCAAACAACGCCATTCTGACATTCCATGCAGGCGCAGGCGGCACGGAGGCGCAGGACTGGACGCAGATGCTGTACCGTATGTACAACATGTGGGCAGAGCGCCACGGCTATGCCGTCAAGCTCATGGATTATCTCGACGGCGACGAGGCGGGCATCAAGAGCGCAACCATTATGATAGAGGGCGAGAACGCCTACGGCTTTTTGAAGAGCGAGCACGGCATCCACCGCCTTGTGCGCATTTCGCCGTTTGACGCATCCGGCCGCCGCCACACCTCGTTTGCGGCAGTCGAGGTCATGCCCGAGATAAGCGACGATAACGAGATAGAGCTGCGTGACGAGGATATCAAGATGGATGTTTACCGCTCCTCCGGCGCCGGCGGTCAGAAGGTCAACAAGACCTCCTCGGCAGTCCGCCTTACGCATATCCCTACCGGCATCGTCGTTGCCTCGCAGGTCGAGCGCAGCCACTTCCAGAACCTCGAAAACTGCAAGAACATGCTTCGTGCCCGCCTGGCGGAGATAAAAGAGCGTGAGCATCTTGAGAAGATATCCGATATCAAGGGCGTGCAGATGAAGATCGAGTGGGGCAGCCAGATCCGCTCCTATGTTTTCATGCCCTACACCCTCGCCAAGGATCACCGCACCGGCTTTGAAAACGGCAACATCCAAAATGTCATGGACGGCGATATCGACGGCTTCATCAACGCCTTCCTCGCCATGAAAGCCGCAAACTGAATATGAAAAACGGTATAGCTCCTGCTATACCGTTTTTAAGTCTGTCAAAAAAGTCCTGTGACTTTTTTGATGCGCTGAAAAGAGCAGCCCGAGAGGGCTGCTTTTATGACATGCTCAGAGCGCCTAAGCGCTCAACTTCACCAGCGGCAAAGCTGCTAACTTCACTTTTTGCGTAGGTAAAAAACATAACTGCGCTAGCGCCTCTTCCGCCGTTCCGACCAGCGTTTTATCGCCAGGGTTATGGCGATGCAGATCGGGAAAAAGGGCGTGAACGGTCCTGCCCAGAACACAAGGCAGGTCGACGCCATGACCGACGCCCATGTCCAGCCGAATATCGCCGAAAGCAGGTACCCGCCCCACACCGGCGAGTAGACCACCGCTATCACCACGAGCAGCAGCAAAAATGTTTTCACATCCTTACACTCGCTCCACACCCAGCGGCAGAAATTTATGACTTTTTCTTTGAGTTTATTGAACATTTTTATAGTAGATACCCTATGGTCTCACGCTTTACTGACCATATAATAGGCTTGCCTCGATGCGGAAATCATCAAAAATGTGTTAATTTTCTGCCGCCAGTTAGTTTTCACAAATTCCCCGCCGTGCACAAATCGGCAGCATTTTAATCAAGTGTTCATTTATTTGCTGCGGCGGCCGTGGTATAATGCACCCGAGAAATTATACTTTTCGGGAGGTTTTAACCATGAGCAGTACGCCGAAGTTTTCCTTTGACACGACCGTCACGCCCGACCTGTGCGGCAAAGAGCCGGTCATGAATCCGACCGCCGCCTTCACCCTGTTCCAGAATGCCGCCGGCCTGCACGCCGAGGAGATCGGCAACGGCACCGCCGCTCTCGCCGAGCGCAACAAGTATTGGGTCGCAACTCATACGAGGATAGATTTTCACGGGCACGCTCAGCTCATGGAGAAGATATGCGTCTCCACCTGGCCGGTCTGGCGCAAGCCCAACGCCGTGCGCGGCTACCGTGGCTACGACATCAAAAGCGGTGATAAGCTAATCGCCGAAGGCGTGACCGAGTGGGTCGTGCTCGACCGAGACGCTGGCTTCGTGCGCTTTTCCGGCTTCGGCTTCCCCGAGGATTTTGAGTTTTACAACGAGCTGCCCTTCGGCGGCAAGCTCACCCACTATCACGACGAATTTTCCGACGCCGACGAGGTCTACACCTTTACCGTGCGCACATCGAGCATCGATATCGGCCGTCACATGAACAATGTCGCCTATGTCCGTGCGTTTTTGGACTGCTTCACCGCCGACGAGGTGGCGCAGCTGCCGATAGGCACAATGGAGGTGCGGTACATCACCGCCTGCATGGAGGGTGAGGAGCTGCGCATTTGCAAGAAGGCCATCGACGGCGGCTGGCTTCTCGGCGCACGCCGCTCCGACGGTAAATGCGCCGCCGTTGCATGCGTCCTGCTCAAGTGAGCAGAAGGCAGCACGAATCTTCGTCACTAATCCTTTCTATTATATATTCTTCCCCAAGCAGGCAGGCTCACCCCTGTCTGCTTTTTTATTGACGGCTTCGACGGATGATGGTAAATTGATATTAGGAATTATGAGCAAAGTGAGCTGCTCCTATGGTTCATCAAATCAGCCCGCTGATACGCCGGCTTGCGGTCGCCTTGCTTAGTCATAGCCAATAAGCATGATAAGAGATGGAAATGCATGAATAAAGTAGAATTTAAAAAGCTATGCTCGGAGTGCTTTATACGGCATGGTTTTAAAGAGCAAAATGGCCGGTTCTATCGCCACGGACCGTCGGACATTTTCTGCGCTGCCGAAATGCAGCGGTCGGACTACTCCGAGGCGTACTATATTAATTTCAGCTTTCTGACGAAAAGTGAGTGCGCCGCCGCAATTGAGCCGTACTTCTTCAGGCGTGTAAAAGTAAAATCGGTCAGCATGCACAGCTCAATCGGGCTGCGGCTTATGACCGACATGATAATTATTGCCGACTACACGCCCGAGGAAATACTGAACTATCTAAACGCCGCTTTCGACGAATGGATTATGCCGACGCTGACAAAAGGTGCGGGTTTTGTCCTTAGGCACAAAGGGGATTTCATTTTTCCGCACATAGACCCCTCGTTGACCGATTTACCGCATTTAAAAATGATAATCAAAAAGGAATAGTAAATGAATTTTAAAAACCATATACACACAAAAATCAGAAACTTATTCAGCAGTTGGCTGCTTCCCGCACGCAGGATACATATTGAATTCATAATTGAAAGCGATAAGGTTCCAATGCCCGAGGTGGCCAAGAGAATCGGTATCGAGCAGTGTGAGGTAAGGACGACATTTCCGAAAAACTCAATCGCAAAACCTTATTGGCAGGTCGATGTTAAGTCAAATGACATCAGCATCGAGGATCCTCTGCGTGTGCTGATAAATTTACTTGAGCCCAAGACCGGCGTTATCAAAGAAGTGCTGGCAGAGCTCGGGGAAACTCCCGTACTTAGCATCTATACTGAGTCAAAATGGTTTGACAGACCCATACTGGAGCTGTCTCACGATGTGCTGCAATTCTTTGCGCAGTTTGACTCGGACATAATTTTTGATGTCAACTATTAATAGCTATGGGTTAATTTTACCCAAAAACAGTTGATGCGCCGGGCGGTTGCGAGATTGTTAGCCACAGTTGCTTGCCGAAAAACGGCGGGTGTGGTAGCGTGGAGGCATCAAAGCAAAGGAGCGTGAAACGCTGTGTTTAGTGAAAATTTAAAAACACTTAGAAGGCAAAAAGGTTTTTCTCAGGAGGAGCTTGCCGCCCGACTTCATGTGGTCAGGCAGACAGTGCCCAAGTGGGAGAAGGGGCAGTCGGTGCCTGATGCGGGAACGCTTATTCGGCTTGCCGAGGAACTCGAGGTATCTGTCAGCGAGCTGCTGGGCGAAAAGATCGAAAACGAGCAGGCAGCAAGCGATGTCGCCCAGCAGCTTGCGAGAATCAACGAGCAGCTTGCGATAAAAAATCGCCGGGCACGGCGAATTTGGAAGGCTATCGGGATAATCCTAGCGGTCATCGTGCTCATGAATATTATAGGTATCGTCCTTTTCAACGCATTTCAGCCAAGCGGCGGTAATATCGACATACCAGAGGTGTCGGAGCAGCTTATAGAAAAAGCGTATTTTCATAGCTCTTGGCTATAGTTCGACGCTTATCATAGTTATTATGCCGAGTTTGGCACTGGAGGAGAAAATGAGGATAATCAAGAAATGGGTCGGTCGGAAACCGGAGTGCGCCGGCGAGATGTGGCTGCTTGAGGTCACGCAGGCGGAAATGTTCGAGCAAATGTACCCGCTTTTGGGGCAGCTTGCGCTGCACGCAACGAGCGGCCGTGATGTCGATTACCGCCTGTATCTCGTGTGCGAGGGCGGGCGCAGGATTTTACCCATCGACAAGCCGAGCGTCATGCGTGGCGCTTATAACGGCGGCGTTAGCCCCCTTGCCGAGTGCGATATCAAGGAATACACAAGCATCGCCGACCTTGTCGACACCGAAAACCTTCTCCCCGCCATCGAAGCAAGCGAGTATCTTTTCAATACGCATTGAAGATATACATAGTCGTTATTGCGCCATCCCGACCGATGAGTGCGTACTAAAGTTTAGTTCGTACATCAACATATCGGTACACCGCAAGCTTTTCGCACCTATCTAACTGACGCAATCCCTTAAACGGGTGCACTAAAAATTTAATCGCAGTGGATTAAACCTCCGCAGTGAAATCGGCCGGTGCACCGATACCCCATACCGGGATTCCAAAGGGCGGTTTTTCAATAC
>HF986896.1:0-14445 GCA_000431075.1 Firmicutes bacterium CAG:555
GCAGATAGGCATCATGCCTATCTGCTCTTTTTCTGCGTTGACAAAATCGGGGGATAATGGTAGGATGAAAATACAATTTAATCACTTAGAAAGGAGATATATGGAGAGCTGAGACGAGATATAGGAGAAATCCTACGGACGCTGTGCAAACAAAAGGGAGTAGAAATCTACGAGGTAGAAGCATGGGACTGTCCTTAACACGATGAAAAAAATCACCAAGGACTTGAATTCTCCGACTTGTAAAGTTAAGGAAAAATACTATTCGGTCACGCCCGATGGTGAACTCGTTGTTGCTGTCAGGGCTTCTTGCAGCTTTTATGAAAAAATTGACGGTGAGTTATCCGATTATCCGTCGGGAATAGGATATGAGCTCATTATAAAATGATGCCCCGAAAACAAAAGACAGGCAATGCAAAACGCATTGCCTGTCTTTTTGTTATGCATTATACCTCTGCGATGACCTCGCACTCGACGAGAACATCCTTGGGAAGTCTTGCGACCTCAACACAGGAGCGGGCGGGGTACGGCTCGGTAAAATACTGAGCGTAGATGCCGTTGACGGTGCCGAAATCGTTCATATCCTTGATGAAAACGGTGGTCTTGACGACCTTGGACATGTTGCTGCCTGCTGCCTTGAGAAGCTCGGAGAGGTTTTTGAACACCTGATGAGCCTGAGCCTCAACGCCGACTGCGACCTCGCCGGTCTCGGGGATAATGCCTATCTGACCGGAGGTGTAGACCATGTTACCAACTATCTGAGCCTGAGAATAAGGGCCGATGGCTGCGGGAGCTTTGGTTGTAGAAACGTTTTTCATTTTATTATCCTCCATTTTAATTTATTGTTACAGTGTAGCCGAAATTTTCAAGCGAGCTCACGACGGCCTTGCCGTGCTCTGCGCCGCCGACCTCACAGGTTATCGAGACATTCGTCTCGTTGGGGCTGAGTGCTGTGCTCAGTCTGTCATGCGCAACGGAAACAATGTTTGCGCCCTGATCGGCAATGTGGTTGAGAAGCTGGCTGAGGCTGCCGGGCTTGTCGAGCAGCTTCACGGTAAATCTCAAGCGGCGGTGACGGGCGACAAGCCCCTGCTCGATGATGCACTGAATGAAGCTGACATCGATATTGCCGCCGGAGAGCAGGCACACAACACGCTTACCCTTGACATCGACCTTGCCCTTCAAGACGGCGGCAACGGGCGTTGCACCGGAGGGCTCGACTATCTGCTTGCATCGCTCCATGAGAAGCAGTATTGCCTCGGAGATTTCATTATCCGTCACGGTGACGACATTGTCGGCATAGCGGTTTATAAGCTCGACGGTGATGTCGCCGGGGGCTTTGACCGCAATGCCGTCTGCAATTGTCGAAACAGTGTCGGTCGAGATATATCTTTTTTCCTTAAACGACTGCGCAATTGCATCTGCGCCCTCCGCCTGTACGCCGATGACCTCAATGCGGGGATTTATCTGCTTAACGCAGGCCGCAACGCCCGCAAGCAGACCGCCGCCGCCTGCCGGGACGATTATCATATCCACCGTGGGAAGGTCGCCGACTATCTCAAGGCCGAGCGTACCCTGACCGGCAATGACATCAAGGTCGTTGTACGGATGCAGGAAGGTCGCATTTTCTTTCTCGCAAATTTCGCACGCCGCCTTGTAAGCGTCGTCGTAGCAGTCGCCGGCCAAAACGACCTTTGCGCCGTAGCTCTCGGTCGCCTGTACCTTGGCGATGGGGGCCGTTTTGGGCATGACGATGGTTGCCGGAATGCCGAACTTCTTGGCTGCACACGCAACGCCCTGTGCATGGTTGCCTGCCGAGGAGGCAACAACGGAGCTCACACCGCCGTTTTCCATCAAAGCGGCTATCTTGTTGCTTGCGCCTCTTATTTTAAAGGAGCCGGTTTTCTGACGGTTTTCGCACTTGAGATAAATGCTGCCGCCTGTCATCCCCGAAAAAGTAGAGGACAGGTCGAGCTCGGTATGGTGCAGCATGGGGGCAAGTCTCTTTGCTGCCAGTTCAAATTCACTAAGGGGCAGATCCACGGAAAACACCTCATTTACTATATATGTGAGAAAAGTTTACCGCATAAAAAGGCAAAACGCAATAGCTTGAGTGTAAAAATGTCTATGTAGCGGCAACAAAAATTCAACATGTCCGTTTGCTGCGGACATAAGCTTTCCGCTGCCGCACATTACCGCGATTAGCCTTGCGAGCTTATGCTGTTTACATAGCTGCGCATCTCGTCACGGGACTTTATGCCGTGCGAGTTGTCGATTATCTTCTGCTGCTTTTCGGCGTCCAGTCCCGAGAAATAGAAAAATGCGTCGGCGTTCTGCATCAGCGCCATGCCGAGCCCCAAGGGAATGTCCCTGCCGTTTTTAGCGTTCATTTTGCATCACCTCGTTTATATCGTCTGCAAAACAATATAAAAAAATACGGCGCACCGGATGTGCGCCGTAAGTATTATTTCTTATAAGGCAGGGACTCAAAGTAGCTCGTGTCGGCATTGCCGTTTATCTTCCAGCCGGAGTCAGACTTTTTAATCTTTATTCTGCCGGTGAGACCATGATCTGTTGTGAAGTCAATGTACGAGCTGCCGTCTGTTTCGGTGAACTTGAGCTTATAGCCGGACGGGATTATTTTACCGTCGGACAGCGTAAGATCCTTTGTAGTCGTAACATAGCTTGTTCCGCTGAGTTTTAGAACGGAGGAGTCCCGTGTATATTTCCCACCTTCGTAGGTGTAGCTCACCTCGGCGGTGTAGCTGCCAAGGACATTTACTGAGCGCTTAAGGTAGAGCTTGCTGTGCGTAAACTCCTTGACTGCGCCGTAAGCGTGGTCACTGTCACCGAATTTGCAGGCAGTAAGCTCACCATCAAATTTAAATGCATAAGTCACGGTGCTGCCGTCGGCGGTCTTGCCGTCTATGAAGATCTCGCTCTTGCCGTCGCCGTCAATGTCGTAAAGGCGAATGCTTGAGACGGTTTTGATCTTCGTCGCCTTCTCGTGGGCGCTGCTTCCGGCTTCAACTTTGAGGGTGAGCAGACCTTCCGCATTGGTCGTGGTGCTTATCTTCTCCTGCGTCTCGTCGCCGTTAATGTCAGCGGAGTAGGGGAGCTTGCCGCTTATAAGCGTTCCTGTCTCGCCGCCGTCGGGGTCAAGAACAGTCACTTTGCCGCTGCTGTCGGCAGAGAGCAGTCGGCGCTCATAGGTGCCGTCGGGACGGGTAAAGCCGATGAAAATGCTGGGGCTCGTTTTGAGCTCCTTGTTTATTGCAAACGCTGCGCCCTCGGTGAGGTCACTGCAATACCAAAGCTGGGCCTCGAGCGAATACTTGCCGCTGGACTTGTAGTAGTTTGCACTGTAGACGCTGATATTATAAATTTTGCCCGAGACGGAAACGAGGACGGACTTGATGTCTTTGTCCGCTTCGTTGCCGACTATGGTGAGCGAGGAGGCGTCGGCATCCTTTGCAAGGGTGGCGGTGATATCACCGGTCGTGCCGTCAAGGTCTGCGGGGACAAATTCGTCCTTTATCTTTCCTGCGAGAACATCGTATTTGACGGTAAACTCAAATGCACCCTCAGCGGAATCGGCTATCTCACCGGGATTTATGGCAATGACAACGCCTTCGTTATTCATATACCAGTGACCGTCGGAAATGAGATCCTTGACCTTGTCGGTATACCCCTCTGCAAACAGCATGTCGGCATATTTGCTGTTGTCGGTTAATGAACTGAAGATATCCTCAGAGCATGCGTTTACAAATTCTTCGGTGTTGTCGGTAATGTCTGCAAGCTTCAGCTCGGCGCCGGTATACGCATCGTAGTTATGTCCGGTTATCGCACTGGCAGAGCCCGTGCCGAGATTAGCCTTGTCAAACATTCTGAATGAAAGTACCGTACTGTCGCCGCGGGTGACACGCACATAGCGGCTCTGGCTGAAATCGTCAAGGTCTTCGCCATCGGCTTCTTTGGCAAGCTGCTTGTATGCCTTGCGGCTGCTTTCAAGTTGTTCGCCGGTAAAAGTCTTATTAATTCCGGCGATACTGTCATTTATCGCCTTTGCCGCATCGGGACGGTTTGGCATGGTGATCGTGGGGACTGCCAAAGAAACACCGGTTTCCGGCTTTGTGGTCTTCATCTGAACTATCGTGTCGCCGCCGCAGACAAGCTTGTCGCTTGTGTTTATGATGCGATGATCGGCAGTAACGGTGATATCAATGCGGGCCATGTTTGAAAAATCACTGCTGAACGATTCAACGGCGAGGACATTGAGATCCTTATCGTAAATGCAGATGCTGTAATCGATGATCGCCTTTGCACTGCTTTCGGCAGCATCGCCTGCAAAGTCAAAGTGCACGACCTCACCTGCATCAAGCGGAGTGTCGTCGGCGTGCTTTGTCGACTCCGAGCCGGCATCCGTGCCGTATGACACGGTGTATATGTCGTCAGCCTCAATTGTGACATAAACGCCGCAGTCACGCATCTTGACTGTCTCGGTCTTCTTGCCGCAGGCGCAAAGTCCGAGCACAAGTAAAAGTGCCAGTAAAATGGCAGCTATTCTACGCATAAAAAAGTTCTCCAATCTGCTGAAAACAGCCAAACTTCTATATCTTGCATAGTATAACACAGTTTATGCTATAATTCCAGCAAAAGGTGAGAAACTTAATAAAACCGCAACAAATGAAGAAAAATATGTTAAAAAAGCTCCCCATCGAGGTCAAAAACCAAGATGGGGAGTAAGTTTTGCTTTGATTATTCTCTGCCGTGATCGGGGTAATGAATGTGCAGAAGCTCATGTGCTCTGCCACGCAGCAGGTCGTACACCGCATCCAAAGCGGGATTCTGCTCGGACGAGCGGAGCTCGCAGGCTTCGTCGGCTGCAAAGATACCATCGCAGCGTTCTGCCTTGCGCGCCTGACATGCGGGGGGCTGACCGCCGCCGCCGATGCAGCCGTCGGGGCAGGCCATGACCTCGACAAAATGGAAAAACTCCTCGCCGGACTCTATCTTTTCAATGAGCTTGTCGGCATTGCCCAGCCCGTTTGCAACGGCAATCCTGAGCGTGGTGTCACCGGCCGTGACCTCGAATGCCTTGATGCCCTCAAGACCACGAACGCCGCATTCTGCGACCGACGACAGCGCCTCGGTTGAGACATCGCCGAGCACATGGCGGATGACGGCTTCCGTAACGCCGCCGGTCACGCCGAAGATGACGCCTGCGCCCGTGTACGGGGCAAAGGGAGCGTCGGGCTGACTGTCGGGGATGTTTGCAAAGTCGATGCCGCTTTCATTTATCATGCGCACGAGTTCCTGAGTTGTGAGCACAAGGTCGATGAGTCGCTCGCCGTCCTTGACCAACTCGGGGCGAGCCGCCTCGGCCTTCTTTGCCGTGCAGGGCATGACTGCGACGGAGACTACCTCCTCGTCGCCGTACTGCTGACGGATAAGAGCGCCGAACATCTCCATCGGCGAGCCGCAGGTCGATACCTGAGGCATGAGGTGCGGATGCTTGTTTTCAACATGCTTTATCCAGCCCGGGCAGCAGGAGGTGAACATGGGAAGCTTTGCACCGGTCTTGAGCTTATCGAGAAACTCCGCCGTTTCCTCCATGATGGTAAGGTCGGCGGTGAGCGACGTGTCGAACACATAGTCAACGCCCATCATTTTAAGCGCAGTGACTATCTTGCCCATCACAGGGACATTTGCGGGGATGCCGAACTCCTCGCCGATGCCGACACGGACTGCCGGAGCAACCTGAACTGCGACCTTCTTGCTGGGGTCGTAGATGGCCTTCCACATGGTAGACACTTCATTTTTGACGGTGATTGCGCCGGTGGGGCAGACTGCCGCACACTGACCGCAGCCGACACAGTCGGTGTCGATAAGCTTGCGGTCAAAGCCGCAGGAGACAAAGGCCTCCATACCACGGTTGCAGAAGTCAACGGCGTGGATGTTCTGAACCTCGGCGCACATTCTTACGCACTTGCCGCAGAGGATGCACTTTGAGGGGTCACGGACTATGGACGGGGACGAGTCGTCAATAGGCTCCTTGCAGTAGTTGTTTGCAAAGCGGACATTGGTTACATTGTAGCGCTTGGCGTACTCCTGAAGCTTGCACTTGCCGGACTTGTCGCAGGTGGTACACTCCGAGCGGTGGCTTGCAAGCAAAAGCTCAATTATCATCTGGCGGTGCTTGCGCAGCTTTGCGGTGTTCGTGCGCACGACCATGCCGTCCTTGGGGATTACGGTGCATGCAGCCTCGATGCCGCCACGCTCGTTTTCGATAACGCAAAGCCGGCAGCCGCCGTATATCGACAGGCTTTCGCAGTAGCAGAGGTTGGGGATATCAATGTGATTTTGCTGAGCAACTTCAAGGACATTGCGAGCATTTTCAAATTCGCAGCTAATGCCGTCTATAATCATACGCTTCATATCTTCAAACCTCCTTTATCGCATGCTTGGGACAGCCGTTTTTACACTCACGGCACTTGATGCACTTCTCGGGATCGATCGTGTGCGGCTTTCTGAGCTGACCGGTGATAGCGCCGACGGGGCAGTTGCGGGCACACTTCGTGCAGCCGATGCACTTTTCGGGGTCAATCCACATTGTGCACAGTGAGCGGCAAACGCCGGCCGGGCACTTTTTGCCCTGAACATGAGCAACATATTCATTCTTGAAATATTTAAGGGTGCTGAGGACAGGGTTCGTTGCAGTCTTGCCAAGACCGCACAGTGAGCAGCTCTTGACCACCGCCGACAGCTCCTGCAGCATGTCGAGATCCTCCATTGTGCCCTGGCCGTGGGTGATGCGCTCGAGTATAGCCTGTATCTTGGGGATGCCCTCACGGCAGGTGGTGCACTTGCCGCAGGACTCCTTCTTTGTGAAGTTCATGAAGAAGCGGGCTATCTCGACCATGCAGGTGTCGTCGCCCATAACGACGAGACCGCCCGAGCCGATAATTGCGCCAATCTTCTTGGTGGAATCAAAATCAAGAGGCAGGTCGAGGTGCTCCTCGGTGAGGCAGCCGCCGGACGGCCCGCCGATCTGAACGGCCTTGAAGTTGCCGCTCTTTACGCCGCCGCCGATATTATATACTATCTCACGCAGGGTCGTGCCCATAGGCACCTCGATAAGGCCGGTGTGCTTGATGTTGCCGGTTAGGGCAAAGGCCTTCGTGCCGGAGCTGCCCTCGGTGCCAATAGACTTATACCACTTTGCACCCTTGTCGATAATGACGGGGACATTTGCAAAGGTCTCGACATTGTTAAGCGAGGTAGGAGCTGCAAACAGACCCTGATCGACGCTTCTGGGGGGCTTTGTGCGGGGCATGCCACGCTGACCTTCGATGGAAGCGGTAAGAGCCGAGCCCTCACCGCAGACGAATGCGCCTGCGCCCATGTTGATGTGCAGGTGGAAGGCCTTGCCCGAGCCCATGATATCGTCGCCGAGGATACCGACAGCCTCAGCGTCCTCAATGGCCTTCTGCAAACGCTTGACTGCCAGAGGGTACTCTGCACGGACATAGATATAACCCTCGGTTGCCTCACAGGCAACGGCGGCGATTATCATACCTTCGATCATCCTGTGGGGGTCGCCTTCCATGATGGAGCGATCCATAAATGCGCCGGGGTCGCCCTCGTCACCGTTGCAGACGATGTACTTAACCGGAGCTTCCTTGTGTGCAGCGACCTGCGACCACTTTTTACCGGTGGGGAAGCCCGCACCGCCGCGGCCTCGCAGACCGGACTCGGAGACTTCGTTGATGACCTCATCGGGGGTCATGTCGAATATTGCCTTTTCGAGAGCCGAGTAGCCGCCGACGGCGATATACTCCTCGATGCTCTCAGCGTTTATGTGGCCGCAGTGCTCAAGAGCAACACGGGTCTGCTGCTTGTAGAAGGGGATATCCTCTTGGCGGTTGTACGAACGGCCGTTATCGTGGTAAACGAGCCTGTCAACGACATTGTCGTTTAGAATTGTCTCGTTGACTATCTCTTCGCAGTCATCGGCCTTGCATTTTATGTACAGAATACCGGCAGGCTCGATCCTGACCAGAGGACCCATTTCGCAAAAGCCGTGGCAGCCGCTCTTTTTAAGACCGACAGCGTCGCCGTGGTCGACATGATCCTGCAAAACGACATCGACCTTGAGACCCTTGCTCTCCATGATCTCTTTAAACCTTGCGTATATATCGAGAGAGCCGCCTGCAACGCAGCCCGAGCCGCCGCAGACGAGTATCTGCTTAGACTGGCAGGCAAGGCGCTTCTTGCACACTTCACGGAAAGAAGTGAGTTCTTGTCTTGAACCTATTTTCATGATTTCTCGGCCTCCCTCAAATCAGAAATAAGCTGACGCATTTTATCCGGCGTCATCTTGGGGTGAACGACATCGTTGACGGTGCAGACAGGTGCAAGACCGCAGGCACCCAGACAGGAAACACGCTCAATTGTAAACAGCCCGTCGGCGGACATATGATCCTCGGGCTTCATACCGGTGGCTTCGTAAAGAGCCTCCTGTACATCGTCGGATTTTCTGACATGGCAGGCGGTGCCGTTGCAGACCTTTATGACATACTTGCCCTTCTCGTTCATGGAGAAGTTCTCATAGAAGGTTGCAATGCCGTAAAGCTCGGCAGGGGATTCACCGACCTTGTCAGCCACATACAGCAGGGCATCCTTGGGCAGGAACTTATATTCCTTCTGGATATCCTGCATAATCGGTATGACTTTGGTTTTTTGGCATTCATACTTTTCGAGTATGCTGTCGATCAGCTTGAAATCGACCTGAATCATGTTATCATCCCTCCAATTTAACTTTTTAACTTTTTTGATCCACTTTAACACTTTGCTGTCTCTAATTATAAAGAAAATTTATATTAAAGTAAAGAAAAGTTAATTTTTTGCCCATCAATACGAAATAGCCAAAATGTTAAAAATACTCCGATGGGCAAAATGCAATTGCCCCGCAATATTAAACCAAATGTATTAAATATCGTAGATATGCCTAAATTTTGAGCGAAAAATTGTTGACTTCGATGAACCGACCCCCGCCTTGAAAATGTCAAGCCGAAATGGTTAAAAAAATCACTTCACGGATAATTAAAATTTGCTTGACATAAAACGGAGGATGAGTATAATCAAAAACAGAAAAATGTCTCACATGAGACAATTAGGAGGACGGCATGAAGCTTAACGAAATCGAAACGGAGCTTGTCTCAAAGACCGAGCTTTTCCGTGGCTCGCCGCCGAGCGTGCTCACGAGGATACTTGCGGTGTCCGACTGCACTGCGGCAGAGTACGAAAAAAACGAGGTCGTCTACGACAAAACCAACTTTTACCGCAGCCTCGGCATAGTGCTCGAGGGCAGACTTCGGGTCACGAAGGAAAATGCAGATAAGCGGCCTATCGTCATGAGCACACTGCAAAGGGGTGCAATGTTCGGCGCAGCGGCGCTTTTTAACAGCGAGCCGGAGTATGCAACGAAGATAACTGCGATTGAGCGCAGCCGTGTTCTTTTTCTGCCGCAGCGGCTCATTAAGCGCATGATCGAGCGTGAGCCGGACATTGCGGAAAATTATATACGCTATCTATCCGAGCGCATTTTGTTTTTAAATAGGAAGATATATTTCTTAACTGCCGGAACGGCGGAGCAGCGTTTGGCGGGCTTTCTTTTGGATAACCTCGCCGTGGGCGAATTTTCCGAAATGCCCATGACCATGCATCGCCTTGCCGATGCGCTCAACATGTCACGAGCCTCGCTGTACCGTGCCTTTGACGAGCTTACGGCGAGCGGAGCGGTCTCAAAACAGGGTAAACTTGTCTGCATCAACAATGCAGAATTATTAAAGAATTTATGAAAGGAAGACAAAAAAGATGAAAAAGTTTGTATGTTTTCTGCTGGCAGTTTGCATGCTGCTGTGCGTGGTCGCAGGCTGCACGGCTGATGAGCCCCAGCCCACCGAGGAGGTCACGACTATAAAGGTCGGCGCACTCACGGGTCCCACCGCCATGGGCATGGTCAAGCTCATGGACGACAGCGACAAGGGCACCAGCGCCAACAAGTACGAGTTTGAGCTCAAGAGCGAGGCTTCGGCATTCGTCGCAGCTCTTGCAAAGGGCGAGATAGACATAGCAGCCGTCCCGGCAAACCTCGCATCGGTCATTTACAACAACACCAATGGCGGCGTGAAGCTCCTTGCCATCAACACCCTCGGCGTTCTGTACATTGTCGAGCGCGGCGACAGCGTAAAGAGCCTCGCTGATCTCTCCGGCAAGACCCTGTACGCCACAGGCGAGGGCGCAGCACCCGAGTATGCGCTCCGATACCTACTCAAGGAAAACGGCCTTGACGGCGAGAATGCACCCAAAATCCAGTGGTGCGCCGATACCACCGAGGCTCTGTCCTACATCTCCTCGGACGAAAACGCCATCGCAATGCTGCCGCAGCCGTTCGTCACCGCAGCACAGGCAAAGGTTGACGGCCTGCGTGTTGCACTGAGCCTCAACGACGAGTGGGCAAAGCTCGATAACGGCTCTGCTATGGTCACCGGCGTTGTCGTTTGCCGCAGTGAGTTTGCCGAAAAGTACCCCCAGCAGCTTGAGAAGTTCATGCAGGAGTACGATAGTTCGGTAAAATATGTGCAGGAGAACACCGAGGACGCAGCCGCACTCATCGGAAACTACGAGATAGTCAAGGCACCCATTGCTAAGAAGGTTCTGCCTTACTGCAACATCACCTTTATCACGGGCACCGAGATGAAGACCGACATGGAAAGCTATCTTTCCGTCCTCAAAGACATGAACCCCAAGGCGATAGGCGGAAAGCTGCCCGGCGCCGACTTCTACTATGGAGCGTAAGCCCGTAGGCAAGCTTGGCAAGGCTCTTGCGGTCGTGTTCGCTCTCGGCCTTTGGCAGATAGCGGCCATGACCGTAAACAGCCGCATTTTGCTCGTCTCACCTATAGATGTCGCCGTTAGACTCACGACAATCTGGCAGGCCGAGGGCTTTTGGCCGTCGATTTGGTTTAGCTTTTACCATATAGCGGGCGGCTTTTTCATAGCGCTTGTGCTCGGTATCACGCTTGCTGCGCTGGCGGGGCGCTTTCATTGGGTCGAAACGCTGCTGTGGCCGTTTCTCGTCACGATAAAGACCGTGCCGGTGGCGTCGTTCGTCGTCATCTGCCTTATCTGGCTCTCGGCTGAAAACCTCTCGGTTTTCATATCGTTCCTCATCGTGCTGCCGGTCGTTTACGGCAATGTGCTCGAAGGACTCAAAAGCGAGGATAAGCTCATGCTCGAGGTCGGCACGGTGTTCAAAATGCCGCCCCTGCGCAAGGCGCTGTACATCCACTTGCCGCAGCTGAAGCCGTTTTTAATGTCGGCCTGCGCAACAGCGCTCGGCATGGCGTGGAAAGCCGGCGTAGCGGCGGAGATAATCGGCACCCCCGACGGGTCGATAGGCAAGCAGCTGTTCTACTCGAAGATATACCTCGACACGGACGACCTTTTGTGCTGGACCGTCATAATCGTAATTATAAGCGTTCTTTTTGAGAAGCTGTTCATGCTTGGGCTCAGAGTGCTGTACGGCAGATTGGAGCGTGGCTGATGGAGCTTAAAAACATATGCAAAAGCTTTGACGGCAAGACCGTTCTGCACGATGTGAGCATCAAGATAGAGAAGGGCGAGACCGTCCTCATAACCGGCGCCTCCGGCAGAGGCAAAACAACGCTTCTTCGCATCATGATGGGGCTCACACTGCCCGACAGCGGCGAGCTGCATAACATCGGCAAGTCGATAGCCGCCGTGTTCCAGGAGGACAGGCTGCCAAATGACTTCACACCATACGTCTGCGTAAAAATGACCGCACCGCACGGCGTTTCAAAGGAGACGATACTGAGCCACCTTGCCGAGGTCGGGCTTGCCGACTGCGCAAACAAACCAGTGTCGCAGTTGTCCGGTGGCATGCGTCGCAGAGTGGCGATTATAAGGGCAGTTGTCTGCAATGCCGATACCGTGTTTTTCGATGAGCCGTTCACCGGCCTTGACCGAGACACCAAGCTCAAAACAATAGAATATATAAAGCGCCGCACTCAAGGCAAAACGCTTGTATTCGTAAGCCACGATGCCGAGGATGAAACACTTTTACAGGCAAGAAAAATCAGGATTTAGCATTGCTAAATCCTGATTTTTTATCTTTTTATACCCGATACCTGATACATCTTAGCATCGGAAATTACAATATCGACATCAAAATGCTTTTCCATGAGCGCCTTTAGCTCCGTCTCACTCATCAGCCCACGGGACACTTTGCTTGCACTGCCCTCGTGGTGACGGTCTATCATTGCACGGCTCATGCCATGGGCGATTGACAGTCTGCCGCCGACTTTTAGATGGGCAGCCAACACTGCTATGAGCCGCACCGGATCGGGAAAGTGGGGGAAGGCATTGTACACCATGCAGCAGTCAAAATTGCACGGAAGCTCCGCCGTCTCCACATCACCGCAGATAAAGCTTACATTGTCCTGCTTAAACTTTGCTTTTGCAATCGCTATCATTTCCGGAGAAATATCTATTCCCGTAACAGATTCGACCTCACGTTCAAGATAGTCGGGAATGAGCACGCCCGTGCCGCATGCGACATCGAGCACCTTAACGCCGTTTTTTATGCCGCCGTTATCAAGAATAATGCTTATAACTTCATCGTTGCGTATAAGCTCGGCATCCCATGATGAGGCGCGGCGGTCGAAAAATTCGATAATATCCTTTTTATCCATATCAGTCCTCTATCTTCGGATAGCGCTCGGGAATAAGATGCGACTTCATGAGCGCAAAGACGATGGTCGGGATGAAAACGAGTTGGATGACTGTGCCCGGCCAGCTGGTGACGACGCTGCCTGCGATCCATGCGCTCATTGAGTAGCTGCCCCTTGCGAAGATAAGTGCCTTGGCAAGACCGGCAAGCACTCTGCCGCAGACGATTGCGACGATGAGGCTGATATAGAGGTCTGCGTATGTACTCTTTGTGCGTACGAGCTTCATCATAAGACCGGCAGCAGTGCCGTAGACGGCAAGCTCGACCATCATCGACGGCAGAATGGCAACGGGAGGCATACCCGACAGCGCACTTGAAAGTGCCGGACCCGCAATGCCGCACAGCAGACCGTACTGCCAGCCGCAGATAAGGCCGCAGATGAATACGGGAATGTGCATGGGGCAGAAAATGCTGCCGGCATTCTGAATGCCGTGGAACATGAGCGGGATGACATAGCAAAGCGCTATGCATACTGCCGTAATGATGGATTTCTTGACATTTGACATTTTTCGCATAGTAGTTCTCCTATAAAATTATTTCCGCTGCACACAGAACGCAGCAGATAAATATTGCAAAATAAGAACCGAGAGCCATAGCACCGTTTTTTCTGTGAGTGCGGTATTTTTCACCCCGATACCCACGAGCCTCCATCGCCATGGCAAGCTCGTCGGCCTTTTTGAACGCCGACAAAAAAATCGGAACTATGAGCGGCAGCATTGCGGCGGCTCGCTCGTGCAGTTTGCGACTTTCAAATCTGGCGCCTCTGGCTATCTGTGCTTTTTTGACGGTGTCGGCTTCCTGCAAAAGCGTAGGTATAAACTGAATGGCAACGGAAATTATCATGGCTATCTCGTCCGCAGGAAGCCCGACTAATTTCAGCGGCTTTAACAGTGACTGTATTGCGTGCGTCGTTTCAAGCGGCGGGGTAACGAGTGTAAAAACATTTGCCATAAGCAAAATGACGATGACCCTGAACACAACATTAAAGCCCTGTACCATGCCGTCTTTTGAAAGGCTTATGATCCACCAGCTCCAAATGGCGTTTTCGCTTGAGAAAAACAGCGCATTCATGATGAATATCAAAACAAAAAACCAAAACATACGCTTTACCGAACCGATAGCGGTCGAAAGCGGAAGCTTTGAAATTATGATAAGTGCAGCCGTAAAGGCGAGTACTAAAGCGTAGCCGATGACACTATGCGCCAGTATCACAACGGCGATGAGCACGATAAAGCAAATGAGCTTTGCCCTTGCATCCAATCTGTGCAATACGCTGTTTCCCGGGATAAACTGCCCCGTCATGCGCTCATTCATCGCTGCCACCGTCCTTCAAAATGCCGTAAACGGCGGAAAACAGCTCGTCGTAGGTGCAAGCGGCGGGGCTGATATCAAATCCCTTTTCCGTCAGCATCAATCCCAACTCACGGCTGCGGCTGACGCCCAGATGCAGCGCACGCATTTTGTCTGCATCGGCAAAAAGCTCCTGCGGCGTACCGTCGGCGGCAAGCTCGCCGTTATCTAAAACTATTATGCGGCGGGCGTATTCGGCTATGCAGTCGGCGTTGTGCGATATCATTACTATCGTCATACCTTCGGCATTCAATCCGGTCACGAGATTCAGAAATGCCGCT
>HF986896.1:14453-41393 GCA_000431075.1 Firmicutes bacterium CAG:555
ACGAGATTCAGAAATGCCGCTCTACCGAGCGGGTCAAGACCGGCTATCGGCTCATCGAGTATAAGGTATTCCGGCTTTACCGCCAGAACACCGGCGATCGCTATCCTGCGCTTTTCACCGCCCGACATTCCGAAAGGCGACAGTTTGCACACAATGTCATAGTCGAACCCGCAGACACTAAGCGCCCATTTGACCCTGTCATGAACCTCGTTGTTTGATAGTCCCGAGTGCTTCAATCCGAATGCAACATCTTTTTCAACTGTCTGTTCAAAAAGCTGGCATTCGGGATACTGAAATACGATGCCGAGCTTGCGCCGCAGAACCGAGCGGTCGTAGCTCTTGGCATTGATATCCTCGCCGTCGAGCAAAAGCTGCCCGCACGATATGGGGATCAGACCTGCAATTGCTTGTATCAGTGTTGACTTTCCGCAGCCCGTGCGCCCCATGATACCAACAAATTCGCCTTTTTCAATTGTCAGCGAGACATTCTTGAGCGCCTTCGTCTCAAACGGCGTCCCGCTGCCGTAGGTGCAGCATACGCTTCTTATTTCAATCGACATATTGCCTCCGTCAGCTCTTCGTTGGTAAGCGGGCAGAACGGAAGAACGATGCCCTTTTCCATAAGGTCGTAATACATGCGCACCGGCAGGGGAGGGGTAAGCCCTGTAGATTTCAGCAGTTCAAGGTCGGTGAGCATCTCACGGGGCGTTCCGCTTGCAAGCATTTTGCCGTTGTGCATAAAATACACACGGTCGGCAAAGACCGCCTCGTCAATGTAGTGGGTTATCATGACTATCGTCTTGCGCTTTTCTTCGTGCAAATATTTGATCGCCGAAAGCACATCACGCCTGCCGTCCGGGTCAAGCATGCTTGTCACCTCGTCAAAAATAAGGATATCCGGCTCGACTGCCAGCACGCCTGCCAACGCAACTCGCTGCTTCTGTCCGCCCGAAAGCATGCTTGGCGAGCGCTTTTCGTAGCCTTTCATGCCTACGGCATTGAGTGCCTCCGACACCCGCTTGGGTATCTCGTCATAGCTCACACCGTAGTTTTCAAGGCCGAATGCGACATCCTCCTCGACTATCGAGGAAACAAACTGCGTGTCTGGGTTTTGAAACACCATGCCCACGGTGCGGCGCAGCTTGACGGTGTTTGCTTCGTCCTTTGCGTCAAGTCCGGCAACCGTAAGCTCACCTTTTTGGACTTCCAAAAGGGCATTGAAGTGCTTGATGAGCGTTGATTTCCCGCACCCGTTGTGCCCCAAAACGGCGACAAGCTCACCCCTTTTGACCTTGATACTTGCATTGTCGAGGGAGCGGCGGCTGTTTGAGTAGTCGTATGAAAATGTCAGATCTTTTGCATTAATCATGATATCATCCAACAAATAGTTTAATGAGATTTTAGCAGGCTGATTATGCGCATACAAGCCCCCCGGGGGGATAAAAATCGGCAATACAAAGCGTATTGCCGATATAATTAGCCGATATAATTATGAGTTATGCAGATTTTCTGAATTGGAACTTTTCTATAAAGCCTATCAGTTGCCCCGAGAGCAAGACCGTCAGCAGGGAGTAGGCAAGACGCTTGAGCGGGATGTAAGATACAGACAGCGCAAGGACGATAAAATCCGTTGTCAGGTACACCCACTGTATGCCGATCTTGAACTTTGCCGCAGCCGACATTGCAAGCGCATCATCGCCCGTGGGGGCGGAACCTATCCTGACGCACAGTCCGACACCCACGCCGACAAACAGCGCACCGATTATCGCAGCGGCGAGCGGGTAGTTGGCTATCCCCGGCCAAATGGGGTCAAAGCGCTCAAATATCGCATAGAACAGCGAAAATCCGCCTCCGGCAACGACGGAATATGCAATAAACTGCTTTCCAAGCACTTTAAAGCCGATTATGTAGCAGGCGGCATTGAGAATAAATCCCGAGACCGACGGCGAGATATTGAACCAGTGGTGCAGCAGCAGCGTCAGACCCAGCACACCACCCTCGGTGACACCGGAAAACGAGTGAACATTGTAAAGCCCAAAGGCGAGTATAGCGCTGCCAAGTAATGCGAATGCGCAGCTTTTGGGTTTTAACTTGGGTATCAATTCTAACAAAACCTTTCTTAATTTATTCGGCAGGATATCTGCCGTATATTTTTGCCATATCAAGAAGCTTTGCCGCAAGCTCAGGGGTAAGCTCATTGGACTTCAATCGCCAGCGCCAGTTGCCGAACTGCGTGCCGGGAGTGTTCATTCTTGCGTCGGCGCCAAGGGCGAGAAAGTCCTGCATTTGCGCAATAAACGTGGATGCGACTGAGCTCATACCGCCCCGTATCATACCCCAGTTAAAGCCCTCGGCATCGCCGATGGCAAGGTAGCGCTCGGCAAACTCGACCTCAGCCACATCCGCCTCATCCCGCCACGCCATGACTGGAGCATTATCGTGTGTGCCGACATAGCAGACGCAATTTTGAGTGTACCTGTGCGGCAGGTAGTTGCTCGGTTCTTTGGGGTCAAACGCAAATTCGAGCACCTTCATGCCCGGCAGACCCGACTGCTCCAAAAGCTCGTGCACCTCGGGGGTGAGAAGCCCGAGATCCTCCGCAATGAATCCGAGCTCTGAAAACCAGCTCGTGAGCCTGCCGACAAGATCCATGCCCGGGCCCTTGACCCAGCGCCCGACCTTGGCTGTCTCGGCATCAAACGGCACTGCCCAAAAGCTTTCAAAGCCACGGAAGTGGTCGATGCGCAGAATGTCGCAGAGCCTGGATGCACCGTCAACACGGCGTATCCACCAGCCGTATCCGTCACGGCGCATGGCGTCATAGTCGTACAACGGATTGCCCCAAAGCTGACCGTCTTCGCTGAAGTAGTCCGGCGGCACGCCTGCGACCTCGACGGGGACATTTTTCTCGTCCAGCAAAAAGAATTCGGGACTTGCCCATACATCGGCAGAATCCATTGCCACATAAATGGGCATATCGCCGATTATCTTAACACCGTGCGCCTTTGCGTATTTATGTAAAGCGTCCCACTGCTTGAAAAACAGAAACTGATTGTATTCAAAAAACCTTACATCCTCGTGCAGAAGCTCGGCGTATTTCCCGACTGCCTCCGGCTTGTGCAGTCGTGCCTCCTCGTCCGGCCAGTCAAACCAAGCCTTCATGCCGAAATGCCGCTTGAGCGCCATGAACAGGGCGTAGTCGGGCAGCCAAGAGCGATTATCGCTCACGAACCTTTCAAGCTCCGCCTTATCTCGCTCGATCCCACGTTCGGCGGCGATTTTTAAGACCTTAAAGCGGTTTTCGTAAATTTTGCCGTAATCCACAAACTCGGGATTTTTACCCCAATCGATGCCGTCAAGCTCGCTTTTTAGCAGCAGACCGTCCTCGACGAGCATGTCAAGATCAATGAAATACGGGTTTCCCGCAAAGCTCGAAAAGCTTTGATACGGCGAGTCGCCGCAGCTTGTAGGCCCGAGCGGGAGCAGCTGCCAGAGGCTCTGACCGGCGGCAGCGAGAAAATCCACAAAATTATATGCAGCCCTGCCCATAGTCCCAATGCCGTAGGGGGAGGGCAGCGACGATAAATGCAGCAAAATGCCGCAGCTTCTTTCCATGGTAAAACCTCATAAATTTAAATAGTAAAAAAGCGCAAGCTGCGCAACCACAGTCTACCTGTTTTTTCGTAAATAGTCAAGCAAAGCTCTTGCCATTTGCAGTGTGCTATGTCGCAGATGACCAAAATTATACAAATCACTTCTGTGGTGAAAATGATGGCGGTTTATCGGTTTATCATGGAGGCTAACAAAAAAGCCGCATCTCAGTTATTTATCTGAAATGCAGCTTTTAGCTTGGTGCAGCAAGACAATCCAAATCCGAACCGTTTTTGTTGCTGATAGCTTCCTGCAATTCCGCGAAGGTGATGGTTTTCGTGCCTTCCTTGTAGTTGAAGGTGATCACCATTTTGTCATCGTACAGGAAAATCGCATTGATGAAGGTGTCGATGAGCATCTTGCGGTGGCTTTTCTGCCGCACGTCCAGCTTGCGGAAGCGGTGGAGCCAGAAGGTCATAAACTCCGCGCTGACCTTGGGCTTTGCCAGCTTTTCGCAGGCAAGCCTGTTCTCAAGCTCGTCGCGGCGTTTTTCCAGCTCCTCCAGCCGCTCCTTTGTGGAGCGTGTCAGGATGCCCTGCTGGATGGCGTTGAGCAAATTGCTGATGGCAGTATCCGCTTCACGGAGCTGTTGCTCATACAGCGGCACGTTCACATTGTCCCTGTCCTGCAAGTCCATGAGCATGGATACAATGGCCTCGATTGCTTTGCCGTCCATTACCATTTTCATGGTTTCACCGACCACCAAATCCTCGATCCATTCTTTCCTGACGGACCTCTTGTGGCACTCGGCGCGCTGCTCTATCGGCTGAAAACGGCGGGGCATACGATAATCCTCTCGGAGCACCGGTTCCATTATGTGCGGGATTCCTTTGACCGGCTTGTTTTCATGGAGGATGGTGCGATTTCCGCCGTCTATGACCGGAAAGACGCCCTGTCCCTTCGATACGGGATTTTTCTTAATATAAATATGTTTACTTCTCTTCCTCGATCTGCTGCGCCTGAAGTCTTTCGACCTCGGCCTTGAGCTCGGCGTTCTGCGCCTTGAGCTCATCGAGCTTTTTATTGACCGGCGCGAGCTGACGCTTGAGCTCGCCGGCGACGATGCCCTTATAGAAGGTATAACGCCCCGTAAGGCTCATGACCGACAGCACGGCAGCCGCGCCGCCGGCGACAACGCCGACCTTTTTGATATCGACCCTGCGCATAAGATGCATGATGTTGCGCTTATTCAGCTTGCCGGGCTGCAGGAGCTCCAACGGGCTTATATCCTCGGGCTGCACCTCGACTGTAGCAGTGTTCTTTAAATACTTTTTCATAAAACCACTCCTCAAAAAGTCTTTGCCTGTATTATATCACAAGCTCCGCTTTTTTCAAGCTCGCAGTAATGAAACCGAGCGTTCGATGTGCATAATGGAAAGACTGAATTTTTAAGAATTCTGCCCTGTGAGAAACCACAGGGCAGAATAATTATCCACAGTATGTTGAGATGCTCTGCAGCAGTCTTGAGCCAATCTGTCAGCCCCTTCTTCGAACAGTCGCAGCCTACACGGAAGCTGTGCAGCTGCTCAAAGCAGTCGCCTGGTGGTGACAAATGCGCCGGTCTTGTTGTACGTGTCATGCTATAAGATAACTTGCGCATACCGGCTCTATGTCGATCCTTTGAATACAGATGATTTTCGCTCATTTTTTACTCAAACTTCTAAATTCTTTGTCTGTTTTTCCGATTATATTGACAAAAAAACTGTACCGCATAAAATCAATTAAAAAGGGAATTCCAAACTTTAATAAAGCTTTTTACTCTATGAAAGGAAAAGAGGGAATCAGCATGAAAATGAACAAGATATTGAATGCTCCGGAAAACTTTGTTCCTGAAACGCTGGAAGGAATTCTGCTTGCAAGCAATCAGAAGCTTTTGAGCCTGGATAAGGAAAACAGAGTTATAGTGTCAAACTACCCGTGCAAATCTGGCAAGGTCGGGATAGTTACTGCCGGCGGAAGCGGACATCTTCCGACGTTCCTGGGATATGTCGGCAAAGGCATGCTTGACGGCTGCACTGTCGGAAATGTGTTTGCATCACCTTCAGCGTCAAAGATGGCCGATACCATAAGAGCCTGTGATAAAGGCAGCGGCGTGCTGTGTCTGTACGGGAATTACGGCGGAGACCATATGAACTTTACAATGGCCAGAGAAGAAGTGGAGTTTGACGGCATAAATACCGCGGCAGTACGTGTTACAGATGACGTGGCCTCCTCTGAAAACAAGAACTTGCGCAGAGGAGTTGCCGGCATGGTATTTGCGTTTAAGGTTGCCGGCGCAGCGGCAGACAGAATGTACTCATTGGAGGAAGTTGAACGAGTAGCCAATAAAGCCAATGATAACATCAGAAGTATGGGCGTTGCCCTGACTCCCTGTATTATACCCGAAGTCGGCAAACCCGGTTTTTCAATCCCGGACGGGAAAATTGAAATCGGTATGGGTATACATGGCGAGCCCGGAATCATGGTATCTGACAGGATGCCCGCAGATGAGCTAGTTGATTTACTCATGGGAAAGCTCCTAAATGATATGCCTTTAGCAGACGGTGATCGGGTTTCTGTTATGATAAACGGTTTGGGTGCAACATCGCTGGAGGAATTATACATAGTCTACAGGGCAGTGCAGAAGCAGCTAAGTGGTATTGGTGTAAGCATAGTAATGCCGCATGTAGGTGAATATTCAACCTCCATGGAGATGGCCGGCATGTCCATAAGCATTTTCAAGCTGGATGAAGAGCTTGAAGATCTGCTGGCAGATGAAGCCATTACGCCATTCTATACGAATGTAAACAAGTAAAAACGGGGGTGCAAAATGATTGATACAAAGACGCTGGCAATAGGTTTTAATGCTATAAGCAAAAAAATGAGTGAAAAAAGGATGTATCTGATTTCACTTGATCAGCAAACCGGAGATGGAGATCTCGGTATCTCAATGGATAACGGATTCAAAGCTGTTTCTGATGTGTGCTGTGTTAATGCAAACACCTCGGACATAGGTAAGCTGTTATTCCTTGCGGGAAAGAGCTTTAATGAAGCGGCCCCGTCGTCTTTGGGAACAATTATATCAATGCTGCTTATAGACGCCGCGAAACAGCTAAAAGGTGCAGAAAAAACTGCGCTTGCCGATTTCGGAAATATCATGCATAAATCCATGAACGCTATTATGGAAAAGCTGGATTCAAGGCTGGGAGAGAAGACATTTTTTGACTCTGTTGTCCCTGCTGTGAAGGCTCTCTGCGATGAGACCGCAGTATCAGATGAGCAGAGGCTGAAAAATGCAGCAGAGGCTGCCCGTAACGGAGCGGAAAGCACCAGAAATATGGTGGCAAAACACGGACGTGCTGCCTACTTTGGAGAGAAGACTCTTGGCAGCATTGACGGCGGCGCAGAAGCCGGATGTATAATATTTGAAGCAATAGCAGAGCAGTTCTAATTTGCTAATAAAGGAGTTATCGTTTTGATTGATTCATCGGTTGATTATAAATATCTGCCCAGACCGACCTGGGCGGAAATAGATATTGATGCGGTTCTTAATAATATTAACGAATACAAAAAGGCATTGGGTGACAAGGTTAAGATAATAGTTGCGGCGAAGGGTAACGGCTACGGTCATGGTATGCTTCCGATTGTTAAGGCCATAAATGAGCTGGATATATACGGATTTGCAACCGGCAATATGTATGAGGCAATTGAAATGCGAAAGCATGGAATAGACAAGCCTATACAGCTTTTCGCTCATAATTTCCCTGAGACCGCGGATCTGCTCGTAAAATACGATTTGATGCCGTCCTTTGTAAATCCCGGAGATGCAAAATCCTTCGCGGATGCGCTCGGAAAGGATGTTGCCCTAAAAGTCTGGGTGAAGTGTGATACGGGACTCGGACGTCTGGGCCTGCTGCCTGAAGAAGTGCTTCCCGAGCTGGAGTACATCAGAAATGAAACTTCATTCAAGATTGAAGGCCTGTACAGTCATATCGGCCCCACAGACTCAAACATCAATCCGAAAAAGGATGAGTACAACGAGGGTCAGATCTCATGCTTCAATAAAATAATAGGCGACGTAGAAGCGGCTGGATTCGAAATTCCCAGATACCAGTTTGCAAGTACATATGCTACGCAGAGGTATGAGAAAGCATGGTATAATACTGTTTGTATCGGAACCGGAGTATTCGCAAATGCCAAGCCCCAAAAGGATTCATGCGGACTTGAACTAAAGAATTGCCTGAAGGGAATACATTCACGTCTTATAAGCAGGAAAACCCTCAAGGCCGGGAGCAGATGCCTGAATATGCTCATGGAAAATGATCGTGTGATAGGCGTTATACCGTTTGGAAGCTGTGACGGATTTTCAACGAGGAACGCAGGCGGAGAGGTTCTCCTTAACGGTGTCAGATGCAAGATACTCGCAGTTTGTCTTGAGCATACTGTATTGGATATCACTGATGTTCCGGACGCTGAGATAGGAGATGTGGTGACACTTTTAGGTCAAAACGGAGAGAGCCGGATTGAAGTTTCGGAATACTGTGAACGACTGGGAATAACCGTAATTGAATTCTGGTGCAGCTTGAGCTTCCATTCATTCCCTCATATCTACATTCGGGAAGGTCAGCCGCAGGAGGAGGTTATTTACAGCTACAATAAATAAGTAAACGCAAGAAGAAGGAGGAAGATGCAGCAGAATACAGCGTTTTGAAAGCAGACCAGCTCATCTTTAATGAAAAAACTGGAGGAAAAAAATGAAGAAAGTTTATTTATTATTATTATCCTTAGTAGTAATTATGATTGCACTTACGGGGTGCGGTAAGGATACAGATTCAGCAAAAGACAACAGCGAACCCATTACTCTCAGATATTCGACTATGCAGAATAAGGATCATATCTCATATCAGGTTGCTCTTAATATCAAGCAGGCTGTAGAAGAGAAAACCGAGGGAAGAGTTCTCATAGACATCTATCCCGCAAACCAGTTGGGTGACTGGTCTCAGGTTTATGACGAGCTTATGATGGGCAGCATTGATATGGCGCACTCATCTGTTCCCGAGACCTATGACGCAAGAACTGCTGTCGGCTATTTCCCTTACCTTTCGAGCAGCTATGATCAGCTTGCGGAAATATTTGCAGAAGGCTCCTCTCTTGACAATATGATGAAAGAGATTCAGGCAAAAAACGGTATTGAGTTCTGCGGATTTTTCGTTGAAGGCATTGCCGGTATAGGTACTACAAAGGAAGTATCGAATCCTAACACTCTGGATAGTAAGAATACCGTTATCCGCACTGCCGCTATGGACTGCTATATTCTCCCCTGCGAATATATGGGCTTCAGCACAACAAGCATTGCTTCTTCCGACACCTTTGCGGCTCTTCAGACCGGCGTTGTTGAGGGCCTTGCAGGCTCCACTCCTGCGGGTGCATATCTTAACTATCGTGACATCATTGATTACTACTATGTATATCAGATGAGCCCGGAAGTAACACAGATCATGATAAGTGAAAAAACTCTTGCAAAGCTTTCTCCCGAAGATCAGAAAACCATCGTGGATATTTGCCGTCAGGAGTGCGCCAACAGCGTAAACTACGCAAAGGAAGAGGACGAGAAATATCTGAAGCTGATGGAAGACAACGATATTAAGATTGTCCACTTCTCTGACGAGGAAATTGAAATGTTCGCAGAGGCCGTCCGCACGGATGTTTGGCCAAAGCTTGCCAAAACCTATGGTGAAGATTTTATCAACGAGCTTCTGAAGCTGTATAAGTAATATTGATGTTTTGCACAAATGTCCGTAAAAAGGGCCGATAGGCCCTTTTTACGGACTCAATAAGAAAGGGTGAATTTGATGATTGCTTTCCTAAAAAGAGCCGATCATGTCATCTACAAGATACAGGTATACATTTGTATAATAACAAGTGTGCTGATTACTTCTTTAATTGTTATAGCCGCAATAATGAGGTATATACTCGGTATCAACTTTGGTGGATCCGAGGAGCTTGTGTTATTTGCGGCATTTTGGTTTTATTTTACAGGAAGTTCTCTTGCATACCGTGATGATTCGCATATTAATGCAGATATGACCTCTCTGCTTTTTAAGAGTGAAAAAGCGAAAAAGCGAATGGCTGTTGTAAAGTATGCAGTAAGTATGGTTATCGCAATTGTTGCAACGGTTTGGGCGTTTCAATTTGTCAGCTGGAGCTTTGAGCTTTGGCCGACCACTCCTATTTATAAGCTTCCTCTGGCCTTATCCAGACTGTCAATAATAGTTTCGTTTATATTGATGAGTATTTATGTTCTAATTCATCTGATAAGAAGTGTCGCTATATTGAAGGGCGGTGAAAACTGATGATACTGGTAATAGCCTTTCTTTCCGTTATTGCCTTCCTTGTGCTTGGTATATCTATCCCCTTGACTTTTCTCGGTGCAGCTGCAATAATAGTATATTGTTCGGGCTCCGATCCAATGTTTCTGCTGTCGTATGGCGGAAGCCAAATAAACAATGTGCTGCTCCTTACCATTCCCCTGTTCGTGCTTGCCGGGGCTGTTATTGATCATGGCGGAATAGGCCGAAGACTGATTGACTCTGTTGAAAAACTGGGCTTCGGCAAAATTAAAGGCGGGCTTGGCATTGTTACTGCCATATCCAGCGCAGTATTCGGTGCTATATCCGGAAGTGCCGGCGCTACTATTGCATGTATAGGTTCTATAATGTCTCCGAGGCTTGAAGAAAACGGATATGAAAAAGGATTTATAGGTTCTCTCATTTCAAGCTGTGCGGTTTTGGGCCTGCTGATACCGCCAAGCATGTCTATGATACTGTATGGCTGGGTAGGAGGGCAATCCGTTTTAGCCTGCTTCCTTGCAACCATAATTCCGGGTATCCTTCTTGTAATCTTGTTTAGTACGGTAAATCTTTTTTACGCCGCCAAAAACAAAAATATTGTAAAGTCTGTCAACAGTAAGCCTGTTGCTTCGGTGCAGGGGAAAAAGAAGAGCTCCATCCCCGCATTGCTCATGCCATTTGTTATTTTGGGCGCTATATATGGTGGCGTCATGACCACCACTGAAGCTGCGGCGCTGTCGGTCATCTATGCGATTCCTGTTGCTATGCTCTATTACAGAGAAATGAGCATGGGCGATTTAAGAGATTCTCTTATCAGCGCAGGTAAAACTACCGGCGTTATAATGATGATGCTTTTTTCCGTGATGATTCTCAGCAGACTGTATACCATGAACAATGTTCCTCAAATGCTTTTGAAAATGCTGACTTCTATATCTGATAGCCCCGCTGTTATCATGATAATGATAAATCTGTTTATGATTCTTTTGGGAATGCTGATGGATGATACAAGCGGCGTGCTTCTTGCTACACCGATACTTCTCCCGATTGTAACTGAACTTGGAGTCAGCCCAATTCAATTTGCTGCGATAGTCGGCGTAAACCTCGGCATGGGCAATATTACTCCTCCGACGGCTCCGCTTCTTTACTTGGGCGGTAAAATTTCAGGTGCAGAAGTAAAGGAAATGCTGCCGCATACCATGAGACTTATCTTGTTTGCATGGCTGCCGACTCTGATAATTACTACTTATGTACCCGATTTGAGCCTGTTCCTGCCGAGACTGTTTGGTTACTGTTGATAGAACCGGCAGGATAACCGCATGCTGATTTGGAGTAAAGATCGAAATGAAAGTTCAGCAATCATTTTTACAGAAAGCAGAGTTCTTTTCCGTATATATTGAAACAATAAACGGGAAATATAATGCAGCCTGGTCAAGCCATTCTTATTATGAATTTATGCTGGACTTTTCCGGTGAATTTTGTGTGAGTCTCGGAGAAACTACATATTCACTGACAAAAGGTGATGTACTTGTTATCAAACCAAATCAGCCACATAGGGTAGAGCCAAAAGGACCGGAGGAATTTAAGCTGATATCCATTATTATGTCCGAAAAGTTTTCTGGCTATTTACAGTATAGAGACATTAATTGGAATCCTCTCGTCCTTTTCGAAAAAAATCTCTTGATGCCGGTGCTTCATTTCCACGGGAAGCATCTTGAACGGTTAGAACAGATGATGTACATGCTGGTGGCGGAGAGCGAGAATAAGCAGAATTTTCAAGATGTTTTTATTGCTGATATTTCTGAACTGATAGTTCTTGAAATCGGGCGATATTGCGGCAGTATTTATCCTGAGATAGTTAGAAATGCAGTATATGATGATGTTTTCAAAGATATCCCTTACATGCTGAAAAATATACTTGAATATATTAATTCAAATTATCAGAACAGTAGCTTAACATTATCCTCTATAGCCGAACGTTTCTGGGTAAATCCATCATACCTGAGCCGATACTTTAAAACATATATGGGGATTAATATTGTACAATACATAAGATCCATGCGTATTTTTTATGCAAAGTCTCTTCTTCAAAGCTCGGATAAAAGTATTGCAGAAGTTGCGGAAATGGTAGGGATCAAAAGTGCATCTCATTTTAGCAAAATTTTTGAGAATGAAGTAGGCGAATCTCCAAGTAAGTTCAGGAAAAACTATATTGACAGAAATCATAGCTGATTTTTTTGCTCTGTAATTGTGGATAAGATGATAAATTTGAGGTGGGTCTAAGATGTAAGACCCACCTCGTTTTCTGCTTTTTCTTCATCTGTCCGAAATTTTTTGAAAAAGTCATCGCATTACAAAAAATGCCTAACTCACAGTGCTTACTTACCTTCAGATTGTTCAGTTGTGTCGAAGTCTGTCCCTTCAAATAAGCCCGATGCTATAAGAGCGGTTCTTTGGCAGGCTTCCTCTGGCTTAAATGGTGTTTATTATTGCGTGAACAAAGTACGGATTTTGCAAAAATTCTTGTTTTCAGGGGCTTGACTTTTGTATTTTTCTGCTGTCCACTGTATTTGTCAGTCAAACTGACAAATACAGTGGAGGGAATGCAGCAGACGGCAAAAGACGCTCAAGACGCCATTCCTCCGCCGCACGGGAGAAAGCTGCGGCAAAATACTTTTTCGGAGGTGCAACTTGAGCAGGCGAAAAAAGCTCACCAACAACAGCGACATCCCGCAGCATGAGATCGAGAACATCGCCCGAATTCTGCTGCCGGATATCCTCGCCTACTACGAAAGCGAGGAAGGGCAGCGGGAATTTGCCGAATGGAAGGCGGCGCGGGGCGGAGCAAAAACGGACAAGGACAGCAACGGCGAGAACGTCGCCTGACGATAGATATAAGATAAATCCAAGGGATATATGCTCCTAAAACAGCATAGCAAAGGGGATGGCAGACCGCCATCCCCTTTTGTGCGTTTGTTCAGTTTTCGCAGGGCTTGTACTCCGTGACGGCGTTCAGATATGCCTCTATATCTTAGGTTTTCTCGGCTCTCTGGGCTTGGATTCGGGACGCTTTACCACGCCGTTTCTGAAATGCGTATCCTCGAATTTCTCGAAGAAAACAAATAATCCGAACCCATCTCCGATTAAGAAGATTTGGTTCGGATTATATTTGTTTGGTGCGGGTAACAGGGGTCGAACCTGCACGCCTCTCAGCACGAGAACCTAAATCTCGCATGTCTGCCAATTCCATCATACCCGCCGATATACACTTGTTAAGTGCCCACCTCAATAAGATACAGCATTTTCGTGTCAAAGTCAAACAAAAGCAGCGTGAAATTGTACGAATACCGGTCAAAGAGCTTGCTGTCATCCGTGGGATCGACCGCATCCGAGTGTCGGTCACGGAACAGGTAGCAGCCGTTTGTTATCTCGGGGATGCTTATATCGTCGTTAAAGCCGCCGTAGACTACGTGCTGCATGTTATCGCTCAGAGGGAAAGCCGGCCAAGCCTTCATGCCGTCAAGCGCAGCGGCGGAAACATCGGAGCAGTCAAAGGAGACTGCAAGCACGCCGTCACCGTGGAAGCCGCCGTGGCTGTCCTGCGAGGAAACGACCTTGGCTGCGGAAATGTCAATTCCACAGAGCTCACTGACATAGTCCTTATAATCGCTTTTACCACAGCCGACAAGCAGCAGTGTGAGACAAATGAAAAGAGCGCACAGCTTCTTCATGACAAAACCTCCGACAAGACGGTAATCAATAATAGCACAATCTATAATTTTATGTCAATGCGGGATTAAACTTTATTGAAAGCAGACAATTGACTTTTTTCGTTGCGAATTTTATTATTATCTCATTGCGTTTCAAAGGAGAAAGAGAAATGATAGCCGCAATAATAAATGCCGTAGGAATTGTGATAGGCGGCACGCTGGGAACGCTGTTTCGGGGCAGGATAAACGATAGATTTACTAATACGCTTATGGCTGCGATGGGACTTGTCATTGTCGGCTTAGGCGTGCAGGGGGCAGTGGGCTCAAACAATACGCTGTGTGTCGTTGTGAGCCTGGCGCTCGGTGCAATAATAGGCGAGCTTTTGCATATAGACCGCTTTCTTGACGGTGTCGGTGATATGGTCATGAACCTGTTCAAGGGCAGGAAATTTGCCGACGGACAGTTTTCGGAGGGATTTATCAATGCCTCGGTGCTGTTTGTGACCGGCGCCATGGCCATTCTCGGCTCTATCGAAGCGGGCGTAAACAATAATTACAGTATTCTCATAACCAAAACCGTCATCGATACGGTCGTTGCCGTGACTATGTCCTCGGCCATGGGCGTTGGTGTTGTATTTTCGTTTGCTCCCGTGCTCATATGGGAGGGGCTTCTCACGCTGCTTGCGGGCGTTGTCTCGCCGATACTCGGCACTGAAGTCATAACCGAGCTATCGGCAGTCGGCGGCGTGGTGTTCATCGGCATGGGAATCAACATGACCGGCATCACCGATCGCAAGATAAACATTTCAAATCTCATCCCGGCACTGATCATCCCGATAATATACATGCCGTTTTCCGCATGGATAGGAGGTCTGTTCTAATGCGAAAGAATAAATATACCCTCGCCGTACTCGGAGCGGGAACTTTGTGGGGCTTCATGGGCTTTTTCCGCAGGACGCTCGATACGATGGGGCTGTCGGCCTCAAACTGCATAGCCGTCAGAGGAATTTTTGCGGCGCTGCTGTTCGGCATTGCAATGCTCATCACCGACCGCAAGGCGTTTAAGGTGAAGCTGCGTGATGCATGGTGCTTTTTTGGCAGCGGCATAGTGTCACTTCTGCTGTTCAGCCTGTGCTATTTCAAGGCCATGGATTATATGAGCCTTTCAAATGCCGCAATTTTGCTTTACACCGCACCGTGCTTTGTCATCCTGTTCTCGGCGCTGCTGTTCAAGGAAAAGATAACTGCGAGAAAGCTTGCTGCTATGCTAATCGCATTCGCCGGCTGCTGCCTTGTATCCGGCATCGGCACGGGAAGCAAGATTAACACGACCGGCATCCTGTTCGGACTCGGCTCTGGCATCTGCTATGCGCTGTTCAGTATATTCAGCCGCTTCGCCATCAACCGTGGCTACTCGACCTTTACAATAAACTTTTACACCTGCCTGCTTGCGGGACTTGGCGCACTGATAGTCGGCGGAGTAGAGTTTGTCCCCACCATCACATCGACCGCACCGAATTTTTTGTTTGCAGCCGCAACGGGACTTGTGACCTGTTTTTTGCCGTATCTGTGCTATACATACGGTCTGACCGGATTAGAAAACGGCAAAGCCTCGATAATGGCATCGATAGAGCCTGTCGTTGCGACGCTGTGCGGCATATTCATCTATCACGAGGCGCTTACCGCAATGAGCGCCGCCGGAATCCTGCTCGTGCTCTCGGCAATAGTCCTTCTAAACCTCAAACCCAAGACCGCATGAAAAAAACTCCCGACAAATGTCGGGAGTTTTTTAGTTTAAGTCTTACTTTTTGAAGCTGTCCTTGAGTGCAACGGCACGGTTAAACACAAGATGCCCGGGGGTCGAGTCCTTGCTGTCAACGCAGAAATAGCCCATGCGAAGGAACTGGAACTGTGCCGGAGCAACTGCGTTTTCAAGCATTTTCTCGATCTTGCAGCCGTGGAGCACTTCGAGAGAGTTGGGGTTCATGCACTTGATGTAATCCTTATCGGCGGCATCGGGATCCTCGTCGTTGAACAGATTGCTGTAAAGCCTTACCTCAGCGTCGGCGCAATTGTTTGCATCGACCCAATGGATGGTCGCACCCTTGACCTTGCGGCCGTCAGCCGGATCACCGCCACGGCTCTCGGGGTCGTATGTTGCGAGTATCTCGGTGACATTGCCGTCTGCGTCCTTTACGCAGCCTGTGCATTTGATGAGATATGCGCCCTTGAGACGGCACTCAAGACCGTTGGGGTACAGGCGCTTGTACTTGGGAACAGGCGTTTCGAGGAAGTCATCGGCTTCGATGTAGAGATTTCTCGAGAAGCTGACCTCACGGGTGCCCGCCTCGGGGTCGTTGGGGTTGTTTTCAACGCTCAGAAGCTCGCTTGCGCCCTCGGGGTAGTTGGTTATCGTGAGCTTAACGGGACGCAGAACTGCCATCGCTCGTTGGGCGTGCTCGTTAAGGTCGTCACGCAGGCAGTGCTCAAGGAAGGAATACTCAATGGTGCTGGGGACTTTATTTACGCCGATGCGTTCACAGAAGCTGCGGATAGCGGTGGGCGTGTAGCCACGGCGGCGCAGACCGCACAGGGTCGGCATGCGGGGATCGTCCCAGCCGGAGACGATGCCTTCCTCGACAAGGCGTCTGAGTTTGCGCTTGCTGAGCACGGTGTAGTTGATGCCGAGCCTTGCAAACTCAATCTGACGGGGTTTTGACGGCACGGAGACATTGTTGATGACCCAGTCGTACAGCGGGCGGTGATCCTCGTACTCAAGTGAGCACAGCGAGTGGGTGATACCCTCAAGTGCGTCCTGTATCGGGTGGGCAAAGTCGTACATTGGGAAGATGCACCACTTTGTGCCCTGACGGTGGTGCTCAATGTAGCGGATGCGATAGAGCACAGGGTCACGCATATTGAAGTTGCCGGAGGCAAGATCTATCTTGGCACGCAGGGTGTACTTGCCCTCGGGAAACTCGCCGTTTTTCATGCGCCGGAAAAGATCAAGGCTTTCATCGATGGGCCTGTCACGGTAGGGGCTCACGGCAGGACGGGTGGTATCGCCTCTATATTCCTTGAACTGCTCGGGCGTGAGCTCGCAGACATAGGCAAGACCTTTCTTTATAAGCTCAATGGCATATTCGTAGGTCTGCTCAAAATAATCCGAGCCGTAGAAAAACCTGTCGCCCCAGTCAAAGCCGAGCCAGTGAATATCCTCCTGAATGGCATCGACATACTCGGTGTCCTCCTTGGCGGGGTTTGTGTCATCCATGCGCAGGTTGCACAGACCGCCGTACTTCTCGGCAGTGCCAAAGTCGATTATCAGCGCCTTGCAGTGGCCTATATGCAGATATCCGTTGGGCTCGGGCGGGAAACGGGTGTGTACCTTCATGCCCGCAAAGCGGCCGCCCTCGGCGATATCCTCATCTATAAAATTCTCGATAAAATTCTTGCTTATCTCGTCCATTTTTATATGCTCCCATAAATTTAAGGATATTGGAATTATAAACGATAATTGTGGTAATTACAACAATAAAGTGTTATAATAACTGCTAAAATGGAGAAAAAAGAGGTGAGGGCATTATGAGCGCTAATTTTGATATACTCATAGTCGGCGGCGGCCCTGCGGGAATTTCTGCGGCGCTGACGGCGGTAAACCGGGGAAAAACCGTCGGTGTTATCGCAAATCCGCCGGAGACGAGCAAGCTTTACCTTGCCGAAAGCATTACTAATTACCCGGGCATGGAAGGCAGCGGAGCGGAGATAATGCAGAAAATGCGCCACCAGCTTGAGAATAGCTCGGCGACCGTTATAAGCGGAAAAGCCCTGAGCGTCATGTCCTTGGGCAAGACCGTCGGCGTAGCCGTCGGAAACGATTTTTATGAGGCACATTCAGTCATTATCGCAACCGGTATAAGCCGCAGACCGCTGTGCGAGGGCGAGACAAAATTCCTCGGCAGGGGAGTGAGCTACTGCGCCACCTGTGACGGAATGCTCTACAAGGGTAAAAAGGTCGCCGTACTCGGCGAGGGCGAGGAAACAGAAAAGGACATTGCTTTTTTGCGAGATATCGGCTGCGAGGTCTCGGTATTCTCCGGCAGGGGCAAAATTGAGATACTCGGGGATAAAAAGGCTGATACTCTTGTCGTTAACGGTGAAACGGTCAAAACAGACTGCATTTTCATCTTGAAACAGACCCTTTCCGCCGAGAGCTTAGTCAACGGCATCGAAAGCGAAAGAGGTATTATAAAAGTAGGCCGCTCCGGCAAAACTAATATAAACGGCGTTTTCGCCGCCGGAGACTGCACGGGCGCACCGTATCAGCTTGCAAAGGCTGTCGGCGAGGGCAACATTGCGGCACTTGCCGCGGTTGATTATATAAGTAAACTGTAACAAAGGAGATATATAACATGGCTATTATGCATCTTACAAAGGACAATTTTGATTCTGTCACCTCCTCCGGCCTCGTGTTGGTCGACTTCTGGGCAACATGGTGCGGCCCCTGCCGCATGCAGGCACCCATCCTTGAGGAGCTTGACGAGCAGCTTGGCGGCAAGGTCAAGATCTGCAAGCTGGATGTCGATGACGAGCCTGCTATCGCCCAGCGTTTCGGCGTTATGAGCATTCCCACGCTCATGGTTTTCCGCAATGGCGAGATGATCAGCAAGGAAGTCGGCGTGCATACAGTCGAGCAGCTTATGACGATGCTGGGATAATTACTTAAATTTATTGTTGCAATTATGTTAGCACCCATATATAATACGGGTGCTAATGCTTTATTATAAAGGAGATAACTATGTCTGACTATATTCTTAGCTGCTGCTCGACAGCCGATCTGTCAAAGGAGCACTTTGACGCAAGAGAAATCAAATATGTATGCTTCCACTACTTCCTGAACGGTGAGGAGCATCTTGACGACCTCGGTCAGTCCATCCCGTTTGACGAGTTTTACAAGATGATGGCAGAGGGCGCCGAGACCAAGACTGCACAGGTCAATGTCGCAGAATACATAGACCACTTCAGACCCTACCTCGATGAGGGCAAGGATATCCTGCATGTGACCCTTTCATCCGGCATTTCCGGCACCGTCAACTCCGCCCGCACCGCAGCCGAGATGCTCAAGGCAGAGTACCCCGACAGAAAGATATACATCGTTGACTCTCTCGGTGCATCCTCCGGCTACGGTCTTATCATGGACACACTCGCCGATATGCGTGACGAGGGCAAGAGCATCGATGAGCTTCATGATTGGATAGAGGCAAACAAGCTCCGCCTGCATCACTGGTTTTTCTCCACCGACCTTACCTTCTATGTCAAGGGCGGCAGGATCACCAAGGCGGCCGGCTTCTTCGGCACAATGCTGAGCATCTGCCCGCTTCTCAACATGGATGACGGCGGCCACCTCATCCCAAGAGATAAGATCCGCACCAAAAAGCGTGTCATCAAGGAGATAGTCGAAAGAATGAAGGAGCACGCTCAGGACGGCCTTGACTATTCCGGCAAGTGCTTTATCTCCATGTCTGCATGCCTTGAGGATGCTCAGGCGGTCGCAGCACTCGTTGAGGAGAGCTTCCCGAAGCTCAACGGCAAGGTAGTCATCAATAACATCGGCACGACCATCGGCAGCCACACCGGCCCGGGCACCGTTGCACTGTTCTTCTGGGGCGACGAGCGCAAGGAATAATCTTGACAAATCGGCGATAGGATAATATAATTTTTAAAAGTCAACAGCTTTGATAAGCAGGAGTAGGCGATAAGCTTCGTTCAGAGAGAAAACGGTCGGTGCAAGTTTTCCGAAGTCTTGCCGAAGGTCGGCTTTGAGCTGCCGTGGTGAATTTTGAGTAAGCACGGTCGGGAGCTCCCGTTACAGAGCCCATGAGAGCCGCTTTTTGCGGAATTCAGGTGGTACCACGCATATAATTGCGCCCTGATCTATCAGGGCGCTTTTTCTTTTTAAGGAGGCAGTTATGAAAGAATTACCCAAGGTGTATGACCCGAGTACGGTCGAAAAGAGAATTTATGATATGTGGCAGACCGGCGGTTACTTTAAGGGCGTTATAGACCCCGACAAAAAGCCGTTTTCCATCGTCATGCCGCCCCCCAATGTAACAGGTCAGCTCCACATGGGTCATGCTCTTGACTCTACCCTGCAGGATATTCTCACCCGCTATAAGAGAATGCAGGGCTATGCTGCCCTCTGGCTTCCCGGAACCGACCACGCAGGCATTGCAACGCAGATTAAGGTCGAGCAGGAGCTGCGTGAAAAAGAGGGACTTACCCGCTACGACCTCGGCCGTGAGAAGTTCCTTGAGCGTGTTTGGGATTGGAAGAACAAATACGGTGACCGCATCGTCGAGCAGCAGAAGGTGCTCGGTGCGTCCTGCGATTGGGACAGAAGCGCATTCACCATGGACGAGACGAGAGCCAAGTCCGTTCGTGAGACCTTCTGTGAGCTGTACGAAAAGGGCCTTATCTATAAGGGCAATCGCATCATCAACTGGTGCCCCAAGTGCCGCACGGCGCTGTCGGATGCCGAGGTCGAGTACAAGGACATGCCCGGCAGCTTCTGGCATATAAGATACCCCATCGAGAACTCGGATGAGGAGTTCATCATAGCCACCACCCGTCCCGAGACCATGCTCGGCGACACCGGCGTTGCCGTTCACCCGGACGATGAGCGCTATAAGCACCTTGTCGGTAAAAACGCCATCCTGCCACTCGTCGGCAGAAAGCTCCCCATCGTCGCCGACGACTATGTCGAGCTCGGCTTCGGCACCGGTGCTGTCAAGATGACGCCCTGCCACGACCCCAACGACTACGAGGTCGGACTGCGCCATAACCTTGAGCAGATACTCGTCATCAACGAGGACGCAAAGATAATAAACGGCGGCAAGTATAACGGTATGGATCGCTACGAAGCCCGCAAGGCTATCGTTGCTGACCTCGAGGAGCAGGGATATCTCGTCAAGGTCGAACCGTATAACCATAATGTCGGCTGCTGCTACCGCTGCGGCACTGTCGTTGAGCCGCTCACAAGCCCTCAGTGGTTTGTCAAGATGAAGCCTCTTGCCGAGGCGGCTATCGATGTCGTCAAGGACGGCAGGATAAAGTTCGTTCCCGAGCGCTTTACCAAGACCTACATGAACTGGATGGAGAATGTCCATGACTGGTGCATTTCCCGTCAGCTCTGGTGGGGTCACAGGATACCGGCATGGTACTGCAACGACTGCGGAAAGATCACCGTCTCCCGTGAGGATGCGCATGAGTGCGCACATTGCCACAGCAAGAACATCACCCAGGAGGAGGATGTTCTCGATACTTGGTTCAGCTCCGCCCTTTGGCCGTTCTCGACCATGGGCTGGCCGGACAAGACACCCGAGCTTGACTATTGGTACCCGACCTCGGTCATGGTGACCGGCTACGATATCATCTTCTTCTGGGTCGCAAGAATGATTTTCTCCGGCATGGAGCAGATGAAGGAAGAGCCGTTTAAGACCGTGTTCATCCACGGCCTTGTGCGTGACTCGCAGGGACGCAAAATGTCCAAGAGCCTCGGCAACGGCATCGACCCCTTGGAGATGGCGGAAAAGTACGGCGCCGATGCACTGCGCTTTAACCTCATCACCGGCAACAGCCCCGGTAACGACATGCGCTTTTATGTCGAAAAGTGCGAGGCGATGCGCAACTTCTGCAATAAGATATGGAACGCATCACGCTTCGTGATGATGAACCTCACGGTTGAGGATAACCGCCTGCCCGAAACGCTTGAGACCGAGGATAAGTGGATACTTTCAAAGCTCAATCAGGTCATCAAGGAAGTCTGCGATAACATGGACAGCTTTGAGCTGGGCGTTGCCGCAGGCAAGATATACGACTTTATCTGGGACAGCTACTGCGACTGGTACATTGAGCTTACAAAGCCCCGCCTTAACGGCGACGATGAAAAGGCAAAGGAAAATGCGCAGAGGGTGCTTTTGTATGTTCTTACCGAAATACTCAAGCTTCTGCACCCGTTCATGCCGTTTATCACCGAGGAAATTTGGCAGGCACTGCCGCACGAGGGCGAAGCACTCATGATAGCCGAGTACCCCAAATACGACGAGAAGCTGCATTTCCCCGTGGACGAAGTGAACTTCGAGATGGTCATGGATGCTATCAAGGCCGTGCGTGCCCGCAGGTCGGAGATGAATGTGCCGCCGTCCAGAAAGAGCCACCTCATCATCGTGACCGACAAGGCAAAGGCATTTACAGACGGTGAGAAGTTTATCTGCAAGTTAGCTTATGCCTCCGAGATAAGCGTCATCGCCGAGCTTCCCGAGACTACCGACGGCATGGTCTCCGTCATTACCGATAACGCCCGCATGTTCATGCCCATGGCGGAGCTTGTCGACCTTGAAAAGGAAAAAGCCCGCATGGAAAAGGAGCTTGCAAACGCCCGCAAGCAGCTTGACGGACAGATAGCGAAGCTTTCAAACGAGAAGTTCGTTTCCAGAGCACCCGAGGCAGTTGTCAACACCGAGCGTGAGAAAAAGGCAAAGCTCGAGGCTCTCATCGAAAATCTTGAGGAAAGCCTTAAAAATCTCAAGTAAGCTCGACCTGTTTTATTAAAATCCGCATAAAAAAACTAATAAACTGGTGTTGTGTTAAATACACAGCACCAGTTTTTTGTTTGGGGTGAAAAAATGAAAATATCAACACGATACGCAGACGGCAAGCTCTGCATAGCGCTGCAAGGCGAGCTTGACCACCACAGTGCAAGACAGGCCATGAGCGGGATAACCGAGGCCATAGACGGCACGCTGCCGAGGCAGGTGCTGCTTGATATGTCAAAGCTCAGCTTCATGGACTCGTCCGGCATAGCGGTCATACTAAAAGCCGACCGCAGAATAAAGGAAACCGGCGGCCGACTGTTCATCGACTGCCCTAAAAGCCAGCCGCTAAAGGTGCTCGAGGCGGCGGGCGTTGACCGGGTGGTAGACATCATATGCAAAAGGGAGGTCACAACATGACTATAACAAACTACATAAAGCTTGAATTTCCGAGCTACAGCGCAAACGAAAGCTTCGCAAGGGCAGCGGCAGCGGGCTTTGCTGCGCAGCTTGACCCGACACTGGAGGAGCTCGGCGATATCAAGACCGCCGTATCGGAAGCGGTCACAAACTGCATCGTCCACGCATACCCCGACAGCATCGGCAAGATAACCATGCGTCTACGCATACTTGACGGCGAAAAGCTCGAGATAACCGTCCGTGACTGGGGCAGAGGCATACAAGATCTTGATAAGGCGATGCAGCCCATGTACACAACCGGCGGCGAGGAGCGCAGCGGTATGGGCTTTACCATCATGGAAAGCTTCATGGACAAGCTCAAGGTCAAGACCCAAGTCCAAAAGGGCACGAGCGTGACCATGCTGCGCACGATAAAGCAGCGCCGAGGCCGCCGATGACCGAGAAGACAGTCGAAAATCTCCGCAAGGCCAAGAGCGGGGATAAGCAGGCTGCGGAAGCGCTCATCGAGGAAAACTCGGGGCTTATCTGGAGTGTTGCCCGACGCTTTTTCGGCAGGGGAACCGAGCCGGATGACCTGTATCAGTTAGGCTGCGTCGGCTTTCTAAAGGCAATAGAGGGCTTTGACGAGAGCTTCGGCACACAGTTTTCGACCTACGCCGTGCCGAAAATATCCGGCGAGATACGAAGATTTCTGCGTGATGACGGTGCAGTCAAGGTCAGTCGCAGCATAAAAGAGCAGGCGCAGCGCATACGCTCGGTGCGCACCGAGCTTGAGCAGCGCCTCGGCCGTGAGCCGCAGCTTTCAGAGATAGCTGCCGAAACAGGCTTAACGCCTGAGGAAATTGCCTTTGCCGAGACTGCGACAAATCCTGCCGAGAGCCTGCAGCGTGAAAACGGCGACGACGGCTTTACGCTCGAGCATGTGCTGGCCGACAGCTACGGCGAAGAGCGCATGATAGAGCAAGTGTCGCTGCGCTATGCCATTGAGCAGCTTCCCGAAAAGGAGAAAAAGGCGATATATCTGCGCTATTTCCACGGCATGACGCAGGAGAGCGCCTCAAGGGTGCTCGGCGTGTCACAGGTGCAGGTGTCGAGGCTTGAGCGGCGGGCGGTAGATAAGCTCAGGGAAGTTCTGACAGACACTTGTTAAATCGCAAAATTCGTGCTAAAATACTTGGCTATGAGTTCGGATTTTGAAAAACGATATATTGACGCAAGACGCAAACTTATTGAGTCCGATTTTGCCTCTTTGAATCCCATGCAGAGAAAGGCTGTAATGGCGACCGAGGGACCCCTGCTGATTTTGGCAGGCGCAGGCAGCGGTAAAACCACGGTGCTCATAAACAGAATTGCAAATCTTCTTCGCTACGGCATCGCCGGTGATACGAATGAGCTTCCGGCGAATGCAAGTGAGGAGGATATCGAGATAATGCTCTCCGGCGGCGACGACGCAAGACGCATTGCGGCCCTCGACCCTGTTGAGCCTTGGCGGGTACTCGCCATTACCTTCACGAACAAGGCCGCCGATGAACTGAAAGCAAGGCTTGAGCGCATGCTTGGCCCCGAGGCTTCGGACATTTGGGCGTCGACCTTCCACTCTGCCTGCGTGCGGATATTGCGCCGTGATGCAGAGCGTTTGGGCTTCCCGACGAGCTTTACCATTTATGATACCTCCGACAGTTTGAGCTTAGTTAAGCGCATACTCAAGGATTTTGAGCTTGACGACAAGCGCTATCCGCCCCGCATGCTTCTCGGCGAAATAAGCCGTGCCAAGGACGCTCAACTCTCACCCGAGCAGTTTTACGCAAAGGCCAAGGCCATGGGTGATATCCGCAAGGCGAAAATTGCGGAGATCTACGCCGAGTATTCCCGCCGAGCCTTTGCAGCCGGCGCAATGGACTTTGACGACCTTATCTATTACACCGTGAAGCTCTTAGAGGAGCACGACGATGTCTGTCAGTATTGGCAGCGCAGGTTCAGATATGTGCTCATCGATGAGTATCAGGACACCAACAAGCTTCAGTATCTGCTGGCTTCAAAGCTTGCAGGCGGCTGGGGCAATATCTGCGTTGTCGGCGATGATGACCAGAGTATCTATAAATTCCGTGGTGCAACGATAGAGAATATCCTCTCGTTTGAGGACGAGTACAAGGACTGCCGTGTCATCCGCCTTGAGCAGAACTACCGCAGCACGGTGCATATCCTTGAGGCCGCAAACGCCGTCATCAGAAACAATGTCGGCCGAAAGGGCAAGGAGCTCTGGACAAACGGCGATACCGGCGAGACCATCGAGCTTTATGTCGCCGATAACGAGCATGACGAGGCACGCTATGTTGCTTCAAAGATCATGAGCAACTACGGCAAGGGCGGCACATGGAGCGACAATGCGGTGCTTTACCGCATGAACGCCCAGTCGCACCAGTTAGAGCAGGCGTTCAAGCGCAACGGCATACCTTATCGAATTTTCGGCGGCACGGGATTTTTTGACCGAGCAGAGGTCAAGGACATGCTTGCCTACCTGTGCGTTATCGCATCGCCCAATGACGACCTGCGCCTGACGAGAATTATCAACAACCCTCCCCGCGGTATCGGCGACAGGAGCGTTGAGCTTGCGATGGGTATAGCGGCGAAGAACGAGACTTCACTTTTTGAGGTCATTAAAAACGCAGACCTGTACCCCGAACTTAGCCGTGCAAGCATGAGGATGCGCATTTTTGCGAACATGATAAGTGAGCTTATCGAGCAGTCCAAGGAGCTTGCGCCCGACCTCCTGTATGACCAGCTTCTCGAAAAAACGGGCTATCTCCGCCTTTTGGAGGAGAAAAACACCGTTGAGGACTCGGCAAGAGCGGAAAATGTCAAGGAGCTCAAAACAAGCATCATAAACTACAAGAGCGAGACGACCGAGCCTACGCTTGAAGGATACCTTGCCGATGTTGCGCTGTACACCGATATGGACAACTACGACAAGGATCAGGACTGCGTTGTCATGATGACGATGCACTCGGCCAAGGGGCTTGAGTTCACGAATGTGTTCCTCGTCGGCGCCGAGGAGGGCATCTTCCCGGGCATAAAGGCGATAGGCGAGCCGGACGAGATGGAGGAGGAGCGCAGACTTTGCTATGTTGCGATAACAAGAGCAAAGAAAAAGCTGTGCATTTCCTGCGCAAGACAGCGTATGCTCTTCGGCAAGACCACGGCAAACCGTGTGTCACGCTTCATCGACGAGATACCCGATGAGCACATCGAAAAGCGCAATATCCCAAGAGGCTACGGCTTTGGAGAAAAATCGACCGTTCAGCGTGAATATGGGCAAAGGCCGAGCTATCAGACCAAGTCCAGACCCGTGTCCGCTCCGGTGCAGGCTGCGGCAAAGTCTGCTCCCGCACCGTCGTTTAAGGTCGGCGAGAGGGTCAGACACCGTGCCTTCGGCGACGGACAAATAACAAAAATGACCCCTATGGGCAACGATCAACTAATAGAGATAAGCTTTGACGGTGGCATTACAAAGAAGCTGATGCTCCGTGCCGCTGCACTGCATATGGTGAAGATATAAGCAATGAAAATTAAAAATAAAGCAGTTTTGGGAAGGTCAGCGCTTATTTGCACGACCCTCATTTGGGGCACATCCTTCGTTGTGCTCAAGTCTGCTCTTGACAGCATCACACCCTTGTGGGTGCTGGCTATCCGCTTCGGCGGCGCAGCACTCATGATGCTGGTCGCATCGATACCGCTTCTAAAGAAGCTTGATAAGCAGTACCTCAAGGGCGGCGCTATAATGGGTGCATGCCTTGCGGCGGCGTACACGGTGCAGACCTATGGGCTGATGTACACGACACCGGGCAAAAACGCCTTTTTGACGGCGACCTATTGCATACTCGTCCCGTTTTTGTATTGGATCATTTTCGGTAAAAAGCCGGATAAGTATAATATCGGCGCAGCGCTCATCTGTCTTGTGGGCATGGGATTTGTGTGTCTTAACAAGGATCTGAGCGTCAACAAGGGCGACCTCTTGACCGTGTGCTGCGGCCTGTTTTACGGTTTGCATATTATTGTTACCAGTCGCCATGTCGAGGGCAAAAACCCGCTGCTGCTGACGATGATACAGTTTGCTGTAGCTGCTGTTCTGTGCCTTGCGTTTGCGCTCATGTTTGAGCCGAAGCCGCAGAACATACCCTCGGGCTCGTGGCTCTCGATAGCGTATCTGACATTCATGTGCACCGGTGTGTGCTTTTTCCTGCA
>HF986896.1:41429-52708 GCA_000431075.1 Firmicutes bacterium CAG:555
CGGACAGAAGTCCACACCCCCGTCTGCGGCTGCCGTTATCATGACGCTCGAGTCCGTTTTCGGCACGGCGCTCTCGATTGCCATGGGGCAGGAGATGATGACCTTCAATATCGGTCTCGGCTTCGTGCTGATATTCTGCGCAATTCTGATTTCCGAAACAAAACTGAGCTTTCTAAAGAAAAAACGCTGATGCACTGCATCAGCGTTTTCGTTATATTCAAGCCTTAGCTTTTGCTTTCGGCTTTGGCTGCAAGCTTTTTCTGGAGCCAATCCTTGCCGTTGACATAGCGCTCAACGATGAAGGAAACAACATAGTCGCCCGCTGCGTTTACCATGGTTGCGGGAGGATCGACGAGGTTGCCCAGAGCCAGTGCAATGGGGAATGCGACTGCGAGGTGGTCGGGGAAGAACAGCGAGCACAGAACGAGCTCACCCGTGCCGCCGCCGCCGGGAATGCCGCTCATTGCGACGGAGGAGAACACAGCAACGATGATCGCAAGAATTATCTTGCCGGGGTCTGCGTCGATGCCGAAGAAACCGAACAGGAACAGCACCTTGACAATGGCACTCATTGCAGAGCCGTCCATGTGCATCGTTGCACCCATCGGGAGCACGACATTGCTGACCTCACGGGAAATGCCGGTGTCCTCGGCAGCTTCCATGTTAGTGGGGATAGTAGCAACGGAGGAGCAGGTGCCGAAGGAAACTGCGGCAGGCTGGAACAGATGCTGGAACATCACCTTGACTGCGCCCTTGCCGCCGCCGAAGCGTGCGTAGATGGGGAAAAAGATAAACATGTAGACAAAGCAGACTACATAGTAAATGATAAGCGTTCTGCTGTACTGGCCGATGAGATCGGGACCGTATGCGGCAACGAGGGAGGCAAAGAAGCCGAGGAAGCCGATAGGTGCGTAGTAGGTCACGATCTTCATCATATTAAGGATGCAGTCGGTGACATTGGCAAGGATCTTAGCGGTAAGAGTCTCCTTGCCGCCGGATTTCTGAACGCCGAAGCCGAAGAGTATAGCAAAAACTATGAGCGGCAGAATTGCCTTACGGCTTAAAAGTTCAAAGAAGTCTGGCTTTGTAAAGAAGTTTACGAGCAAATCGGCAAAGCCGAGACCTGCGACCTCAACGCTGTCCTCAACGACCTTTCCGCTCGAAATGGGGAAAATGAGGATTACTATGTACATAAAAACCGCTGCGATGGCTGCCGTCACAAGGAATGTACCGACCGTAACGCCCATGAGCTTACCGGCACGCTTTGCACCTGCCGCATTTGCTATTGCGGAGGATATCGAGAAGAACACCAGCGGTACGACGATGCAGAACATGAGGTTAATGAACACCGTCCCCAGCGGCTCAAGCTTAGCGCCGAGCTCGGGAGCAAACGCACCGATAAGGCATCCGCAGACGATACCGAGCAGCATAAAGATTATAAAACCGTATGATTTCAAGAAAGATTTTTTAGCCATGATCAATTCTCCCAGAAAATTTACTGTGATAGTATTATATTCTGATAAAATTACAATGTAAATTGAATATCGTGCTTGAAACATTGCAAATTGTGCGGTATACTTTTTCAAAAAGACACAGCGGAGACAGAATAATGTCAGAACGATATAAATACAACCGAGAGGGATACTTAAACGAGAATTTCAGGATGTTCCACCTGCGTGACACGGCAGGGCAGGAGAGAGACTTCCATTTTCACGAGTTTGACAAGATAGTCATTCTCATCTCCGGCAGCGTGAACTACATGGTCGAGGGCACGGACTATACCCTTGAGCCGTGGGATATCCTGCTCGTGCGCCACCATATGATACATAAGGCACTCATCGATATGTCCGTGCCGTATGAGAGGATAATCATCTATCTTGACTCTGCGTATGTCGAACGCTTTGCACCGGACGGCGGGCTAATGGACTGCTTCGCCGAGGCCGAAAAACGCAGGTTCTGCCTCATGCGACCTGATGCGGACGAAATAGAAAAGCTCAAGGACAGCTTAGACAGGCTTGAAACTTCGATAAGCGACACGGAGTTTGGTGCAGAGCTCATGCGTGGAACGCTGCTTGCGCAGCTGATGGTGCAGCTAAACCGCATAATGCAGCGCGACACGAGCAGCAAGGCTGCCTCCACCGAGCAAAGCGGCAAGATATCGGCGGCCCTTTCTTATATAAATGAAAACCTCACCGGCAGCCTGAGTGTAGATGAGCTTGCCGCCATGTGCTATCTCAGCCGATATCATTTTATGCGTCTTTTTAAGCAGCAGACCGGCTGCACCGTGCATAATTACATCCGCCAAAAGCGCCTCGTCCTTGCCGCAAGGCTCATCCGGGAGGGGATGAGCGCCTCCTCGGCTGCCGCCGAATGCGGCTTTACCGACTATTCGGCGTTCCATCGGGCGTTCTCCCAAACTTTCGGCATCAGCCCGGGCAAGATCAAAAGCTCATAATATTATGTAAACCGCAGATAACTCTGCGGTTTAATTTTTAGCCCTGTGCGGAGAACTTCTGCTTGACCTGATCGATCTTCTGCTGCTGTGCCTGCTCGGTGGTGTACCAGCCACGGCCGGACATTTCCTTATAAATGCTGTCCTGCATGCAAAGACCGCTGTTGAGAGCGGTGCTAAATGTCTGGTGAACATTAGCCGTTGACGACTCGATCGTGCCGTGCATATACAGGTCGCAAACGCCCTTAGTGGTGAGAAGCAAATTTTCCATGATGTCTCTGTCGTTCATTGCCGCATCCTCCTTAAACAAGGTTATAAAACTGCGCAAACAGCTTCTGATTTTCGTTTGCAAGCTGCTGCACTGCCTGTTTGAGCGTCGGGTCTGTAAGCTTGCTTGCGGATTCATTGCACTGGGTGGTCATAAACTTAATGTGGCCGAGTGCATCTTCAATATAAAGCAATTCCTTAGGTGTCATAAAAATTTCCTCCGTTTTAGTTTAAGCCTAAGCTCAATACTATTATCTGCGCACGGCGCTCGATTATGCCGCCAAATGCGCCTTCACAAGGGAAATTATGCAAATTTTTGTGCTCTTGCGGTGTATTCCAAACTATGTTATAGTTGACGGGATATCGATTGCGAGGTTTTGCAAAATGACTGATAAGCTTCCCAAGCTGCCGAGAATGGCGGCGATACATGATCTTTCCGGCCTCGGCAAGTGCTCGCTTACCGTTGCCTTACCCATAGTTTCCGCAAGCGGCGTTGAGTGCTGCTGCATCCCAACGGCGATTTTGTCAACTCATACCGGCGGCTTCATCGACTGGACTTTTACCGATCTTTCCGATGCCATTGTGCCCATTGCCGAGCACTGGAACAAACTCGGCGTCCACTTTGACGCTATCTATTCCGGCTACCTTGCTTCCGAAGCGCAGGGCAAGCTTTTAGAACGCACCATTGAGCTTCTGCGAAGTGATGACACGCTCGTCATCGTAGACCCAGCCATGGCAGATAACGGCAGATATTATGCCAATCTTGACGACTCCATGGCAGAGTGCTTCTGCCGCCTTATCGAAAAGGCTGATATCATAACTCCGAACATCACCGAAGCCTGCTTTTTGACCGGAACCGAGTACCGCACTGCACCGCACAGTGCAGCTTTCGTCACCGAGCTTATTGACAGGCTCTCCGAGTTCGGCCCGAAGGTCGTTGCCGTAACTGGCGTGAGCTTTGAAAAAGGGAAGGTAGGCATAGCCGCACGGGATAATTCTTCCGGCAAAACGAGCGTTGTCATGAATGAAACAAAAGATGGCATGTTCCACGGCTCAGGCGATGTGTTCGCTTCGGCGTTTGCAGCACTTTTGACCCGAGGTGCTGCCCTTGAGGATGCGCTGCACCTTGCCGAGGACTTTGTCGCTGCCTGCATCGAGCGTACCGCCGTGCGTGACACGCCCCGTCATTACGGTCTTGACTTTGAGGGCGCACTGCCAGAGTATATAAGAAGCGTCGATGAGCTTTTCAAATAGTACAATGTAATAAATCGGCATCGCTTTTTGATGACGGTTCTTGTCATTTGTTTGTAATAAAGGATACATAATTGTCGTTCTGCACAAAAAGGAAAGGACGTATTGCAAAAAATCATGCCGATTGCCTTGACACATTATTGACATATGGGGTAGTTATTTAGTATAATCTTGCCGTATGGGTAGGCGGCACTGCCGCCGAAAATATTGGAAGCAAAAAATTTCAATACAGCGGAAGGGGTTGCATATGAAAGACCTAAAACATCTGATCTACTTTGAAAATCTGCTTCAGGAAGCTCAGAACGAGCTTGTCATGAAAGCAGTCGAGGATGGTAAGAAAGCGCTTGGTTACAACTGCTACTATATCCCCGAGGTACTTATGAACCTTGACGGTTGCTTCTCGTCAAGACTTCGTGCACCTAATTGCACATCCTGCGATATCTCCAGCTACTACATGACCAACAGAACGTGTCCCTACGCCCGCTCCATTCTTGAGAGAGCCGTTGAGGGTGGCTACAATTATCTGAGCTGCCTGTTCGGCGCCGAAAGCTGCGCTACCATCGAGCGTATGCAGGAGCACTTTTTCCTCATCAATCCCGTTAAGCATGACGGCTTCTTCGTCACTCAGATCGATCCTCCCATGAAGGGCGATAAGACTAACCTTGATTACTACAAGGCTCAGCTTCAGCTCAAGGTCGTTGAGCCCATGAGAGACCGCCTCGGCATCGATGTTTCCGACGAAGCAATGCGCAAGGCTATCGAGAGATTTAACGAGCTGTGCCGTGTCATCACTGAGATCGGCAATTACAGAAAGCTCGATAATCCTCCCATCACCGGCTATGAGTTCCATGTCATCCAGCTGGTTTCCGAGGTCTGCCCGCACGAGCTTATCCTGCCGTACCTCAAGGAGACCCTTGAGGAGATCAAGACCCGTAAGCCCGAGAAGAAGTTCCCGTATCGTGCAAGAGTAGTTGTTGTCGGCTCCGAGATCGACGATCCCGAGTTTACGAAGCTCATCGAGATGTGCGGCGCAATGGTCGTTGCCGACCGTTACTGCTTCGGTTCCTTCCCCAGCCGTGAGGAGATCGAGATCAGAGAAGGCGAGAGCGCATTTGATGCTATCTGCCGCCATTATCTGTACTGGAACCAGTGTGCCCGCTTCATGGACGGCGAGAAGATCGATCAGCGCCACAACGAAGCAAAGAGACTTTGCGACGAATTCAAGGCTGACGGTATCATCTACGAGAGCATGAAGTTCTGTGAGTTCTGGAGCTATGATAAGATCCTTTCAAACCACATCTTTACCGAAGAGTTCAATGTCCCGTGCTGCACCATCGAGAAGGAGTACGCACTTGGCTCGGTCGGTCAGCTGCGCACCAGATTCCAGGCGTTCATCGAATCTTTGGAAATTAAGAATATTCAGGGAGGCAAATAATGATGTTTGATAAAGTAATTGCTTCTGTAGATAAAAAGCTTGAACGCTTTGACCCCATTTGGCGCGCAAGAAACGGCGTCGGCGGTCAGCGTGACAGATACTATGACAAGACCGGCGTTGCAAAGTACCGTGAGTGGCGTGGCGTTAAGGACACCCTCGTGGACTATGCGGCATGGCTCAAGAACATTATGTTCATGATGCAGATGGTCGCCTCCGCCCCCGTTGCCTGCCTCAAGGGCTTCTGGGAATACCGCTGGATGGGCTCTTACCTCGGCACCTTCATGTTCATCGACCGTCTGTTCGAGGGCTACCGTGGCTACGAGCTGAAGATCGCCCACCAGAACATGCACGCTATCGTCCGCAGCCTGACCCAGAAGATCGCTCTCGTTCTTGCAAACGACAGACGCCTTGGCGGCGGTCCGCTGACTGATGTCATGGTACCCATGGATGAGGTTCTGCCCCCTCTGTTCATGAAGGGCTTCAAGGAACTCATTCCCATCCCTCTGCAGACCCTGCCCGAGTTCATCATCTGCGATGTTGACCAGCACATCGAGCCTTACTACATAGATGTCGCTGAGTCCTTCGGCCTCGCAGCAGATGTCTGCTCCCGCTGTGCAGCAGAGACCGGTGTCGCAATGGACGACGCATTTCCCCTCATCGGCAAGGCAATGGTCTCAACCAATATGCCCTGCAACGCATCCGAGGCAACCTCAATGTTCCAGCGCCGCCGTATCGGCATGCCCGACTTCCCCGTAACGCTGGCTATGATCCACAACGAGCCGGGCGCACATCCGTACTCCACCCAGATGCTCAAGGATTGCATCGCATTCGTTGAGAAGGAATACGGCGTTAAGTACGACTGGAACGAGCTGTTCAAGTACGCAAAGCTCATGAACGAGCAGAACACCATCGAGCTCGAGAAGTGGGATTATATGAAGACCCCGTATAACCCCCTCGTCGGCATCGCCGAGACACTGTATCGTCTGTATGCTTGGGCATCCGTCAACGGTCAGGATCCCTACTTTAATAAGACCGACCGCAAGGTCATCAAGATTATCAGAAAGGCATATGAGGAGAAGTACGAGCCGTTCGGCGGCACCACCCGCCACCGTGCCTTCCTGTGGGGACCCTCCGCAGTTTACTACACCGATTTCCCGACTTGGATACAGAACTGCTGGGGCATCAACATCGTCCTCAACATGGACTCCACCATGGGTCACAATATGATCAACACCGAAGATCCCGAAGAGGCTATCAAGGATCTGGCTATCTTCTCCGAGAAGGCCACCATGCGTCACCACGCTGTCGGCGGCTGGGACAATGTCAACGCCGTTTGGGACTATGCCAAGAGCTTCAACTGCGACATGGTACTGTTCAACGACAACATCGCCTGCAAGGGCATGCTCGGCGTTCACGCAGTTATGGAAGAGCAGGCAAGAGACCTCGGCTACCACTTCATCTTCATCGAGCACGACCTTGAAGACTGCCGTACCGTATCCCGTCAGGATATGCGTAACTGCATAAACAACTACATGTCCGTTGTTCTCAATGAGGAGCCTCTGGATCCGACCATCGTTGAGTTTGACGACTCGGAAGCATATTAATAGGGAGGTTATGCAAGATGAAAACCGTTTTTAAAGTCAGCGGCAAGATCTGCCTCGCAGCCGTTCTTGCATTCGTAGGCACCTTTACGCTCTATATGGCTAACGGCGAAAACAAGCTCATATACTATGTCATTCGCCCGCTGCTGAACAAGCACTACGACTCTCAGGTCAGAGACCGCAGAATAGTTTAAACAATTTCGGCAGTTTTATCTAAATTACAAAAAAGAAGCTTCTTCGGAGGCTTCTTTTTTTGTGCGCTTGCCTAAAAAAGTGCATAAAAACCAAAGAGAATTGCTTGCAAATTAACATGATTTGTGTTAAACTGTTATCAAAATGCGCAAGGTGTGTCAATGCGCAAAGTGAAGGGGGGACACTTTATTGGAAAGCAAAGCAAAAATTATTGCGGTTGCAGGTAAGGGCGGCGTCGGCAAGACCTCGATCTCTGCTTCTATCGTAAGGCTTTTGGTTGAGAATTTTCCCGACAAGAAGATACTTGCCATCGATGCAGACCCCGCCGTCGGCCTGTCAGTTGCTCTGGGGGTTGATGTTAAGCTCACGCTTGACGATATCCGTATGAGCATTGTTGACAGCGTCGAAAACGGCGAGACGAGGGAAGCGCTTGAACTGCTCAGCGAGGCAAGGTTCAAGATATTTGACGCTCTCGTTGAGATGCCCGGATTTGCGTTCTTGGGAATCGGCAGACCCGAGAGCTCCGGCTGCTACTGCAAGGTCAATTCTTACCTCAAGGAAGTTATCGGCATTTTGGCAAACAGCTTCGACTATGTTGTAATAGACGGAGAGGCCGGTATCGAACAGATACAGCGCCGAGTAATGGATAAGGTAACGCACCTGCTTCTGGTCACCGACCAGAGCAAGAAAGGCTGCCAAGTCATTTCCACTATCAAGGGTGTCGCTGATGACCTTATCGTTTACGATAAGATCGGTGCGATCATCAACCGTATGACAAATCCCGAGCTGGCGGAGCTCATCAAGGTGCCCGGTGTAGACATCGTGGCGTACATTCCGGCTGATAACACTTTTGCCGCAAATGATATCAAGGGCAAGAGCGTGCTTGAGTTGCCGGAAGATAGTCTTATGCTCAATGGAGTAAAGGAAGCACTCCAAAAAATAGAAATTCTTTGAAGAAGAGGTGTAACATTTGAAAGATCTTAAGCATCTGATCTACTTCGAAAGTCTTCTTGAGAATGCCAACAACGAGCTGGTCAAGCAGGCTCAGGCCGACGGCGATATCTGCCTTGGCTACACTTGCTACCATGTTCCCGAGGTTCTTCTCAATCTAGGCAACTGTTTCTCCGTGCGTCTGCGCGCACCCAACACTGGCTCCCTCGACATCGCAACCTATTACATGTCCAACTACACCTGCGAGTACGCCCGCGCACTCGTAGAGCGTGGTATCGAGGGCGGCTACAAGTTCCTCGATGCACTCATCGGCGTTGACGCATGCTCGATGATGAACCGTGCAATGGAGCATCTTGAGGTGCTCGACTGCAACGAAAAGGAGAAGTTCTTCGTCACCCATATCGACATCCCGTTCAAGGTCGTTGACTACACCATCGATGCATATGTCACCCAGATGAAGGTACATGTACTCGACAACCTGCACGAGAAGTTCGGCGTTGATGTTTCCGATAAGGCTATCCGTAAGGCAGTCAAGGAGCACAACGAGGTCTGCAAGATCCTCACCGAGATCGGCGAGCTGCGCAAGGCCGAGAACCCCGTCATCACCGGTTACGAGTACCACATCCTCAACCTCGTTTCCTTCACCTGCCCGAAGAGACTCATTCTCCCGTACCTGAAGGAGACCCTCAAGGAGATCAAGGCTCGTAAGCCCGATCCCAAGCCCTGGTACCGTGCAAGAGTTGCAATGGTCGGCTCCGAGATCGACGATCCCAGCCTCACCAAGCTGTTCGAGGACTGCGGCGCATTCATTTGCTCCGACCGTTACTGCTTCGGTTCCACTCCCGGCCGCGAGGTCATCGAGCTGAACAACGAAGAGGATGCACTCACTCAGATCTGCCGCCATGTTATGGAGCACTCCGAGTGCGCCCGTTACATATCCGACGAGAAGGTGCATCAGCGTCGTGAAACCGCTGACCGTCTTGCTAAGGAATTCGGCGCAGAAGGTATCATCTACGAGCAGATGAAGTATTGTGACTACTGGGGCTTCGAGCGTGCTCTCGTTTCCCATGTCATGGCTGAGGAATACGGTTGGCCTGTGCTGTCCATCGACAGACTGTACAACAACGGCTCCTCCGGTCAGCTGCGTACTCGCTGCCAGGCCTTTGTTGAATCTCTCGAGATAAAGCGTATTCACAAAGAGGAGGGTAATAAGTAATGGCTAAGAAACCTCAGTATCCCAATCCCAAGTTCTTTAAGGCTAAAGATAATATCGATTGGAAGAAGCAGGGCGAGAACCTCATGACCTGCATGAAAATCTTCGCAGAAATGTTCAAAGAGACTGATTGGAACAGATTCTTTGAGGGTCAGAAGAACAACGCAATCGCTTTTGCCGATCGTGTAAAAGAAGAGTATGCTGCATTCATGGCACTTGATGCAGCAAACAAGAAGGATGTTATCCTCAACGGTGAAAGACGCCTCGGCCGTCTGTACCGCAAGGGCGCAATGGCAACCGTTCGCCGTGAGTGGCGTGGTATCAAGGACACCGCATATGACTTCTATGAGTGGGCTCGTATGTGGGTCATGCTCCTGATGACCTTCTCCAAGGACCTCATCCCTGCAATGAACAGTGCTCTGCACTACCGCTGGATGATCTCCTACTTCTGCTGCCATGGCTTCATGGACAAGAATATCATGGGTCTGCGTGGAAGCAACCTGCGCATGAGCCATATCCTCATTTACGATATTTTCCGCTATGTTGCAGAAAACCTCGTATTCCTCTCCAAGGCTGACCGCAAGAACGGTAACAGCACGGAGCTTAACAAGATGCTCGTGACTTTCGACGAGATGACCATGGGTCAGATCATGGCCGGTTTCCCCGACCTGCTCGGTATTCCTCACCAGCTGCTGCCCGTCTTCCTCGTCTCCGAGATCGACCAGCTCACCTGCGTACCTTACATCGATGCAGTTGAGTCCTTCGGTCTGCCTGCTGACTGCTGCCCCGTTCCTTCTTCCGAGTGCGGCGCACTGGTCATCGACGCTCTGCCTGACATGGGCTCCGGCTTTATCTCCAGCTCCATGCCTTGCGACGGATCCACTATGGCATCTTCCTACTTCTCCCGCCGCTTCCCCAATACCCCCGTGTTCCATCTCTGCTTCCCCGTCCGTTACGAGGACGAGACTGTCCTGCAGAGCGCAGCCGAGGATATCAAGGCCTGCATCAAGTTCATCGAAGATCAGACCGGTGCAAAGTGGAATTGGGACGCTTACTTCGCTGCAATGAAGCGCTTCAACCTCGAGACTTCCTACGAGCTGCAGAAGTGGGAGATCAACAAGACTCCTTACCCGCAGCTGCTCGGCCCTGTCTATGAGCTGTTCCGCAAGTGGAACTACGAGATGGACGGCGGTATCGATCCTCGTGTCATCGGCACCTGCGAGAAGGTCAACAAGATCCTCCTCGAGGCATATGAGAAGCGTGAGGAAGCATGGCCCGGCAAGATGAAGTACCGTGCTATCGTATGGTCCTGCCCGGCTCACTACTATGCAAACTTCTCCAACTGGGCTGCAAACTGCTGGGGCATCAATGTCCTGGTCGAGATGGAGTCCCTGAACTTCACCAAGCCTCTCGAGACCGAGGACAAAGAAGAAGCTCTCCGCGACCTTGCTCGTCTGTACGAGCGCATGGTCATGCGTCGTCACACCAACGGCGGTTACCACAATGTCGTAACCGAGCTGTGGCGTCAGTGCGAAGACTGGAATGCAAAGCTCATCATCATGTACCAGAATGTTGCCTGCAAGAACATGGCAACCGTTCAGGGCCTGCTTGATGACCAGGGCCGTGAGCGTGGCTACGATCTCATCTGGATCGAGCACGACCTTATGGATCCCCGTACCGTTTCTCGCCGCACTATGCGTGACAAGGTCAATGAGTACATGCGTACCGTTATGAACGCAGAGCCTATTGATCCTTCTCTCGTTGAGTTCGAAGACGAAGTCTGCATGTAATTTGCAGCACAAACAATTTCTTAAGTAAAATAATTGGAGGAAAATATAAATGAAATACTTTGGCGGCTGTGATGTAGGCTCTACCTACCCCAAGGCAGTTATTCTTGATGAGACCGGCAAGATGGTC
>HF986897.1:0-7766 GCA_000431075.1 Firmicutes bacterium CAG:555
ACCGTTTTCTCCTTATCTGAATCCGCCCAAGCGGAGAATTTGCAGGTTTATCTGTGAGCCAGCGTGTCGTGAGCGTCCTTGAGAGCCGAGCACAGCTCGTCAAGCTCGTCTTTTGTCGTGTAACGGGAAAGACTTATACGCACGGCACCGTCGATGACCTCGGCGGGCAGCCCCATCGCTTCAAGCACATGGCTTCTGCCGCCCTTTTTGCAGGCCGAGCTTCGTGAGACAAAAACGCTTCTCGCTTCGAGAAAGTTCATCAAAACCTCGCTTCGCCAGCCCGGGAGCGATACGCTCAAAATGTGCGGTGCTCCGCCGCCTATGATGACCGCCTCCGGCATCTCAGCGACTATGCGCCCGGCGGCATACTGCCTGAGCTGCGCCATACGCTCGGTGGCGTCATTCATGCTCGCCTTGGCAAGCTCGCAGGCTTTGCCGAAGGCGGCTATCTGCGGCATGGCCTCGGTTCCGGCTCTTAGACCCGATTCCTGAGCGCCGCCGATGATATAGGGCTTGATTTTGACCCCTGTTTTGATATACAATGCGCCTATGCCCTTTGGAGCGTGGATCTTGTGGCCGCTGACGGTTATCATGTCCGCACCGAGCCGCTTTGCCGAAAACGGCACCTTCATGAAGCCCTGCACGGCATCGGTGTGCAATAGGGCAATTGACTTTGCCTTTTTGAGCGCCTTTGCAACGGCGGCAATGTCGGTGACGGCGCCGGTCTCGTTATTGACCATCATGAGGCTCACCAAGACCGTGTCCGGCCGCAGTGCGGCAGCGACAGCCTCCGGGGATATAGAGCCGTCAGACTCGGGTTTCAGCATCGTGACCTCAAAGCCACGGCGCTTGAGCTCGTCCATGGACTTTCTCACCGCATCATGCTCCACCTCGGAGCTTATGATGTGCAGCCCCTTGCGGCGCATACTCTCGGCACCGTTTATTATCGCCCAGTTGTCGCCCTCAGAGCCGCATGAGGTGAAGTACACCTCGCCAGGTGCGCAGTCCAGTGCGGCGGCAAGCTGCTTGCGGGCGTTATCCAAAACGGCCTTTGCCTCACGACCCTTTGCGTGGGTGGAGCTTGGGTTGCCGTAGGTTTCCAGCATCGTTTTATAAGCAATGTCCGCAGCCTCGGGGCAGACCCTCGTTGTTGCGGCGTTATCAAGATAGACTTCCATAGACTACTCCTTGTATATAGAAATGGAGAAAAGCATGAAATATATTATATACACTCTTGGCTGCAAGGTCAACCAGTATGAGACACAGGCGATTGAAACGCTGCTAAATGAGCACGGCCACACGGCGGCGTCAGAGGGCGAGAGCGCCGATGCCGTCATCGTCAACACCTGCGCCGTCACCGCCGAGGCAGGGCGCAAGTCCCGTCAGGCGATAAACCGTCTGCGTGAGGAAAACCCCGGTGCGGTCGTCGCCGTGTCCGGCTGCTATTCGCAGCTTAGCCCCGACACCGCCGAAAAGCTCGGCGCCGATGTCGTGTTCGGCAGCGGCGACAGGGTAAAACTCGTCGAAGCTATCGAAAATGCGGCGCTTACCGGTACGCATAAAAAAATGCTCGATAAGCCCTTTGAACGCAGAATGTTTGAGAAACTGCCCGCCGGCGCCGTCGCAGGCCACACCCGTGCGCTTTTGAAAATTCAGGACGGCTGCGTCAATTTCTGCACCTACTGCATCATCCCATACACCCGTGGCAGGGTGCGCAGCCTGCCGGTAGAGCAGGCGGCAAAGCAGGCACGGGAGCTTGACGAAAAGGGCTACAGAGAGCTTGTCGTGACCGGCATCGAGGTCGCCTCCTACGGTGTTGACCTCAAGGGAAAGCCCGATCTTGCCGATGTCATCGTTGCAATTGCCGAGGCAGCGCCCCATATGCGTCTGCGCATGGGGTCAATCGAGCCGAGCATCATCACCGAGGATTTCTGCCGCCGCATCGCCGAGACCGGCAGCGTGTGCAGGCATTTCCACCTGTCGCTGCAATCCGGCTGCGATGCGACCTTGAAGGCCATGAACCGCAAGTACGACACCGCAAGATTTTTCGAGGCCACCGAGCTTCTGCGCAAATATTTCCCCGGCTGCGGCCTTACCGCCGACCTCATCGTCGGCTTTCCGGGCGAGACCGAGGAGCACCAGCATGAGACGCTCGAGTTTCTCGAAAAGGTCGCCTTCTCCGATGTACATGTGTTTCCGTACTCCCGCCGCCCGGGCACACCGGCGGACAAAATGCCGAATCAGATAGACCGTGCCGAAAAGGCAAGACGCTCGAAGCAGGCGAGGGCAGTGGCGGAAAAGACACGCAGGGCGTATCTTGAAAGTGCGGTCGGCACGGTACTCCCCGTTCTGTTCGAGACGAAAGAGGACGGCCTTTGGCAGGGTCACAGCGACACATACCTGCTTGTTCGTGCCGAGGGCGAGGAGCTGCGCGGTCAGATTCGGAATGTCGAGATAACCGGCGTTTCCGGCGATACTCTTGTCGGAAAAACGGTTTGACAAGTTTATCACATGGTTTTATAATCAATGCGTTGCTAAAAACAGCGAAAGGAGAGCTCATCATGTCGAGAAAAGGAATCTATAATTTTTCAGCAGGTCCGTCTATGATGCCGGAGTCTGTGCTCAAAGCTGCCCAAAGTGAAATCACCGATTACCGATCTTCGGGAATGTCAGTCATGGAGATGAGCCACCGAAGTAAACTGTTTGCCGATATCTTCGCAGAGACAAAGGCAAAGCTCAAGCGTGCGCTCAATGTGCCCGATACGCACGAGATCCTGTTTTTGCAGGGCGGTGCAACGCTCCAATTTGCGGCGATACCCCTAAACCTCATGGGCGAGGGCGGCATGGCAAGCTATGCCGTGACGGGTAATTTCTCAAACTTAGCCGCCAAGGAAGCAAAGAAGTACGGCACGGTCAGCATTGCCTGCGACAGCTCCGACAAAGACCACAGCTACATCCCTGCGCAGGATAAGCTCGTGATAGACGACGGCGCAAAATATTTCTACTACTGCGCAAACAACACCATCTACGGCACCGAGTGGCAGTATGTGCCCGAGACCGGGAGCGTGCCCCTTGTTTGCGATATGTCGTCGGATATCCTGTCCCGACATGTGAATGTGGCCGACTACGGTCTTATCTACGCCGGTGCGCAAAAGAACATGGCACCCGCCGGTCTGACAGTAGTCATCGTCGACAAGGCTCTTGCCGGAAACGAGCTTAACATCTGCCCGTCCGTCATGAGCTACGACACGCTTATTAAAAAAGACTCGATGCTCAACACCCCGCCGTGCTGGTGCATCTATATGCTCGGACTAATGCTCGATTGGCTTGAGAGCGTCGGCGGCGTTAGCGAAATGGAGAAGATAAAATCCGCCCGAGCAGCAAAGCTCTATGACTTTCTTGATAACAGCAAATTGTTCATTCCGCACGCCGAGCCCGGCTCGCGCAGCGATATGAATGTCACCTTCCGTACCGGCAGCGATGAGCTGGATGCCGAGTTTGTAAAGGGTGCATCCGAGCACGGACTTCTGAATGTCAAGGGGCACAGGCTCACCGGCGGTATGCGTGCCTCGCTGTACAACGCCATGCCCATGGAGGGCGTGGATGCGCTTATAGAATTTATGAAACGATTTGAGGTTGAACACAATGTATAATATAAAGACAATAAACAATATTTCGCCTGTGGGACTGGATAAGCTCAAGCAGCTCGGCTACAATGTCTCGGCGGATATCGATGATCCCGAGGGCATCATCGTGCGCAGTGCCGATATGCACGGATACAATACCAATGCTTCGCTTCTCGGCATCGCAAGAGCCGGAGCGGGCTATAACAACATCCCGATCGAGGAGCTTGCCGAAAAGGGCATAGTCGTGTTCAACAGCCCCGGCGCAAATGCCGAAGCGGTCAAGGAGCAGTCTATATGCTCGCTCGTCATGGCGTCGAGAGATGTTCTCGGCAGCGTTGAGTGGGTCAAGAGCATAGCCGGTGAGGGCGATAAGATACCCGAGCTTGTCGAAAAGGGTAAGTCCAATTTCGCAGGTCCCGAGCTCATGGGCAAGACCATCGGCGTACTCGGTCTCGGCGCAACGGGCGCACTGGTCGCAAACGCCTGCCTTGCGCTCGACATGAATGTCATTGGCTACGACCCGTTTATGTCCGTTGAGTCGGCATGGAGACTCAGCCGTGATGTCAAGCGTGCCGACGACCTCGGTGAAATTTACAGAAACTGCGATTACATAAGTGCCAATATTCCCTATAACGAGGATACGCACCACATGATAGACGAGCGAGCGCTTTCCATGATGAAGCCGGGCGTGCGCATCATAAACGAATCCCGTGCCGAGGTCGTTGACGACGATGCGATGCTAAGAGCGCTCGAAAGCGGCAAGGTCGCAAAGTATGTGACCGACTTTCCGAACAAGAAGATACTCGGCGGCAAGAATGTCATTGCCCTGCCGCATTTGGGCGCATGCACGCCCGAGAGCGAGGACCGCTGCGCAGAAATGGCGGCACGGCAGCTTCACGAGTACCTGCAAAACGGCAATATTATAAATTCTGTCAATCTCCCGTCGGCTCGACTTGAGCGCATGGGCGTGTGCAGACTTTGCGTTATACACCACAATGTCCCGGGCATGATAAACCGCATTCTCGACCTGATAACCGAGAAGAACATCAATGTTGAGCACATGATAAACAAGCCGCACGGCCACTTTGCCTACACCATCATCGACCTCGGTGACGAGATTTGGGAGGACACCGCCGTAGCCATCCGCAAGATGGACGATGTCCTGAGAGTGCGGGTGCTTTGAGCCAAAATCGGCCTTTCGTCTGAAAGGTCGATTTAATTTACAGATTATTATAAAAGAAATAAAAACACCGTGCTATAATATGCATCGAAAAGGGGGTAAAGCCATGAAGAAAACCGCAGCCATGCTTATATCCGGAGTGTTGATGCTCAGTCTGTGCGCCTGCGGCGGAACGGCGGAGCCCGACCCTGTGCCGACCGGAACTCCGGCGCCGATAACATACACAAAGGACGATGGCCGACTCAAAATGGAGGAGACTTATAACTCAAACGGTCTGCTGTTCAGCACGATAATCTACGAGTACGACAACAAAGGCCGACTCGTAAAGCAGGCCGAGTTCGGCATAAACGACGCTCCCACGGGCTACAAGAGCTTTGAGTACGATAAAAACGGCAGAAAAACACTCATGACAAGCTTCGTTGCCGAGACCGACAAGGATTATTCCGAGGAATACCGCACAAGCTATGAGTACGACAGTGACGGCAATATCACGAAGGCGGTCTCGACAATTGACGGCAAGACCGTGTCCGTGACGGCGTATGAGTACAAGGACGGCCTGCTCATCGACGAGAAAAACTACGAGGGTGAGAGCTTTGTTGCCTCCGAGTACAAGTATGAGTACGGTGCAGACGGCCACAAGACCCGTTGCGTGCGCATCGATAACATGGAGGGCGACACCACCGAGAACCGCTATACCTACACATCAAGCGGCCTGCTGCTTGCCGACCTCAGCTACGGCGACGACGGCAAGGTCATAAGCCGCACCGAGCACAGCTATGACGCAAACGGAAATGCCGTCAAGCTCAGCGTCTATAACGCCAAGGGCGGGCTTATCAGCAGCACCTTAAACGAGTACACCTACGACGATTACGGCAACATAAAGCGCTGCGCCGTGACCCACTCGGACGGCAGCAAGGGCACGACCACACAATACAAGTGGGAATACACCAAAGGTTAACAGATTATTTATAAATTTTAAGTAATATTGTGTTAGTATTTATTATTAAATCATATTGATTAAATCATATTGATCAAGGTGAACTTTCAATGAGAGAAAAATTTGCCCGATTTATGGCAGGACGTTACGGCAGTGATCAACTGAATAAACTGATTTCGGTGATTTGCCTTGTGCTTGTCATTCTGGCCATGATTCTAAACGGAACCAAAGCCGCAAGCGTGCTTTGGATCGTGGGCTTTGCGCTGCTTATGCTTGTGTATTTCCGTATGTTCTCAAGAAACATCTACAAGCGCACCGCCGAAAACAACAGCTACATGCGCTTCCGCTACAATGCAGGCAAAAGGTTCAGAATGATCAAGGAGCGTTGGACGCAGCGCAAGGACTATAAGTTCTTCTCCTGCCCGGCGTGCCACACCACGCTTCGTGTCCCCAAGGGCAAGGGCAAGATAAACATTGTATGCCGTAAGTGCGGCACATCCTTCCAGGGAAAGACCTGATGTTCGGTTTTGTTGCGGCCGACCTAAAGCGCTTAAGCCCCGAGCAGCGGCAGCGCTACAACGCCTGCTACTGCGGCCTGTGTAACGCCCTGCACGAGCGGCATGGCCTACTTGCCCGCATGACGCTGACCTACGACATGACCTTTCTCGTCATGCTCTTAAACTCGCTGTACGAGCCGCACGAAGTGCACGGTGAGGACAGGTGCCCCACGCACCCGATAAAGCGGCGCAGCTGGTGGCAGTCGGAGATAACCGATTATGCCGCCGACATGAACATTGCGCTTGCGTATCTTAACTGCATCGACGATTGGGAGGATGACCTAAACGCTGCAGCCTTTGCCGAGGCAAAGCTCATGAAGTCGTCCTACGAACAAATTTGTAAAGCATACCCCCGCCAGTGCGAGGCGATAAAAGCCGGAATGGCTCGGCTCAAGGAGATCGAGGATAGCTTCAAGCCCATGCCGGATGAGGCCTCACGCAGCTTTGGACTGCTCATGGCTGAACTGTTCGTTTATAGGGAAGACCACTGGAGCGATGACCTTCGTGCGCTCGGTATGGCGCTCGGGCAGTTTATCTATGTTATGGACGCTTGTATTGACCTGAGGGATGATAAGCGGTATTATAAATACAATCCATTTGTGAAGCTCTATGGCAGACTTGACGAGATGCAGTGCTTCCGGGATATCCTGCAAATGCTGATGGGCGACTGCGTGTATCACTTTGACAGGCTTCCACTCGTCCGAGATGCGGACATTTTGAAAAATATCCTCTGCTCCGGTGTGTGGAGCAAATTCAACCGGCATTATAATATCAATGATGAAAACTGAAGGAGCAGTGCCCCAGTATGGTACAAGACCCCTATTCCGTCCTCGGCGTTTCGCCAAACGCCAGCGACGAGGAGATAAAGAAAGCCTATCGTGAGCTTGCCAAGAAGTATCACCCAGACCGCAACCCCGGCGACGAGGAGGCGGCAAGGAAGATGAACGAGATAAACGCAGCCTACGACCAGATAAAAAACGGCACGGCCAACAATAACCGCTACGGCGGCTACGGCCCGTATGGAGGCGGAAAACAAACATAAGAGGGGGGNNNNGGCGGCGGATACAGTCAATACGGCGGTTTCGGCGGTGCGTATGAACAGCCGCAGGAGCGAGCGGAATGCCGTGCGGCGGTAAATTACATACGCAACGGCAGGTATAACGAGGCGCTCACAGCGCTGTCTCAGGTGCCGGAGGTTGAGCGCGACGGCAGGTGGTACTACCTGAACTCTGTTGCAAATATGTATCTCGGCAACCGAATCGCTGCTCTCGACAGCGCAAAGCGAGCTGTCGAGCTTTCACCGGATAATCCTGAGTACAATAAGCTTTTGCAGGTGCTCCAGTCCGGCGGCACATATTACGCAAATTACAGTGACAGCTCCATGCCCAGCTGCGGACTGTGTTCCGACTGCTGCAATATGTATCTGTGCTTTTCCTGCCTCACACCTTGGGGCGGTGTTGTGTGCT
>HF986897.1:7789-11446 GCA_000431075.1 Firmicutes bacterium CAG:555
TGCGTAATAAACCCCCCAGCCGATGGGTCATTATCCATCGGCTGTTTTATTAAGTTATGAGCTTTACCGTTTCACTCTCGGTAAACTCCGTAAGCGCCGCAAAATCCACATACGGTCTGTACTCACATTCGAGCAGATCGTGATATTTTTTTGCCTGCTTGAGATAGCCGACACCACCGTCAAGCAGACTGCGGTACTGCTTTTCAAGCGCTTTTAGCTCCGATTTGTGCACACGGACGGTCTCCGGCGCAACGAGTGCATCGAGCCGCACATGCCGCCACGGGTCTTTGAGCTGCACTGCGCTTGCCGAAACGAAGCCCAGAGCGTGGTTTGGCAATAGCACGGCATCAAGCTCATCGGGACACAGCGGAGAGGGGCAGACAACGGCATTTTCGCCCCGTTCGGCGACACCGTCCGCTATGTGCTTTAGGTAGACATCGGCAAGCCCGAGCCTGTCGTCAGCAAGATAAATCCGTTTACATAATGCACTTATTGTACCGCTTAAGCAGACCTCGCCAATGCAGCTTATGCCCCTTATAAAACGCTTTATGATGCGCCCTTCCCGTGGTGAGCCGTGCTTTTTGCCAAGCTCACGCAAAAGTGCGCTTTCTGCACGTTTCTTGGCGGAAACAACATCGTTTTTGCAAATCAGCTCCGGAATTTGAATTTTTCTGATAGTTTTAGCCGCCGATAAAAAACCGTACGCCGTTTTGTACAGCTGCCTGTATTTTGCGGTGTACTCGTTTGCTTTCTCACTTTTAAAGCTTGAACAAAATTGCCCCAAGTTAACATAACAACTGTCGATCGCAAACAGTCTCGGCTCTAAAATATGCGGTGCAGTTGCATCGGCTAACCCAAGGTGCAGCGCAGGGATGTAGACACCGTCGAGAGACTCCGGGTCGCCCGAGCACAGTATGTACTCAACGGTGAACCCTTGCTCCTCGGCACGGGACGCAAGCTTTTTCATGAAGGTAGATTTTCCGCAGCCGGGACCTGCCTTGATCAGATGCAGCCGATCGCCGGGAGCACAGGCAAAGTTATCGTACAGCGAGTAAAAACCGTCACCGGAGTTTGCTCCGAGGAAAAACCGGACACTCATTTTACCACCTCACCTTCTCATTGTATGCACCGTTTGACAAGTGAGTGAGGCAATGTTACAATTTTGCTGACAGGAGATAGATAAAAATGAAAGACTACATTCTCTTTGACTTTGACGGCACTGTTTTCGACACTGCCGAGGGTATCACAAAATGCGTTCAGTATGCGCTGGGCAAAATGGGCATTGAAGCTGAGCTTGACGAGCTCATGTGCTTTGCAGGTCCTCCGCTCGTTGAGATGTTCATGCAAAAATACGGTATGAGCGAGAAAGACGCTCTGCACGCCACCGAGCTTTACCGTGAGCGTTATCTGCCCATCGGCTGGGCCGAGTGCAGCCCCTTTGACGGGATGCATGAGCTTATGCAAAGGCTTCGGGCAGCCGGCAAAAAGCTCGCAGTTGCAACAAGCAAGCCCGAGCGCTTAGCGAGGCAGATATTGGAGCACTACAGCATGACCGATGACTTCGACCTCATCTGCGGCTCTGAATTTGACGGCACACGGGGGCAGAAGTGGGAGGTCATAGACTTCGTGCTCAAAAGCTTCGGTATTGAGCCCACTGACGCTATAATGGTCGGCGACCGCAAATACGATGTCATAGGCGCAAAAAAATGCGGCCTCGACTGTATCGGTGTCCGCTTCGGCTACGCAGAGCCGAATGAGCTTGAGGAACACGGAGCGGTTTACATTGCCGAGACCGCAGATGATCTGTATAATTATCTTGTAAATTAGTTTACCGTGACAGGCTCCTTGATACACATGACATCACGGGCGTACTTATCCGCCTTGGCGAGCAGTTCCCTGTCTGACTTGTAGCTCGTCTCACGGGTCGTGGGCACGGGAGCGTAGCGGGCGGTGTCGTACTGCCTGTACACATAGCAGGGGATGAAGCGTTCGGTCACAGCTATGCCGCTGTCAGACTTCCTGAGCGTCAGCTGCAAAATGCCGGTATGGCGGCTTATCTCTTTGGTCTCGCTCGTAAGGAAATTGCCCATCGAGAAGACAACGGGAACCGTCCTGCCGTCGGCGCTTTCAACAAATTCACGGGCTTGCAGACAATGCGTGTGCGAACCGACTATGTAGTCGGCGCCGCAGTCTGCAAGCTCTTTTGCCATTCTGCGCTGGCTGCCGTTCGGCTCGTGGGTGTATTCCGTGCCCCAGTGCATATACACGAGCACAAATTCCGCACCCTTTTTGCGGGCATAGTCAATGTCATTGCTTGCCTTGTCGGCAGAGTATCTGTTCAGAAGCGTTTTGCGGCCGAACGGCGTAAAGCAGCCGTCGTTTCTGTTAAAATAGGTCGCATACGATAGCACCGCAAGGCGGATGCCGTTTACCTCGGCAAAGACAGCACGCTCGGCATCGGGAGAGGCAAAGGTGCCGGTGTGCATGAAGCCGTGGCGGTCAAGAGCTTTCAGCGTGTCTATGAGTCCGGCAGCTCTCGAATCGCAGTTGTGGTTATTTGCGTTAACAAGTGCGTCAAAGCCGGCGTAGCGCAGAGCGTCAAGGTAAGCCTCCGGCGAATTGCAGTGGTACTTTTCCTCAATTATGTGTGCCTCGCAGGCGTAGGGTGACCTGTCCGTCACGGTCGTTTCAAGATTGCCCACGGCGAAGTCAGAGCTGCGCATGATATCACGCACAAAGCGAAAGCACGGGTGCATGAAAAACGCATCGCCGTATTTGTTCGCCCTTTGCAGCTTCGGCTCACCCATGAGGTCGCCCACGCAGCACAGCACCGCTTCATTCGTACCCTCGGCATCGGGGCGGCGCCACCAGCCGTCATCGTTCGGTGTATATCTCGGGGCATCCTCGGGTGTTCTGTCAAACTCGGGGTACTTATACGGAGCGTGGGTATCGTAGTCCGAGCCTGCGCCGAAAATGCTTTTAAGTAATCTGCTCATATCTCTATCTCCACCTGAATGATCTCAATATCCTTTTCCATGGCGTATCTGACGGTGTTCCATGTGCCGCCGGAGCTGCCGTTGTAGCAGGCGATGAGGACATTGGAGTTGTCCACCATGTACCTGTTGCGGCGCATCATGCAGCCGGGCGTATAAGTGTCCTGAATAAGCGTCGTTGTGTCGCACTGCATGAGAATGCTGCGATATCGTCTGCGGTTTTGCTCCGACCACTTGGCCTCCTGCCCGTCGTAGGGGACGGCGGCTTCGAGCGTTATATCGTCAAAGCTCTTCCTGAGCTCAATAACAGCCTCGGCGCAGTACATATCGCAGCCGAGCGCCATGCCGCAGATAAAATGCTTTATGCCGGACTCGTACACCGCCTTAATGACGGCTGCAAGCTTTGCTTTGAACGCAATGCAGCGTGGATCGAGCTCGTTATAGCCCCAAGGCAGCTTCTGCGGCCTGTGACCGGTGAAGCAGCAGCATTTGCCGTATTCGGACATGTTACACCTTCTCTCTCATCGGCATTATATGTCATTATGAGAAAAATGTCAAAGAGCTATTGACAAATTGCTTTCGGGGACTATAATAAAGGCACAACCGAATAAACGATATATCTTCAGGGCAGGGTGAAATACCCGACCGGCGGTAAAGTCCGCGA
>HF986897.1:11495-15474 GCA_000431075.1 Firmicutes bacterium CAG:555
GTGATTCCGGTACCGACAGTATAGTCTGGATGAAAGAAGATGTTCGATGTGCGAGCACCTGAGAGATATTGTTCTTTCGGGTGATTTTTTATTCGTGGAGGAAATACCCATGTCACAGACACTAAAAGACAACCTTAGCTTCATCCTCATCTGCCTCTTGATTTTCGTAGCGATACTTGCTGTCGCATATATCCTCGAAAAGCTGCTCGTTAAGGACAGAAAAAAGCTCGGCAGCACGCATTTTATCTCGTATACGGCGATATTCTCCGCTATGGCGGGCTTTTTGATGTTTCTTGAGATACCGCTGTTTTTCGCACCGTCGTTTTATGAGATAGACTTAAGCGAGATACCCATTCTGATCTGCACCTTCTACCTCGGACCCGTGGCCGGTGTCGTCGGTGAGCTTTTGAAGATCGTTGTAAAGCTGGTTTTGAAGGGCACGACCACCGCCTTTGTCGGCGACTTCGCAAACTTCGTCGTCGGCTGCTCGTTCGTGCTTCCAGCTTCGATAATTTACCACATGAACAAGGGCAAAAAGTCTGCGCTCACCGGCATGATAGTCGGCACGCTCATAATGACAGTGTTCGGAAGCCTGTTCAACGCCGTGTACCTGCTGCCGACCTTTGCAGACCTCTACGGCATGCCGCTTGATGCCATCATCGCAATGGGCACGGAGGTAAACTCCGCTATCAACAGCGTGTCGACGCTCGTTTTGTTTGCAGTTGTGCCGTTTAACCTCATAAAGGGCGCCATCGTCACGCTGCTGACCATGCTGCTTTATAAGCGCATCTCGCCGCTGCTGCACAAGGGCGACAAGAAGCTTCAGGAGCGCAGCGCTAAGAAAAAAGCCTGATCTTCGTGACCTTACGAAGCCGCATGATGCTCAACGCAAAGTTAAGACACTCATTAAAGTAAATGATGCAGATATACCCCTTCAGGGCGAACACCGGCAGCACCTGCCACACAAGCAGAACGCCCAGCAGCGCATCCAAGAGATTTATCCCCATGCACCAAAGCTGCTGTCCCAGACCCTTGAGACAGCCGTCGGCCACCATATCCGTGTACATTATCGGGATAAGCGGCGCAAGCAGCCGCAGGTAGTCGCCCGCCTCGGGCGAGGAGTATATCCGCACGCCGAGCTTGTCGGCAAAAACAAACAGCACAAGGGCAACGGCTGACGAATAGCCGAGGCCCTTTTTTATAAGCAAGCTCACGGTTTTGGAAATATCGCCATCGTTTCCGCGCACCTGCGCCTCGGTAAGCTCGGGGATAATTAGCTCCGCTAACGCCATGAGTATGCAGGCGGGGAAGGACACAATGGGCAGCACCATACCCTGTATGACCCCATAGCCGGAGAGTGCCCTGTCCGCCGAAAAGCCTGCGGCCTTGAGCCCACGGGGAACTAAAAGGTGCTCGAGCGTTGAAAGCGCCGAGCGTGCGTAGGCCGACACCGCCAGCGGCAGTGCGACCTTGAGCATCCGTGAAGTGAGCTTGAGCTTCTGCGCAGAGTAATCCCTTACCGAATGGCGGTCGGTGAGATAAAACAGCAGCATGCAGACAAAGGATATCACATCGCCGCAGACATTGCCGAGCATCACGGCAGCGCAGTTTTTCTCGATATCGCCCGCCGGTGAGTGCGCAAGGAAATACGCCACAAAGCCAATGGTTATAAGCTGCTCACCGAGATGCACTACCGTTGGCTTCCACACCCTGCCGCAGGCGGTAAAGTAACCGGACATGACCGATGACAGCGACAGAAACGGCATGGAAAAGGCGATGAGCTTTAGAGACTTTACCGTTCTTGCGTCACCTATCCACAAAAAGCCGATCGGCTCGGCAAATGAAAACAGCACCGCCATGGCGCTCAGCCCGAAAAACAGACTGTATGCAAAGCAGCGACGCATTGCGGCGGCAACGCTCCAGCTGCGCTCGTGCCCCAGCTCCTCGGAGACTAATCTTGTGGCGGCAAAGCGGATGCCCGAAACGGCAAAGGTGGTACACAAAAACGCTACAGAGAGAACCAACTGGTACAGTCCGATGCCCGCAGAGCCGATGCGCCCGGCAAGCCAAACCTGGAATGCCATGGAAATGGCGCTCATCGCAAGCGATGAGCCCGTGAGCAGGGCAGTATTCATAATTAAACGCTTTCTGTTGACCATGCATAAAGATATGCACAAAAAAATCTATATATGCGTTGAATTTTTGTTAACTTTAGTGTATAATGTTACTACATTAACAAAATAGGGGGCATGGCAAATGATAATTACCATCGGCAGACAGCATGGATCCAGCGGCAGGGAGATCGCAAGACTTCTCGCCGAAAAGCTCAACTACAAGTGCTACGACAAGGAGATCGTGGACGAAGCGGCAAATCACTCCGACTTCAGCAGAGACCTCATTGACGCCTTCGATGAAAAGCGCATGTCCGCATTTATCCTCCACGCAGGCGGCTACGGTCTGAACGAAAACTTCCGCCTTAATATGCAGGTCGTATCGGCGCAATTTGAGGCCATGCGCAATATCGCCGAAAAGGGCAACTGCATTTTCGTCGGTCGATGCGCAGACTATATCCTGCGTGACCATGACGATCTTATCAGCGTGTTCATCCTCGGCGACATGGACGAGCGCCTCAAGTGCCTTGAGCGCCGCCAAGGACTTGATGAGACCGAGGCAAGGAAGAAGATAAAGGAAGTCGACAAGGACCGTTCAAGCTTCTACAGATATTACAGCGACCAGACATGGGGCGACGCACAGAACTACGATATGTGCATCAACAGCTCCAAGCTCGGCGTTGAGGGCACCGTGCAGGTCATCCTTGACTACATAAAGGCAAGAGGACTTAAATAAAAGCTGACGGTAGCCGACCACCTATCGTCTGTCAGTGTGCCCTTTCGGTGCTTTTCGCCTTTTTTCGTCTTGCCGGGCACAAAGCCCGACTGCACCAAAAGAAAGCCGAAAATCCCTCGAAAAACACTACTGACAGATGCTGCGCAGTTTTGCCGAGCAGATTTTTGTTTAGGCAAGACTGAGCCTTAAATGAGGAAGGGCGCTGACGCAGTATGAGCAGTGATCTGCCCGGCAAAACCGATAGTCGTTCGACTCCCGTCAACTTAACACAAAACCTAACGAAAATCCGCCGCAGAGTTAAATCTCTGCGGCGGTGTTTTTTTATTTGTCCGGCCATGGCACGGGCGTCTGCCCCTTGTCGACTATGAGATACGCCTTGTCGGCAAGCTTCGCAAGCGGAGTGTCGGTAAGCGAGTCGGAGTAGAAGTTCTCGACCACAGTATCCTCGGGAAACTCCTTATAAAACCTGCGTACCTTCTCCTTGCCGTGGCAGTTGAGGCCGTCTATCTTTGCCGTGTGCTTATCCATGTCAGTTGCGATGAGCCTGATGCCGAGCCTATCGGTCATGGGCTTGACCACAAATTCCGGCGAAGCGGAGATAACGAGGTCGTCCGGCCTTTGCTGCTTGAGATACCACGGGCATATCCACGATTCGTGCTCGTTCCAGTAGGTCTCAAGCTCTGCATCAATGTCCGGCAGATAGCGGATAAAGCGCATTGCACCCTCCTTGAGCTGCTCTTTGGACATGATCTTAAGCAGATACAAAAGCCCGTGCCACAGCGCCACCGGCAGGCAGCGCAGGAAAATGAGCGGGTGACGCTTCATTTCCCATTTAACAAAAGTCACCGATGAGTCGGGGTAAAATATCGTTTTATCAAAATCGTAAACATTCATTCTTCATTGATCCTAAGAGTTCTTGTGGCGTTGAGCACGGCCAGTATCAGCACGCCCACATCGGCGAACACCGCAAGCCACATACCCGCAATACCCAGTGCGCCCAGCAGCATTATAACAAATTTAACTGTCAAAGAAAAGGCGATATTCTGCTTTGCAATACCCACCGTGTGCTGTGATATCTCGATGGCAAGCGGAAGCTTTCTTACATCGTCGTCCATAAGCACGACATCGGCGG
>HF986897.1:15547-41727 GCA_000431075.1 Firmicutes bacterium CAG:555
GAGCGGGCGAGCACGGGAGCGTCGTTAATGCCGTCACCGACAAACAGCAGCGTACCTGTATGCTTTTGCCGCAAAAGCTCCTCCACGGCGATGACCTTGTCGCTTGGCAGAAGCTCACTGTATACATTGTTTACGCCGAGTGCCGTGGCGACGGCCTGAGCCGTTCGCTTTCCGTCACCCGTGAGCATGACGGTACTCTCAACGCCCAGCCTGTAAAGGTCGCTCACGGCCTGCTTTGCGCCGTCCTTTATGCGGTCGTCGATGACGATATAGCCGCCGTAAATGCCGTCTGCGGCAACATGGACAATCGTTGCGTGCTCGGTCGGGGTTTTGGGCGTGATGCCGTTAGAGGTCATCAGAGCCGCATTACCGACAAGCACCCGCCTGCCGCAGACATTGGCCTCAATGCCACGCCCTGTAAGCTCACGCACATTGGTGACGAGCCTGCGGTCGGGCAAGTTCTTGCACGCTTTTCTGAGTGACAGTGCGATCGGGTGACTGGAGTAGCACTCGGCGGCAGCGGCAAGGGTTATAAGGTCAGCACCACTAATGCCGATAGGCTCAACGCCCGTCACGGTGAAGCTTCCCTCCGTGACCGTGCCGGTCTTGTCCATAACAACGGTGCTCGTATCTGCAAGGGCTTCAAGATAGGTCGAGCCCTTTATCAAAATGCCGTGCTTTGATGCGCAGCCGATACCTCCGAAGAAGCTCAGCGGCACGGAGATAACAAGCGCACACGGGCAGGAGATAACAAGGAATATCAGCGCCCGGCGTATCCACTCGAGCCAGTTGCCGTCAACAAGAGACGGAATAACGGCGAGCAGCACCGCAAGAGCGACTACTACGGGGGTGTACACCTTGGCAAAGCGGGTCACGAGCGCCTCGCGGCGGGACTTGCTGTTTGCCGAGTGTTCGACAAGCTCGAGCATCTTCGACACCGTTGACTCTTTATATGTACTGCTTACCCTGATGCGCAGAACGCCGCTCAGATTAACGCAGCCGGACACGACCTGCTGACCCTTTTTTACGGTGCGGGGCATCGACTCACCCGTAAGGGCGGAGGTGTCAACGCTGCTCTCACCGTCCATGATAACGCCGTCGAGCGGGATGCGCTCACCCGGGGTGACGGTGATCACCGTGCCGACGGGAATGGTGTTCGGGTCAAATTTCTGCAAAACGCCATCGACCTCAACACAGGCGTAATCGGGGCGGATGCCCATAAGCTCGGCAATCGAGCGGCGGCTTTTGCCAACTGCGTAGTCCTCAAAGCACTCGCCGATGCGGAAAAACAGCATGACCGCCACGGCCTCGGGGTACTCGCCGATGCACAGTGCGCCGATTGAGGCGACCGTCATCAGAAAATACTCGTCGAATAATTCACCGTGCAAGAGCTTGATTATTGCATCGCTTATTATCTCAAAGCCCAAGACAAGGTAGGGAACCAAAAACAGCCCCAGCATCAACCACTGGTTGATGTTCGGCTGTGAGCTTGTGTATATCCACACACCGACAAACAGCGCAGCGCCGAGCAGAATTATTATGATATCACGCTTGAGAGTTTGCTTTTCTTCCTGCATAGTCATACCTCCTCAAGATGCTTTGTGCCGATATCAAGTATCGAAAAAATGTGCCCGTCGTCGAGGGAGTAGAACACCGTCTTGCCCTCACGGCGGGATTTTGGGCCGTCTTGCCTGGTCTGGGTTATTTGACGAGCCTGTGCGAGCGCAGTACCTGCAATTGGTGCGACACCGCCGATTGCGACGCTCCTAAAAGCTTCGCAAGGTCGCACACGCAAAGCTCGGTTTTTGCAAGTGCATATAAAATGCGCAGCCGTGTCTGGTCGCCGAAAATGCGGAAAAAATCCGAAAGCGCACCGAGTTGACTCTCGTCCGGAATGTCTGTGCGGCTTATTTCATCCATGGTGCGCCTCCTTCATATGAAGAGTTATTCATATATAAATGCTACACTGACACAGTCAAAATGTCAAATCCGCATTGACATAATTTTAAGAAACTCAATTATTCCTTGACATAATGCGAAAAGAATGTTATACATGTGTGGGGAGGTGCTGACTATGAGAGGCTCCATGCTAAAGCAAATTCTTGACGATAAGGGCATAACCATAAGCGAGCTGGCACGGCGATTGAACGCTCCGGCGCAGACACTGTACAGTATGGTCAAAAGGGATAATCAGAAGGTCGATTTTGACCTCATGATGCGTATTTGCAGTGAACTGAATGTACCCGTTGAGCGTATGTGCGAGAATATCAGCCTGCCAAGGCTTCCGGATGGCCGGGAGTGGGAGCTTGTGACCAATTACAGACAGCTTGACGATAACGGCAAGTCGCTTGTAGACACGGTCATTGACCATGAGCTTTCACGGCTCGAGAGTGCAGCCAATGCCGAGAAGCCTGCCAAGATCATACCTCTGTATTCCACCCCAGCTGCCGCAGGCTATGCATCACCGGCCTTCGGCGACGATTACACCGATTACGAGGTCCCAGAGGGTACGGCAGCGGACTTTGCCGTGCGCATTGATGGCGACAGTATGGAACCGTACATCAAGGATGGGTCGGTCGCACTGTGCAAGAGGGGGGCTATTATCCGTGACGGCGATGTCGGCCTGTTCTTTGTTGACGGCGACATGAAGTGCAAGCAGTATTGCCAGGACTATGCTGGCAATGTGTACCTGTTTTCCGCAAACAGGCAGCGTGCCGATGCCGATGTGGTTATCAGCTCCAGCTCCGGTATAACGCTCATGTGCTTCGGCAAAGTGCTCACCGATAAGCCCATACCATTGCCGTCGGAATAAAGGAGCAAGAGTATGTATTGTTATAAAGAAAAGCCCGAAAAGCTCAAAACCGAGCATGTCATTGACCCCGAGGAAGATAAGAAACTCAGGCTGTATCTTAGCTTGGGCGCGGTGGGCTTAGCCGCTGTGCTTGTCGGGATAGGCTGTATTTTTGTGCCGATAGCGAAGCTTTACGATGTCGGTGGTGTGGGCAGTTTCGTCCTGCGTGCGGTGCTGATAATCGTCATGGCGGCTGTGTATTACTGTGTGCATGAGCTTTTACATGCGTGCATGTTAAAGCGGTTGACGGGCGATACGGCGAAGATTATCTTTGAAAAATACCACGCCCACTGTGTAAGCGAAGCGGTATTCACTCTCAAAGGCTACCTCATCTACTGCTTTGCATCGGTCGCTATCATCGGTGTCGTGCTCCTGATACTAAACCTTGTGCTGCCGGAAAGGTTCTTCTGGCAGGTTTACATAATTCAGATAATCAACATAGCCGGTGCGGCGGGAGAGTTCTACGCAGCCTACAGGCTCATTAAAGAGAGGAAAGAGCTTGCCGTTTTAGACGACGGCGAAAAGCTCACATATTGGACATGAAAAAAGGAAGCAGTTTTTAACTGCTTCCTTTTTTCATTTTATATCATGCGCTTGCCGAGTAGGTGAAGCTCATGCCGGGGTACTTCGTCTGGGGATCGATCCTTGAGCCGTTGACATACATCTCAAAGTGCAGGTGCGGGCCGGTTGACATGCCGGTCGAGCCGACATAGCCGATGGTCTGCCCTCTCTTGACGGTCTGACCGACGGAGACGGCACGAGAGGACATGTGAGCATACAATGTCTGCATTCCGTTGCCGTGGTCGATCATGACATAGTTGCCCCAGCCGCCGTTCCAGCCGTCGCTGGAGCTTACGACCTTACCACTATCTGCGGCATAGATGGCGCTGCCGTAGCTTGCGCCGATGTCGGTGCCACCGTGGTTCTTGTATTCACCGGTGATGGGGTGAGTGCGGGGGCCTTGACGACTCGTTATATAGGTACAGCCGGAGGGCCAAACAAGACTGCCGGTGCCGACAGAGCTTCCGCCGCTACTCCCTCCGGAGCTGCCGCCGTTGGGCGTATTGGCTTCTTCCTCAGCCCTCTTCTGCTCGTTGAGCTGCTTTACCTTGGCTCGAATCTGAGACTGGAGTGCAGACTCCTGGCTGTCAAGAGTGCTGAGTACGGATGCGTTCTTGCTGATGTCGGACTGCAGGGAAGTGATGACTGCCGCAGCCTGAGTGATGTCGACCTGAAGCTGATCCTTGAGCTTTGCACACTCGACCTTGTTCTGCTTGAGCTCGGTCTGTGCTTCCTCGTACTCGGCCTTGACCGTCTTAAGATCGGTGACCGACTTCTTGTACGACTCCTCAAGCTCCTTGTCGCTCTGCATTATATCGCCGATGTCATCAATAAGGCTTAAAAATTCACCGATGCTGTTTGCGCCGAAGAGAACCTCAAAGTAGTTGTATCTGCCGCTCTCCTCCATGGCACGAACACGCTTCTTGTACTTTTCAAGCTGCTCATCGGCGGTTTTCTGCGCTTCGTCGACCTCCTGGGTCTTGCGCTCGATGAGCGCATCGTGCAGCTTTATCTGTTCCTCAAGATTCATGATCTGCTGATTGGTCAGAGCAAGCTTACTGTCAAGAGCAGTCTTGAGCTCAACCTGGGCATTCTTCTTATTCTTGAGGGAACTAATGGTCTTTTCATAGCTTGCCGACTGCTCGGAAAGGGCGGCCTTCTGGCTTTTAAGGTCATCTATCTCCGACTGAGTCACCTTTGCGGAGGCTGTTGCCGGGATAAAGCCGACGAAAATGCTCACCGCCATGACAAAAGCAAGCACGAACGAGAATATTGGTTTCAAGATTTTCTTTTGCATATAAACCTCCATTCATCTTATGCGGATTACTTTCTAACTCGTACATTATACACCATATGTCAAGCATTGTGTTAACAAAATGAAAAAAGCGCCCGGGAACTTGTCCCGAGCGCTTGAAATTTTGTTATCAGAACAGGCCGTTTGCAGTGAACAGAGCTGCGAAAACAGTTGAAACAACGGTCATGAGCTTGATAAGGATGTTGATGGAAGGACCGGAGGTATCCTTGAACGGATCGCCGACGGTGTCGCCGACAACGGCTGCCTTGTGAGCATCGGAGCCCTTGCCGCCGTGGTTGCCTTCCTCAATGTACTTCTTTGCATTATCCCATGCGCCGCCTGCGTTGGACATGAACATTGCCATCATAACGCCGGAAACGAGGGAGCCTGCGAGCAGACCTGCAAGAGCGGTGGAGCCGAGGATGAGACCGACTGCCAGAGGAGCAATAACGGCCATGATACCGGGAACGAGCATTTCCTTAAGAGCAGCGGTGGTGGAGATAGCAACGCAAGTCTTGTAGTCGGGCTTTGCCTTGCCTTCCATGATGCCGGGGATCTCACGGAACTGACGGCGAACTTCCTCGATCATGCTGTATGCAGCCTTGGAAACGGAGTCCATGGTCATAGCGGAGAACACGAACGGGAGCATGCCGCCGATGAGAAGACCGATAACGACTGTGGGGCTGGTGAGTGCAACCTCAGCAGCGTTCAGGCCGGTTGCCTGAGTGAAGGATACGAACAGTGCAAGTGCGGTCAGAGCAGCAGAGCCGATAGCGAAGCCCTTGCCCATTGCAGCGGTGGTGTTGCCGACAGCGTCGAGCTTATCGGTGATCTCACGCACGGAGTGGTCAAGGCCGCTCATCTCGGCGATACCGCCGGCGTTGTCGGCGATAGGACCGTAAGCGTCAACTGCGACGGTGATGCCGGTGGTGGAAAGCATACCGACTGCTGCGAGTGCGATGCCGTAAAGGCCTGCAAACTTGTAAGCAAGGAAGATGCCTACGCAGATAAGCAGGACGGGTACCCAAGTGGACATCATGCCGACTGCGGTACCGGAAATGATGGTGGTAGCAGAACCGGTCTCGGACTGCTGAGCGATCTTCTTAACAAACTTGTAGTCGCCGGAGGTGTAGACCTCGGTGACAACGCCGATAACGAGACCGACAACGAGGCCGGAGATGATTGCGATAGCGCCGCCCATGCTGCCGAGCATCGACTTGCTGAAGATGAGGGAAGCAATAACGACGAGAAGTGCGGAAACATAAGAGCCCATCTTAAGAGCCTTGTGGGGGTTCGAGCCTTCCTTACCGCGGACGAAGAAGGTTGCGATAACGGAAGCAAGAATACCGCAGGCTGCGATAACGAGGGGGAAGATAACACCGTTGGCGGTGTCGGTAATAGCAACAGCACCGAGGGTCATTGCGGAGATGATAGCACCGACATAGCTCTCAAACAGGTCAGCACCCATACCGGCGACATCGCCGACATTGTCGCCGACATTGTCAGCGATAACAGCGGGGTTACGAGGGTCATCCTCGGGGATGCCTGCCTCGACCTTACCGACGAGGTCAGCACCGACATCGGCTGCCTTGGTGTAGATACCGCCGCCGACACGGGCAAACAGAGCGATAGAGGAAGCACCGAGCGAGAAGCCGAAGAGGACATTCAGATTGTTGAAAATCATGTACAGAACGCTTGCGCCGAGAAGGCCGAGGCCGACAACGCACATACCCATGACCGAGCCGCCGGAGAAGGCGATCGACAGAGCCTTGTTCATGCCGCTTTCACGGGCAGCGTTTGCGGTGCGGACATTTGCCTTGGTGGCGACATTCATGCCGATGTAGCCGGCAAGAATGGAGAATGCTGCGCCGCACAGGAAGCAAACAGCGGTGATCCAGCTGTTAAGGCCGAAGCCTATTGCGATGAACAGAACAGCAACAAAGATAGCAAGGATCCTATACTCGGCAAAGAGGAAAGCGCGAGCGCCATCACTGATTGCGGAGGATATTTCCTTCATGCGGTCGGTGCCTGCATCCTGCTTGGAAACAAAAGAAATCTTGTAGAAAGCAAAAAGCAGAGCGACGACTGCCAGCGCGGGGGCCAGCCAGATAAGAGAATCCATTTTTTACTCACTCCTATAAAATTTTTAACAAAAAGTTATTGGGCTGTCTATGTATTTTATACTAATCACTTAAAAAAATCAATTCAAATTTGACGCTTATTCGTGTAAATTCAACAAGTTTATCAAATTTTACGAAAGTATGAAAAAAACCACGGCTAAGGTGTGCAAAACACACAAAAACAAGTGCAAAACGGCCAGAATATTGACATGAATGTATCAATCTTAACAATAGACGGCACTTAGATGTTAACAAAATGAAAATTGCTGCAAAAATTTGAATGTTTGTGTTGGGAAATTCAAAGAATCGTGTTAAAATATAAAATTATGACTAAGGTTAGGCCGGAGGTAGTGAGATGCTTCTTAAATTATTTGCAGGACTGAGCGCCGCAGCGACGGCTCTCAACATTTCGTCGCCGAGGGTAGAGTTCACGGGCATTAAGCTTGCGGGCTTTGCACTTTTGCGCTTTGCCGAGTTTTACATAGGTACATTTTTGGCGTACATTGCGGCGGTGTACGCTGCATCGGAGCTTACCGTGGATATGGAAAAGCCACAGGAAAAGCCGTCGAAGTTCTGGCAGTGGAACATGAATGAGCTTGCCGAGATAATCTGCGTGCTTGTAGGTGCGAGGGTGTCCGTCACGGGAACCGAGAAGCTTCCCGAGGGACAGCGCTATCTCATGGTCTGCAACCACCGCTCGATATTCGACCCCATTGCGTCCATTAAGCTTTTCGGCGCAAAGGAGTATATCTACATATCAAAGCCCGAAAACTTCAAGTTACCAATTGTGGGACCTGTTATGCACAAATGCGGTTGCCTGCCGGTGAACCGTGATAACAATCGTGAGGCGCTTGCGATGGTCAAGTCGGCAAGCAAGTACATTCAGGACGATGTTGCGTCCGTTGTCATCTACCCCGAGGGTACCCGCAGCCGTGAGGACGAGCTTCTGCCGTTCCACGCAGGCTCGTTTAAGATTGCACAGCGCACCGGTGTTCCGGTCGTCATCGCCGCTATCCACGGCACAGACGAAATAGTGCGCAATGTGCCTTTAAAGAAAACGAAGATAGAGCTCGACATCCTCGATGTGCTCGACGGTGACTTTGTAAAGAGCCACACGACGAAGGAGACGGCGCAGATAGCTCAGAAAATGATACAGGAGCATATTGACAGAAAGTACGGAAAGAAGGAGTGAACGCCGGAAAATGACAAAGCTTCTCAGGTATATGAAGGGCAGGGAATGGTTGTTTTTCCTTGTCAGTCTAGTCTTTATTATATCGCAGGTGTGGCTTGACCTCAAGCTGCCCGATTACATGTCGGAGATAACGACACTTGTCGAGACCGAGGGCAGCGCCATGGCCGATATCTGGGCGTCCGGCGGCAAGATGCTGCTTTGCTCTCTCGGAAGCCTTGCGTCATCGATAATGGTCTGCTACCTCGCCTCGTCCATCGCCGCAAGCTTCTCAAGAAGACTGCGTGCGGCAATGTTCGATAAGGTAGAGTCGTTCTCCATGGAGGAGATAAACTCCTTTTCCACCGCAAGCCTCATCACCCGTTCAACAAACGATGTCGTGCAGGTGCAGATGCTCATAGTCCTGTCCATGCAGGTCGTCATCAAAGCGCCCGCAATGGCCATATGGGCAATTACGAAAATCGCCGGCAAGGCGTGGCAGTGGTCGCTCGCAACGGGCATTGCCATTGTACTGCTGGTAGGCTTCCTTGCGATTGCAATGGTGCTGACTTTCCCGAAGTTCCGCAAGATCCAGTGGCTGCAGGATGCACTGAACCACGCCGCAAGAGAGAACCTTAGCGGCATTCGTGTCGTGCGTGCCTACAACGCCGAAGAGTATCAGGAACGAAAGTTTGAAAAGGCCAATACCGACCTTCTCAAAAATCAGCTTTTTGCTAACCGCACCATGACGCTTTTAAGCCCGTTCATGAATATCACCATGAACTGCCTTAACATGTCCATCTACTGGATTGGCGCAGTGCTCATAAACGCCGTCGTAATTGAAAATGCGGCGTCGATAGCCACAAGAGTTGATATCTTTGCCGACATGATAGTGTTCATGTCCTACGCTATGCAGGTCATCATGTCGTTCATCATGATAGTCATGGTGTTCATCGTTGCACCAAGAGCACTCGTCGCCGCAAAGCGTATAAACGAGGTGCTTGAAACCGAGCCCAAGATAGTTGACAGCGCAAAGCCGCAGCCTGAGGAGACCTGCGTCGGCGAGGTGGAGTTCAGAAATGTAAGCTTTACCTACCCCGGTGGCAGCGGCAATGTGCTGACCGATATAAGCTTTACCGCTCACCGTGGCGAGACCGTGGCGTTCATAGGCTCCACGGGCTCGGGCAAAACGACGCTCGTTAACCTCATCCCGAGGTTTTACGATGTCACCGAGGGCGCAGTCTTGGTCGACGGTGTGGATGTGCGTGATTATGAGCTCGAAAAGCTCTATAAAAAGCTCAGCTATGTGTCCCAGCGTGCCGTGATGTTCTCCGGCGATATCGAAGACAATGTTGCCTTCGGCGCAAATGCCGACAGGGCAAAGCTTAGGGACGCACTGCATATCTCCCAGTCCGAGGAGTTTGTAGACGGCCTTGAGGACGGTGTAAAGTCGCATGTCGCACAAGGCGGCACCAACTTCTCCGGCGGCCAGAAGCAGCGCCTGTCCATTGCAAGGGCGCTGTGCAGGGACGCCGAGATACTCATTTTTGACGACACCTTCTCGGCACTCGACTTCAAGACAGACCGTGAGCTGCGTGATGCGCTCAAGGCCAAGACCGAAAACGAAACGAAGCTCATCGTTGCCCAGCGCATCGGAACCATTATGTCCGCCGATAAGATAATCGTCCTTGACGAGGGCAGACAGGTCGGCACCGGCACGCACCAGGAACTTATGAAAAACTGCGAGGTCTATCGTCAGATAGCCCTGTCGCAGCTGTCGGAGGAGGAGCTTGCCATATGAAAGGAATGAGAAGGCCCCCCGTTGACGAAAAACCGAAAAACTTCAAGTCCTCCATGCTGTCGCTGCTGCGCTACCTCAAGCCGTGGCATGCTGCGATAATCATATCGCTTATACTTTCGCTCGGCAGCACGGCGCTTACGCTCATTGCGCCGGACAAGATGGCAGACCTAACAAACTCCATCGCCGCCGGACTTACCACCGGCATAGACATGGACGGCATAAAGCAGGCGATAATAGCTATCCTCATTATTTATGTGGGAAGCGGCCTGCTGTCCTGCATTGCAAGCTATGCCATGATAACCGTCATGCAGAAGCTTGCATGGAGCCTTCGTGACAGCATCTCCCAGAAGATAAACCGCATGCCGCTCAAATACTTTGACAGGGTCAGCATCGGCGATATTCTAAGCCGTATCACAAACGATGTCGATACCCTCAGCTCAACGCTCAACTCCAGCATCACCACCCTTGTTCAAGGCGTTGTTCAGTTTGTCGGCGTTACTATAATCATGTTTGCAACGAACGCCGTCATGTCGCTTGCCGCCATCGGCTCGTCGCTTATCGGCTTTGTTTTCATGTTCACGGTGATAAAAAAGTCGAGAAAATACTTCCGTCAGCAGCAGAAAAACCTCGGCGACATGAACGGTCATGTCGAGGAAATGTACTCGGGACAAGATATTGTCCGTGTCTACGGAGCAACTGCGCAGGCCAAGGCTGAGTTTAAGCGCATAAACGGCAATCTCTATGAAAGTGCATGGAAATCTCAGTTCTTCGGCGGACTTATGATGCCGTTCATGGGCTTTATCGGCAATTTCGGCTATGTCGCCGTGTGCGTTGTGGGCGCTGCCCTCGCCATGAGCGGGACTATCTCGTTCGGCGTGATAGTGTCCTTTATCGCATATGTGCGCCTGTTTACGAATCCGCTTTCGCAGATAGCGCAGGCAGCTACCCAGCTCATGTCCGCCGGCGCCGCCGGTGAGCGTGTATTCGGCTTCTTAGAGGAAGAGGAGTTATCCGATGACAGAGCTTGCACTGCTTATCCCGAAAAGGTCACGGGCGAGGTCACCTTTGACCATGTACGCTTCGGCTATGACGAGGATAAGCCCGTTATAAACGACTTCTCTGCCAGGGTTCTGCCCGGGCAGAAGATAGCGATAGTCGGCCACACGGGCGCCGGTAAGACCACGATGGTGAACCTGCTCATGCGTTTTTATGAGCTGTGGAGCGGCGAGATACGCATAGACGGCGTGCCAATATCGGAAATGAAGCGCAGCGATGTGCACGCCCTGTTCGGCATGGTTTTGCAGGATACATGGCTGTTTGAGGGAACATACCGTGAAAATATCGTCTACGGCAAGGAAAATGTCACCGATGAGCAGGTGCGCTCTGCCTGTAAGGCGGTCGGCATGGATCATTTTATCATGACCCTGCCTGACGGCTACGATACCGTGCTCAGCGACCGCAGCAGTCTGTCAGCCGGTCAGCGGCAGCTGCTCACCATTGCAAGAGCCATGGTCGAAAATGCGCCCATGATAATTCTTGATGAAGCTACAAGCTCCGTCGACACCCGCACGGAAGCTCTCGTCCAGCAGGCGATGTACAAGCTCACCGAGGGCAGGACCTCATTCGTCATTGCCCACAGGCTCTCGACTATCCGTGACGCAGATCTCATCCTCGTCATGGAAAAGGGCGATGTCGTCGAAAGCGGCACGCACGAGCAGCTTTTGAAGAAGGACGGCCTGTACAAGGAACTGTATTACAGCCAGTTTGAGGCAAAGTGAGGGAATATGAAAAAGGTTGCACTTATAACGGGCTCGTCCCGTGGCATCGGCAGGGCAGAGGCAATAACACTCGCCCGTGACGGTTATGCCGTCTGCGTAAACTGCGTTGAGCGGGAAGATAAGGCGCAGGAGCTTGTCGATATGCTCCGCAGCAACGGCTGTGAAACCATGTGGTATAAGGCCGATGTTTCAGATGCTGCTGCCGTAAAGCAAATGGTTGCCGCAATCGAGGAAAAGCTCGGTGCGGTAACACTGCTTGTCAACAATGCAGGCATAGCAAAGCAGTGCCTGTTTCAGGACATGACCGAGGATTATTGGCGGCACATTTTCGATGTGAACCTCAACGGTGCGTTCAACACCATCCAGGCCGTGCTTCCGCATATGCTGCACGAGCATTCCGGCTGCATCATAAACACCTCGTCTATCTGGGGTCAGCACGGCGCATCCTGCGAGGTAGCCTATTCTGCAACAAAGCACGCAATAATCGGGCTTACACGCTCGCTCGCGCAAGAGCTTGCGCCGACAAATATCCGTGTAAACTGCGTCGCCCCCGGCGTTATCGACACCGACATGGTACAGGTACTCGGCACGGAAACGCTCGCTGCCCTTGCCGAGGACACCCCTGCCGGCAGGCTCGGCAGACCCGAGGACATTGCGGCGGTCGTGAGCTTCCTCGCCTCTGACGCAGCGTCCTTTATAACCGGTCAGGTCATAACCTCCGACGGCGGATTTATGAAGTAAAATGCTTGTATATGCCCTAACTTTAGTCAGAGCACAGGACAGGACAAAGCTTGAAAGACTGTATTACGAGTACCGCAGTGTGATGTTCTGCGCAGCAAATGAGATATTGCATAACGAGCATGAGGCAGAGGACGCGATCCAGCAGGCGTTCGTGAAAATAGCCGAGAACCTTGGCAAGATACCCGATGAGCTATCGACCAAAACAAAAGCCTTTGTCGTCACGATTGCGGAAAACACCGCCATCGACCGCTACCGCAAGCTCAAGCGCCACGGCAGCTGCGAGCTTTGCGAGCAAAGCTGCGGCATCGAAGCCGAAAGCGCCAATGAGCTTGTAAACTGCATATTAAAACTGCCTGCACGCTACAGACAGTTTATACTATTAAAGTATTACCACGGCTATTCGACCCGAGAGATAGCACATATGCTCGGCATGTCGAGCGCCGCTGCGAGCAAGACCGCTCAGCGGGCAAAGCAAAGACTTGAACAATTGTGCAAGGAGGCGGGGCTTTTATGATAAGCGATAACGATCTCAAAATTGCCGCAGAAAAAGCAAGCACCGCCATTTTGGAAACACTGCCCGAAGTTGAGCACGAGTTTTCGCCGGAGCATGAACGCCAAATTGCCGCCATCGGTCGAAAGGCACGGCTCAAGAAAGTGCTGTCCGCCGCTGCCGTTATCCTGCTCGTCATCATTGCGGGCGGTGTCGGTGTGCTGACATTCAGCCCCGAGGCAAGGGCTGAGCTTGAATCGACATGGAACAGGCTCATCGGCAATGACGGCTGGCCAAGCTATATAAACGGAGAGGAAGCAAGCGCTTCCGCACTCATGTATCGCCCGACTTGGCTGCCGGATGGGTATGAGAAGCTTAACGAGAACGCCGACTTTGGCATCATCGAATATCGAAACGGCACATATGCCATAACCTACGGCTGCACAAGCTCATCCGAGGACTTCCTGTCCGCCGTTGAGTGTACCTCACACGAGGTCACCGTCGGCGGCACGACCGCAACGGTCTATGTGCCGGTCGAAAATGAGCTTTACTACAGCAAAAAGACACTCGCATTTATAAAGGGCGGCTGCCTGATAACCATTACCGCTGACCTGGATGAGCCGGAGCTCATAAAAATTGCGGAAAGCGTAAAACTATCAGACAATTAGTGTCCAAAAAACGCTCCCTGTTTCGTTATAGAGTAATGAAACGGGGAGCGTTTTTAAATACTTTTATAGAAGGATTATAAGGTGAAAATTATGAGAAGAATACTAACATTATTAATGGTGCCTGTATTAGACCAACGATTATGAAAATCGGACTTTATAACATGAGTAAGGGGAAAGTTGCAGCGACTCGTGAGGTGGAATCAAAACTTGAAGGGAAATACTTTGAGTATTACTTCTATAATTGTAACCCGACAACTAATTACGCCATTGCTTTTGCAACTGTATATGATGGGTTTTCATACGATTCTGTTCATGGTAGCGCAGTAGTATACCATTGACAAATTAAGAAAAGAGACGAAAATGGGAAAGAAAAAAACCATACTTGCTGCCGCCTTTGCCGTGTACCTTGCCGCCGCAGTGTACCTATTATTCATGCGCCATGCCGCAAGTGACATGCTGTTTTCGGAATATGTGCGGCAGAACACTAATTTTATCCCGTTTTTCAGCTTCTATGTACTGTACACAACACCGTATATCTCCTACCGTGTGCTCGTGCCGTTCTGCGTGAATCTATTTGGCAACCTCGCTCTGTTCTTCCCGTGGGGCGTGCTTCTGCCGATGCTGGACAAGCGCTTAAAAAACGCAAAGAGCTTCTTTCTGCTGACGGCATGTGTGATAATCGCAGTCGAGCTGTTGCAGCTTGTTTTCAAGGTCGGTATTTGCGATGTTGAGGATTTTATCCTCAACATGCTCGGCGCAGCCATTGGTTATATCATAACAAGAATACTGACGCAAAAAAAGACGGACTGATTTTCAACATCAGTCCGCCTTTTTAATACTCTCGATTTTATCAAAACGGGAAGCCCATGGGGGTGATCTTGCTCATTGCCTTGTTGGTGGCGTCGTCGGCCTTGGAAATAGCCTCGTTGACAGCTGCAACGATCATGTCCTGAAGCATTTCAACATCATCGGGATCGACTGCGTCGGGGGATATCTCAATGCTCTTGAGCGAGCGTGTGCCGACCATAGTCGCCTTGACTGCACCGCCGCCTGCGGTTGCGGAGAACTCGGTGTTTTCAAGCTCCTGCTGCATCTTGAGGAATTCCTCCTGCATCTTCTGAGCCTGCTTCATCATGTTACCGCCGCCCATGCCGCCGCGGAATCCGCCTTTTGCCATAATTAGTTCCTCCTATGTGTAGAAAAATAATCTATTAAATAAATCTGACTTCTTTAAATTTCTTGAGCTCATCGACTGTGCGTGTCGGCTTGCTATCGCCCGCAACAAGCTCACTCAGCTGAATTTTGAGACTGCGGCCGGTCACATCGTTTGCAGCGTCTCTCAGCCGCATCAGCACATCCTGATTGTTTATCATGCCGTAGAAAAATCCGGGCACTACATAAAGATGCATCGTGTCGTAGCTTACCTCGCACCTTGCCTGCGTGGGGTCGGACAAAATGGGGATAAGCCCGATGGGAAGCGAGCTTTCAGCCTTGTCGATTATCTCCGCCCACAGCAGCACATTGTCAACCGGAGCATCCTTCGCCTCGGGCGCTGCGTCGGGATTCAGGTCAACAGGGCTTACACCCTTGTCAAGCAGGTCGTCCTCCGGCTGATACTCGGCAAACTGCGAAGCGTCAAGCTCATCGTCGTCATACTCGACGCTCGGCCTTGCGGGCGGCTCGTCGTAGGGGATATCCTCCACGGGAGCATAGTCCTCGTCATCGCCTGTATATCTTGCCATCGGTGCGTTGGACATATCATACTCAAGTCTCGATACACGGGCTCTGAGCTCGTCAAGACCCTCAGTAAGGCTCGGATCGCACAGCGCAACAATGCACATTTCAACGCAAAGCCTCGGGCTTCGTGCGCTTCTGATTTTAATAAGGTAGTCGGAAACGGTATTTATCCGGCACAAAAGCTCTGCTTTGGTGAGTTTTTTGCAGAAGACGGCGAGTATCTCCTTGTCAAATCTGCCCGAAAGCAGGTTTGCTCCGGCACGGGGTGCGACCGAGAGCATCATGCAGTCACGCAAAAGTGTGTTGAGTTCACCCAACAGCGTTGCGGGGTCTTTGCCGTCCGTCCAAAGTTCATCAAAAAGCTCCAGCGCAGCCTCGGTGTTGCGCTTTACCGTGTAATCAAGCAGCTTCGCCGTGCGCCGGTTACCCGCAAGACCCATCGCCGAGTATACGGAGTCGACCGTGATATCCGCAGCGCCCGAGCACTGGTCGAGCAGCGACAGCGCATCTCGCATACCGCCCTCGGCAAGACCGGCGATAAGCTCGGCGGCATCGTGCTCAAGATTAAGCCCCTCGCAGGATGCAACATGCTCAAGATGAGCGGTTATGACCTCGCTGTCAAGTCTCTTGAAACTGTGGCGCTGGCATCGGGAAAGTATCGTAGCAGGAACCTTGTTAAGCTCCGTTGTAGCCAATATGAATGTCAAATGCTCGGGTGGCTCTTCTAGAATTTTAAGCAGAGCGTTGAATGCCGCCGTTGACAGCATGTGCACCTCATCGATGATATACACACGCTTTTTGACCGAAACGGGGGAGAACACAGCCTCCTCACGCAGCTGACGGACATTGTCAACACCGTTATTGGACGCTGCGTCTATCTCGACAACATCGAGAATGCTGCCGTCCTCAATGCCGAGGCATGAGGGACACTTGCAGCAGGGATTGCCGTTCTCGGGATGCTGGCAGTTGAGCGCCTTGGCAAGAATTTTTGCGCAGGTGGTCTTGCCCGTGCCCCTCGTGCCGATAAACAGGTACGCATGGGACAGCCTGCCGGTAATTATTTGGTTTTTGAGCGTTTCGGTAATGTGTTTTTGCCCGACGACCTCGTCAAAGGTCTTGGGTCTCCATTTCCGATACAAAGCCTGATACATGGCGTCGCAAACCTTTCGTAGATATAAAAAACGACTCTTGACAAGACTGCACACCTGACCTCGAAAATGCCATATGCCCGTTACGCCGGCAGCCGGCTCAGAACCGGCACCCTCACGGCACACGAAAAGCACCGCTTAATGCTGCTCGGTTCCCCGCCTGACATGGTTCACGGGTTTCCGTTGCGCGAGACCGGCTCGTCAACGCTGCTTACCGGAGTCAGACGACACATGACAGACCCTAAATAAGGAATTCATCCCTGCTGTAGCGGATTGCAGGTTACAGGGCACCGCTAGCTCCCCAACTAGTGCAGCCTTGTCAAAAGCCGCTAGAATATTATAACGCAAATGCGGCATATAATCAACAAATATTTTCTTTACAAAAACGAAAAATGTGCTATAATACAAAAGTGCCGAGCAATGACCGGCAAATATGGGGTATTAGCTCAGTTGGTAGAGCGCCAGGTTCGCAATCTGGAGGTCAGGGGTTCGACCCCCCTATGCTCCACCAAAAAAGCCAAGTCTTTCGACTTGGCTTTTTTAGCTAAGTAGATTCTTTCGGATTGGTTAAGTGCACTTCGTGCGTAAAGCTTGTCTTACGGCAAGTGAAGTGCCTGCGGGCGTGGGTGTATGCGGCACATGGGCAAAACATAAACAAGCAGCCGCTGCATGGTGTAAGCAATGTACAGACAGGTAAGCGAAGCTCTTTAATGCCACGCAACCGAAAAGTTGCGCAATAGTTGGTTGAGTAAACCGGCCTTTTATGCTATATTGGCAGCAAGAAAGGAGACAGGTCACATGCATTATTTTTCGATCAACCTGATTTTTGTCATAATTCTATTTGCTGCATTTTGGGGAGTTATAGGCTACCTCATCTATCTGCTTATTAAGGCGCTGAGAAAGTATATACGCTCCGAGCCGGTGAGGCGTGAGAAATCCGAAAGCGCAAGATCGCTCGGCGAGGTTCTCAAAAAGCACCGCACCGAGTGCAAGATGACGCAGGAGTTCGTGGCCGAGGCGATAGGCGTGAGCCGCCAAGCCGTCTCAAAGTGGGAGAGCGGAGCGTCCGACCCCAGCACGACAAATCTTATTGCCCTTGCAAATCTCTACGGCCTGACTGCCGAGGAGCTGCTGCAGGAAATGCAGTAAAAAGTCCGGTTTACCACATGTTAAGCCGGATTTTTTGCATAAATATTGCAAAATGTTGCAGAGTGTGCTATTATATGGGCGAGGTAGGAGTGCCATGATCGTACGAAATGACGCTGTTTTGTGGGATAACGGCAGAGAGCGGCTGTATATTTTTGAAATGCCTCCCGAAAGTTGCTGCATAGCCGATCAGCCGTGACTTAAACGGCAGCTTCCGCCTTTGTGACATGGGATATGACACCGACGGATACATAGACTTCGCTATGACTACCAACGGCAAGGCTGAAGTGTCCGACCACCTCGGCGCAACATCCTCACAGTGCTCTCTGCAATTTGAACTAAAGGCGGACCAAACAGTCCTAACGGCACTATTGCAAATTCTAAAAATATAAAAATTTGTTCATAACCGTGTCCCCACATGTAAGTCTACGGACATGTATATAATAGAGGCCTGCATTGCAGGCTCCGTATACCTCCGGTATATGAAACATCGGGAACAGCGGCAGGTAACCCCTGCCGCTGTTTTCCGTTTCTGCGGCAATAATAAAACGGACAAAGCTTTCGTGCTTTGTCCGTTTTACTTATTCAACTTTGAGCTACAGCCCTTTTGCTGGTTCGAGTTGAGGCCGAGTATATAGTCTGCAGACACATCATACAGACGACATAGCACGATAAGGTGCCTTATGGGCAGTTCATTTGCACCACGCTCATAGCGAGCGTACATAGTTTGCGAGGTGCCAAGAATTTGAGCCACTTGCTCCTGAGTTAGGTCATTATCCTCCCGGAGCGCTCGCAGTCGACAAATATAGTCCAAATGAACTCACCTCCATTTTGGGCAGCTGCCCGGCCTAAAAGTATCAAAATAATAAAAAATTAAGAAAATCTTTAGTCAATTCTAAAGCAAAAAAGATATTTCCTCTTGACTTTAGTAAAAATCTTTACTAAAATGTTAAATAAAGTATTGGTATGCAACCATATGGATTTAAAGAGGTTTCTTACCATCTGTTACAGACCCTGATTATCTCGGTAAAAAAGGAGAAAGAAATGGAAATAGAGAAGAAGACAAGGAATGTAAAGGGGACAGTAGGGAGAATAATAGCGATCATACTGGTAGCGGCGATGGCAGCGTGGCTGGTAAGCAGCTGCAACAAGCCGGAAAACGGTGCGAACGGATTATCAGCGTACGAGGTTGCTGTAAAGAACGGCTATAAAGGAACTGTTGAACAGTGGCTGGCATCCCTCGTCGGCGAAGCCGGCGAAAAAGGACAGGTCGGAAAATCTGCTTATGATCTGGCAGTCGAGAACGGTTATACCGGCACTGTGCAGCAGTGGCTGGTATCACTGATCGGCGACGCAGGCAAGAACGGCAGCTCCGGCGAGGACGGCGCAGCGGGCGCAAATGGCGAATCTGCCTATGAATTGGCAGTCAAGAACGGCTATACCGGAACCGAGGTGCAGTGGCTGGAGTCGCTTGTCGGCCCCATCGGTGCAAACGGAGCCGATGGCGCAAACGGCAAGAACGGTAACTGCATATTCCGGATGGATGACGGTTCCTGTTTCTGCAACATCAACGAGTGCATATATTGCATGTGATTGGTGGACTAATGGCACATCAGATAAGGGATCGTGGGGTAAAACGATCTCCATTCCGGCTTACTAATTACTTTAGGAGTGCTCATTTATTTGAAATGAATAAGCACCTTAAACCGGACCAAAATGCGCAGGCACAGGCCAATATGGTCTGTGGATGTGTAAGCTACAGACAACGGTTTTTAAAAAATAAAAAATTTTTTAAAAACCGTGTCCCCAAATGTCCGCTTGAGGACATATATATAATAGAGGCCTGCATTGCAGGCTCCGTATACCTCCGGTATATGAAACATCGGGAACAGCGGCAGGTAACTCCTGCCGCTGTTTTCCGCTTAAAAAACTGCCCCACGGCTACAGGCTGGGGTGCCTGCGGCTGTGGGGGCGTCTAATATTATTTACTTGAGACGCTTGTCGCTGCGCTTGGCGAGGTAGGTGCCGAGGCTCTGGAAGAGCTGAACGAGCAGAATGAGAATGATGACCGCAACGAACATGACGAGGTACTTGTAGCGATAGTAGCCGTAGTCGATGGCGATCTTGCCCAAGCCGCCGCCGCCGATGATGCCGCTCATCGCCGAATATCCCAAAATGGTGGTCAGCGCAATGGTAACATTCTGAATAAGTGAGGGGATGCTCTCGGGGATCATGACCTTCCAGATTATCTGCGAGGGAGTCGCACCCATGCTCTGAGCAGCCTCAATGATGTTGCTGTCAAGCTCACGCAGACTGCTTTCTACAAGGCGGGCAACGAACGGGAACGCCGCAGCAACGAGCGGTACGATGGTCGCCGTCGTGCCGACCGCCGTGCCGATGATTGCACGGGAGAGCGGCAGCACCATGATCATGAGGATAAGAAACGGGATCGAGCGCAAGAGGTTAATGACTGCATTGAGCACATGCATCAGCCACGCCGGCAGCGGCAGTACGCCGTTTTTTTCGCCGGTCACGAGCAGTACGCCGAGCGGCAGGCCGATCAGCAGCGAAAGTGCGGTGCTGAGCACCGTGACATAGAAGGTCTCCCACAGAGCGGTGGGCATGCCCGGCAGAGCGGAGATGAGATCCTGTATGGATTGTTCGGAAAACAAATTATTGTACATCGCCGTCAACCTCCTGAGCCGTAACATTCGCTACGGTCGAAATAAACTTTATCGCACGGTCGTACTGTGCGCTGGGGATGCCTATGAGCAGGCTTCCATACACTTCCTCGGAAAGCTTCTGAGTAGAAGCGGAAATGACATTGCAGAAAATGTTCTCCTCGGCTGCAAGGCGTGCAACGAGCGGGATGCCGGTCGTGCGACTGTCACGGAAGATAAGCCGTACACGGCGCTCGGCCGCAGGGTCGGAGACCATTGTGTCCACACCGCCGGGAAACACCAGCCTGCGTCCGGCGGCGGACTTGGGAGCGGCAAAGACTGCGGCGACGAGGCCTTCCTCGGCAACGCAGCCGTCATCTAAGATGGCAACATGGTTGCACACCTCTTTGACGACGCTCATCTGGTGGGTGATGATGACCACGGTGATACCGAGTTTTGCGTTAATATCCTTGATAAGCTCGAGTATCTGACGGGTGGTCTTGGGGTCGAGCGCACTGGTCGCCTCGTCGCACAGCAGAACCTTGGGGTTTGTTGCCAGCGCACGGGCGATCGCAATACGCTGCTTCTGACCGCCGGAAAGCTGTGCAGGGTATGCATCGGCTTTGTCGGGCAAACCGACAAGCTCCAAAAGCTCACGAGCCTTTTTCTCGGCATCCGTCTTCTTTACGCCCGATATCTCCATCGGGAAGCAGATGTTCTTAAGGCAGGTGCGCTGCATGAGCAGGTTAAAGTGCTGGAATATCATCGTGATATCACGACGGGCTGCACGAAGCTGAGACGGAGACATGGTGTCAAGGTGCTCGCCGTTGACGATGACCTCGCCGCTGGTGGGACGCTCGAGCAGGTTGATGCATCTGACAAGTGTTGACTTGCCGGCACCGGACATGCCGATGATACCGTAAATGTCCCCGTCCTCGATTGTGAGGGAAACATTCTTGAGTGCGTCCACCTCTCCTGTTCCGGAGTCAAAGGTCTTGCTTACATTTTTAAGTTCTATCATGAATATTTCCCTCCAAAAATACTGCTTACTTGCCGCTTACTGCATCCAGAGTTTTCTGAGTGCCGCCGTACAGGCCCATGGGCTCGACATGGATGGAAGCAACGGAAACGATGTGAGTGTTCTGCTGAGCGTTGAAGTCGTCGAGGTAAGGAGTGTGCTGGAAGTAGTTTGCGATGCAGGTACCGTCCTCAACAACGGTGTTGGGGACAACATAATCGTTGTAGGTCTGGATGTCGAGGGTAATGTCCTTCTCGGCGAGGATCTGCTTTGCGACCTCAAGGATCTCTGCGTGGGGTGTGGGAGATGCTGCGACGGAGATGGTGCTGCCCTTCAGTGCTGCGTAATCGACGCTGCTGTCAAAACCGTCGGTGGGGTTATCAACGGTGGAAACGACGCTGCCTGCGTATTTCTCGTTGATGAAGTCTGCGACCTTCTTGCTCTCTAAAGCTGCCTTGAGTGCCTTGACTGCATCGGAATTTTCATTGCCGGACTTAACTGCGAGGATGTTTGCGTATGCAGAGGAGGAGCCTTCCTTGAACAGGGAGTCCTTAACGGGGTTGAGACCTGCATTGATTGCGTAGTTGGAGTTGATGACTGCGTAGGAAACATCGGGGAGCAGGCTGGGGATAGCAGCGGCCTCGGCCTCGACTATCTCAACATTGTACGGATTCTCGACAATGTCGTTCTTGGTAGCGGTGATGCCTGCGCCGTCCTTGAGCTTGATGATACCGGCTTCCTGCAGCAGGAGCAGTGCACGGGCTTCGTTGGTGGTGTCGTTGGGAACTGCGATCTTTATTACTTCGTCCTTGGCATCATCGCCGCCGTTATTAGAGCAGGCTGCCAGAGCAAAGGTGAGGACGATTGCGAGTGCGAGAGCGATTATCTTAGTAAACTTTTTCATTTTTATATACTCCTTTAGAAATTTTGAAATAATGAGCCGTTATATCGTCTGTGTAGTTTAAAATTTTCTGTGCCTCGGGGACACATTCGTTCTCTCAGCCATTTCATACGGCGCATCTCCTTTCTAAAACAAACAAAAAACAGCGGCCGGTCAGTGACCTTCCGCTGTTTGTTTACCTTGGTAGTGGCTCAAGCCGTCAAACAGATTCAGAAAGCAGCGGACCGTTTTGGACACGACGAAACATGCACATGCGGCACATGCACATCGACATCATCATGCTGTTCACGGTAAGCTTTTTCATGAATGCTTTCTGTCCTTTCTCAAGATTGACGGGCTAAGCCCTGTTGACGGTGTCATATTAGCCCCTATTATCGATTCTGTCAAGAGCTAATTATCTATTTTAACAATATGCATAAAAGTCCACACGCCCAATTGCAGTCATATTGTGCGCTTTGCTTGAAAACGGGGCGCAGTCGTGCTAAAATTGCGGTGTTAAAAGCGTTTGAAAGGGAACGATATGACGGATCTAATAAAAATCGAGCATCTGCAAAAGCATTTCGGCGATGTTTTTGCTGTCAATGACATTAGCTTCAAGGTCAAAAAAGGTGAGCTGTTTGCGTTTTTGGGCGTGAACGGAGCGGGAAAGTCGACGACTATAAATATAATCTGCGGCCAGCTCAAGCGTGACGGCGGCAGCGTCGAGATATGCGGCACGGACATTGAACGTGACCCCGACAAGGTCAAACGCAGCCTCGGCGTTGTGTTCCAAAGCTCTGTTTTGGATAAGGAGCTGTCGGTAAGAGACAACCTCGAAAGCCGTGCGGCGCTTTACGGCATCAGCGGCACGGCATTCAAAAGTCGCCTATCTGAGCTTGCACAGCTCTTAAGCTTTGAAGATATCCTCCGCCGCCCCGTCGGCAAGCTGTCCGGCGGGCAGAGACGGCGCATCGACATCGCCCGTGCGCTGTTCCACGAGCCGGAGATACTCATACTCGACGAGCCGACAACGGGGCTTGACCCGCAGACACGAAGTCTCTTGTGGAGCGTTGTCGAGCAGCTGCGCCGTGACAAGGACATGACGGTGTTCCTCACGACCCACTACATGGAGGAGGCTGCCGATGCCGACTATGTTGTTATTCTCGACCACGGCAAAATTGCCGCCGAGGGTACGCCGCTTGAGCTCAAAAACGGTTACACCGGCGATTTTATCACACTCTACGGTGCATCCGAGGACAGCGTCAAGGCTCTCGGCGCACCGTATACGCCTATGCGGGATGCATTCCGCATCATGGTACCAGATACGGCCGCCGCCACCGAGCTTATCATAAAGCACCCCGAAATTTTCCGTGACTATGAGATAACCAAGGGTAAGATGGACGATGTTTTCCTTGCCGTTACAGGCAAGGCGCTGGAGGGGGGCGAAGGCAGATGACCGGACTTTTTGCACTCGTAAAGCGAAACACGAAGCTTTATTTTAAGGATAAGGGCATGTTCTTTTCATCCCTCATCACGCCGATAATTCTGCTTGTGCTGTATGCAGCGTTTCTCAAAAGTGTTTACGATGACTCATTCCGCTCGGCACTCGCTGCTGCAGGCGTGACCATTTCCGACAACGTCATAAACGCCTGCGTCGGCGGTCAGCTCATATCTTCGATTTTAGCCGTCAGCTGCATCACCGTTGCGTTCTGCTCAAATCTTCTAATGATAAAGGACAAGACCTCGGGCGCACGGCACGATCTGACCATCTCGCCGATAAGCCTCGGTACACTGGGACTGAGCTACTATCTTTCGACGCTTCTGTCGACGCTCATCATAAGCGTCACGGCGCTTGCGGTGTGTCTCGGCTACCTCGCCGCGGTCGGCTGGTTTATGACGGCAGGCGATGTGCTGCTGATGCTTTTAGATGTGTTCCTGCTCACCATGTTCGGCACGGCTCTATCCTCGTGCGTGAACTTCTTCCTCTCCACCGACGGGCAGGCATCCGCAGTCGGAACGATAGTCAGCGCAGGGTACGGCTTTATATGCGGAGCGTATATGCCCATGTCGTCGTTCGGTGCGGGGCTGCAAAAGGTGCTGAGCTTTCTCCCGGGCACCTATGGCACGAGCCTAATCCGCAACCACGCCATGCAGGGCAGCTTCGCCGAGATGGAGCATCTCGGCTTCCCTGCGGAGGTCATCTCCGCCATTCGTGACAGCGTTGACTGTAACCTCTACTTCTTCGGTGACAAGGTCGAGATCACTACGATGTATCTCGTCCTGTGCGCAAGCATCCTGCTGTTCATCGGCATATATATCGCAATGAACAATTTTGCGGGCAAAGCCGCAAAATAAAAAAGGAGTTTGGATATTTCCACACTCCTTTTTGCTTACTCCAATCCGTACGGCCAGCCGATAAGGCTGCCGACATCGTATAGCTGCGTGTAGCCAAGCTCGTCGAGCTTGTGCGCAGCCTCGGCGCTGCGCCTTCCGGAGCGGCAGTAGAGGATATACGGCCTGTCCTTGTCGGGGATGAGCATCATTGCACTCACATCGTTTATCTCGTCGACAGGAAACAGCAGCGCACCCACGGCGTGGCCGGTGATGTATTCCTCCTCCTCACGCACATCGACGATAATGCAGTCGGGCTTTGTGTCGAGTATCTGCTTTGCCTCGGTAAAGTCTATCTTTTTGATTGCCATATTGTCACCTCACGAAAAAATGTGCGGTTTTACCCTGTCAACTAATTTGCAGGCGATGAACATTTTGATAAGATCGGGGATAATAAACGGGAACACGCACATCGACAGCGCCTTCAGGTAGTTCATGTCGCCGGTATAGACATGTACAAACCACAGCGTGCCAAAGGTGTAGCAGCCGACAAGTCCCGCCGTCAGGGCAATAAAATCAGAATACTTTGCCTTGCCCAAAAGCTTTTTCACGATGCCGTAAATTAACGCCGCCAGCAAAAAGCCCCAGATATACCCTGCCGTCGGTCCGACTAAATGTCCCATGCCGCCGACGAAGCCGGAGAACACCGGCAGTCCGAATGCGCCGAGCAGGATGTACACCGAGATGGACAGCGCACCCCAGCTCCAGCCCAAAAGTCCGAGTGCGCAGAACACCGCAAAGGTCTGCAGCGTAAACGGCACGACCGCCGGTATGCTGATCCACGAGCATGCGGCGATTATAGCCGTCATCATTGCTGTATATATAAGTTTTCTGGTATTTTTCATAATTGCTCCGTTTTTATCGAATGGAGCGATTATATCACAAGTACGAAGGCAATAAAAGTCCTTTGACATCATTTTTCCCATGTAGTAAAATCGGTTTGCAAATTATTATTTCCGAGGTAATTATGAATTTTGACAGGATGCTTGCGTACACCGATGCGCTGAGTAAAAATAATAACAGAGTGTGGTTTCACGATAACCACGCTGATTACGACGACGCGAAGGAGGATTTCCTTACGCTTCTGGATGTCGTGAAGCTTGAAATTGCCCAGCAGGTGCCCGAGCTCGGCGATAGGCTGCTTTTTGAAAACTCGAAGAATTTCATGTACCGCATCCCCCGTGACATGCGCTACAGCAAGGCAAAGGAGCCGTATAATCCGGCGTTCAGGGCATATTTCTCGCCGAAAAAGAGCAACTTCCTGCCCCTGAGCTACTACCTGCACATTTCGCACGAGGGCTGCTATATAGAAACGGGCGCATACCCGTGGGAGACGAAAAATTTGAATATCCTGCGCAGCTACATCGCCACGAATTTTGAGGAGCTTGATGAAATCGTGTTTGAAAACGGCCTTGCCGTGTACGGTGAAAAGCTCAAGCGAGTTCCGGCGGGCTTCACCGCCGACCACCCCGCCGCCGATTGGCTCAAGTACAAGTTCTGGCTCGTCGAGCAGGATTTCACCGCCAAGGACATGACTGATTTTAGCACCTTCGCCTCCGCGGCCTCCACCGCCATCCGCCGCTTCGAGCCTCTGCGCAAATTTCTCTCCGCCGCATTTGAGATATCGGCAGATGAAGATTATGAGTAGAAAATGCAGTTAACAGCCTAGACTGTTAACTGCATTTTCAGCGTGTCAAAAAAAGTCTTGTGACTTTTTTGCACGCTTCA
>HF986898.1:0-8513 GCA_000431075.1 Firmicutes bacterium CAG:555
GGCGATTTATCCTTATCTGAATCCGCCCAAAACTCCCGTCTTTCTTTTTTGAGCTGGTGAGAGCCGGATGCCTATCGGTTTTGCCGGGCCGATTTACGCTCACGCTGCCTTTTGACACATGGGCACCTGCTCAAGCATATCCTGTATGCTGATGCCGTAGCCCGAGGTAGGGTCGTTTACAAAGACATGGGTAACAGCACCCACGAGCTTGCCCTCCTGGATAATGGGGCTGCCGGACATCCCCTGAACTATGCCGCCGGTCTGCGCAATGAGCGCCGGATCGGTCACGGTGATGAGCACCGTTTTGAGACCGTCATTTTCATAAACGCGTTTTACCTCGATCCGATACTCATTGACCGTGTCGCCCTCAAGCGTGCAGTAAATGCTCGCCTTGCCGGTTTTAATATCACCGGTCTCAAGGGGCTTGCCGTCAAACTGCGCCGCACCGTAGATGCCGCAGCCACAGTTTATCTGAATATCGCCCAAAAACGCAGCCTCGTCCGTGCTCCCGTTGAGAGCGCCCGGAGTTCCGACCTCGCCCTTTGCTATGCCCACGACCTGAGCGTCATAAATGCTGCCGTCGCCCAGTGGCAGTGTCATGCCGGTCTCGGAGTCGCTTATGCTGTGACCGAGTGCGCCGTAGATGCCCGTTGCCGGGTCATAGAAGGTAAGAGTACCTACGCCGCTTATGCCGTCACGCAGCATAAGGCCGAGCTTCCAGGCACCGTCTTTTGCCTGCGCCGGAGTGACATTGAACTGGCGGGTCTTGCCCGAACGGTCGACCGTCACGGATATCTTGCCACCGTCAAGGCCTTGCACCGCCTCGGTAAAATCCACCGCCGAGGAGACATCCTTTGCACCTATGCGGGTGATTATATCGCCCTTTCTGATGCCGGCATCCTCGGCAGGCGAGACCTTGCCGCTTTTTGTTTCAACGCTCTGTACCCCTGCGACCATCACGCCGTCCGTGAGCATTTTAATGCCCAGCGCCTTGCCTCCCGGGATAAGCTCCTGCGCCATTGCCACGGTGCCCATCGTTAATATGAACACCACGGCGAGAACTACACCTGTTAATTTTTTTATCGCCAAAAATTCTCACCCCCTTGGCTCAAGCCCAATCGGGCGGAGCCTGTTATAAGTATGCGTGTCGGGGCGTAGAATAAAGCAGGCTGATTTTTTCTCAATTACCTGCCGTGCGTTTTTCAATGCGAAAATGCGGCAGACAATTTTTGTGCAGAATAAAGGAGCGGAAAATGAGAATTCTAAAATACGGCAGCACGGGACCGGCAGTCGAGCTCTTGCAGTTGGCGCTTGACCGAGCGGGCTTCGGCGAGCTTGCACTCGACGGAATTTTCGGCACAAAAACAAAAAATGCGGTGCTGCGGTTCCAGTCGTTAAACGGTCTTGCCGCCGACGGCATCGTCGGTCCTGCGACCCACCGTGCGCTCGTACCGTGGTACACGGGCTTTGCAACTCACAGAGTGCATCGAAACGACACGCTGTGGTCGATAGCCGAGCTTTACGGCTCGACGCTTCGTGCGATAAACATCGCAAATCCCGGGCTGATCGCCGAAAATTTGCAGGTCGGCAGCGTTGTCACCGTGCCGCTGCCCTTTGATATTGTGCCCACAAATATAAGCTTTACTTCAGCCCTGACCGCTTATTGCGCACGGGGTATTGCCGCACGCTATCCGTTTGTGAAGATCGGCGAGGTCGGCAAAAGCGTCATGGGCAGGACGCTTTGGTATCTGTCCGCCGGCCGTGGCGACAGGCGGGTGCTTTATAACGCAGCGCACCACGCAAACGAGTGGATAACCGTGCCGGTGCTGCTGAAATTCTGCGAGCAGTACGCAAAAGCCTACGCCTACGACGAGAAAATTTTCGGCTTTGCGGCATCGGAGATCTTCGGCCGCACGAATATCTACATAGCGCCGTGCGTTGACCCGGACGGCGTCGACCTCGTGACCGGTGAGCTAAGCTCCGGCGAATATTTTGAAAACGCAAAGCGCATTGCGGCAAATTATCCGTCCATTCCGTTTCCCTCCGGCTGGAAGGCAAATATCCGTGGCGTTGACCTCAACCTGCAATATCCGGCGGGCTGGGAGCAGGCGAGGGAAAACAAATTTGCGCAGGGCTTCGTAAGCCCCGCACCGGCAGACTATGTCGGCTCGGCGCCGCTCGTTGCGCCTGAGGCGAGGGCAATGTACGATTTCACGCTCTCGCTCTCGCCGGAGCTCATTTTGGCATATCATACGCAGGGCGAGGTCATCTATTGGAAGTTTCTCGACTATGAGCCGACAAACTCCCGTGCAATTGCCGACACCTTTGCCGCAGTCTCGGGCTACTCGGTCGAGGATACGCCCTACGCCTCGGGCTTTGCCGGATACAAGGACTGGTTTATTCAGGACTTCAACCGCCCGGGCTACACCATTGAGGCAGGCCGTGGCACTAACCCGCTGCCCATCTCGCAGTTTGATAAAATTTACGCCGACAATCTCGGCATTTTAGTCTACGGCGCAATGGTATGAAAAAAGCTCCCGTTGGGGAGCTTTTTTCATTTATATAGTCTAAGAATGACCGACACGGTGAATTTGCCGTCTTTGCTCTCGGCTACGCAGCTGCCGTCGTGCTTTTTGGCAACGGATTCGAGAATTTGCGTGCCGACGCCACGCTCAAGCTCCGGTATGCGGCGCTTTTTATTGCTCTCAGGCTCGGGCAGAGCGGGGTTAGTCTCGCTGATGATAAGGTAACTGCCCTCGATGCGTGCGTCAAGCTCAATGCCCGGATTTTCTATCCTTGCACACGCTTCAACGGCGTTGTCCATAATGTTGCCGAATACGATGACAAGGTCGGTGTTGGATATCGGCAGCTCGGCTGGCAGAATGATGTCAGTTTTGACCGATATGCCCTGCTTTTTCGCTTCATCTACACGGCCGAAAAGGAACGCATCCACAACGGGATTTTCGCACTGTCCGAGCATGGAACTGCGGCGGTTCTCTTTCAGAAACTGCCCTGCATACTCTGCCGCTTCCTGCTGCTTGCCGTCTGCAAGCAGGTACTGGATGGTGTTGACATGATGCATGATATCGTGCCTGATTCTGCGGTTAGCCTCGTACTGCGAGGTCAGCGCTTCATAGTGGCTTATCTGCATATTGAGCTGCTTTTCGAGCATCCTGTTCGTAGCCTCAAGCTCCGCCTTGCGCCCTGCGTCTGCGATCGTTCGCACGAGCGCAATATCCGCCGCAATGCACAGCGTGAGAAATGCGCCGAGCATCACGAACTGCTTTGTCGTAGTGTCTGTTCCGAAAAACGAATTAAAGACAAAATACACGGTTATTGCCTGTGACAGGGGGAAGAACAGAAATGTAGCCCACTGCTTTGCGGTCAGATTGTAGCGGGTGCGGCTGATGCGTGACGCAGCTGCCCACAAAACCAGTCCGTAAACGGGGATGTAGTAAAACAGCAGCAAAAAGTATCTGGCGTTGAGCCAGTAGCCCGACTGCTCGTCAAGATGCTGAAAGACCTCGGGATACACCAGCATGTTCAGCATTTCAGCAAGCAGCATGGCGAGGGTGGGAAAGAACGAGCAGAACACCGTGCGCAGCGGCCTGCTTTTATAGCATGTGAAGCCGAAAACTACCATAAGCGTCGGGGTAAACAGCAGCCTCGGCAGTGAGTGGTCAGGTATTTGCAGGGCTACAACGGGGCTGATTATGCTGACCAGCAGCGAGAGGAGGATCGTCACGCCTTTTGAAAATTTCTGGGTCAGGGTCTGCTGCATGAACAACGCCCACTGGATAATCAAAATTGCGTTGAATATAAACTCAAAAGGCGTTGCGAGTATGCTCTGTACAAGTTCTTTCATAAAACGCTCCAAAAACAGTTGTTAAGTGTTCGGTTCCCGTCAACTTAATGCAAATTATAGCATATTAGAGCAAAATTTTGAAGCATAAAAAATCCGCCGCATTTATTGCGGCGGATCTGGTGCTTGTATTACTGTTCGGCAGGCTCGAAATCCTCCGGACCATGGTGACACAGCGGGCAGGTGTAGTCCTTGGGCAGCTCGCCCTCGCAGGGCTCGAAGTGTCCGCAGACGGTGCAGATATAGCCCTTTTGCTTTTTGACAACGGCGGGCACGACCTTTTCAAAGTCCTCCGGACCGTGGTGGCACAGCGGGCAGGTGAAGCCCTCGGGCAGCTCGCCCTCGTGGAAGTAGCCGCAGACCTTGCAGACATAGCCTGCCTTCTGCTCGGGAGCGGGATTTTTCTTGGGCTTGATGTGTGCGTGGTAGTATGCGTAGGTGCAGGACTTTTCCTCCGACAGCACCTTTGCCTCAACGACATTTGCGATAAACAGCATCTGCGTCTCGACATCCTTGACATCGATCACCTCGCAGGACAAGACTGCGTTGGTGTACCTGGGAACATAGCGGATGCCGTTTGCGGTGCGCTCGTTGTGCTCGCAGTCTGCGAACTTGTCAACATCACGCCCCGACTGGAAGCCGAAGTGCTGGAACAGGCTGTACGGAGCTTCCTCGGTGAGGATGGAGATGTTGAATTTGCCCGCCTTCATGACCATATCGCAGGTGTTGTTTTTCTTGATGACGGAGATGGTTATCTTCTTCGGGTCGCAGGCGGCGACCTGACAAGCGGTATTTATGATGCAGCCGTAGTCAACGCCGTCAACACGGGTGGTGAGCACTTCAACGCCGTAGTTGAACTTCGTGAAAACTGCGTTGTCGACCGGCAGCGCATCGGGGGTCTCGACCGGCTCAAATGCGGGGATAACGGGATTGACATCGGCGGCGATGGCATCGGCGAGAGCGTCAAGCTCGGCAAGCTGAGCGTCTGTGATATCGGACTTGAGCGAGATCGTTTCGCCGATAAACTCCGTGCCCTTGAGGCCGGACAGCGCCTTTTTGATAAGGCCGCCCGAGGTGGGAGCCCACGAGCCGTTTTCGAGTATGGCGACCTTGCGGTTGCGCAGATTGTGGTTTGCGATATCGTGCACGAGGTTTTCCATCGTGACGAAAATGCCGGCGTTGTAGGTGGTGGAGGCGAGCACCATGTGGCTGTACTTGAATGCGTTCGAGAGAATGTACGATGCCGGGGTGACGGAGGTGTCGAACACCTTGGTCTTGACCCCGCGCTCAGCAAGCTTGCAGGCGAGGATGTTCACGGTGTTCTCGGTGTGACCGTACACGGAGGCGTATGCGATCATGACACCGTTTTCCTCGGGAGTGTAGGAGCTCCACTTGAGATACTTGTCGAGAAAATCGCCGAAGTGGCTGCGCCAGACAAAGCCATGCAGCGGGCAGACATAGTTAAGCTCGAGCCCGGCGGCCTTTTTGAGCACTGCCTGCACCTGGGTGCCGTATTTGCCGACGATGTTTGTGTAGTAACGGCGAGCCTCGTCGAGGTAATCAGTAAAGAAATCGACCTCGTCGTTGAACAGGTGACCGTTGAGTGCGCCGAAGGTGCCGAAGGCATCGGCGGAAAACAGCATCTTGTCGGTCAGGTCATAGGTCATCATGACCTCCGGCCAGTGCACCATGGGCGCCATGACGAAGGTGAAATTATGCTTGCCGGTAGAAAGCGTATCGCCCTCCTTCACGATGTGGTACTTGAGCGTGTCCGACAGGCGGAAAAACTGACCGAGCATGGTCTTTATCCTGTCGTTGCATACGACGGTGACATCGGGGTAGCGCAGCGTAAGCTCGTCAATGGTGGCGGCGTGATCCGGCTCCATGTGTGAGATCACGAGATAGTCGAGCTTTCTGCCGCCAAGAGCGTGGGCGACATTTTCAAAAAATGTGCGGCTGACGGCCTTGTCGACGGTGTCGAAAAGCACGGTCTTGTCGTCGATAAGCAGGTACGAGTTATACGAAACGCCGTCGGGCACGCCGTAAACGCCCTCAAAGCAGGCGAGGCGGCGATCGTCTGCGCCGACCCAAGTCAGGTCGTCGGTAACTTTGCGAGTGCAATACATATTAAAAATCCTCCCTTTTTTTGATCCAAACTTTTTGAGCTGTTTATATCGTAACATAAAACCGGGCGAGAAAATAGTAGTAAATACTACACGAGCGTTACATTGTTAACAAAATGCGCAATAAAAAACTGCCACTCTTGAAGAATGGCAGTTGGAAATAGCAGATTATCTCTTTGAGAACTGCGGAGCTCTACGGGCTGCTTTGAGACCGTATTTTTTACGCTCTTTCATTCTCGGGTCACGGGTCAGGAAGCCTGCGGCCTTGAGAGATGCACGGTAGTTCTCGTCAACGAGAAGCAGTGCTCTGGAGATGCCGTGGCGGATAGCACCGGCCTGACCGGAAACGCCGCCGCCGTGAACGGTAGCCTCAATGTCGACCTTGCCGACGGTGCCGGTGGTGACCAGGGGCTGGCGAACGATGAGCTTAAGAGTCTCGAGACCGAAGTAGTCGTCAATATCACGGCCGTTGATGGTGATAGCACCGGTGCCGTTGGGGATCAGGTGAACACGAGCGACAGAATGCTTTCTGCGTCCGGTACCGTACATATAGGGTCTTTTGCACTTATAAGTTGCCATTACTGTTTACCTCCTATTAACGATCCCAAACTTCGGGCTTCTGGGCTGCATGGTCATGCTCGGGACCTGCGAAAACTCTCAGGCGCTTGAGCTGCCACTGTGCAATGGTGTTCTTCTGGAGCATGCCGCGGACTGCGATGCGCATAGCCAGCTCGGGGCGCTTCTCCATCAGGTGCTTGTACTGGGTCTCCTTGAGGCCGCCGACCCAACCGGAGTGGGTACGGTAGTACTTCTGCTCTAACTTCTTGCCGGTGAGGACGGCATCCTTTGCGTTGATGATGATGACATAGTCACCGCAGTCAACATGGGGAGTATAATCGGTCTTGAGCTTGCCGCGAAGAAGATCAGCGGCAGCAGCAGCGGTCTTGCCGAGGGGCTTGCCTGCTGCGTCAAGGATGTACCATTTGCGTTCAACGGTCTCCTTGGTAAGCATGGTCGTGGACATATTTGTGCCTCCAAAAAATAAATAATATCTTTGACAAATCAACGGGGCGCTATTAAAATACTCTAATAGCGTGCTTTATTTTTATACCACACAGGCACCGGAGTGTCAACACTTATTTTAATTCTCGTTTTGAAAACTCCGAAATACTCGCAAATGCTCCTGAAAACTCGCTGAACCTAAATTTCATTTTTACATTTTTATTGGGGAAAAAGCCATGGATAACAAAGCGCTCAACGAATTTACCGGCATCATCCGCAAGGCCGTCGATGATTACCATATGATAGACGATAACGACAAGGTCGCCGTCGGCGTGTCCGGCGGCAAGGACAGCCTGCTGCTCCTGCTTGCTTTAAAGCACCTGCAAAGCTACTATCCCAAGCATTTTGAGCTTGAGGCGATAACCATCGAGCTTGGCTTCGAGGGCATGGATTTTGAGCCCGTACGCAAAATGTGCGAGGAGCTTGACATTCCCTACACCTGCCTCAAGACCGATATCAAGGAGATAGTTTTCGATGTCCGCAAGGAGGATAACCCCTGTTCGCTGTGCGCCAAAATGCGCCGTGGTGCGCTCAACGATGCTATCCGTGAGCGCGGCATAAAAAAGCTTGCACTCGGCCACCATTTTGACGACGCTATTGAGACATTTCTCATGAGCCTGCTGTTTGAGGGCAGGTTGAGCTGCTTCCGCCCTGTGACATTTATGGACCGCAGCGGCGTTACGCAGATACGCCCCATGGTCTACGCCGGAGAGGGCAAGATAACGAATTTGGCTGCGGCACTGGAGCTGCCCATCGTCGAAAACCCCTGTCCGCAGGACAAGACCAGCAAGCGCTACGAGATAAAGCAGCTCATAAAGACCCTGTCTGCCGATTACCCCGACATGAAAAGCAAGGTGTTCGGCGCAATGCAGCGCCTGCCGCTCCCCGGCTGGGGCGTTGAGAAGTGATGAAAACTGCCGACCAAAGCGGTCGGCAGTTTTTTGTTATTTTTCGGAAAGTATCTTTTTTATGACGGCTCTGCACTCATCGGTGTAGCTGCCGTTGTCGAGGATTTTGCGCAGCTTGTCGGCGGGCTCGTTTTTGTACATGTCGTAAAGTCTCTGCTTGCTGTCAACTTCCTCGTCAAGCATGTCGTTCTCCATCCAGTAGAAATCGACCCTGCGGCATTCGGGACAGACGAACATCTCGACCTTCTCCGGCACCTGAGCCGCTGCCACAAAGACTCTTGTGGAGGACATGACCAGATAGTTTACACCACGGCTTTTCATCTCCGCTCCGCATGTGCATTTTTTGGGCTCGTTCATTTGCTCTACCTCCGTAAAAATTTATTTTCCGACGCAAAATCTTTCGAAAATGCGGTTCGTCACATCCTCACGCACGGTTTTGCCCGAAAGCTCGCCCAGCGCCGACATTGCACCCTCGGCCTCGGTGAGCACGATATCCGGCGTGCAGCCTTGAAGCAATGCGTCATATGCGGCAGTCAGCGCCGCCAGCGCACGGTCGAC
>HF986898.1:8520-30789 GCA_000431075.1 Firmicutes bacterium CAG:555
CCGCGCCCGCGGGCGTGTGCCGCTCCGCCTCGGCCTGCCTTGCATTCGTGAGTATCTCGCCTGCGGGGGCGTCGGGCATCGGGAAGAGCGTTTTTATTACCTCCGCAAGCTTCTCTAAACCCTCACCGGTCTTGGAGCTTAGCTCCACAACGGGGAGCGTGGTCTCGGGAAGCACAGCTATTTTGCCGAGATCTGATTTCGAAACGGCGACCACGGCGTGCGGCGCTTTTTCGGCGCAGCGGATTATCTCCTCGTCCTCGGCAGTCACCTCGCCGCTGCCGTCGATGACGGCGATGACAAGCTCTGCGTTTTCCATCGCCTCGTGCGAGCGCATGACGCCCAGCCGCTCTATCTCATCGTCCGTTTCACGCAGACCGGCGGTGTCCGTAAGGCGCAGGAGAACGCCGCCCAGCCGCAGCTTTTCTTCAATGGTGTCCCGTGTCGTACCCGGGATATTCGTGACGATGGCACGGTCATAGCCCAGAACGGCGTTTAGAAGTGAGCTTTTTCCGGCGTTGGGTCTGCCGATTATGGCGGCGGGGATGCCGCCGTGCAAGAGCTTTCCGCCCGAGTAGCTGTCGGCAAGGCGCTTGAGCTCCGCTATGGCGGCATGAAGCTCGGCTTTGTAAGCTACAAGCGTAAAATCTTCAATATCCTCGTCGGGATAGTCCAAAACGGCGTGGTAGTGCGAGCTAAGATCGGTGAGAAAGTCGTAAATTTTATCTATCCTGCGCCCAATCGCACCGCCGAGCTGACCGGCAGCGTTTTTGGCGGCCTCGGCAGTCTCGGCATCGATGATATCCGCCACCGCCTCTGCGCTCGTAAGATCCATGCGCCCGTTCAAAAACGCACGCTTTGTAAATTCGCCCGGAAGTGCCTGCCTTGCACCAAGTGCAAAAACGGCATCGAGCGCCGCCCGCAAAACGGCAGGGGAGCCGTGGCATTGAATCTCGGCGGTGTTCTCGCCCGTATAGCTGTGCGGTGCACGGCTTATGGTGCACAGGCAGATGTCAAGCGTTTGCCCGTCAAGGTCACAAAGCGACCCGAACACGAGCTTTCTGTCCTCGCTCTCGCTCATTTTTTTGCCCGAGCGGGGGATAAACAGCTTATCGACAATATTAATAGCCTTATCGCCGCTAAGGCGAAGTATGCCGATTGCAGAAACCTGCATACCCGTCGAAACGGCAGCGATCGTATCTGACATGATTACTCCTTAATATACCTATATAATAAAAGAAAGGTGGGCGTTATATGCCCACCTTTGTTAAGTTTTTTACTTATTCAGTCTTGCCGCACGGGCTGCCTTCTCGTCGATATCATCGGCAATGTAGTAGCTCAGCGAAAGCAGGCTGTCCGAGAAGTGGATGTTCTCAACGATGGTGCGGCTCTCGGGAGCGGTAAGCTCAACATTGGTGAAGTTCCATATGGCGTTAATGCCGTGCGTGGTGAGCATCTCGGTCGTCTTGACTGCGTGCTCCTTCGGGATACACAGGACGACGACATCAACATGGTTTTCGTCCAGATAGTCGGGCAGGGTGGCCATATCAAGAACGGGAATACCCTCGACCTCAGTACCGATAAGCTCGGGCTTGATATCGAAGGCTGCCTTGAGGTCGAAGCCCCAGGTCTTGAACGAGAAGTTGCACATAAGTGCCTGACCTATATTACCGACGCCGATAAGAATGGCGGTGAAGCCTCTGTCCATACCGAGGATGGAGGCGATCTCCGCACGCAGTGCGGTGACCTTATAACCGTAGCCCTGTTGACCAAACTCGCCGAAGCAGCTGAAGTCCTGCCTGATCTGCGATGGCGTCAATCCGAGCTGACGGCCAAGCTCACCGGAAGAGATGCGGCTCACGCCGGCTTCCGTCAGTTCGTCGAGCTTTCTCAGATAACGGGGCATACGGCGGATAACATTGTTCGAGACTTTGATTCGTTTCACGGGTAGTATCTCTCCTTATATAAAATGCGGTGATTAGTATAAATGGTTAATCTTTTGATTATGTAATTATAGCATATGTATTTTGTCATTTCAAGGGGGTTTTTATCGAAAAAAGTGCGTCAAACTGCGTTAATATTTGCTGTTTGTATTAAAAAGAATAAAACATTGATGTTTTTTGCCGTTTGTGGTATTTTCTTTTTAAAGGAGAACGGATCTATGAGAATGAGAAAAAAACCGAACCTGATACCCCGCATGGAAAGGTGTGCGCAGGTGCAGATAAAAGATCCCAAGGCACTCAAGGGCATGTGGAGAGAAAGCTTTGCGGACTATAAAAAGCTGTGGCTCGAGCTCGGCTGCGGCAAGGGGCGCTTTACCGCCGGTACGGCGCAGGCTAACCCCGACAGCATGCTCATTGCAGTCGAAAAGGTGCCCGATGCGATGGTCACCGCTATGGAAAGAGTATGTGACGCAGGGATAGAAAATATCCGCTTTATCGATATGGACGCACTGGAGCTCGGCGAGGTTTTCGATAATGCCGAGGTCGGGCGCATTTTCATAAACTTCTGCGACCCGTGGCCGAAAAGCCGTGACGCAAAGCACAGGCTCACGGCGCCCGGGTTCCTGCGAAGCTATGCAGATCTTCTGCCCATGGGCGGCGAGATACATTTTAAGACCGACAACCGCCCGCTGTTCGATTGGTCCGTTGAGCAGCTCACCGCCGAGGGCTGGGAGCTCAGGGAGCTGACCAACGACCTGCACGCAAACGGCGTTTCGGGCATCATGACCGATTACGAGGCGAAGTTCCATGCGCAGGGCGTGAACATAAACAGGCTCGTTGCCGTTAAGACCGAGAGCACCAAGACAACGGCCTCGGGTGAGGTGCCGAGACTGCGTGACGCTGCGCTCAGCGACGCAAGGGGAAAGGCGGAGGACAAATGAGATTTATAAGCTGGAATGTAAACGGCCTGCGAGCCGTCGTCAAAAAGGGCTTTGAGGATATATTCTGGTCACTGGATGCCGATTTCGTCTGCCTTCAGGAGACGAAGCTTCAGGAAGGGCAGATAAATCTCGACCTGCCCGGATACGAGAGCTACTGGTGCTATGCCGAGAAAAAGGGCTACTCCGGCACGGCGATATTCACCCGCCGCACGCCCCTGTCCGTGAGCTACAATCTCGGCATCCCCGAGCACGACAGCGAGGGCAGAGTGATAACGCTCGAGTATGAGGATTTTTACCTCGTCTGCGTCTACACCCCCAACTCGCAGGACGGCCTGCGCCGCCTTGACTACCGCATGAGCTGGGAGGATGACTTCCGTGACTACCTGTGCGAGCTTGATAAGTCAAAGCCCGTCATAGTCTGCGGCGACATGAATGTCGCCCATGAGGAGATCGATCTTAAAAATCCGGCGACGAATCACTTCAATCCCGGGTTCTCCGACGAGGAGAGAGAAAAGTTCACGGAGCTTTTGGATGCCGGATTTATCGACACCTTCCGCAGCCTGTACCCCGACCGTACCGACGCATACTCGTGGTGGAGCTACCGTGCCGCCGCAAGGCAGCGGAATGTCGGCTGGCGCATAGACTATTTTGTCGTGTCCGAGCGCCTGCGAGGCAATATCAAGGACGCATACATCCTGCCCGAGGTCATGGGCTCGGATCACTGTCCGGTGGGGCTGGATATGCTATGGTGAAGATAGGTAATGTCGAAATAAACGGGCGCCTGACCCTCGCACCGATGGCGGGAGTGAGCGATTTTGCGTTCAGAGCCATATGCGCCGAGATGGGCGCTGCGCTCACCACGACCGAGATGGTCAGCGCAAAGGCGCTGGTTTACGGCGATGCAAAGACAAAGTCGCTTCTGTATAATCCCGAGGTCTGCCACCCCTTTGCGGCGCAGATATTCGGCCACGAGCCGGAGGCCATGGCGGAGGCGGCGCAGCTTGCGATCGAATACTCCGGTGCGGAGATACTGGATATCAACATGGGCTGCCCCGTCGGTAAGATCGTCAAAAGCGGCGACGGTTCGGCGCTTATGCGAACGCCGGAGCTTGCCGGTGAGATAATCGAAAGCGTTGTCAAGGCCGTGTCCGTTCCGGTGACGGTCAAGTTCCGCAAGGGCTTTGACGGCGGCAATGTAAACGCCGTCGAGTTTGCCAAAATTGCCGAGCAGGCGGGCGCAGCAGCCATCGCAGTGCACGGCAGGACACGGGCGCAGATGTATGCAGGGCGAGCCGATTGGGACATCATCCGTGATGTGAAGCGCTCGGTGTCCATTCCCGTGACCGCAAACGGCGACATTTTCTCCGCCGAGGACGCAGAGCACATCCTGCGCTACACCGGCTGCGACCTTGCCATGGTCGGCAGGGGAAGCTTCGGCAACCCGTGGATATTCCCGCAGGCGAATGCGCTGCTTTCAGGCGAGGCCGTGCCGCCGCTGCCGCCGCTTTGTGACCGCATCGACCTTGCTGTACGGCAGACGGAAATGTACGCCGGGCAAAACGGCGAGCGGCTTGCGTGCCTTGAGGCACGGCACCAGATACCGTGGTATCTCAAGGGCGTTGCCAACGCCGGATACTACAAGCAGCAGCTTGTGAAGGTCGAGACGCTCGAGGAGCTGCACAGGATAGCAAAGGGCATAAAAAGAGACCTCGTTTGACAAAATCGACCGTTTTTTGTACACAAAAACGAGTGTAACTATTGCTTAAACTCCAAACTTGGCATATAATCTATTGTACTTAAGCCGGCGGAAGCCGAGCTTAGCAAGGCGAACAAAATAGAGGAAAGAGGAGGAACCCGATATGAAATGCCCCCGCTGCGGACATGAAATGACCCTCGATACCCACCGCAAGTATGCGCTCAACATGTGCTACGAGTGCGGCTACATCGAAGGCAGACTGGAAGAAGGCCCTGGCACCGGCGCAAGCAACTACGCACGCCTGAGAGCCATGAATTTTAATGAGGCCGTTGCATTCATTTCCGGCGGTCTTGAAATCGACGAAGCAAAGGTCGCCGATTGGCTTGACAACAAGGAATGATTTAAGTTGACGGGAGTCGAACTCCTATCGTCTGTCAGTGTGCCCTTTCGGCGCTTTTCGCCTTTTTTGTCTTGGTGGGTTACGACACACCTTTACCAAAGAAAGCCGGAAATCGGCCCGTCAAAACCGATAGTGTTCGACTCCCGTCAACTTATCAAAAATACCCGCTGTGTGAAACGCACAGCGGGTATTTTTTGTATCTTAGTTGTTCCAAAGCGTCGGGGGATAGGTGCCGTTTTCGTGCAGCCGGGTCAGCGCCTCGACCGCACCGGGCTTGTCCTCAATATAGGTAAGACCGAACCAGCGGTCACGGGTGCTGAGGACTGAGATACTTATCTCGCTTCCTGCTGTCAGATCGTCCATCATGACCGGCAGCAGACACTCGGTCTTCAAATCGTCCTCCGGCAGGGCGGCAAGGAAGTCGGCAAAATACTTTTCCATAACGGGGAGGATATCCTGGTGGTAGCCCCAAAGGTTCATGGAAACGAGCGTATCCGGCGCAAGCACTGGGCCGTCCTCGGTCTCGGAGGTGTCCCTTATCGTGCCGTCTGGCATGAGCTTTATCTTATATGTCTCCTTGACTTTTTTAAGGATATTGTTTTCGGCGATGCACACGCCTCTTGTGACCGTGCCGAACTCGCTCACGGTGTTTTTAAGACGGTAGGCGACCATGGTGGCCTCCTGCGCACCGTGCAGCTTATCAAGCTCGGCGATTATCGTTTCAAATGCTTCCGTGCCGTAGTAGTCGTCGGCGTTTATGACCGCAAACGGAGTCTTGATAAACTCCTTTGCGCACAAAACGGCGTGCACCGTGCCGAAGGGCTTGGCTCGATGCGAAAACTCGGGTCTTGCCTCGGTGAAGCGGTCGGGGGTCTGAAGAGCGTAGTCGATCTTTATGCCGGTGCTGCGCTCGATGCGGTTGCCGAACAAAGTCTTGACATCGTCAAGTATCTCGGGCTTGACTATCAAAACAAGCTTATTGAAGCCGGCCGCCAGTGCGTCATAAATGGCGTACTCCATGAGTATCTCGCCGTCGGGGCCGAGGCGCTCTATCTGCTTGACACCGCCGTAGCGTGAGCCGAGTCCGGCTGCCATCACGACTAAAGTTTTATCCATAAATTTTTTCTCCGATCTGTTATTTTACACTTATCTTTGTATAGCTCGTTGTGCGGAACAGGGTTTTCTCGTCGCCGGAGCGCAGCCACGACAGATACACCTCCGGCCAGTGCTGCATGAGTATCGCCGAGTCGCAGCCGTTGTGGTATGCGTCGACGAGCATGGTCACAAGCTGCTCGTAGTAGTAATCCTGGTCGCCGTTCGTGACCTTGTTTGCCGTGAGCTTCGTTGCGTAGCGCACCAAAATGCTCAGTCCCATCGAAAGCAGCTCCGATGCCGGTGTTCTGTCGCCGTCACCCTGCTTGCGCTTTGACGGCAGCCTGCCTATGCGCTGCACCTTTTCAAATGCGCCGATATCGTTCCAGTCCTCGATGAGCGAGCACACATCGTTTGCAAGATCCTCGTTGCCGTCAAGCAGGAATTTGAGGAACATCCTCGGCTCAAACTCGCTTCCGCCGAACTTGCTGTTCATGTAGTCCATCAAAATGCCCTGATAGCCACCCTGCGCATACTTTTCCGGCGTGTCGAGCAGATCGTCCAGATACTCAAACAGCAGGTCGAGCGCTATCTCCTGATCGGCGATAGGCTCGTACTTTGCGTCCGGCAGACCGATCTGGGCCATTATATCGTTAAACTCAACGACCATCTTCTCCTTGAGCTTTTCGTACTCCTCGGCACCCCGCCTTGCCTTGCACGGCAGGTACAGCGTTGTTCCGAAGCGGGTGAAGCCCCAGTATGCAAGGGGAACACGGGGCACGGCGTCAATTTCCGAAACGATGTTAAAGATGTTGTCGGTGTACGCCGCAGCACGGTCAAATACCGTGAGGGGAGCAGCGAAGGTGTAGACAAAAATGTTGTCCTTGGATATGCCGCTTTCAAATGTGAGCCTTGCGCCAAGAAGATTTGATACCGCAGCGCCGCGGCTGAAGCCTGTTATCCAGATTTTGATCTTCTGACGGTCAAAGCCGTGATTGTCTATGTATCTGTTCAGCGCATCATACACGCTGTCGGCCGCCGTCTTGAAGCCCATGGCGTAGTCGGGGCAGGTCTCGTCAACGACATGGGCGTTGCTGACCCACTCGCCGCCGTAGTGGTGGCTGCGGATGACGACGGGGATAAGGTGCCAGCCGTCACCCAGCGTCTTTGCGGCAAAGGCGTATGCGCAGCTGTCGTCCGATGCCTTGGTGATCTTGTATTTGTGCGTTTTGATGCTGCGGTCATCGCAGCCGATGGTGTTGAGTAGACTGCGGATATACTTGTCGCCGGAGACCTTGTAGGTAAACGCCGACATACTCATGCCAAGCGACATCATCGCAAGCTCGTGGTCGTACGAGCATGCCGACTTATCAAAAAAGCGGTCGGAATATCTGAAATACATGGTCTCGACGGCATCGGGGCGCTTATCCGAGGACACGAGCATGCTCACCGGCACATCACCCTCAATGGCAACACCGTTGGTTCCGTCAAAAAAATGTCTCAGAGGCATCATTTCAAATTTCTCCTTACATTTAATTTACTGCTTGTGACGATTATAAAATATTTTTAAAAAACAGGCAAGTACCTTGTTGACATAATATCGCTCGGACTGTACAATATTTGCAGATAAAAATTTTCGGGGAATGGGATATGAGAAAATTCACAAAGATAATGGCAATGCTGCTTGCGGTCCTGCTGCTTGTTGGGATAATGCCGCCCAAGGCGCAGGCTGCCGGAAGCACAAAGCTCATTGCACTCACTTTTGATGACGGGCCGAGTTCGGCAAATACCGGCAGACTCCTTGACGGTCTCAAGGCTCGGGGTGCGCATGTCAGCTTTTTTATGACGGGGCAAAATGCCAAGCGCAACCCCTCGCTCGTTAAAAGAGCATATGAGGAAGGGCATCAGATATGCAGCCATACATATGACCATGCGCTGCTGACCAAGCTGTCCAACTCCGAGATAAGGTCGCAGCTTGATAAGACCAATAAGATACTTGACGATGCGATAGGCTATGATCTTGCATATTCCCTGCGCCCGCCCTACGGCGGCTACAACGACAGAGTTCTGAGCACGGCCAACACACCGTGCTACTACTGGTCGGTCGATACCCGCGACTGGGAAAGCCGCAATGCGAACGCGGCATATAATATGTTTATGAAATATGCAAAGGACGGCTCGATAGTCCTCATGCACGACCTGTACGGCACGACCGTCACAGCGGCGCTCAACGCCATCGACACGCTGCAAAAGCAGGGCTATGAGTTCGTTACGCTAAGCGAGCTTCAGGTGCGCCGTGGCATCACACCGATGGCTGGTAAGATCTATTTTGACATCTATCCGAGCTCACACGGTACGGATAAACCGCTGTCAAACCCCGCCATCAGCTATCAGCAGACCGACGGCGGCAAAAAGGTCATCATCAAGGGCGACAGCCGTGCAAGGATAATTTACACCACCGACGGAACAGACCCCACGCCCGAACACGGTTACCGGTACAAGGGCGCATTCCCGGTCAAGGATAAGACCACCGTCAAGGCGATAAGCGTCGTGAACTGGAACGGCTTTAAGTCAGGCATCGTATCGAAAAAGATAAGCTACACAACGCTTGCAACGCCCAAGCTCACCGCCGCCGACGGAAAGATAACGCTCACCGGCATTACGGGCGGCGCAAACTATTATTACACCACGAACGGGAAGACACCCACAAGCTCGTCGGCACGATACACCGGCAGCTTCACTGCCGTGCCCGACACCGTCTACACCGTCAAGGGCATCGGCGGGGGCTACTACTCCAGCGCATCGGTCTGGGCGACCTACGGATCATCCGGCAAGCTGTACACCGATATGAGACCCGGCATTTGGTACTACGCCGCCGCCGACCGTGCGGTAGGCGAGGGAATGCTTGAGCTTGTCGGTACGAAGCTTGCACCGCACACCGCAGTGACAAGGGCGCAGCTGGTCACAATGCTCTACCGTATGTCCGGAAGTCCGTCGGCGAGCGGCGACATGCCCTTTGACGATGTGCCCGAGAGCGCAAAGTATTACGAAGCCGTCAAATGGGCTTATAAAAGCGGCATAGCGCTCGGCTGCGGCTACGATAAATTTGAGCCAGATGAGTATGTCACCCGTGAGCAGACCTGCACATTTCTGGCGAGGTATGCACAGCTTTGCGGCAAGGATCTGAGCGGGCTGAGCGAAAAGGCGATAGATGCATTTGCCGACTGCGATCAGGTCGAGCCGGGCTTGGCCGGGAATGTCAATGCCATGTGCGCCCTCAAGGTAGTCAAGGGCTACGAGGACGGCACGATAGGGCCGAAATACGGCATTACGAGAGCGGAAGCGGCGACAATGCTGACCCGCCTTGAGGATATATTGAAATAAAAAAGAAAACACAGCGGAAGTTATTTTTCCGCTGTGTTTTTTTCAGTCTCCGAATTCGGGCAGACAGTGCATATGCAGCTGGCCGAGCACCCTGAACCCCTCGGCGCAGCCTCTTAAGCTGCGCAGTCCGAGTAAAGCGGAGCGCAGCCTGAGATACAGCTTTATCGCATCTCCGCTGTCTCCGGGAAATTGGCTTTGGTGGCAGCTGAATATCGCATCGAGCTGCTTGCTGAGATATCCGTTCGTTTTCACAAAGCGATTTGCCTTTGCCGTCATGTAATACGCCAAAGCGGCAACGGGGGCAGGCTCCGCACCGTACTCATGCATGATGCCGGCATACGGGGCAAAATACGCAATGCGCCGTGCGGCGTTGCCGACATTCAGGTGGTCGGCGTGGCACTCGCTCGTGACGCAGGGGTCGGGCGCAAATATGACATCGGGCTTAAAATCTCCGACAATTTGTGCAATGCCGTGCAGCAGCTCGTCAGGCTCATAAAAGCCGCCGTCGGATAGCTCCAAAAACCGCACATCCGAAACGCCGAGCATTTTTGCTGATGCAGCAGCTTCCTTTTTGCGTATCCCGACAAGCTCATCGGGCGGTATCGTCTCCGAGCCGTAGCGGCCGTCAAGGCAGATCAGAAAGCACACGCTTTTTCCCGTGGCTGCCAGCTTCGCCGCCGTTGCGCCTGCGCCTATCTCGATATCGTCCGGATGCGGGCCGATGAAAAGATAGCGCTCTGACTTTTCAATATCCGGCAGGGGCGCTGCCGCCTTCAGTACAAGCTTTAAGATGCTCATGTCTTCTGCTTGCGGGCGTCGAGCTCACCGCAGATGCGCTCATACTCGCCCTCGTCTAACTTGTAGTGCTTCTTGTACAGAATGTACGACAGGAGCATGAGCACGCAGGGAATGACGACCATGCAGATGAGCAGAGCAAGGGTCTTGCCCGGCTCGATGCCGTTTATGACACTTCCGATGGAGCTTATCTTGTCCTGCTCGGTGATGAGGTTTCTTGCACACTCGTTTTCAAGGTCGGAGATCCTGTTGGTGTACTTAGTGACGCCGAAGATCATGTATGCGACATTGGTGATGAGCACGATGAGTGCCGAGCTCATCTTCGTAAGGAACGGGCGCAGCGAGGCGATGATAGCCTCGTCACGGTCGCCGGAGAGATACTCGTTGTACTCGACGGTGTTGATGATGGATATCATCATGACCAGATAGAAGCCGTACTGGCCGAAGTTCGAGAGCATGTAGCCCACGGTGACGACCCAGAACTTGGGCATTTCGGCGGGCATTGAAAGACCTGCGATGAGCATGAACGCATAGCCGACCATGGAGATGACAAGCAGAATGCCCATGAACCTTTTGCGAGGGATCTTGCGGGAGATGGCGGGGTAGAAGATCATGAGGAAAGCGGTGACGGACATACCGACGATGGTAAACAGCGAGAACAGACCGCCGTTGTAGCCGAAGTCAAAGTAAATGTATGTCGAGCCGATACCGCCGACGATGAGGCCGTTGCCTATCTGCTGGAGCAGGAAAATGAGGCTTATCCACAGCAGCTGATCGTTGCCGGTTATGGACTTCCATATCTTTTTAAGGCTCACCGGGGGTGCGTCGTTGTACTCGCGCTTTTCACGCACGCCGAAGATGGTGAAGCACAAAAACAGCGGAGCGATGATGCAGATGATGAGCGATATCACGCCGTATGCGGTGGTGGTGCTGCCGCCGATGGCCTTGTCGCCGATGGTGAACATGGGGATGAGCACGCTTGCGAGCGTACCGCCGATGCCGGCAAACAGAGTTGCACGGGAGGCAAACTGGTTTCTTGCGTTTGCATCCGACGACAGTGCCGGCACCATACCCCAGTAGGAGATATCATGCATGGTGTAGGCAATGGAATACAGGAAATAGATAACGCCGAAGAACCACACGAAGCTCCAGCCCTGAAGGTCGGTGTTGAAGGCAAGATACACGACGACGGAGGTCGAGATTATGCCGATGACGAGCCAGGGCTTGAACTTGCCCCAGCGGGTGCGGGTACGCTCGATTATATTGCCCATAATGGGGTCGTTGAGCGCATCGAAAATTCTGGCGGCGACAACGATGGCGGTTATCGCACCGAACTGTGCGTTGGTGAGATCACGGGTGAACAGAACGAAGGTCATGATGCAGCTGGTGAACAGAAAGTACACCATGTCACGGCCGACGGTGCCGAGGGGGAACATGATCAGGTTTCTTTTCCTTGTTTTAAGGTCGTCCATATAAATGCTCCTATACATCTTAATTACAATTGTACATTGTATCAGCTTTACGCCCCAAAGGCAAAGCTTTTGAGCGGGTTTGTGAGTGTTGAACAAATTGCGGGTGCAAATTTATAAAACATTGACAAAACTCGGTCTTGCGAAAATGCTCGAAAGAAGCTAAAATTAAAACATCTTTGATGGGAGTGATAAAAATGCAGGAGCTTATCGAGCGCATAAGAAAAGACGGAAGAATAAAGCCGGGCAATGTTTTGAAGGTCGACAGCTTTCTGAACCACCAGATAGACCCGAAGCTTGCCTACGCAATGGCGCAGGAGATAAAGCGGCTTTACGCCGACGAGACAGTGAACAAGGTGCTCACGATAGAGGCTAGCGGCATCGGCCTTGCGGTGCTGACGGGATATCTTTTCGAGTGCCCCGTGGTGTTTGCGAAAAAGAGCAAGTCCAGCAATGTGTCAGACGACCTTTACACGGCAAAGGTACACTCCTATACCCACGGCACGGATCACACCGTCATCGTGTCAAAGTCGTACCTCAACCCCGAGGACAGGGTGCTCATCGTCGATGATTTTCTCGCAAACGGCGCAGCCTTAGAGGGGCTTCGCAGTATCGTCGAGCAGTCCGGCGCTCTCGTCGTGGGCGCCGCCATTGCCGTCGAGAAGGCGTTCCAGTCCGGCGGAGCAAGGCTCAGAGCCGAGGGCATGCGCATCGAGTCTCTGGCAAAGATAGCCTCCATGAGCGACGATGGCATCGTGTTCTGCGAGGAATAAAGGCAAGTTTCACAAAAATGAGCACGAAAAAATATTAAACTTGTCTAAATCGGGGCTTGACTTATCGGGTCTGCCTTGATATGCTTTAAGCACAAGTTGAAAAGTCAATACTTTCGATATATAGCAAATGATATGGATTTGAAGTCTCTACCCGGACGCCGTAAATGACCGGACTATCGAAGTTTTACATAAAAGGAAGAAGTGTTTCTACCTTTAGTTGTGTATTTTCTTCACCGGCTGCATATCGTTTGCGGCCGGTGTTTTTTTGTATCACGCTTCCCGCAAGGGAGTTTGATAATATAAATGAATTTTTATTGGAGGAAAACTGAAGATGAAAAAGCTTACTGCAATTGTCCTCGCTCTCGTCATGGTATTTGCACTGTGCGCATGCGGCGGCAACAGCGACAACAAGAAAGACAACGACGGCGAGACCGCAAAGATTAAGGCCGGCCTCATTTGCCTGCACGACGAGAACTCCGGCTATGACGCAAACTTCATCAACGCATTCAAGGCTGCCTGCGAGGCTACCGGCGTTGATTACGAGATCAAGACCAACATTGAAGAGAACCAGGCTGCTTACGATGCAGCTGCCGAGCTTGCAGACAACAAGTGCAATGTTATCTTTGCAGACAGCTACGGCCACCAGCCCTACATTCTTCAGGCCGCAAAGGAATTCCCCAATGTTCAGTTCACCTCCTGCACCGGCGATACCGCACTCAATGACGGCGTTTCCAACTTCCACAATGCATTCGCAAAGATCTTCCAGGGCCGCTATGTTGCAGGCGTTGCAGCAGGTCTCAAGCTCAACGAGATGATCGCAAACAAAGAGATCACCGCAGAGCAGGCAGTCATCGGCTATGTCGGTGCAATGCCCTACGCAGAGGTCAAGTCCGGCTACACCTCCTTCCTCCTCGGCGCAAAGTCCGTTTGCCCCTCCGCTACCATGAAGGTCGTCTTCACCGGTTCCTGGTACGATGAGACCGCCGAGATGGAGAGCGCACAGTCCCTCATCAAGAAGGGCTGCGTCCTCATCAGCCAGCACGCCGACTCCATGGGCGCTCCCAACGCATGCGAGACCGCAAAGGTCCCCAATGTTTCCTACAACGGCTCCACTCAGGAAGCCTGCCCCAACACCTACATCATCTCCTCCCGCATCGACTGGACTCCTTACTTCACCTATGCAATCAAGGCAGTTCAGAACGGCAAGAACTATGACACCGACTGGTGCGGCGACCTGTCCACCGGCAGCGTTGCTCTGACCGAGATCAACGAAAAGGTCGCTGCCAAGGGCACCGCAGACAAGCTTACCCAGGTCGAGAACGGCATCAAGGACGGCAGCATCAAGGTCTTTGCAACCGACACATGGACCGTCGGCGGCAAGGCTCTCGAGACCTACGAGAACGAGTTCTTCAAGGGCCACGAGTGCATCAAGGACGGCGTGTTCGCCGAGTCGACCGACCGCTCCGCACCTTACTTCGATATCGACATCGACGGCATCGAGATCCTCCAGTGATTAAAATAATCTAAACTTAATGAGAAAGCCCTGCGTTTATGCAGGGCTTTCTTGTTCATGAAATATGGAGATCGTCTTTTCACCCGGGAAGCGCTGAATTTATCAGCTTTGCCCGGATGAAAAGAAGAGCTAAGACAATAAAGGAGAAAGCACAGTGGAAAAAAGAACCCCGACCGTAAAAATGCGTGATATAACCAAGCGCTTTGGTTCCGTTCTTGCAAACGACAAGGTATGGCTGGATATCTACCGTGGCGAGGTGCTGGCGCTGCTCGGCGAAAACGGCAGCGGCAAGACTACGCTCATGAATATGCTCTCGGGCATTTACCGTCCCGATGAGGGCGAGATATATGTCGATGATAAGCTTGTCGATATCCGTTCGCCGAAGGATGCCTTTGACCTCGGCATCGGCATGATACATCAGCACTTTAAGCTCGTCGATGTACTCACCGCAGCGGAGAATATCACCCTCGGTCTTAAAGAGAAGTACGACCTTAAGGCGGTTGCCGAGCGTGTTCGTGCCATCTGCGATAAGTACGGCTTTGATGTCGACCCCGATCAGAAGATATACGACATGTCCGTTTCGCAGAAGCAGACGGTCGAGATAGTCAAGGTCCTTTACCGCGGTGCGGATATCCTCATTCTCGATGAGCCTACCGCCGTTCTGACCCCGCAGGAGACCGACAAGCTGTTTGCGGTTTTGCGCAACATGCGCAACGACGGCAAGGCGATAGTCATCATCACCCACAAGATGCACGAGGTCGAGGCGATATCCGACCGTGTTGCCGTTCTGCGCCACGGCCGTTTCGTCGGCGATATGCTTACCAAGGACACCGATGCACAGGAGATGACCAACATGATGGTCGGCCATGCGGTCACGCTGAACATCGACCGCCCCGACCCCGTTGACCCCAAGCCCCGCATCGAGGTAAAGGGACTCACCGTCCGCAGCATGGACGGTATTTTGAAGTTAGACGATGTGTCCTTTACCGCCTACTCAGGCGAGATACTCGGTATCGCAGGCATTTCCGGCTGCGGTCAAAAGGAGCTGCTTGAGGCCATTGCGGGCTTGCAGCCCACCGAAGCCGGCAGCATCAGCTATATAAATGACGACGGTGAAAGGGAAGAACTTTTGGGCAAAGACCCGCTTGCTATCGCCGACATGGGCGTTGCGCTCTCGTTCGTGCCCGAGGACAGGCTTGGCATGGGACTTGTCGGCAACATGGATCTTTCGCAGAACATGATGCTCCGCTCGTTCAGACGGGGCAAGTCCATATTCACCGACCGCAAGAGCCCCAAGGCGCTGGCCGAGACCGTTGTCGAGGAGCTTGAGGTCAACACCCCGGGCATCACGACCCCCGTGCGCAGACTCTCCGGCGGCAATGTGCAGAAGGTGCTTGTCGGCCGTGAGATATCCTTTGCGCCGACGGTTCTGCTCACGGCCTACGCCGTGCGCGGCCTTGATATCAACTCGTCCTACACCATTTATGACCTTATAAATCGCCAGAAGCAAAAGGGCGTTGCCGTTGTGTATGTCGGCGAAGACCTTGATGTTCTTTTGGAGCTTGCAGACCGCATTCTCGTTCTGTGCGGCGGCAAGGTCAGCGGCATCGTCCCCGGCAGGGGCGCAACAAAGCGCAATATCGGCATGATGATGACAAAGTTAGGAGGTGCAAGCGAATGATCCAGATTTCAAAGCGCGGCGCAGTCAGCCGCAAAAGAAACATTGCAATCAGGCTTGCGGCGATAGTGCTTGCCATCATAGTGTGCGCCATCATCACGATGGCGACCACGGGCACCGACCCGCTTGCCGTTTTCTCGGCGTTTATAAACGGCTCGTTCGGCTCTGAGCGCAAGCTGTGGATATTCCTTCAGGACACCGCAATTTTGCTCATAATCTCCCTTGCGGTCACGCCCGCATTCAAAATGCACTGCTGGAACCTCGGCGCAGAGGGACAGGTGCTTGCCGGCGCAATGGCCGCTGCGGCCTGCATGGTGCTGCTGGGCGACACGATGTCAAACGGAGCGCTCATCGCCTGCATGGTGATAGCTTCCGTCGTCACCGGCGCACTTTGGGCAGGCATTCCGGCGTTTTTCAAGGCAAAGTTCAATACCAACGAGACACTGTTTACCCTCATGATGAACTATGTTGCAACGCAAATTGTTGCATATTTCTGCGTCAAATGGGAAAACCCCGTGGGCTCCTGCACTATCGGCGTTATCAATGCACAAAACGAGGCCGGCTGGCTGCCGCAGTTAGGCAACAAGTACCTGCTCGTCATCCTGGTCGCAGTCATAATGACCGTGCTCATATATTTCTATCTTAACTACACAAAGCACGGCTACGAGATAGCCGTCGTCGGCGAAAGCGAGCGCACGGCACGCTACATCGGCATAAAGGTGCCCCGTGTCATCGTCCGCACCATGCTTTTCAGCGGCGCTATCTGCGGCGTGGCCGGACTTCTGCTCGTCGGCGGCATCCATCACACCGTCTCCACCTCGCTCGTCGGCGGACAGGGCTTCACGGCGGTCATGGTCTCGTGGCTTGCAGCGTTCAACCCCATCGTCATGATACTCACGAGCGCACTGCTCATCTTCATGGGCTCGGGCGCAAATCAGCTGGCATCAAGCTGCGGCCTTAACCAGTCTTTTGGCGATATCCTCACCGGCGTTATAATCTTCTTCATCATCGGCAGCGAATTTTTCGTTCAGTACAAGATATCCTTTCACAAAAAGAGCAAGGAGGTAGGCGAAAATGTTTGATATCGTATCCTTCATTCCCCGCGCCGTTATGCAGGGCATACCTCTCATGTTCGGCTGCGTCGGCGAGACGATAACCGAAAAAAGCGGCAACCTCAACCTCGGTACTGCCGGCGTCATGTATGTCGGCGGCATCTGCGGCGTTATCGGTGCATTTTTGTATGAAAACTCCGGTGCGCAGATGAGCACATTTCTCACCATTGCGATACCCCTTTTGTGCTGCATCCTCGGCTCCGCACTCATGGGACTTCTGTACTGCTTTTTGACCGTCACCCTGCGTGCAAATCAGAATGTCACCGGCCTTGCCATGACCACCTTCGGCATCGGTGTGGGCAACTTCTTCGGCGGCTCGCTCATTAAGCTTGTGAACATTGATGTTCCCTCCGTCGTACTCACCAAGACCAGCAATGCGTTCAGCAAGACCCTGCCCTTTGCCGAGAATCTCGGCTGGTTCGGCAAGATATTCTTAAATTACAGCTTCCTTGCCTACGCTGCGATAATCATCGCAGTGCTTGCATCGTACTTCCTCAACAAGACCCGCCCCGGCCTCCAGCTTCGTGCCGTCGGCGAAAGTCCGGCGACCGCCGATGCAGTGGGCATCGATGTGATTAAATATAAGTACATTGCAACCATCGTCGGCTCCGTAATTGCGGGCCTCGGCGGTCTGTACTATGTCATGGACTATGCCTGCGGCGTTTGGTCCAACAACGCCTTCGGCGACAGAGGCTGGCTTGCAATTGCCTTGGTTATCTTCACCGTGTGGCGTCCGAGCCTGAGCATTTTCGCCTCGATAATCTTCGGCGGCCTGTACATCCTCAATGTCTACATCCCCACCGGCACGAACCTTGCGATAAACGAGATATACAAGATGGCACCATATGTGGTCACCATCATCGTCCTCGTCATCACCAGCATCCGCAGCCGCAAGGAAAATCAGCCCCCCATGAGCCTCGGCCTGCCGTACTTCCGAGAAGAACGGTAACGATATTAAATATGAAAAAAGCTCCCCTCGGGGAGCTTTTTTGATGGCCGTTTTCGGTTTTCACTGATTTCTCAGCATCCTGTAACCGACGCCGATGTGAGTTTGTATATATTTCGGCTCGGAGGTGTTTTTCTCAAGCTTCTTGCGCAGTGTCGCCATGTACACCCGCAGCGACCGCATATCCGATGCCGTGGGATTTCCCCACACCTCACGCAGAATGTAGTTGTGCGTGAGCACCTTGCCCGTGTTCTTTGCAAGCAGCACCAGCAGCTTGTACTCTATCGGCGTTAGGTGTATCTCACTGCCGTCAAGATACACGCAGCCTGCGGCGTAGTCGATGCGCAGGCCGCCGTTTTCGTACACGCTCGACTCCTCGCTCAGCCGCTGCCTGTCATGGCGCACACGCCGGAGTGCGACCCTGAGTCTGGCAAGAAGCTCGTCCACGGAAAACGGCTTTGTCAGATAATCGTCCGCCCCGGCGTCGAGCGCTGCGACCTTGTCGGTGTCCTCGCTGCGTGCCGATACCACGATTATGGGCATATTGCTCCATGCCCGTATCTTTTTTATGACCTCGATGCCGTCGGTGTCGGGAAGCCCAAGGTCAAGTATCATGACCTCCGGCTTATACGACAGAGCTTCCATTATTGCACTCGCTCCGGTGGACGCTATGCGGTACTGGTAATCCTGCGACTCCATCGTCGCAGCCATGAGCTTTGCAACGGCATTGTCGTCCTCAACGACCAGTATCTGTGCCTTGTTCATCGGTTTTTACCTCCGGTAAGCTGAAAGTGAATACCGCACCGTGCGGCTCGGCGTCGGAGACGGAAATTTCGCCCCCGTGCGCCGTGACTATGCTTTTGCACAGTGCAAGTCCCAAGCCGAGGCCCCGACGGCTGTCGCCGGTTTTTGCTTCGGTGTAAAACATATCGAATATCTTGCCCTTTGATTCGTCGGCTATGCCCGGACCGTTGTCGGAAACGGAAACGAGCACGCTGCCGCCCGAGCTTTCGGCGCTGACGCATATCGTCGAACCTGCGGGCGTGTATTTGACCGCATTGTTCACGAGATTTATGAGCACCTGCTCTATGAGCCGTGCGTCCATGTACGCCATTAGGTAATCGTCGGCTATCACGGTCGTGACCTTATGCTGTGCGCTGCTGCGGTCTATATGCGTCATGGCGTCGGCGATGACCTCGCCGACAAGCTCCGGCTCAAGCTCTGTGAGCTTGTCCCTGCCCTCGATGCGGGTTATGCACAAAAGGTTTTCGACCAAGGTTATGAGCCATTCGGAGTCGTCCCGTATCGACTTTAAAAGCTCCGTGCGCTTATCCTCGCTCATTTTCCCCGTCAGAAGCAGCGATGCGCTGCCGGATATGCCCGTAAGGGGCGTGCGCAGGTCGTGGGATATCGAGCGCAGCAGGTTTGCACGAAGCTCCTGCACCCTCGCTTTTTCCTCCATCTCACGCTTGGCAAGCTTGTATCGCTCGTTTTCGAGCATGATGCCGCACTCGTCCAAAATTGCGACCGTGAGCGATTTTGAGTAGCTCTCCCGCTCGGGCTTACCGTTCACGGCAAAGCACACGACCGCAAGCACACCCTCGGCGCTGCGTATGGACATGTAAAGTCCTTTTGCGTTTGGGAAGCTCTGCGTTCCGCAGCCTGTGCCGTGTCCGGTGGCAAGCGCTTGCATGGCTGCCGCAAGCTCAGACTGTGCAAGATATGGCGCAAAGTCCTCACCCTCAACGCTCGGAAACAGCATCGGCTCGCCGAGCGTGCCGTCTTTCACGGGGAATATCATAACGCCGCGGCCGGACAGCTTACCAAGCTGCGTTGCCGCAAGGGAAAGTATCTGCTCCTCGCTTTCGGCCTTCTGCATTCTTTGGCTCGTTTCAAGCAAAATCTCCGTGCGGTAGGAGTGCTGTGCCTTGAGCCGTGCCTGCCGCTTGACCTGCGTGGTCAGCGATGAAATGATGATAGCTGCGATGAACATCACGACGAAGGTCGCTATCTCGTTCGGCTCGGCCGAAAGAGAGTATTCCGGCACGGTGAACAGGAAGTTGAACACAAAAACCGACAGCACCGCCGAGGCAAGGCTGTAGCTGCGCCCTGTGGTGGTGACCGCAATGCCCAAAACGGCAAGGGTGTAAAGAATTATGACATTCGCCGTTGAAAAGCCGAGCTTTGTAAACACAAGGCCGCCGAGCGTTGCCGCCGTGAGCAGGCCGAGGGTCTTGAGAACATCCGCCACGCTGAACTTTTCGTCCGAAAAGCTCAGACGGTGCGCCTTCTCGGACGGCGTAGCCTTGTCGGGGATTATGAAGATATCGATATCGGGCGCAAGCTCGTTGAGCCTGTCGATAAGCGTCTTTTTTCTGAAAACCGATGTGTGGGTCGGGCTTTTGCCGATAACGATCTTTGTCGAGCCGCTCACCCTTGCGTACTCGGCTATCTGCGTTGCGGCATCCTCGCCGTATAGTCTCGTGACCTTTGCACCCAGCCGGTGGGCAAGCCGGAAGTTTTCCTCGAGCCGGGACTTTGCTCCGGGATCGTGCTCATGAAAATCAGGCGGCTCGACATACAAAGCCGTCAGATTCCCACCGTAGGCCTCCGCCATTTTTGCTGCGGCCTTTATGACCCTGACATTCGACGGTGCGCCGGACAGGCAAACGAGTATCTCCTCCATGGTCTCACCCTCCTCAGCGTCATTTTAGCACATCGGTTGCGAAACGAAAAGCAGTATTTTGCTCCGTTTTAATGTAATTTTAATGTCGTTTTTCGATGTTCTGATTCCATTTATATGCCGGAAGTGGTATACTCTAATTTGAAAGATGGTGAAACAATGAAAGTCGTAATAGTCGGATGCGGCAAGATAGGAAGAAGCATCCTTAAAAATCTCACCGAAGAAGGACATTCGGTTTGTGTCATAGACCGTGACCCCAAGGTCGTGCGCAGCATAGGCGACGACTACGATGTCATGTGTATCAACGCTTCGGGAACGGATATCGAAGCGCTCAAGCGTGCCGAAGTATCCTCGGCGGAGCTTTTTATCGCTGCCTCGGCAAACGATGACGCAAATATGCTCAGCTGCTGCTTTGCACGCAGTCTCGGCGCTGCGCACACCGTTGCACGGCTCAACGATGCCGAGCATTACACGGATGCCGATTATATAAAGCGCTGCCTTGATATATCGATGATCATAGACCCCGACCGCCTGACCTCGCAGGCAATATTCAACACGCTCAAGTTCCCCTCCGCCGTGAGGGTCGAAAGCTTCACAAGGCATTTGTTTGAAATGGCGGAGCTTTGCGTAAAGCCCGACAGCGTGCTTGACGGCAGCTCGCTTGCTGCCTTGCGTGATACGACCAATGCCGATTTTCTTATCTGCTGCATTCTTCGTGACAGGAAAACCTACATCCCCGACGGCAGCTTCGTGCTGAAAGCCGGCGACCGCATCGGTCTGCTTGCAGCCTCCGACGATATGCCGAAGCTTTTAAACCGCTTCGGTGTAGTCAAAAAAAGCGCCAAAAATGTCATGCTCATCGGCGGCAGCCGCATTGCACAGGATCTTGCGGAAAGGATCGCAAAGAGCGGCCACCATGTGAAGGTGATAGAAAAGGACATCGACCGCTGCCACGAGGTGAGCGGAACGCTGCCCCGCTCGGTGAGCATCATATGCGGCAATGGCAGCCGACACGAGCTGCTCGATTCAGAGGGCATAGACAATACCGATGCATTCGTGTCCCTCACCGGCATAGACGAGGAAAATATTCTGAGTGCCTTTTACGCTTCGGGTAAAAATGTGCCCAAGGTCATTGCCAAGGTAAATCAGGCGGGCTTTGTTGATATAAGCGGTAAGCTCGGGCTCGACTGCGTGATATCGCCCAGCCGCATCACCGCCGATATAGTAACGCTGTATGCCCGCTCGCTCAGCAGCTCTGCCGGCAGCAGCATTGAAACGCTTTACACTCTTATGGACGGCAGCATTGAGGCTCTTGAATTTGCCGCGTCGGCGAGCTTTACAAAGCAGGGCGTGGAGCTGAAGGATCTTGACACCAAGCCCGGCATACTTATCGCCGGTATAATAAGAGGCAGCAGGACAATCATTCCCAAGGGCAGCGATGCCATACTCCCGAATGACAAGGTCATCGTTATCGCCGCAGGTGAAAGACTTTGCGACCTTTCGGATATATTGCAATGAATTACAAAACGATCTTCAACATAATAGGAAAGGTGCTGCTGCTTGAAGCGGCGCTGATGCTTTTACCGCTCGGCGTTTCCGTCATTTACTCCGACGGCTGTACGGACGATCTTCTCATAGGCGCTGCCGCCGCAGCAGCGCTCGGTGCCGTGATGTTTTTGCCGACACGGAAGGCCGGAAAGCCGCTGTCGGTGCGTGACAGTCTCGCCGTTGCGGCGCTGACATGGCTGTTTGCATCGCTCGCCGGCTGCCTGCCGTTTTTGACAAGCGGCGAGATATCGAGCTTCCCCGATGCGTTTTTCGAGACCGTCAGCGGCTTTACGACCTCC
>HF986898.1:30844-55723 GCA_000431075.1 Firmicutes bacterium CAG:555
ATGATCCGCAGCCTACTGTTCTGGCGCAGCTTCACTCACTGGCTGGGCGGTATGGGCATCCTCGTCCTCGTCACGGCAATAGCCGCCGGAAGCGGCGACGGCTCGACGAATATACTCAAGGCCGAAATGCCCGGCCACTCGCTGGATAAATTCACTCCGAAAGCAAAAAATAACGCAAAGCTGCTGTACGGCATTTACATCGTGCTGACGCTTTTGGAGACCGTTCTTCTCCTCGCAGGCGGTATGCCGGTGTTCGACAGCGTCGTGCACGCCCTCGGCACGGCCGGCACCGGCGGCTTCGGCATAAAAGCCGACAGCATCGCATCGTACAGTGCGTATCTGCAATGGGTCATCACGGTGTTTATGCTGCTGTTCGGCGTGAGCTTCAACATCTATTGCCTCATGCTCGTGCGCAGATGGCGTGAGGCGCTGCGCTCAAACGAGCTGCGCTGCTACCTCGGCATATTCGCCGCTGCCACCGTCATCGTGTGCATAAACATCTATCCCATGTACGGCAGCGTGTCCGATGTCATAAGGCTCTCGTCGTTCCAGACGGCATCGATCATCACCACCACCGGCTACGCCACCGCCGACTTCAACACATGGCCGCAGCTTTCAAAGGCGGTGCTGTTTATCCTCATGTTCTGCGGCGGCTGCATGGGCTCGACGGCCGGCGGACTTAAAATTTCCCGTGTGACGGTGCTTGCGCAGGTCTGCGCAAACGAGATGCGCCGCAGCATAAACCCGAGATCGGTAAACTCCGTCAAGCTCAACGGCAGTGTGCTGACGAGCGAGCAGGAGCAGGGAGTATTGAGCTACCTTGCACTGTACATTGCAGTCATCGCCGTGACATTTATCCTCATAAGCGTAAACGGTCTGGGCTTTGAGGAGGATATAAGTGCGGTTGTGTCGTGTGTAAACAACATCGGCCCCGGCTTCGGGCTTATAGGCCCGTCGGGAAGCTATGCGGCCTACTCGGGCTTTGCAAAGATAGTTTTATCCATTGCAATGCTCATAGGCAGGCTTGAGATATATCCGCTGCTTGCACTTACGATGATAGGCTCAAGGAGGTAATATAATGGAAGACATAATGCTTATAATAGGTCTTGCCGTCATATTTGTCGGCGGATTTGTGGGAATATTACTGCTTGTGCCCTCAAGAACAAAGCGCCGCAGAAAATCAAGACGCCGCAAATAACAAATATCGTACAAAACGGTGCAGTTTTATAGCTGCACCGTTTTCTTATATTTACGGTCAAACTGATAGTACAAATTTCTGTTGTTAATATGCACAAAAAAAGTCCTTTCAAATGGACAAAACGGCGAAAATGTACGAACTAATTGAAGTAGTATTTTGTTAGTGCTAAAATATTAACATCTTAGCTGTTAAAGCTACGGAAATATACGGGGGAAAACTAATGAGAGATCTAAAGCATCTGATTTATTTCGAGAGCCTCCTCCAGGAGGCAAACAACGAGCTCGTGAAGCAGGCGTGCTCGGAGGGCAAACTTGCGCTTGCGTACAACTGCTCGTACATACCGGAGCCGCTGTTGGACATCGACGGCTGCTTCAGCGTGAGGCTCAGAGCACCGGGCTGCGTAAATCCCGACCTTGCGACTTATTACATGACAAACCGCTCCTGCCCTTACTCCAAGAGCATTTTGGAGCGTGCCTTTGAAGGCGGATACAACTTCATCTCCGCCCTCGTCGGTCAGGAGTGCTGCACCACCATGAACCGCATGGAGCAGTATTTTGAGTACTGCAAGCTCATCCCGAACGAAAAGTTCTTCGTCTGCTGCATCGACATGCCCACCAAAAAGGGCGAGTGGTACGCAGGCTACTTCCGCCGCCAGATCGAAAAGAAGATCATCGCTCCCATGAAAGAGGTCTACGGCGTGGACTTTTCCGACGAGAAGATACTCGACGCCATCGAGCGCCACAACGAGCTTTGCCGCATCATAACCGAGATCGGCGATTTCCGCAAGCTCGATAACCCGCCCATCACCGGCTACGAGTTCCATGTCATACAGCTCGTGTCCGAGGTCTGCCCGAAGTACCTTATCATTGACAAGCTGCGTGAGACGCTTGAGGAGCTCAAGACCCGCAAGCCCGACGATAACCCGCCGTTCCGCACGAGGGTCATGCTCGCAGGCTCGGAGATAGACGATCCGGAGTTTACAAAGCTCGTCGAAATGTGCGGCGCACTTGTTGTTGCCGACCGCTACTGCTTCGGCTCACTGCCCGGCAGAGAGCAGATAGTCGTAAATGAGGGACAGGATCCCCTCGATGCGCTTGCCGAGCACTACATGAAGATAAACGAGTGTCCCCGCACCATGGGCACCGAGAGCATCATCTCCCGCAAAAACTACCTGTACGATGTTGCAAAGGATTACAATGCCGAGGGCATCATCCTCCAGAACATGAAGTTCTGCGAATACTGGGGCTACGAAAGGGCCATAGCGGCAAAGTGGCTGGCCGAGGGCCTTAATGTTCCAACGGCGATACCGACCTGCCAGATAGAGCGTGACTATGCAAACGCTGCGACCGGTCAGCTTCGTACGAGATTCCAGGCATTTGTCGAGTCGCTTGAGATCAAGAGACTTCAGGCGGAATAAGGAGGGGAAAGCTATGTGGAAAAGAAAGATCAGCATCAAGCAGCAGTACGGCACCCTTGGGCATTTCCTCAAAGGCGACGAGCCCTGCCATTACATAGGTCAGAGATATATTGAGGGTACGAACTTCTATGCCCGCCGTGAGTGGCGAGGCGTAAAGGACACGGCCTTTGCGTTTTACAAGTGGCTGTGCACTTGGGGCAAGATGGCGATATTCGTCATGCACGACCCCATTCGCATAGCAAAGGCGTTTTGGAAATACCGCTGGCTGTCGGCGTATCTGGCAGCCCCGATGATGGTCGACAAGTGGATAGAGGGCGACCGTGGTCAGGCGCTCAGAGCAGACCTCTACGCTCTCGACTGCATGATATCCGACTCTATCGACACACTGTGGAAGAGCCTGCGTGCCGACCGCAAGCTGGGCGAGACGAAGTGGACGGATGTCACCGTTGCGTTTGACTACACTCTGCCCAAGCACATAATCTTCGGCTTCCCCGGACATTATGCGATAAACATGCAGCAGCACGCAGCGTTCATGCTTCCGCTCATGAGAAAGCAGCTCGGCTGCTACTATGTCGATCAGGCCGTTGCCTGCGGCATCCCGGGCGATATGTGCACACTGCCTCTGGTAGAGGTCGGTGTCGCCGTTGACAGAGAGTACCCCGATATCGGCAACTGCTGGCTGACGACCAATAACCCCTGCGACGCAAACATGATGGACAACACCGCCATGTGGCGTGCGCTGTCGAGTGACGGCAAGAAGGCCGTGCACCCGTTTGTGTCGCCGCTCATGTACGATGACCCGACCACTAAGGAGCTCGGCGTGCACGAGATATACTCGGCGATAGAGTTCCTCGAACAGCAGTTCGGCGTTCCGTTTGACTGGAATGCGTTTATAAAGCACATTGAGGACACAAACGAATTTAACCGTGGCTCGCTCAACCGCTGGGATATCTACGCCAAGAGCGATAACGGCGCACTCAACTCCGTTGTGCAGGGCCTGTTCCGCATTTACTTCTATCAGCAGGGTGGCACGAAGTACTTCCTCAAGGCAAACAAGAAGATAAACCGTGTCTTTGAAAAGTGCGCACGCAAGAATATCCACCCGTTCCCGCTTGCCCGCCACCGTGCGCTGGCATGGTCGTGCGGCTCGACCTACTACGCCCACGGCGTTCAGTGGCTGTATAACTGCTGGGGCATCATGACCGTTATCAACATGGACTCGCTGACCGGCCACAACATCGTCGATACCACCGACCGTGACACCATGATGAGCGACATTGCCGACTGGCACGCAAGAACCCCCATGCGTACCCACACCGTCGGCGGTAACCGCCACCTCATGCAGATGTGGGAGACTGCCGAGAAGTTCAACTGTGACATGATAATCATGTACGACGATATAGGCTGCAAGGGTATGGCCGGCGCTCAGGGCCTGCTTGAGGAGGAGTTCCACAAGCACCGTGATAAGTTCGATATCGTCTGGATGCCGCATTCGCTGATGGACTGCCGCATCGTGCCGACAAATGAGGCACGCAAGGTCGTCAATCAGTACATGCAGTCGGTTCTGCACGAAGAGCCCATTGACCCGACCCTCGTCGACTTTGACGACGAGCTGGGCTGGTAAGAAAGGAGCAGCAGTATGAAAGTATTTGCTAAGATCTTGGGCATAAGCACGGCCACACTCGCTGCGCTGTTTGCCGTTTACTATTACAATCTCGATATGCGTCTGATGCGCAGCATCGTCGTGCCCATTCTGGATAAGCACTACGACAGCGTCAAGCGTGAGCATCTGATATAAGGAGGGTGGATCATGAGCTATAAAAATCCGAACATTCTCCCGAGAGCGCTCTCATACGAGGAAAAGGAAAATCGCAAAAAGGGCATATACGACAGCTTTGCAAACTATCTCGTTTACTGCCAGAAGTGCAAGTATGTCGCAAAGAGCAATATGTATATCCAGCGTGCCGAGGCATACATCGACGAGTTGCACGAAAAGAGCACGGTTTGCCCCAAGTGCGGCGAGAACGACTGGACGCTCGGCTATCCCCTCGGCACACTCACCGGCTTCGTAAAATTCTGAATACAGCAAAAGAGCACCCCACGGGGTGCTCTTTTATTAAGTTGACGGGAGCCGAACACTATCGGTTTTGACGGGCAGCTTTCCGCCCATGCTTCGCTAAACCCCTAGTCCATATATGTCCATTATGCCCGTCGGGCTTTATTTTTGCCTGTACGAAAATCTGCTCCCTCAAAACTGCGGAGCATCTGTCAGTGTGCCCTTTCGGTGCTTTCCGCCTTTTTTGCCTTAATGGGCGACAGCCCATTCTCACCAAAGAAAGCCAAAAATCCCTCGAAAAACACTACTGACAGACGATAGGATTCGGCTCTAAGTCAACTTATCTCAATGTTCCCAAATAGCCTTCTAATATCAGACTTGCGGCGACGGCATCGACGGTTTTGCGGTGCTTTTTCTCCTTTTTGCCGTTGGCGTGCAAAATGGCGTGCGCCTCGATGCTCGAGCGGCGCTCATCCCACATGACAAGCTCGATATCCGTCTTGCTGCGCAGAAGCTCGGCAAAGTCACGGCATTTCTCCGCTCTCGGACCCTCGCTGCCATCCATGTTCTTGGGTAGTCCCAGCACAAGGCGCCCTACATTGCGCTTTTGTGCCTCCTGCGCTATCACATCGGCGACACGCTCGGGATTCCATTCGTTCAGCGTCCATGCCTCGCCGACGAGTATATTCATTTCGTCAGAAACGGCAAGCCCCGTGCGGGCGTCGCCGTAGTCAATTCCCATTATCCTCATGCTTCACCTCAAACCAAAGCAGGCTCTGATATCGCCGCAGATGTACAGCGAGCCGCAGGCGCAGACCATGCCCTCGAGCTCGTCTGCAATGTCCATTGCGGTGCGCACGCCATCCTGTACCGTTTCGCACACCTGCACCTCCTTGCCGGTGTCGGCAAAAAGTTCTGCAAGCTCGGCAGCCGGCAGCGCCCTCGGCGTGTCGGGCGTGACGGTGACGAATGCGTCAAACAGGGGAGAGAGCGCATTAACGATGCCCTTATAGTCCTTGTCACGCAGAACGCCCATTAAAAGCACACGCTTATCGTCGGGGAAATACTCCAAAATGCTCGCCCTGAGCGCCTGCGCACACTGCGGATTGTGTCCGCCGTCGACCACAAACCACGGCTCGGAGTGTACTATCTCAAAGCGTGCCGGCCAGCTCACGGCGTACAATCCCGCCTCGACGGCCTCATGCTCTATCTGCCAGCCCTGCCTGCGCAGGACACCTATCGCCTCCAGCACCGTTGCGGCGTTTTTGAGCTGATGCTCGCCCAGAAGCGGGATGGCGTAGGCCTCGCCGCCGTAGGAAAACACCTGACCGTCACGGCTGTCAAACTCGGGGTGGATGTCGTCAAAATCGGGCACGGTCAGCTCGGCGTTGCGCTCGGTGCACACATCCCTCACGACCTCCATGACCTCGCCGTACTGCTGATACATGACGACGGGGCTGCCCTCTTTTATGATGCCCGCCTTCTCAAAGGCGATCTGCTCAAGCGTGCCGCCCAGAACGGCGGTGTGGTCAAGGCCAATGTTTGCAATGACGCAGCAGTCGGGGCAGGCGATGACATTGGTTGCATCGAGCCTGCCGCCCATGCCGACCTCGAGCACGACAATGTCGCACTTTCTTCGGCAAAACCACATAAATGCCACGGCGGTCATCATCTCGAACTCCGTCGGGTGGTCGTCCATTGCGTCGGCGTGCGTTTTCATCTCCTCAACGAGCTCGGCGACCTCGTTATCCTCGATGGGCTTGCCGTTTATCTGCATACGCTCGTTAAAGCGATTTACATACGGCGAAGTGTAAAGCCCCACGGTGAGCCCTGCTTTTTTGAGCACCGATGCCAGCATCGCCGAGATGCTGCCCTTGCCGTTTGTTCCGGCGACATGCACATATCGAAGCTCGGCCTGCGGGTTTCCCAGACGGCGCAGAAGCTCCGTTACCCGTTCAAGCCCCGGCTTCGAGGTGCGCCACGAAACGCCGTTTATATATTCAAGTGCCTGTTTATAATCCATTGTTTCTCTCCAAATGCGTGATAAGTTGCCCGTCAACTTAAAAGAATAATACCACTATCCGCCCCTATTCGCAAGTAAAAGCCGGTGCTATGCACCGGCTTTAGATTATTTTAATATTAAGCTTCCGCTTTCTCCTCGGCGGCGGCTCGCTTGGCGGCCTCCTCCTCTTCAAGCTTGCGGTAGGCGACCTTGCCTACGAGCGTCTTGGGAAGCTCGGCCCTGAACTCGATGTCATACGGCATCGCATACTTTGCGATGTTCTTGCGGCAGTAGGCCAAAATGGCCTCCTTGGTGTCGTCATTTGCCGGAATGCCGGGCTTGAGCATGACAAAGGCCTTGACCTTCTGCATCTTGTACGGATCGGGAACGCCGATGACGCAGCTCATGTGGACAAACTCGTGCGCATCGATGATGTTCTCAAGCTGGCCGGGGTAGACATTGTAGCCGGAGGTGATTATCATACGCTTTGCACGGCCGCGGAAGTATATAAAGCCCTCATCGTCCATCGTGCCGAGGTCGCCCGTATATATCCAAGTCAGACCGTCATCGTGCTTGCGCAGGGTCTGCGCCGTCTCCTCAGGGTGACCGACATATTCCATCATGACCGTGGGGCCTGCGATGAGTATCTCACCCTCGGTGCCGTAGGGTACTTCCTTGTCGGTGCCGGGCTCGACTATCTTGTAATAAGTGTCGGGGAAGGGCAGACCGATGCTGCCTTCCTTGGCCATGTGCGGCGGGGTGAGGCAGGATGCCGTGACACACTCGGTCGTGCCGAAGCCCTCACGGATCTGTATCTTGGCATTGTGGTCGTACAGGAACTTGTCAAACTTCTTTTTAAGCTCTATCGACAGACTGTCGCCGCCGGAGAACACGCCCTTGAGCGAGCTGAGGTCGGCATTTTCCATCGACGGCAGGCGCAGCAGCGCTTCGTAAAGCGTGGGAACGCCGGCGATGAAGTTACACTTATACTTAACTATCTGCTTTGCGTAGGTCTCGGCGGTGAACCTCGGGATGAGGATGCAGCGGCCGCCCTGCGAGAGCATCGTGTGCACGCAGACACCCAGACCGAAGCCGTGGAACAGCGGCATTGCGGCGAGCATCTTGTCACCGACACGGAACATGGGGTTTGCGGCGATGACCTGCTGGCCGAGAGCGTTGAAGTTCTTGTTGGAAAGCAGGATGCCCTTTGTCTTACCGGTCGTGCCGCCGGAATAGAGAATGACTGCGGGATCCGAGCCCTTGCGCTCGACCTTGTAGTTATAGAAGCAGTGGCAGCTCAGGTGCAGGAAGTCCTTCCAGCGGATGACGGGAGCGTCATCGGGGATCTTCTTGACCTTGCGGCCTTCAGTGAGCATATAGCCCGCCTTGACGGGCTTTGAAAGCTCGTCCTTGATGCTTGCGATAATAATGTTGACGACCTTGGTGTTGTGGCGGATGTTCTCAAACTTGTTGTAGAACTGGTCGAGGGTTATCGCCGTGACGGACTCCGAGGCATTGAGATAGAACTCTATCTCCTTTTCCGCCGACAGGGGATGGATCATATTGCAGATGCCGCCGACGAGATTGACGGCGTAGAACATCTGGATGGCCTGCGGGCAGTTGGGCATTGCGATCGTGACCCTGTCGCCCTCACGCACACCGATGGTCTTGAGCGCCTTGGCGCACTGCTCGATCTCTTTGACGAGCGTTTTGTAGGTCGTTGACCTTCCCATGAAGTCGAATGCGACATTGTTTGGGTACTTTTCGGCTATTGCGGCCACGGCCTCAAACATCGAGCCTTCAAAATAGTCGAGGTGGAAGGGAACCTCACCGAGGTGATCCTTCCAAGGGGGCTTGGCTGTTATATTTTCCATACACTCTATCCTTTTTGCACAAAAAATCACATAAGGGTATAATATACCCCTGAACAAACTTTGTCAAATTATATATTTTCATATTACAAAACGGCAGAATTCATATCCTGCCGTTTTGTTGGGATTATTTCAGATTCTCCATGTAATACGCTATCATATAGCCCTTTTCGGACTTGTAAGCGTTGAAAATTTTGTCTGCGTATTCCTCGGGGTAGTGCTCCTTTTTGAGCTGAGAGCGCACCTCCTCAATGACATCCTGCACGGCATCGTCGCATTTCTTTTCAAGGTTAAAGAATTTCTGACGGTCGCCGTAGGTGTACACAAGAAGGTTCGGGCGGCTATCCTCGGGCAGAGCGTCGTGCTCGGCTTTGATATCGGCAAGCATTTTCTCGCAGCGGTCGGAGTAATACCGCTTCGTTACGGCAAGCTCCGCTGCCGCAAGCGAACGGCGGGGTTTTAGGGGGGGGCGGCGGCGGTATTCACGGCTGCCCGGCTCGAACGAATCGCCGACGACTTCCTTTGCAACTTCTTTTATCGTGGCTTTTTCGTTTCGGATATCCTCGGTGCAGTTATCGAGTACCTCGGTGTTCCAGCCGGAAATGTCGGCCTCCAGAAGCTCGTTTGCCTCGTCACGGTAATCGTCCACGACCTGCATTATCTGCTCGGGGGTCGAGTCCTTGGCAATGAAATACGCCCTGAACAGGTCATACTGCGACCAGAAGAAGATGCCGCCGAGCGTAAACATCAGCAAAAGCAGGTATATCATCACTTCGCCGAAAATCTTGCCCTTGGTCTTTGCCATCTTATTGATCGGGTTTTTCTCGGTGGCCTTGAGTGACTCCGTTTCTGGGAGCTTGCCGGTGTTGAGATATTCTGCGTATGCGTCGCAAACGGTCTTGGGGTCGCCGAACATGACCATTCTGCCCCTGTCGAGCCACAGCACCTTGTTGCACTGGTCACGCACCGTCTGCATCGAGTGGGAGACCATGAGCGCCGTGGTATCGCCGTTTGCGATGATATTCTGCATGGTTTTCTGGCTTTTCTTGCGGAAGTCGCCGTCGCCGACGGCGAATATCTCGTCAAGGATTATCATGTCGGGCTCGACCATGCTCGCAATGGAGAATGCGATACGGGATTTCATGCCCGACGAGAGCGTGCGGAAGGGGCTGTCCTCAAACTCACGCATATCGGCAAAGTCTATTATCTCGTCGTATTTGCCGTTGATAAATTCCTTGGAGTAGCCTAAGAGCGCACCGCGCAGGTAGACATTTTCCTTGACGGTCATGTCTTGGTCAAAGCCTGCGCCGAGCTCAAGCAGGGCGCACAGCTTGCCCTCCTTTTCTATCGTGCCGGAGGCGGGGCAGAGCGTGCCGCTGATGGCCTTCATCATCGTCGATTTACCTGCGCCGTTTTTGCCGATAACGCCGAGCATATCGCCCTTTTCGAGGCTGAATGACACATTTTTGAGCGCCCAGAACTCGTTATTCCTCTTTTCCTTGCCCATGAGCCGCCGGAAGATATCCGCAGTCGCTCGTGAATCACGCTTGCGGTATCTGACGGAGACATCATCAAGTATAAGAACCTTGTTATCTTTCATTGCGCACCTCCTTACACATACAGTGCGATCTTGTCGCGGCTGATGTAGTAGGTGTAGCCGCCGATGACCATGCAAAGAAGCGTCATGACGAGCAGAATGATGTGGTAGGCGGGCGAAGGAACGGTGGAGTGGATGATAAGCTGCCTGAAGTAATCGATGCACATATACAGGGGGTTGCAGGTGAGAAGTCTGCGCAGAAGTCCCGGCAGTATAGCTGCGTCGTAGAAGATCGCCGACGAGTACATGATGATGCGGCAGATGACCGGCCACAGGTAGCTTATATCACGGAAGAAAATATACAGTGAGCTCAGCAGCATGCATATGCCGAAGTTTATGAAAAACAGGCATATGATGGGGTAGATGAGCAGGAAGAAGTCTGCCTTAAAGGTGATGCCGTCGATGGCAACAAAGACGAAAAACACCGCAAGCGACACGAGAAAATCGATGAAGTTTGCAACGCTGTGCGAAAACAGGAAATACAGCTTCGGCACCGGCACCTTGCTGTAAATGGGTGCGTTTATATAAAGAACGCTCATGGAGTTGCGGGTAATATTGCTGAAATAGTTAAACAGCAGCAGACCCGAAAACAGGTAAATGGTGTAGTGCGGCAGGTTCAGACCGAAGAATGCGCCGAACACTATATCCATCGTGATAAGCAGGAAAAGCGGGGCAAGTGCGCTCCACAGTATGCCAAGAGTCGTGCGCTTGTACTTCTTGATAAAGTCTCGCCTTATAAGCTCTACGAGCAAAAAGCGATTGTTCTTTTTTTCTGTCATATGACTAATTCTCCTTGAGAATTCAAATGTCTACACAATATCAATTTGCCATTATAGCATATAACCGCATATATTTCTACATAAATTTTTATCGCAGGACTTAAACCTGCCCTGCGATAAAATCGTTGTAGTCATCAGGGGAGTTGAAATCCCTTGTGAAGCTGTCGGTTATGAGATACCCACGGCCTATCTCACGGCTTTCAAGCGGCAGTCCTGCATACAAATGATACACCTGCCAGCCCTTGCATTCGGTTATCCTGCCGTCAAGGTACATGCTGCGTATAGTCTCGTACAGCGACTTAAACAGCGCACCGTCTTTTATCAAAACGGCACAGATGCTCTTGTGACTGCCGATAAACAGCAGCCGCTCCGCTCCGACGCTTTCAACGATGGTTTTTATCGCTTCCTCGGAGTAGTACACATCGCCGTAGAGAAAGCACATATCATCGCCGATAAGCTCTGCCGTGAAGCGGTCGATCTCAAGCACATTGTGCTTCGGCTCGTAACGCTCGGCACCGTCGATGTGAAGCTGCGTGTTATGCGAGGTGATGATGACCTCGGCGGCGGCATCATACTCATGCAGGAGCCGCACCGTGCGCTCAAGCAGCGTCTCGCCGCCGATGCGGATGTTGTGCTTTGTCAGCCCCATGTAGTTGTTCCAACGGCTGCCCTTGCCGTCTGCCATAATAACATACTTCATTTGATCACACCGTGCTCACGATAAAACTGACCGAGCCTGCCGTTACGCTGCGGCCCCCAAAGCTGGATGATGTTCACGCCCGAGGAGGTGTTGGCCTCGATGACCGTGAAGCCCTCCGCCGTGGGCAGAATGTCCCATGCGATGATGTCCAGATACGGAAACTCGTTTGACACACGCACGACATCGGCCTTGATGTTCTCCCAATTCGGGATGACCGTACCCTTTATCTGCGCACGGGTGTCGGGGTGGGTCTCGTAGACCGTGAGATTATGCAGAGTGCGGGCTTCGCTCAGCATGCCGGTCTCGATATCGACATTTGCGATAAGGCCGCCCTTGCTGCCGTTATCGACGGCACCCGTCCACGATGCGCCGATGCGCTGCACGGCAAAGCACAGCTCAAGCTTGTTCGTGTCGTTGTTGCGCAGGACTATCATGCGCAGGGTGTTTGCCGAGTTGGGGTAGATGGTGTTAAGGTAATCGGCCTGACATGCGTATGCGCACACGAACCACTCCTTGCCCTTTTTAAGGCAGGCGATGAGCTCGTCCTCGCTTGACGGCTGGTTGTTGAGCATAATGCCCTTGCCGTTGAATTTGACTATATGGATATCGTTGCCCTTGCCTGCGCACACGGGCTTTACGACAAAGGCCCTGACCTCACGCAGCAGGGGAATAAGGTCTGCGTAGTCGTTAACAACTCTGCCGTTCATGCCGACAAGGCGCTTGCCGTGCTTTATCGCATAAATTTCCGGCGAGGGGCAGTATCGCTCAACCATCTGACCGAAAACGACCTTGTTGTTTAAAAGCGAGCTGTACGGCTCATTTATGTTGCGGGATTTGTGCCAGTCAAATTCGGAAAGGTACTCCTTCGTGCCCCTGTGCGGCAGGTCGTACATTGCAACCTGATCGGGCATAAAGCCGCCGTGGATGCAGTATTTGATGCGCTTAAAGAAGCCTACGCCGAAGTGGTCGGGCGCAAACAAAATTCTGACTATCCACAGTGCAATAAGTTCAATTTTGCTCAGAAATGCGTTCAGAGATCGCCTCATGTTTATCCCTCCTCATACAGTCGATTATCAAAGCGGCTATCTTGTCGGTTGCCCGGCCGCTCTGCTCGGGGAGATATTTTTCGCAGAAACGCTTGTAGTTATCGTAATCGTACACGCCGCTTGCGATGCTGGAGAAGAGCTTTTCGGGCTCATAGAAAACGCTGTCGGGAAATTCGTCGGACAGCAGGACATTCAGCCCGTTGCGGCTCAGGTAATCTTCAAGGTCAAACAGGTAAAAATACACCGGCTTGTGCAGTATCGCAGCTTCGATGGTTATTGCCGAGTAGTCGGTTATGACGCAGTCGCACACGGACAGCACTGTACTTGTCGGCACATCGTCGCAGGTCATTGCGCTGCCGAGGTTTTCCTCATTTAAGCGCTGGTTGGGGTGGCGCTTGATTATCATCATCTGCTCGCCGTTAAAATCAAAGGCATCGACAATGGCCTTGGGGTCCAATATCTCACCCTTGCGGAAGGTGGGGGCGTAGAGGATGATCTTCTTGCCCTCAAGCTCCGGGTAGGCCTCGAAAAACTGCTTACGGCATTTTTCGGTGTTCTCCCGCAGCATATCCATTCTCGGCAGGCCGACATTGTACAAAACCTTTTCCTCCACGCCGAACGAGGCACAGTAGAAGGGATTGAACGCCTTGCCGCCTGCGATGATGACATCGTAGTTGCGGTGCATACGCATCTCGTGTGCGATCATGCTGCTGCGGCCGAGACCCTTGTCGAGCGACTGATAGCCGGATTTTTTTATCTTGCCCATGGCGTGCCACATCTGCACGACGGCGAGTGAATCCTTGTGCTTTAAGATCGACACCGCAGGCCAGTACGAGTCCAAAACGCACACCCGGGCAGTCGCCAGATGACCCATGCTCCGCAGCGTCTGCACGGCAAACATGAGCATATTGCCCAGCCCCTTGTCGGCACGCTTTGTTATCATGACGGTTTTGATATCGGGCTTCATTTCCCGCAGGCGAGCCTCGAGGAACACAAAGTCCTCCGTCGGGGTGTTCGACTGTCGGCTTAAAAACAGCACTTTGTTGTTATTCGTCGGAAACAGCTTCATAAAGAAGTATATGAAGTTCAGTATCCAGCGCAGTAATATGACAGCTATCCGCATAGTTCTCCTTTGTGATGCAAATGCGCACTCACAACATTATACTATTAAAAAAGATATCACGCAAGCTTGCGTCCGGCCTTCTTGAGCTGCACCTTGCGTTCGAAGTAGGCGTGGACATCGTTATTGTAGGTCGGGTAGCGATGCAGATCCTGGTGAGTGTTGATCTCAAGTATCTTGAAACCGTCGGGAGTGATGACCACATCAAAGCCAAGATACTCAAGACACGAGGCGTAGCAGCACATGTCGGTTATGACCTTTCGCACTTCCTGCCAATGCGGGAACACGCCTTCTATCTTAACACCGGTATCCGGATGCGTGGGGCACGGGGTGATGATGTGCTTTTTGATGACCTCGGCATCATGGAAGCGGCCTGTTACCTCATCGGCATAGGCGAAAATGCCGCCGGAGCCGATGTTGTCGGTAAAGCCGGTCTTTTTTGTGCCGATGCGGAAGTATACATTCTCAATGACGGGGTCAAAGCCCGTGCGGTTTATGACCATGACACGCACCGTGCAGGCGACATTACTGTATATCCTGCGCAGCTCGTCGTGCATGACGATGTACTCGGAAATGTTGTAGTAGCGCTTGAGACTGCGCAAAAATGCAAGCATTTGCTCCTCGCTGCGCTCCTCCTCGTTCACGAGATACGCTCCGTCGCGGTACTCAAGCTTATAAAAGCCGACGCCGTGCGAGCCCTCGGTCTGCTTGAGAGCGAGAATGCCCTTTTCACGCAGCAGCCGCAGTACATCCTCAAATGTGGCGGAGAAGCCTTCCGGCGTATCCTGCATGGTCAGCAGCGTCACCTTGCCGTCACGGCGCACGAGGTTATAGTAATACTTCGGCAGGTAGGCCGAGAAATCGTCGAACATATACCGCAGCGACACCTTGTCCCACACCCACTTGAAGTAGCGGCTGTTGAGCGGGCGGAGCCACTTGTAGTCGTAGTCTGACAGACATTTGTGATAGTTTTCGTCCGTCAAATTATACTGCTTGATGCGGAAGGATAAAAAGCCCCGCTTGTGCGCCCAGCGCTTCTCTGCGGCGGTAGTGAGCTTGTCCTTTTTATCCGCCCTGAGCGCACGCTTCCAGTTGCGGTACATGAAGTCGACAAAGCCGTGCCGTTTTGCAAGCAGCTCCCACATTTTGCGGTAGCACAATATTGCTGCCTGCTTTGCGGTGACGAAGCTGCGGCGATGCGCAAGCTTTCGCTTTATAAACGCCGCCGTTTTGTCGTTGAAGCTCGTAAGCCCTGCAAGATCCTTACCGGTGTCGACCTGCATGATGTAAAATCCGCCGTCTGTGAGCCTTAAAAGATAGCTCATGTATTCGAGATCGGTAAACTCGGAAGAAATTTTTAAGATTTCGGCAACAATATCATTGAAGTTGTCAATCTTCCCACCGTCATAGCTGCCGTCGGCATTGACCACGGCAAGCTCACGGTTATCCGTGTACCAGTTGCATTCGGAGCTGCCGTCGCTGCCTGTCAGCACGGCGTACAGAAGCTCGGGGGTGCCGCAGTTGAGCGTTGCGATGCGCAGGGAGAAGTCAAGCTTGCTCTCAATGTGCCGGCATACGATCGTGTCCTCGGGAAGCTCGGCAAGGGCATGTAAAAGCTCTGCTTCCGTGACCTTGCGGTCGGCGATATAAAAGCTTTCGCCGTCAAAGCGGTAGAGCGTCTCACGGGCGGCAAAGCTGTTTTCCGAAGGACGCACCGTGACGCAGCCTTTTTGACGGATAAGCTCGGCAATGCCCTTTTCGCTGCGCTCGAGCGACTCCGCATCGCCGTAGGGGAGTATGAACCGCTCGCCGTCCTTGGTTAGCAGCACATAGTATATCTCGGGAGTTAACTCCCTGTGACGGCTGAGCGCATAGCGGGTCGAGAGCCTGTCGGCAAAAAGCTGATAAGTCTTTTCACCCGAGGGCAGCAGCGACTTGTCTATCCTTGCATCGAACGGCAGCAGCGACAAAATGTCCTTGTGCGGCACTCCGATGCTGTTCGGCAAGGCGTATTTTTTTATGCTTTTAAGGTAAAACCACTCCTCGGCATACTCGGGGTCAAAGCCCCGGAACGAAAGGGCGAAGCTGCCGAAGGGGTGCTTTTTAATGGTAGAAGACATGAATTACCCTCCGATAACGCTGAAAAAACTTGTTTTACTGCATTATACTACATGCGTTATTTTTGTCAATCATGGGGGAAATAAATAATATGCTGTTGAAATTCGAGACAAGATGTAATATAATGATTAAACTATTATTAGTACAATAGTTTATAATGGATATGTATGGGCATTTGCCTGTGCATGCTTAGAAATCAGAAAGAGGGATATAAAAGCGATGGGTATAGTTAGCCGGATAAAAAGAGAAGTTTTTATCCGTCCCTGGCTTAAACAGGGCTATTCGAGAAAGCTTGCCAATGCTTATTATAAAAAGGTGCAGTGGGATAACAAGCTCGACAACGGCATCAGTATGCAGGATAAAAAGTGGGCGCATGACCACAAGTACCTTTCCACGAGCATCGAAAAGTACGATCTGAAGAACAATCTCGACAAGTACATAAGCGATGTCGATTATCTGTTCCTGCAGCCGTTCAACAACAGCTTTACAAAGTGGATGAAGGATCTTGTCACCACAAATCATGTGCTGGTCAACTATCCCGAGCACCTGCCAAAGCTGTACTTCAATATCATTGACAGGGAGCATAAAAAGATATTCCTGCCCATTGATACGGTAAACCGTGCCTACGGCGAAAATTACGACGATTTTATAAAGCTTCTCGACGAGCGTGGCAGGCTCTGTCTGCGTCCGGCATCCAACTCCGGCAACAGAAGCACCTATATGATAGAGCGCATTGGCGACAACCGCTACAAGCTGTGCGCCGATGAAATTGATAAAGCCCGCATGACTATGTTTGGCTACGGCTACGACAAGCAGATGCTCCTGTGCGACGAGTACCCCGCCGAGCTTCCCGAGGACTTTGAGCCGAACCCCTGCAAGAAGTCCGAGTATGATAAGGAAAGCCTGTACGGGCTTATAAATACCCTTAAGTACAGCTATGTTATCGCAGAGCCGTACAAGCTGCGTGAGGGCATAAACGGTACGGTAAAGCTCTACATTGCAAGCGAGGAGCTCAAGACCACCGAGCTTCTGGATGCGTACTTCCTGCCCCACGGAGCCGAAACTCCCGAGCATTTGCGCATTTCCGCAGCAGGCGAGGTCGAGGGAAGAGGCATCACCATCCCGAACTGGGACGATCTTATTGCAGACACCTTGAGGATAGCCAAGTTCGTCAGCGAGATAGAATATTTCACCGCCTATATCCTCATCACCGAGGACGGCTTCGTCATCGACCGCTTCAGCACGAGCCCCGCGCTGCCCACGGTCGCCCACAGCGAGAAGCTCAACAACTACCTGCTCGACCGCCTTGCCAAAAAGCGCAGCACTGTCAAGACAACGAGAAGCAGCAGGTGGAAGGCGTTTAGAGACAAGCGCTTTAACCGCTTTGTAAGGCACTTCTGCCGCCCGGGCATCCGCCCGTACATGCAGAAGCTGTGGATGCGCTCCGTGTGGGATGATTTCCTCCACACCAAGTCCACCACCCTCGGCCAGAAGCTGTGGTGCTGGCGTCACGGCTTCCAGTCGTTCAGGATCCAGCAGTACGGACTTACGAAGGAAAACTACAAAAACTTCCTGTCGGATTATCAGTACCACTGGCTTAACAGAATAAACAACAACTATCAGATCTGGATAAACGACAAGACCACGACCCGCTATGTCATGGAGCCGTACAAGCAGTTCCTTGCAAAGTATTACTATGACATCATCAAGATGCAGGGTAAGACCTGTATCAAGGCCCTGCAGGATATCCCCGAGGGCTTCGAGGCATCCTTTGACGGCATCTTCAAGCTTCTGCGCCAAGAAAAGCTCCTTGCGCTTAAGCCCTCCGCCGGTACGCACGGCGACGGCTTCTACCGTATGGAGTATGCCGACGGGAAGTACCTCATCAACGGCAAGGAAATGACCGAGGACGAGATCGTTGCGATGATATCGGGCTTCAAGTCCATTTATGTCATAACCGAGTACCTGTTCATGCACCATGAGCTCAAGAAGATTTACCCCAACTCGGTCAACACCATCCGTGTTGCGGTCGTGAACCAGTCCGCTTACGAACCGAAGATCATGCAGACCTACATGCGCATCGGATCTTCCAAGTCCGGCTTTACCGACAATGTTGGCTACGGCGGCATCTGCGCAAAGATAGACACCGCTACCGGCAGATACTACTGCGCCGAACAGCTGCGTAACCACAAGTTCACTCCCTGTCCGGTACATCCCGATACCGGCGTCAGGATAGAGGGCGTCGTTCCGAACTGGGATTACATGTGCAAGGGTGTTGTGAATATATGCAAGTTCATGCCCGAGCTTGAGTATCTGGGCTTTGATATCGCCATCACAGACGACGGCTTTAAGATAATCGAGATAAACATCCATCAGGATCTGCACAAGGTCGCCGAGCACACGCCGGAGTTCAGGCAGTTCTATCAGGATAAGATGAAGCTCAAGGCTGAGTATTACGGTATGAAAAAGTGGTAATTCTCAATTTAATATATGAAAGGATAGAAAAATGAAAGTTGCAATTTTGGGCGCCGGCAATGCCGGATGCGCAGTAGGTACCGACCTTTCCATCAAAGGCCACGAGGTCACGCTCATAAAGACCTCCAACTCCATGCATGATGATAATTATAACTACATGGTCGAGCACAACGGCGAGATGACTCTTGTCGAGGTCGACGGCACCGTCCGCCACGGCAGAATAAGCCGTGTTACCCGTGATGTCTCCCTCATTTCCGAGGCAGAGGTCGTCATCATTTACATTCAGACCAGATATCACGAGTCGCTTATCAAGAGAGTTGCACCCTATTTCAAGGACGGTCAGATAGTCATCATAAACCCGGGCTACTTCTCTACTGCCTACATGCTCAAGTACTGCGGCGACAAGAAGCTGAGCATCGTTGAGGCTACAAGCTCCTTCATCGACTGCCGTATCTCCGAGCCCGGCACCATCAAGGTCGGATTCAGAAATGTCCGCAATCCTTTGGGCGTATACCCCCCGCAGGATCTCGAGAAGGTCAAGGCAAAGCTTGAGAGCTTCGACTTCCACTTCCACTACTGGTCTACCGTTGAGGTCGCCCTGCATAACCCCAACCTCATCGTCCACACCGTCGGCGCCATCATGTCCATCCCGAGAATTGAAAAGACCAACGGCGACTACTGCATGTACCACGAGGTCTTTACCCCCAGCGTGTGGAAGATCCTTGAGGGACTCGACTCCGAGAAGATGGATGTTCTCGAGCACCTCGGCTATCCCCGCCTGTCCTATGTCGACGCTGCAAAGTTCAGAAACAGCCTCGACGAGAATCTGGACGCAAAGGAAAGCTTCTTCCGGTACGCCTCAATGCCCACCAGAGCAAAGGGCCCCGTCGTTGTCGATTCCAGATATATTTCCGAGGATGTGCCGCAGGGTCTCGTGATGCTCGAATCCATCGGTCAGCATCTCGGCGTTGCAACTCCTGTCTGCACCGCTCTTATCGAGATCGCCACCGCCGCACTCGGCCGCGACCTGCGAGCAGAGGGCAGAACGCTCGAAACGCTCGGTGCCGAGAATGTAAGAACTATTCTTGATGCAATGAAAAAGCGCTGAAAATCAAGTAAAAATTATCCGAGGTTCAATTTTGAACCTCGGATTTTAATTTATTTTGCTTTTCTTGCGATCGCTTCGCCGTATCTGACAACGGCCTCCTTGCCCTGCACCGTTGCGTCAAACAGATCGTCGGGGATATCGAGCACGCCGCTTTTGAACAGCAGAACGATGGTCGAGCCGCCGAAAAGGAACATACCCTTTTCGCAGCCGCGGTGTATCACGCCGGCCTCGTGGTGGTTGTTTATCTTGCCGACCATGCATGCGCCGACCTCGATCTGCGTCACCGTGCCGAAGTTTTCCGTCTCAAGCATGCAGTACTCACGGGTGTTCTGCTTGAACACCGGGTGCTTGTGAACGACGATTGGCTGCACGGGATGATAGCGCCCCTTGATGTGATAGTTGCGGCTTTTAAAGCCGTTGTCTATATAACAGTAGCGGTGATAATTTTCAACGCCGAGCCGTAAAACAAGGCATATGCCGCTTAAGTACTCCGCCGCTATCTCGTCGCCGCCGACAAGATCCTCGACATTATAAAAGCTGTCCTTTATCGCAAACTCCGAGTCTGCGCTTATCCTATACGCCGACAGATATCCGTCACAGGGGGAAATGAGCATTTCAGGGTCGGGATCGATGGGGCGGGCGCCGTCCTTTAGGCGGCGGGTGAAAAAGTCGTTAAAGCATTTGTACTGTGTCTCGACACAGTCGCTCATGTCGATATGATTGTGCCGGATAAAGCCGTCAATGCGCTTTACCGAGCTTTTCGTATCCATATATGCGCCAACGACGGCAGTCAGCAGCGGATTTGTCAGTATCCGGCGGGTGGGCTTGCCAATCTTCGTATAGCAATATTTAAGACCGATGGTCATAGCAGTTTTAGTCATTGCGTTCCAGTCCTGTTTTAGGTTTCATGCGAATAAAATTCACAAACATCAAAATACCGCAGAAGATGAGGTTACAGTAAAACGACAGTCCGCGGCTTAATAGCTCCACGCTCACGGGGTCGGCAACAAGATGCTCGAAGCCGTTCAGAAAAATGTAGTCGACGATGCCGACCGCACCCGGGACGGGCGCAGCGTTAGAGCCGAGCACGGCAAAGGTCTGCGCCGCAAAGGCTTCAAACGCCCTTGAGGGCGCGCCGCCCACGCCGACAAACACGCATACGGCGACCATTATAACGGAAAGCCGCTGCATGAGATTGTGGAAAAACACCTTCAGAAGCAGCACGGTCTTGTGCCGCAGCAAAATGCCGCACTCCTTGTACTGCTTTATCATGCTCAGAAGCTTTTCGTGGTGATCGTCGTAGTCGTGGAATATCTTCATCCGACACAGCAGCTTCAGGCAGAAGCGACATACGGCAAGCACTAACTTTTCGTTAAAAATGCACATTACAAACAGCACGATGAAAAGCACTTGCACGACCGCACCGATTATTATAAAGATAAGCGCACCTGTGTCAAGCTTAAACAGCATCTCGGGATAGACGATAAAGCACACGGTGCTGATGAGCATTATAGACACCGTGTACATCACGAGGTTTAATAAAAGCGCTATCGCCGACACCGCAGCCGAAACACCGTGATTCATCATCATGAGCAGCGCAGCCGGCTGTCCGCCTGCGGCCGAGGGGGTCAGCGCCGAGAAGTAGATATCCGTTGCCGAATATAAAATGGCTTTGCCGGTCGTTATCGGCTCGCCGAGAAAATCGCAAGTACACTTAAGCCCCATGCCCTCAAAGAACACGAAACCGAAGGCGCATAAAGCGGCAAAAAGTATCCACACGGGCGATGCGTTGGATATAAGATGCATAAAGCCCTTGAAGCTGAAGCCCTTGCTGCACGAGGTGATGACAAGCACGGTGCAGACAGTGAGGACGATGAGCAGCAAAAGCCACAATAGGTTTTTAGTTGATTTTTTCATACACGATACACTTTTCTATCCGACATTTTTCTATCATATCATATATTGCCGCAAATGTGAAGAAAAAAACGATATACTAACTGTGTGGCCCAAAGCCGCACAGTTAGTATATGCACAATGCCCTATATTGTCAAGTCCTTGCGAGAATTTATTTGCTTGACAAATATTGAAGGTGGGTAATATAATTTTTTTACTACGCTAATTTATATAAGTATAAATGAAAGGTGGATCTGCCATGAAAAATTTAAGCGAGATGTTCGGCTCCATGGTTTTTAACGATTCCGTGATGCAGGCTCGGCTGCCGAAAGAGGTTTATGAGCAGGTCCGACAGTGCATAAAGCTCGGCACACGGTTAGACGGAAAGACCGCCGATGTCGTTGCCAATGCGATGAAGGATTGGTCGATAGAAAAGGGCGTCACGCATTTCACCCACTGGTTCCAGCCCATGACCGGCATTACCGCCGAGAAGCACGACAGCTTTTTAAACCCCGTCGGTGACGGCAGAGTGATAATGGAGTTCTCCGGCAAAGAGCTCATTCAGGGCGAGCCGGATGCGTCCAGCTTCCCGACCGGCGGCCTGCGTGCAACATTTGAGGCGAGGGGCTATACCGCTTGGGATCCGACCTCGTATGCGTTCATTAAGGACGGCGTTTTGTGCATCCCCACGGCGTTTTGCTCCTATGGCGGCGAGGCGCTGGATAAAAAGACCCCGCTTCTGCGAAGCATGCAGGCGATAAATCATCAGTGCCTGCGAGTGCTGCGCCTGTTCGGCAATACCGATGTAACGGCGGTCAAGACCACCGTCGGTCCGGAGCAGGAGTATTTTCTTGTCGACAAGTCCGTGTACGAAAAGCGCAAGGATCTCATGTATGCCGGCCGCACGCTGTTCGGCGCAAAGCCGCCCAAGGCTCAGGAATTAGGCGACCACTATTTCGGCACGATAAAGCCGCGCGTCTCAGCGTTCATGCAGGAGCTTGACGAGGAGCTGTGGAAACTCGGTGTTCCGGCGAAAACCGAGCATAACGAGGCTGCTCCGGCTCAGCACGAGCTTGCACCGGTATTCTCCACGACCAACATCTCAGCCGACCATAACCAGATCACCATGGAGCTCATGAAAAAGCTTGCACGCAAGTACGACATGGTGTGCCTGCTGCACGAAAAGCCCTTTGCCGGCGTCAACGGTTCGGGCAAGCACAATAACTGGTCGATGACGACCGACACGGGCGTTAATCTTTTGGAGCCCGGCGAAACTCCGTATGAAAATGCGCAGTTTCTGCTCATGCTGTGTGCGGTCATTCAGGCCGTCGACGATTATCAGGATATGCTGCGCATTTCCGTGACCAGTGCGTCGAACGACCTGCGCCTCGGTGCTGCCGAAGCGCCTCCCGCCATCGTCTCCATGTTCCTCGGCGAGGAGCTTGAGGAGATACTCGAGGCCATCGAAAAGGATGAGCCCTACGGCGGCAAGGAAAAGGAGCTTATAAAGGTCGGCGTGCATGCGCTGCCTAAGTTCCCGAAGGATACCACAGACCGCAACCGCACATCGCCCTTTGCCTTTACGGGCAATAAGTTTGAGTTTAGGATGCTCGGCTCGTCTGCGTCCATTTCAGGTGCGAATGTCGTCATCAACACCGCAGTTGCCGAGTCTCTGCGCCAGTACGCCGATGCGCTCGAGGGCTCGACCGATTTTGAAAACGATCTGCACGAGCTTATCCGCAGCGTCATAAGAAAGCACAAGCGCATCATCTTCAGCGGCAACGGCTACGGCGATGAGTGGGTCAGGGAAGCCGAAAAGCGTGGGCTTCTCAATCTCCCGACAACGCCCGACTGCGTCCCGCATTACTTGGCGATGAAGAATGTCGAGCTGTTTGCACGCCACAGGGTGTACACCGAGATAGAGCTTGCCGCACGCTACAAGATGAAGCTTGATAACTACTGCAAGGTGCTGCACATCGAGGCGCTGACCATGCTTGACATGGCAAGGCAGGATATCCTGCCCGCCGTCAGCGCATTTGCCAAGGAGCTGTGCGACACGGCAACGGCGAAAAACGCACTCGGCGTTGAAGCCGTGTACGAGACCGAGACGGCGGCGACGGTGAGCAAGCTCACGACCGAAGTGCTCAGCGAGGTGCGCACGCTCGAAAAGGCATCTGACGATGCCGAGGAGCTTGCCGATGTTCTCACCCGTGCCTGCGAATACAAGGACAATGTCCTCAGCGCTATGAGCGCCCTGCGAGAAAGCGTCGACGAGATCGAAACGCTGACAGCCAGAAAATACTGGCCGTACCCCAATTACGGCGACCTGCTGTTCAGCGTCAAATAAATAAGTATAAAAAAGAAGCAGTTCAAACGAACTGCTTCTTTTTGGTTATATCTCTTACTTGTACATCTCGATGAGACGCTGCAGGTGCTCGTAACGAGCCTTGGCGTTCTCCTCGGATTCCTCGAACAGAGTGTCCGCTCTCTCGGGGAACTCACGGGTCAGACGGCTGTAACGAGCCTCATTCATGAGGAACTCACGGTATCCGCCGGCCGGAGCCTTGCTGTCAAGGGTGAATTTGTCGGCCTCGCTTGCGGGATTGTAGCGGAACAGGTTCCAGTAGCCGCACTGCACGGCCTTCTTCATCTCGGCCTGGCAGTTGGTCATGCCGCCCTTGATCGAGTGCATCTCGCAGGGAGAGTATGCAATGATGAGGGACGGGCCGGGGTAAGCTTCCGCTTCCTTGATGGCCTTGAGGGTCTGAATCATGTTTGCACCCATTGCGATCTGGGCAACATACACATAACCGTAAGTCATCGCAATTTCGGCCAAGGACTTGGACTTAATCTCCTTGTTTTCCTCCAAAAAATCAAAAAATGGTGGTTTATACAACAGAACCGTGGTTTTCGTTCCACTTCTTAAACATAACACACAAACGCCCCAAAATCAACCGATTTTGAGGCGTTTGTTTGGATGTTATTTCATGTATAGCATGATTTATTTGTACATTTCAACGAGACGCTGTAAATGCTCATAACGGGCCTTGGCGTTTTCTTCAGATGCGGTAAACAGAGTGTCCGCTCTCTCGGGGAACTCACGGGTCAGACGGCTGTAACGAGCCTCATTCATGAGAAATTCACGGTATCCGCCTGCCGGAAGCTTGCTGTCAAGGGTGAATTTGCCGCTTTCCTTGGACGGATCAAAGCGGAACAGGTTCCAATAGCCGCATTTGACCGCCTTGTCCATCTCCTTCTGGCAGTTGGTCATGCCGCCGCGGATGGAGTGCATTTCACAGGGAGAATAGGCTATTATCAGCGACGGACCGGGGTAAGCCTCGGCCTCGGTGATGGCTGCAAGCGTTTGAACCTTGTTTGCACCCATTGCGATTTGTGCAACATATACATAACCGTAGGTCATCGCAATTTCGGCCAAGGACTTGGACTTAATCTCCTTGCCCGCTGCCGCAAACTGTGCGACCTGACCGATGTTCGATGC
>HF986898.1:55805-56862 GCA_000431075.1 Firmicutes bacterium CAG:555
GTTCACATTCTCGCCGGAAGCGAGGACATGGTCAACGCCGCCGAAGCCTATATCGAATGCCCAGCCGTCGCCGCCGAATATCCAGCAGCTCTTCTTGTTGAGGTAGGACTTGTAGTCCAGAATTGCCTTGCAGGTCTCGCAGCCGCAGTCTTTTGCTTCAAGTGCGGCGATGAGAGCCTTGGAGGCGCCTTGGTTTGCATCGGTGTCGTCGAAGGTATCCAGCCATGCCTGAGCTTCGGGGACCTTGTCTGCAATGGTCTCGACCTTTGCCTTGAGGTCGTCACGGATCTTCTTCTGGCCGAGGTACATGCCGAGACCGTGCTCTGCGTTATCCTCGAACAGGCTGTTTGCCCAAGCGGGACCCTTGCCTTCCTTGTTGACGGTGTACGGCGAGGTTGCAGCCGGACCGCCCCAGATGGAGGAACAGCCGGTGGCGTTGGAGATGATCATATGGTCGCCGAACAGCTGAGTTACAAGGCGTGCATAGCTCGTCTCTGCGCAGCCTGCGCACGAGCCGCTGAACTCGAGGTGCGGAGTTCTAAACTGACTGAACTTCACATTGTCGGCCTTGAACATGTCGGGCTTGTCGCTGACATTATTCACGCAGTAGTCAAAGACCTCCTGCTGCTCAAGCTGCGACTCCATCGGCACCATTTCGAGCGCATGCGTGCCGCACTGGCTTGCGCACACGCCGCAGCCCATGCAGTCGAGCGGCGAGACGGTCATGGCAAATTTGTACTTGTTCTTGCCCTTGCCTATCTTGATGGGCAAAAGCTTTGCGGCGGCGGGAGCGTTTGCCGCTTCCTCGTCATCGAGGGCAAACGGGCGCAGCGTTGCGTGCGGACACACAAAGGCACAGTTGTTGCACTGCACACAGCGGTCGGCGTGCCAGACCGGCACCGTGACAGACACGCCGCGCTTCTCGTAAGCGGAAGCGCCGAGCTCAAAGGTGCCGTCGGCGTGATCGACGAATGCGGAAACGGGCAGGGAGTCGCCGTCCATCTTGTCCACGGGATCGAGGATGGTCTTGACCATCTTCACGGTCTTTTCACGGCCC
>HF986899.1 GCA_000431075.1 Firmicutes bacterium CAG:555
AAAACCGATAGTGTTCGGCTCCCGTCAACTTATCTGAACGAAAAATAACTCGCTCAAAACTGCTGGCGCACCCTGAAAAGTCTTAGTGCGTCCTGCTAAATGACGAATGTCCGTTTTCAGGGCGATTTATCCTTATCTGAATCCGCCCAATTCGTCTCGTTTTATTGACAATGTTCGGGGCTTGTTTTATTATTTAGTAGAAGTAAAAAATATTACGGAGGAACAAAACCATGGCTTTATCTGACGAGCGCTATGCCGAGCTCAACGAGCTTTGCAGACGCTTCAGGATCGATGTTCTGACTGCAATCCACGCTGCCCAATCCGGTCACCCGGGCGGCTCGCTGTCCTGCTGCGAGATACTCACCTATCTGTATCAGGAGCACATGAACATCGACGCAAACGATGCGCACAATCCCGACCGTGACAGGCTCGTGCTCTCAAAGGGTCACGCTGCCCCCATGCTCTACCGCAATCTTGCGGAAAAGGGCTTCTTCCCCGTCTCCGAGATGGCGACGCTGCGCCGCATGGGCGGCCTTGCCGGTCACCCGAATATGCACACCCCCGGCGTTGAAATGCCCGGCGGACCGCTCGGTCAGGGCTTCCCGGCCGCTCAGGGCATGGCAATGGCGCTCAAGCTCAATAACTCCCCGGCAAAGGTCTATGCCGTCCTCGGCGACGGCGAGCTCAACGAGGGCGTTATCTGGGAGACCGCAATGAGCGCCGCAAAGTTTAAGCTGGATAACCTCATCGCGATCGTCGACTACAACAAGGTGCAGCTCGACGGCACGACCGACGACATTATGCCTTTGGGCGACCTTGCCGCAAAGTGGGAGGCCTTCGGCTGGACGGTGCTCGAGTGCGACGGCCACGATCTTGAGGCGCTGGACTTCTGCGTTTCCGTCGCCGACGGCGCAGTAGGCGCACCGACGGTCATTATCGCAAACACGATAAAGGGCAAGGGCGTGTCCTTCATGGAGGGCAAAAACACATGGCACGGCAAGGCGATAGACGACGAAAGCTTTGCAAAGGCCATGGAGGAACTCGGAGGTGCAGCAAATGTCTAAGCAGATAAGAGAGGTCTACGGCTCGGTTCTGGCCGAGCTGGGTGACACTAACGAAAATATAGTTGTTCTCGATGCCGACCTTTCCGGCTCGACCAAGAGTGCGCTTTTCGGCAAGGCGCATCCCGAGCGCTTCTTCAACATGGGCATCGCCGAGCAGAACATGGTCGCAACCGCTGCGGGCATGTCCACCGTCGGCAAGATACCCTTTGTAAACACCTTCACCGTTTTCCTCACCTCGCTGGGTCTGCTGTCTGCCCGTGACCAGATATGCTATGCGAACCTGAATGTCAAGTTCGGCGGCGCATACTGCGGCATGAGCGACGCACTCGACGGCGCCAGCCACCACGCTACCGAGGATATCGCAATCATGAGGGCGCTTCCGAACATGAAGGTCATCGTTCCCGCCGATGCGGCCGCCACCCGCTGGGCGACCAGGTACGCCGCCGAGACCTACGGCCCGATGTACCTGCGCCTGTCCCGTGATGTCTATCCCGACCTGTACGCCGAGGATCAGAAGTTCGAGCTCGGCAAGGGCACAGTCGTCCGTGAGGGCAGCGATGTCACCGTCATCGCCTGCGGCCTTTTGGTACACAAGGCGATAGAGGCTGCCGAGATGCTGGCGGAAAAGGGCGTTTCCGTCCGTGTAGTCGATATGTATTCCGTTAAGCCCATCGACCGTGAGCTTATCATGTGCTGCGCCGAGGAGACCGGCGCCATCGTCACTGCCGAGGAGCACAATATCTACGGCGGCCTTGGCAGCGCAGTGTCCGAGGTTCTGGCAAACGAAGGCGCAGGCGTGCCCGTCGAGTTTGTCGGCATCCACGACACCTTTACCGAGTCTGCCCCCTACAAGGAGCTGCTCGCCAAGTACGGCGTTGACGCAAACGCCGTTGCAAGGGCTGTCGAAAAGGTCATGGAGAGAAAATAAAGAGAAGTAATTTTGGGAGAAAGGCGAGATAATGGAAAAATTCTTCGCCCCCGGCCGCACCGAGCTTGCAGGCAACCACACCGACCACCAAAAGGGTCGGGTGCTTGCCTCGGCGGTCGATAAGGGCATTCATGCCGAGGTTGAGCCGAACTTTGACAACATCGTGAGAATTCACTCCGAGGGCTTTGAGGATATGGAGATAAACCTCTTTGACCTCGATGTCCACCCCGAGGAATTCGGCTCGTCGACGGCTCTCGTGCGAGGCGTCGCATCGGCGATGTTCGACCTCGATGCCCGCTTCGGCGGCTTTAATGCCGTTTTGCGCAGCGACTTAAGCTCCGGCTCGGGGCTGAGCTCCTCGGCGGCGTTCGCCGTGCTCGTCGCACGCATTTTCAACGGCCTGTACAACAACAATGAGCTCGAGCCCAAGGCCATTGCGCAGCTTGCACAGCAGGCGGAAAACCTGCACTTCGGCAAGCCCTGCGGCATGATGGATCAGCTCGCCTGCGCCCTCGGCAAGACCGTGTATGTCGATTTTCTCACCGGCGATATCCAGCCCGTGAGCGCCGACTTCGGCCGCATGGGGCTCACGCTCTGCCTGACCGACACCGGCGGCAGCCACGCCGGACTCGACACGAGCTACGCCCGCATACCCGCCGACATGCGCTATATAGCAAGCTTCTTCGGCAAGGAGGTTTTAGGGCAGGTCGATCCCGCCGAGTTCTTCTCAAAAAAGTGGGACACGACCGACCGTCCCGTGCGCCGTGCAAAGCATTTCTTCGACGAAAACGAGCGTGTGCCGAAGATGCGTGATGCGCTCATTGCCGGCAACGGCGAGGAGTATATGCGCCTTATGAACGAGTCCGGCCGCTCGTCGGAAAAGCTGCTGACGAATATCGTAACCAGCGTCACCGATGACCGCAAGCTCGAAAACGGCCTTGAGCTGAGCGCCAAGCTGCTTGACGGCGTCGGCGCATGGCGTGTCCACGGCGGCGGCTTTGCAGGCTGCGTGCAGGCGCTCATGCCCGACGACTATTTCGCCCACTACAAAACCGAGATGGAAAGGAGCTTCGGCAAAGGCTCGTGCCGTGAGCTGAAGCTGAACTGATATGGATACTATCATCAAAAGTGCACAGCTGATGACCGTGCTCAAGGCGATAGGCCTGTTTGTAGTCTGCTATATCGCCATCAAGATCCTGCGCAAGGCGATTGACAAAATTCTCGACAAGAGCAAGCATCTCGACCCGAGCCTGAAGACCTTTTTCGCCAGCGCCGTGAATGTCCTGCTGTGGGCGATAGCGGTCATGATCGTCGCATCTGCTCTCGGCATCAACATCACGAGCTTGGTTGCAATACTGTCGGTCGCCGGTGTTGCGCTCTCGCTTGCGCTGCAGGGGCTGCTGGCCAATGTGTTCTCCGGCATCACGCTGCTTGCGTCCCGCCCCATCGCCGTCGGCAATTTTGTCGAGATCGGCGGTCAGAGCGGCACCGTGCGCTCGATCGGGCTTTTCTACACCTGCCTTGCAACGCCCGATAACAAGATAATCTATGTCCCGAACGGCGATATCACCGGCAGCAAGATAATAAATTACAGCACCGAGCCCGTGCGGCGGGTTGATCTCAATGTCGGCACATCCTACGATTGCCCGACCGAGACCGTCCGTGCGGCGATATTAGAGGCGGTCGCAAATACCGACAAGGTGCTCAATGACCCCGCCCCGTTCGTCGCACTTGCAGCGTACAACGCCAGCAACATCGAGTACACCGTCCGTGTCTGGTGCAATACCGAGGATTATTGGGATGTCCACTTCGCCTTAAACGAGAACATCCGCACCTGCTTCGACCGCCACGGCGTCGAAATGAGCTACGAACATTTGAATGTACACATAATGAAAGACTGAAAAAGCGACCCTCCCGGGTCGCTTTTTTCAATACGGATTTAGGCTTCTGGGTATCGTTTTTGCGTCAGCCCGACCGGGGGGTGCATACTAAAGTTTAGTCTGTACATCAACCTATCGGCTTTTCAATACGCATCAAAACACATGCTATTCTTTACTGCCTCAGCCCGACCGGTGGGTGCGTGCTGAACTTTAGTCTGTCCATCAACCTGTCGGTGCAAAGCAAAAGACCGGCTGTTGAGCCGGTCTTTCCGATTTGCAATTGCTTATTCGCCGAAGTCGGGGGCGGAGGCCATGTCGAATATGTCGGTGACTTCCTTGGAGGGGGCCTTGGTTGCGAGGGTCGCAACGACGGCTGCGATCATTCCGCAGATGAAGCCCGGGACTATCTCATAAATGCCGGTCGAAGACAGGCACATGAGCCACACGATATCGACCACTGCGCCGACAACAACGCCGACACATGCGCCCGTGTAGTTGAACCTTCTCCAGAACAGCGACAGCAGGATGACGGGGCCGAAGGCCGAGCCGAAGATGCCCCATGCGTTCTCGACCATGTTCATGAGCGCCTGTGCGCCTGCACCCTTGGAGGAGGCAATGAAGTAGGCGACGACGGAGATGACGACGACGGCGATCCTGCCGACCCAAAGGACCTCACGGTCGCTTGCGTTCTTGCGGATAAGGGGCTGATACAGGTCGGAGGTAAAGGAGCTGGACGCAACGAGCAGCTGCGAGTCAGCCGTGGAGATAGACGCTGCCATGATGGCGGCAAGCAGCAGACCTGCGATGCCTGCGGGGAAGAGACGGCGTGCCAGAACGATGAACACATTCTTCTGTGCGCCGACGGTCAGCAGCTCTTCTGCGACGATCATTCTTGCATAGTAGGCCATGAGGCAGGCCGCACCGATCGACAGCACGACCCAAATGATGGCGACGATGGAGCTTTTCTTTATCATCGAGGGCTTCTCGATGGACATGAAGCGCACGATGATGTGGGGCATGCCGAAGTAGCCAAGACCCCAGCCGAGGCCGGAGACGATGTCCTTCCACGAGGCCGAGAACAGCCCTGCACCGAAGTCGCAGGTCACGACTGCGCCGGATGCGTCGGTGTACTGGTAAATGTTCTGAAGTGCGCTGACATCAAGCGTCTGGGTGGCTTTTATGATGATGGGAACGGCCAGCAGGGCAACGAGCATCAAAATGCCCTGGAAGAAGTCAGTCCAGCAGACGGCCTTGAAGCCGCCGAGGAAGGTGTAGCCGATGATGATGAGCGTGTAGATGAGCATTGCGGTACTCTGCGAGATGTTGGGGAACAGGCTCACGAACACGGAGGTGCCTGCGACCAGCGCCGAGGCGACATACACGGTGAAGGCAATGAGGAATATGATCGCACAGATGACCTGAAGGGTCTTTTTCTGCGAAACAAAGCGGTTTGTCAGGTACTGGGGAACGGTGATTGCGTCGTTTGCGGCAACGGACAGCTTGCGCAGCCTCTTTGCGCAGAAGATCCAGTTAGCCGCCGTGCCGAGTGCAAGGCCGATGCCTATCCAGATCTGGCCGAAGCCGAAAGCGAGGATCGAGCCGGGCAGACCCATGAGCAGCCACGCCGACATATCCGACGCCTGAGCGCTCATTGCGGTGACCCACGGTCCCATGGAGCGGCCGCCGAGGAAGTAGTCGCTCTGGTTCTTGTTGCTGCCGTTGAAGAAGAAAATCAGACCGACGAAAAACAGGATAACGAAGTATCCGAGGAATACAATAATTTCTGCGTTCATGTTGTGGACCTCTCTCGAAAAATATATTTGCATTATACAGACGCAAATTTGCCCCTGCAAGAGTGAATTTTTCGATTTTTCCTTGATTTTTTGATTTTTTGCGGTATATTATTATCGTGCTTAATATTTTTCATGTAAGCATGAACAAAATTCATGTATCGTAGAAAGGAGCGCCCATGAGCATATCAAAATTCGAAACGCTGGCCAAGGTGTGCGAGTTAGGCAGCCTCACAAAGGCGGCGGAAGCGCTCGGCTGCACGCAGTCGGCGGTCAGCCACACGATAAATTCGCTCGAGGAGCAGTTCGGCTTTGCCATCCTCACCCGCTCGAGGGCGGGCGTGAAGTTAACGGACGACGGGCAGCGGATAATGCCGTCGGTGCGGGGTATGCTCAACTACTACGAGCAGCTCAACCAGACCGTGTCCGCCATCCGTGGGCTCGACTTCGGCACGGTGCGCATCGGTGCGTTCACCTCCGTTGCCGTCCACTGGCTGCCGGGCGTCATCAAGGAGTTTCAGCGGGACTATCCGAATGTGGATATAAAGCTATTAAACGGCGACTACCATGATGTCGAAAAGTGGCTGACCGAGGGCAGCGTAGATCTCGGCTTCGTGAATCTGCCGGCGAATCTCAACTGCGAGTGCATAGCACTCATGGAGGACAGGCTGCTGGCGATCCTGCCGCCGGATCACAAATTTGCGTCCTACCCGAAGTTTCCGCTCGTCGAGTGCGAGACCGAGGCGTTCATAACGCTGCTGGAGACCTCGAACCACGATGCAAACAAGGCGCTGAGTGCGGCAGGGATAAAGCCGAACATCAAGTTTTCGACAAAGGACGACTATGCGATAATCGCCATGGTCGAGCAGGGGCTGGGCATCTCGATAATGCCGGAGCTGCTGCTGCGAGGCCGGCACGACAATGTTGCGGTCAAGGAGCTCGTGCCGCCGTCGAAGCGCACCATCGGCCTTGCCATCGGCGAGACGAGCAGCCAAAGCCCCGCCACGCGCAAATTTGCCGATTATATAATAAGGTGGGTAAAAGAGAAAAAATAAGCCAAAACTCCGAACCGGACGGATCGGAGTTTTTTCAGTTAAGCTTCAATACGCTTGTAAGCCTATGCTTATCGTTACTGCCGCAGCCCGACCGGTGAGGATGGATCAAAGCTGGGGCTGTCCATCAGCCAATCGGTGCATCACAAAAATTTCGTATTCTCAGGCGGGATATATTCGTTTATCTCGATGGGGTAGCTTTGGGGGTGGATGCGTTCGTCCTCGATGGCATCGTGGACATAGTCGACGAACTGGTGGGCGATCTCGGAGAGCATGCGGCCCTTTGTCCAGACCAAATAATACTCTATCTGGCGGGCGGAGCCGGTGATGACCTTCGAGACAAGCAGGTCATTCGGCGTGTAGGTCGTCTGCGGGAAGATGCTGATGCCGACATTGCGCTCAGTGAGTGCCACGGCATCGAGGTAGTTTGACATCTCGCACAGGATGTTCGGCTCGGCGTTTATCTCCCGAAACCAGCTGCGTATTGCGCTTATCCTCGACTTGCGGCTGGGCACGATGAGCGGCTCGTCGGCGAGATATTTCAGCGGCAGCGTGTCGCCCTCAAGCCGGGCAAGCGGGTGCTCCTTTGAGAACATCGCCACCCACGGCTCACGCCCGACGGCGAAGCTGTGCAGGTGCTCACTGTCATACGGCGCTGCGATGACGGCGATATCCAAAAGCCCCTCACGCAGCCGGTCGAGGATATCGTCGCTGCTGCCGTTCCACAGACTGTACTGCACACGGGGGTACTCCTCCTTGAAGCCCGCTATCCAGCGAGACAGGTAAAACGGCGCACGACCCTCAACGCAGCCGATGGACAAAAGCCCCGACATTTCGCTTTGCAGGTCGCTTATCTCCTGTCGGGTCTTCTCGGCAATGTCGAGCATCTGCACGGCCCGGCGGTATAAAAGCGTGCCGGCTTCCGTGAGCTGCAGGTAGCGCTTGCCCCGGATGAGCAGCTGAGCGCCCAGCTCCTCCTCGAGCGCCTTTATCTGATTGCTCAGCGGCGGCTGGCTCATATTCAGCCGCTCGGCAGCCCTCGTGATATTCAGCTCCTGCGCCACGACGACGAAGTATCTCAGTGTTCGAAGCTCCATTAAGTATCACCTCGGCGGTATTATATCAAAAAGATATGATAAACGCAATGATATATGTATTTTGTTTATCAAAAAAGATGTGGTATTATGTCATCGTTAGCAAAGGTTAATTTGTTAGCAAGGTTCATTTTTTCTACCTATGTTTGACGAATAGTCAAAAGCCTTAAAAATTCATTTCTCTATCCCGAAACTGCCGCAGTATGCGGCAGTTTTGGGTTTTAGAAAGATGACATACGGAAAATGCGATGACGGAGACAAGTAAGCCGTGAGATCGGTCACAGCGAGTCGGGGACGGTGCAAGCCCGACACCAGAGCGCAGCCGAATAACCCTCCCGAGCAGCAAACCGAAAGGAAACAAGTAGGTGAGACGCGTAAGTGTGGCGTTAATGCACGAGAGCTTGTCAGAGCTCGTAAAAGAGACCGTGTTCAACACGGTAAAATAGGTGGCACCGCGGATCAGCAGCTATTCGTCCTAAAATTAAAAATAGTGTTTTAGGGATAGCTGCCAGAAAATTCGAAAGGTGCGTTTTTTTTATGTGTTCTATCATGGGTTTCACAACGGGCGTGCTCCGTGCCGCCCAAGCGAAGGAGTTCTTCGACAGAACGGTCTCGAGAGGGCCGGACATGTCCCGCATCGAGGAGGTGCCGGGTGCGTGCCTGTGCTTCCACAGGCTGGCGATAATGGGCCTTGACGAAAGCGGTATGCAGCCGTTTGCATTAGGCGACGACCGTGTCGTCTGCAACGGTGAGCTTTACGGCTTCAAGGCGATGCGAGACAAGCTCAATGATAAGTACGAGTTTCACAGCGAGTCTGACTGCGAGATAATCCTGCCGATGTACCGTGAATTCGGAACGGATATGTTCGCCATGCTCGACGCCGAGTTTGCGATGATAATCTACGACGGCGAAACCAAGCAGCTCATTGCCGCCCGTGACCCCATCGGCATCCGCCCGCTTTATTACGGCCATTTGTCCGACGGCTCTGCGGTGTTTGCGTCCGAGCCAAAAAACCTTGTCGGCCTGTGCGGCGACATTATGCCGTTCCCTCCCGGACATTATTACAAGGACGGCAAGTTCGTCCGCTACTGCGACCTGACGACCGTGAGCGAGTATTCAAAAGACGACCTTGACACGGTGTGCAAGACCATTCGTGAAAAGCTCATTGCCGCCGTCTCAAAGCGCCTGTGCGCCGATGCACCGGTCGGATTTCTGCTCTCCGGCGGACTTGACTCCAGCCTCGTGTGCGCAATTTCCGCAAAGCTTCTGGGCAAGAAGATAAAGACCTTTGCCATCGGCATGGATCTTGACCCCATCGACCTGAAGTATGCCCGTCAGGCTGCCGAGTTCATCGGCGCAGACCACACCGAGGTCAGCATGACGAGAGAGCAGGTGCTCTCCTCGCTCGAGGATGTCATCAAGCTTTTGGGCACTTATGATATAACCACCATCCGTGCAAGCATCGGTATGTACCTTTGCTGCAAGGCCATCCACGAGCAAAGCGATGTGCGTGTGCTGCTCACGGGCGAAATTTCCGACGAGCTGTTCGGATACAAGTACACCGACTTTGCACCCTCGCCCGAGGCGTTCCAGCAGGAGGCGAAAAAGCGTGTCGATGAGCTTCACATGTACGATGTCCTGCGTGCCGACCGCTGCATTTCCGTAAACTCGCTTGAGGCAAGAGTTCCGTTTGGCGACCTCGACTTTGTGCGCTATGTCATGAGCATCGACCCCAAGCTCAAGGTAAACAGCTACGACATGGGAAAATACCTCCTGCGCCGTGCCTTTGCCGATGACCACATCCTGCCCGACGAGATACTCTGGCGGCAGAAGGCGGCGTTTTCCGATGCCGTGGGTCACTCGATGGTCGACGACCTCAAGGAGTACGCCGAAACGGTGTACACCGATGAGGAGTTTGAGGAAGGCTGTAAAAAGTACGACTATGCGACCCCGTTTACCAAAGAAAGTCTCTTATACAGAGACATTTTTGAAAAATACTATCCCGGTCAGGCAAGGATGATAAAGGACTTCTGGATGCCGAACCCCGACTGGGTTGGTAGTGATATAAAGGACCCGTCCGCAAGAGTGCTGTCAAACTACGGCGCAAGCGGCGTGTGAGAAAAAGGAGGAATTACCGTGAGCGAAAAAACAAATATTCCCGAGCTGTTCGGCAGCATGGTCTTTAACGAAGCTGCAATGGAACGCTATGTACCGGCTGCGGCCCTGCAGGCATGGAGGCAGTGCCTTAAAAACGGCCAGCCGCTTTCTCTTGAGGTCGCAAACTCCATCGCCGACGGCATGAAGTCGTGGGCACTTGAAAAGGGTGCGACGCATTTTACCCACTGGTTCCAGCCGCTCACCGGTATAACCGCCGAGAAGCACGACAGCTTCATTTCACCCACCGGCGGCGGCAGGATAAGCATGGAGTTCTCCGGCAAGGAGCTCGTCCGCGGCGAGCCGGACGCATCGAGCTTCCCCTCCGGCGGCCTGAGAGCCACCTTTGAGGCAAGAGGCTACAGCGCTTGGGATCCGACGGCGTTTGCGTTTATAAAAGACGGCGTCCTGTGCATCCCGACCGTGTTCTGCTCTTACTCGGGCGATGCGCTGGATAAAAAGACCCCGCTTCTGCGCTCGTGCGATGCAGTCAGCCGTGCGGCACTGCGTGTGCTGAGACTTTTCGGCGACACGAAGTCGACCAAGGTCATGGCTCAGTTAGGCCCCGAGCAGGAGTATTTCCTTATCGATAAGAAGCTCTACCTCGAGCGTGAGGATCTGCGTCTTTGCGGCAGAACGCTTTTCGGCGCAAAGCCCCCCAAGGGTCAGGAGCTTGAGGATCACTACTTCGGCACGATAAGGCCCCGTGTTGCGGCGTACATGAAGGATCTCGACAGTGAGCTCTGGAAGCTGGGCGTTCTGTCCAAGACCCGCCACAACGAGGTCGCTCCGGCGCAGCATGAGCTTGCACCCATCTACACCGACGCAAACACCGCAAGCGACCAAAATCAGCTTGAGATGGAGGTCATGCAGAAGGTTGCAGACCGTCACGGCCTCGTCTGCCTGCTGCACGAAAAGCCCTTTGCGGGCGTGAACGGCTCGGGCAAGCACATAAACTGGTCACTGGCATCGGACACCGGCGAGAACCTGCTGTCCCCGGGCAAGACTCCGAGCCAGAACGCACAGTTTTTGCTGCTGCTGGCTGCATTCGTCAAGGGCGTTGACAAGTATCAGGAGCTGCTGCGCTGCTCTGTTGCCTTTGCCGGCAACGACCACCGTCTGGGCGCTCAGGAAGCACCTCCGGCGATAATTTCAATTTTCCTCGGTCAGGAGCTTGAGTCCATCGTCGATTCCATCATTTCCGAGACCGATTACACCGAGCGCAGCAAGGGCGCACTTCGCATCGGTGTCGATGTTCTGCCGCCTATCCCGCAGGACACCACCGACCGCAACCGCACCTCGCCCGTTGCGTTCACCGGCAACAAGTTTGAGTTCAGGATGCCCGGCTCGAGCCAGTCGATAGCAGGCCCGGCCACCATCCTCAACACCATCATGGCAGATTCCCTTTCCGAGTTTGCAGACGAGCTTGAGGGTATCGCAGATCCCGAAAAGTTCAACGAAGCCCTGCACGGGCTTATAAAGAAAACCTTCACCGAGCACAAGAGGATAATCTTCGGCGGCAACGGCTATGATGCAAGCTGGGTCACCGAGGCCGAGAAGCGCGGGCTGAGTAATCTCGTGAGCTCCGCCGAAGCGCTGCTTGCCTACAACTCGCCCAAGAACATCGAGCTTCTGACAAAGCACGGCGTTTACACCGCTGCCGAGATAGCGTCCAGACACGAAATTCACCTTGAGCAGTACTGCAAGGTCATAAACATCGAGGCGACCACGCTTGTTGACATGGTGCAGCACGGCATTCTGAACGCAGTGTCGAAAAATGTCGCCGCCCTGTGCAAGACCATCAAGCTCAAGAAGGATACCCTGCCCGAAGCGCCCTGCCGTTTGGAAAGTGCGCTCGCCGGAACGCTCAGCGCCCTCAACGAGAGCCTGCTTGACAAGACCGTAGAGCTTAAGTCTGCACTTGAGACCGTTCCCGATGCCGACAGTGAGAAGCTCATCGTTTACTATCATGAAAAGGTGTTCAGGAAGATGCAGGAGGTAAGAGAGGTCATCGACAAGCTTGAGACCCTCACGGCATCGGAATACTGGCCGTACCCGAGCTACTGCGATATGCTGTTTTCAGTTTGATTTTTGATGGAAAATGAACCTTAATTGATTGGAGAAATGAAATGAAGTATGTATTTGTAACCGGCGGCGTGGTATCGGGTCTCGGCAAGGGCATCTGCGCAGCAAGTCTCGGAAGACTGTTAAAGCAGCGTGGCCTGCGGGTCAAAAACCAGAAATTTGACCCGTATCTCAATGTTGACCCCGGCACGATGAGTCCGTATCAGCACGGTGAGGTGTTTGTCACCGACGACGGCGCCGAAACAGACCTCGACCTCGGCCACTACGAGCGCTTCGTTGACGAAAGCCTGAGCGGAGCGTCAAGCGTGTCGGCAGGCAAGATATATTGGAATGTCCTCAACCGTGAGCGGCAGGGTGCCTACCTCGGCGGCACGGTGCAGATAATCCCGCATGTGACGGACGAGATAAAGCGCTGCATCTATCAGATGGAAAGCGACGATGTCGATGTCCTCATAAGCGAGATCGGCGGCACGGTCGGCGATATCGAAAGCCAGCCGTTTCTGGAGGCTATCCGTCAGGTCGCCGTCGAAAAGGGCAGACAGAATGTGCTGTATATCCATGTGCCGCTCATCGTGCAGATCCCCGGCTCGGGCGAGCTTAAGAGCAAGCCCACGCAGCACTCGGTCAAGGAGCTTCTTTCCGTCGGCATCCAGCCGGATATTCTGGTGTGCCGCACCGATGCCGAGATAAGCGAGGATGTGCGCCATAAGATCGCACTGTTCTGCAATGTTGAGCCCGACTGCGTTATCCAGAACCTCACGGCGCAGACGCTGTACGAAGCGCCGCTGCTTTTAGAGCGGGAGGGTCTTGCCGACTGCGTCTGCCGCAAGCTCGGTCTCGGCAATGTGCAGCCCGATCTTACCGAGTGGACTGCGATGGTGCGCCGCATAAAGGCGGCAAAGCGCCATGTCCGCATAGCGCTCGTCGGCAAATACATTCAGCTTCATGACGCTTATCTGTCCGTCTCGGAATCGCTTTTCCATGCCGCTGCGGCAAACGATGCCGTGTGCGATATTAAATGGGTCGACTCCGAGGAGCTGACACAGGAGAATATAGATGATGTACTGGGCGACTGCGAAGGCATTCTCGTCCCCGGCGGCTTCGGCGACCGCGGCATCGAGGGCATGATACTTGCCGCCCGCTACGCAAGAGAAAAGGATGTTCCGTATCTGGGCATCTGTCTGGGTATGCAGATAGCGGTCATCGAATTTGCCCGCAATGTCGTCGGCTGGGCGGACGCAAACTCGGCCGAGTTTACGAGCAGCTCGCTGCACCCCGTCATCGACCTTATGCCCGAGCAGCAGGGCATCACCGCCAAGGGCGGCACGATGCGCCTCGGCCAGTACCCCTGCGCCCTTGATAAGGAGAGCAAGGCCTATGAGCTCTACGGCGAGGAGACTGTTTACGAGCGCCACCGCCACAGATACGAACTGAACAACGATTTCCGTGAGGAGCTTTGCGAAAAGGGACTGCGCCTTGCCGGCCTGTCGCCGGACGGCAGACTTGTCGAGGTCGTGGAAAATCCCGCAAACCGCTGGTTTGTCGCCGCTCAGTTCCATCCGGAGTTCAAGAGCAGACCGAACAAGCCACAGCCGCTGTTTTACGGCTTCGTAAAGGCGGCTCTGGAAAGTTAAAGAACTAAGTAAAAACAGACGCAACAGCGTAAACTCCAATACGCAGCAGGGGGAGTGTGAGGGGGACAAGGTCCCGCCTCAAGTTGGATTATAGCCATCAAAAATGCCTGTTAAGGCTTTTTGACGAGCGTAGCGAGATTTTTCGTGAAGCAAAGCTTCACAAAAAATGTGGCGTGTTTGAAGCGTGCAAAAAAGTCGTAAGACTTTTTTAACACGCTGGAAAGTGAGTGATATTATGAGAGACTATGCAAAAGAGCTTGAAAAAAGAGTAGAGTTTATAAGAAATCTTATGAAGAAAAGCGGCGCTGCCGGCATCGTCTACGGCAACTCCGGCGGCAAGGATTCGGCGCTTGTCGGCATCCTGTGCAAGACCGCCTGCTACAACACCGTCGGCATCATCATGCCCTGCGGCTCAAAGCGCAATTATGAGCTGGATGCGGTAGACGGCAAGACCGTCGCCGACCACTACGGCATCGAGACCCGCACGGTCGATCTCACGCCGGTTCGTGAAGCCGAAATTGAGTCGCTCGGCGCTGCGACAAAGCTCACGGACGCCGCTCTGGCGAACATCGCACCCCGCCTGCGCATGACAACGCTTTATGCCATTGCCGCAAGCGAGGGCAGGCTTGTCGCCGGAACGGGCAACAAGTCCGAGGCGTACATGGGCTATTTTACGAAGTGGGGCGACGGCGCTCACGACTTTAACCCCATCGCCGACCTCACCGTGACGGAGATCTACGAGTTCCTGCGCTTTTTGGACGCACCGCAGTGCATCATCGACAAAGCACCGTCGGCAGGCCTGTTTGACGGTCAGACCGACGAGGGCGAGATGGGTGTGACCTACGCCGCCGTGGATAAGTTCATCATGACCGGCGAAGCAAGCGCCGAGGACAAGGCAATAATCGATCGCTTCCACGCAAGAAGCGAGCATAAGAGAAGCGGCATCGCCGTATACGAAGATTAAATATTAAGAGGGTATAAAAATGTCAAACTGTGCAATTGTAGGCATCAACTGGGGCGACGAGGGCAAGGGCCGCATGGTCGATCTGCTCACGGAAAATTATGATGTCGTCGTGAGATTTCAGGGCGGCGGCAACGCCGGCCACACCGTCGTAAACGAGTTCGGCAAGTTTGCGCTGCATCTGCTGCCGTCGGGCGTGTTCCGCAAGGGCGTTATGAATGTGCTCGGCAACGGCGTTGCGCTCGACTGCGAGAACCTTTGCAGCGAGATAGACGATCTTGCCTCCAAGGGCGTTAAGATAACGCCGGATAACCTCATGATAAGCGACAGAGCGTCCCTGCTCCTGCCGTGGCACAGAATGCTTGACGAGCTTGAGGAAAAGCGCCTTGCGAACAAAAAGTACGGCTCGACCAAGCAGGGTATTGCCCCGTTTTATTCCGATAAATATCAGAAGAAGACCGTCATGGCGGGCGACCTCATGCACCCGGAGTACCTCAAGGCGCAGCTTGCCGATCTGCTTGAGTGGAAAAACCTCACGCTCGTGAATGTCTACGGCGCCGAGCCTGTCACCATGGACGAGCTCTGGGCGTGGATCGAGACATACGGCGAGCGGATAAAGCCCTTTATCCGTGACACGGGCTCGTATCTTCACGATGCGCAGGCTGCGGGCAAGCAAATCCTCTTTGAAGCTCAGCTCGGCGCACTGCGCGACCTCGACTTCGGCATCTATCCCTACACCACCTCATCAAACACCCTCGCCGCCTTTGCCCCCGTGGGCTCGGGCTTCCCGGGTGCGAAGATAGACGAGGTCGTCGGCGTCGTGAAGGCTTATTCAAGCTGCGTCGGCGAAGGCCCGTTCGTGTGCGAGTGGTTCGGCGAGGAAGCCGAAAAGCTGCGTGAGGCAGGCTTTGAATACGGCGCAAAGACCGGCAGACCCCGCCGTGTCGGCCCTGTCGATCTCGTCGCCACAGCCTACGGCGTGCGTCTGCAGAACGCAACGGCTATTGCGCTTACCAAGCTTGATGTGTTAAGCTATATGCAGAAGCTTCCCGTCGTGACCGCTTACGAGCTTGACGGCAAGCTCACGCAGTCCTTCCCGTTCCCGTCGGCGCTCAGTGCGGCCAAGCCGCATGTCGAGTACCTCGACGGCTGGGGCTGCGACATTTCTGCCGTGCGCACATGGGACGAGCTGCCCGAGAACGCAAAGAGATATGTTGAGTATATCGAGAAAGCCGTCGGCTGCAGGATAAAATATGTCTCCGTCGGCGCAGAGCGTGACGCCTGCATCGTGCGCTGAAAGGATAAAAATGAAGGACATTTACGAATCGCCGTTTTGCTCCCGCTATGCATCAGGTTACATGAAGCACCTGTTTTCACCCGATATGCGCTACAGCACATGGCGCAGACTGTGGACGGAGCTTGCCAGATGCGAGCATGAGCTGGGGCTGCCGGTGACCGAGCAGCAGGTGAAGGAGCTTGAAGCTCATATCAATGATATTGATTATGATATCGTTTCCGCAAGGGAGCGTGAAGTGCGCCATGATGTCATGGCGCACATCTACGCCTACGGCAAGGCGGCGCCCGACGCTGCGGGCATCATCCACCTCGGCGCAACGAGCTGCTATGTCACCGATAACGCAGACCTGATCCTCTACCGTGACGGGCTTGTCTACCTGCGCAAGGGGCTTTGCGAGGCGATAGCCGCCCTGTGCGACTTTGCCGATAAGTACAAGGCGCTGCCCACCGTCGGCTACACGCACTATCAGCCCGCCCAGCCCGTGACGGTCGGCAAGCGTGCCGCCCTGTGGCTTCAGGACTTTTACGGCGATTTAAAAGAGCTCGATTTTGTAATTGAGAATATAAAATTCCTCGGCTGCCGCGGCACCACCGGCACGGAAGCAAGCTTCATGGAGCTGTTTGACAATGACGGCGGAAAGATCGACGAGATGAACCGCCGCCTTGCCGAGCGCTTCGGCTTTAGAGAATGCTTTGATGTCTGCGGGCAGACCTACCCCCGCAAGCTTGACAGCAGGATACTGAACACCCTCGGCGAGATAGCCCAGAGCAGCTACCGCATGGCCAACGACATTCGCCTTTTGCAGCACGACTGGCAGCTTGAAGAGCCCTTCGGCTCGTCGCAGATCGGCTCGTCGGCGATGGCGTACAAGCGCAATCCCATGCGCTGCGAACGCATTTGCTCGCTGTCCCGCTACCTCATGGCCGATGTCTCCAACGCCGCCATGACCGCCTCCGTGCAGTGGCTCGAGCGCAGCCTTGACGATTCGGCGAACCGCCGCATATCCATGCCCGAGGCGTTTTTGTGCGCCGATGCGGTTCTGCGGCTGGTCATAGATGTAGTTTCCGGCCTCAGGGTCAATGAGAAGATCATAGAAAAAGCGCTTAACGAATATATGCCGTTTTTTGCGACCGAAAACATCCTCATGGAGGGCGTGAAGCGTGGCGGCGACCGTCAGAAGCTGCACGAAACCATCCGTGTCTGCTCGATGGAAGCGTCGCAGAAAATGAAAAACGGCGGCGAGTGCGACCTGCCCGAGCGGCTCGCCGATACCGGTGCTTTCGGTATGACGGCGGGCGAGATCCGGGATGTTCTGAACCCGGAGCTGTACATCGGCCGCTGCCCCGAGCAGGTGTCGAGGCTTGTCGAAAAAATTCGACTTGAAATCGGCGAAAACAAGGTGCATAATTAGCTGACGGGAGCCGAGCAGCTATCGGTTTTGAGCGGCCAAAATGCGCCCATGCCGCCCGAAAGACCTTGGAAATACACAAAGTATTCCCTTCAGCCTTTCAGACGACCTGACCACATTTTATCTCGCTCAAAACTGCGAAGCATCTGTCAGCGATGTTTTTCGAGGGATTTTTGGCTTTCTTTGGTGAAGGCGTGTCGTAACCCGGCAAGGCAAAAAAGGCGAAAAGCGCCGAAAGGGCACGCTGACAGACGACAGGGGCTCGGCTCCCGTCAGCTATGACATTTCTTATTGACGGCAGGTAGTTAAATGGACAAAATTCTGGTACTGGATTTCGGCGGGCAGTATAATCAGCTTATCGCCCGCAGAGTGCGTGAGCACAAAATTTTCGCAGAGGTCAAGGGCTACAACGGCATCACCCTTGACGAGATAAAGGCTGCCGGCTACACCGGCATCATCTTCACCGGCGGGCCGAACAGCGTGTACGACGAAGCTTCGCCGCACTTTGATCCGGCGATACTTTCCGCCGGCATTCCCGTTTTGGGCATCTGCTACGGATGCCAGCTCATGGCGTGGATGGGAGGCGGCGAGATCTGCTCCGCCGGAAGCATCAGCGAGTACGGCAAGGTAACGCTCCACACGCAAAAAAGCGTGCTGTTTGACGGCGTGCCCGAGGATAGCATCTGCTGGATGAGCCATACCGATTATATAAAGACCCCGCCCGAGGGCTTCGGCATAACCGCTACGACCGATAACTGCCCGTGCGCTGCAATGTGCGACGATGAGCGCAGGCTCTACGGCGTCCAGTTCCACCCGGAGGTCACGCACACCGAGTTCGGCGCGCAGATACTGCACAACTTCCTGTTCAAGGTCTGCAAGTGCGCAGGCGATTGGCACATGGACAGCTACTGCAAAACCGCAATTGCCGGACTTCGTGAGAAGATAGGTGACGGCAAGGTTTTGCTTGCACTTTCCGGCGGCGTGGACTCCTCCGTGTGTGCAGCGCTGCTCGCCGAAGCCATCGGCAGTCAGCTCACCTGCGTGTTCGTCGACCACGGTCTCATGCGTCTGAATGAGGGCGATGAGGTCGAGCAGGCGTTTTCAAAGTGGAACATCAATTTTGTCCGTGTCGATGCCGCCGACAGGTTCCTTGCAAAGCTTGCGGGCGTTACCGAGCCCGAGCGCAAGCGCAAGATAATCGGCGAGGAGTTCATCCGTGTTTTTGAGGAAGAGAGCAAGAAGATAGGCTCTGTCGACTACCTCGCACAGGGCACGATCTACCCCGACATCATCGAATCCGGTCTCGGCGCTTCGGCGACCATCAAGAGTCACCACAATGTCGGCGGCCTGCCCGATTTTGTCGATTTCAAGGAGATAATCGAGCCGCTGCGTATGCTGTTCAAGGATGAGGTGCGCCAGCTCGGCCGTGAGCTCGGCCTGCCCGAGTACCTTGTGTCCCGCCAGCCGTTCCCCGGCCCGGGCCTTGCCATCCGCATCCTCGGCGAGATAACCCGTGAGAAGATCGCCACCGTGCAGAAGGCGGATTTCATCTTCCGTGAGGAAATGAAAAACTTCGGCCTCGATGCCGTGACGAGCCAGTTCTTCGCTGTTTTGGACAGCAGCCTCAGCGTCGGCGTCATGGGCGATGCGAGGACCTACGGCGGAACGATAGTCCTGCGAGCCGTCACCACCGACGACTTCATGACCGCCGACTGGTCACGCCTGCCGTATGATATGCTGTCGAAGGCGTCAAACCGCATCACCAACGAGGTGCCCAATGTCACCCGTGTCGTCTACGACATTACAAGCAAGCCCCCCGCAACCGTGGAATGGGAGTAAAAGTCAGCAATCTAAAGGCTATGCAGCACATGCATAGCCTTTTTTTCTTCCGAAAAATCATGCTAAATATACCAAAATATATATTGCAATTTTTTAAGTTGTTTGTTATTATGTTGTCATACGGTCGAAATTTGTAATTTTTCGATACGATTCGGCCATGAGAATTAACATTATCTTTATATGGAGGAAGGCATGAAAAATAGTAATCTGAAGCGCTTTATGGCTTCGCTGCTTGCAGTCGTGATGATCTTCTCGGTGGTCGGCATCTCCCCGGCCGTTTTCGCAGAGGGAGCAGCCGCACCCGAGCTTAAGGCAAACTCCGGCGAGGTCATCATCAAGTCCGGCATGACCAACGATGAGGTCGCACAGATACTTAACAAGGCTCTCATCAGCAACTATGACGAGCTCGACGATGCAACCAAGGCGTCTTTGCAGTGGGAGTATGAGGGCTACGGCTATACCAAAGTAGTTGGCATACCGGCCAAGAGCCTTGAAAGGCATTGGGGCACGATCAACGGCAATGTTAACTTCACCGAAAAGCATGTCATAAACTACAAGTATGTTTCCGAGGCACTCAAAGATGCTGATAACGGTGATTATCAGGTTCGCCTTGCCGGTACTACCACTGAGGCAACTCTCGTAAAGGTCGACAAGTACAGCACCAAGGTTGAGCTCAAAGCCGACGCATCCATCACCTACAATATGGATGCGGCTGCTGAAAAAGAAGCTATCGTAGCAAGCGTTATCGACTATGAAAAGTCCAACCTCCCCGAAGGAACGACTGCCGCTGATTTTACCGTTCAGCTCAAGACCGGAATTACCGAGTTTGATACTGCTTACGACAATGTCCCCGACACTAAGATCAATGCCGGCGACGGTAATGTAATTCGTGTTAAGTACAACGGCAATGATACCTACAAGGAAAGCGGCTGGGCACCGGCAACCATCACTGTCGCAAAGGCCACTGTCAAGGTCAGCGTCACTCCTATCACCAAGATCTATGCCGGTGAAGAGATCGACCGTAACGACTTCTACACACTCAATCCGAACGATCCCGAACTCGATGTTTATGTTCTCTTTGTCGGCGTCAACAGCAATATGGAAAGCTGCGTGAACATCAAGCTTAGCGAAGATCAGGAAAAGCTGATAGAAGCAATAAGCAATGCACAGGAAAAGTGGTATGAAATAACCAAGGACACCGAAAGCCTTACCCTGAAGGAAAAGCTTCAGGAGGGCATCACCTTTGGCGAGCTTAAGGACATCATCAACGGTATTGTTACCAACAAGGCCATAATGGACATCTTGAAGCTGGCGGGTTATGACACCGAAGCCATCAAGAACATCGTTACGGCACTTGACAAGCTCACTTCTCTGTCTGATGACACTATAATCGCTATCGGCACTCCGGCTCACGCAGGCGTGTATGTTGCAACCGCAGTTGCAGTCGGCAAAAACTACGAAACAAGCGAAGGCACCGGCACTCTCATCGTTCTTAAGAACTGGAAGGGCATAAAGCTTGAGAAGAACCCCATCCTCAACAGCGGCGAGAAGGCTAACACCATCACCGTTTCTCAGGCTGAGGCACTCAAGGCCGGCAACAATCTCTGCATGCTCACCAAGGATGGCGAGGCTCTCAACAGTGCTTCCGCAGGCTCTATCCACTACTGGTTCACCGGTGTCGGCAAGCTCTACGCAAAGAGCGCCATGCCCACCGCTCCCGGTAAGTACATCGTTACCGCTTCCGTCCGCGGCGGCGACTTCTTCGCATTCCCCAAGACCTTCACCTTCACCATAGTAGCTGACCCCACTCCCGAGGTCACTCCCGAAGCATAATCCCGAAGCATAATTAAATAACCGTCCGCCGGTCGGGTCATCCCGACCGGCGGTTTTTTAGCGCTTGATAAACTATTTATAGATGCTATAATAGTATCTGTAAATATTATGAGCCGGAGTATGAAATCTGCTCTAAGGTCCATGACTCGATGCGCACGCTTGGCGGGCTGTATGAGCTCGAAGAGCGGGTCTTCGGCATGATGGGGCATGAGCGCATGAAGCAGCTGCTCGATGCCGTGGCGCTGTTCAACACCGTTTTTGAAAAGGAGGTGGACAATGAGCGGCAGAACTAAGGAATTTTTTGCATATGTCATCCCGTCGGTGCTGGCCTTCGCCCTCTCGGGCGTTTACACCATCGTCGACGGATTTTTTGTCGGCCAGAGCCTCGGTGATATCGGCCTTGCCGCCATCACGCTCGGCTACCCTGTGACGGCACTCGTTGTTGCGGTCGGAACGGGGCTCGGCCTCGCCGCCGCCATCCGCTTCACGATTCTCAATGCGCAGTCGGAGACGCAAAAGGCGCAGGAGTGCTTTTCGGCGGCATCGCTTCTTATGCTGCTGACAGCCGCAGTGCTCACGGCGCTGCTGTTTTTCTTTGCCGACCCCATTCTGGGCTTTCTCGGCGCACGCAACGAGGCGCTGCGGCTGGCGGCGGAGTACGCCCGCATAATTGCGCTCGGTGCGGTGTTTCAGCTTTTGGCGACGGGCTTTGTGCCGTTTATCCGCAACATGGGCGGTGCGTCATTTGCCATGGTCGCCATGATCCTCGGTTTTGTGACGAACATTGTGCTCGACTATGCGCTCGTGTGGGTCGCCAATTGGGGCATGGCCGGTGCGGCACTTGCGACGATAATCGGGCAGGCGGTCACAATGCTTGCGGCGATAGTTTTTTTCGTGCGCAAAAAATGCCGCCTGCGGCTGCCGGAGGCCAAGCGCCTGCGCAGCTTCTGGGGCGAAACGCTCAAGGTCTCGCTCTCGCCGTTCGGGCTGACCTTCTCACCGACGGTCACGATGATGCTGATGAACCGCTTCTTGCTGCTGTACGGCGACGAGCAGGCGGTCGCCATCTACGGCTGCATCGGGTATATAATTTCGATAATTTACCTGCTTTTGCAGGGCGTGGGCGACGGCAGCCAGCCGCTTATAAGCGGGCAATACGGCAGAGGCGACCGTGCAGCCGTGCGCCACACCCTCAGTATGGCGTATATGGCCGCCGCCGTGGTGACGGTGGTGTGCATGCTCGGCGTGTTCCTTGCGCGGGACAAGGTGGGTGTGCTGTTCGGCGCATCGGCGCAGTCGAATGTCGGCGTTGCGCAGATGCTGCCGTATTACCTTGCGCCGCTGCTGTTTCTGGCGTATGTGCGCATCACGACCTCTTATTTTTATGCGACCGAGGAGACGATCCTGTCGTACATCATAGTCTACGCCGAGCCCGTGTTCACGCTTTTGCTGCTGCTCATTCTGCCGCAGTTTTTGAAGTTAACGGGCGTATGGCTCGCCGTCCCCCTCGCCCAAACCGCCACCTTTGCCGTCGGCTTGGTAGAGAGCAGGGTCGCAAAACAAAAAGCTGTCTGATTTTTCAGACAGCTTTTTTCGTCACACCGTATCTCTCGTGCCGGCGAAGCGTTTGGAGGGGCGATAATAGAGCACGGTGGCGGAGATCATCAGCGCCGTGATGCCGAGGCTCACGGGGTAGGCGATCATTATCGTTTTGAATGTCGGACTGAGCGGGAACACATAGTGTATCCACGCAATGCGCATGCCGCACACGCCGAGCATCGTCAGAATTGCGGGTGCAAGCGAAATGCTGAAGCCTCGCAGGTAGCCGGACATGACATTGTACAGCAGGTTAAAAATATGTGAGAACATGACATACATCAGGCGGATGTAGCCCGTCTCGACGACCTTCGGGTCGTTGTTGAATATCGAAAGCAGGGGCTTGCCGAAAAACAGCAGTATGGCTATCGCCAAAACGAGCGCCGCAAGACCCTCGAACATGCACAGCTTGAGCGTTTTTTTGCAGCGCTCTATCTTGCCTGCACCGTAGTTTTGCCCGACGAAGGTCGTACACGCCTGCGAGAATGCATCGATGATATCGAAGGTGAGTATCTCGATGTTGAACGCTGCGCTCGATGCTGCCATGACGACCGTGCCGAGGCTGTTTATCGCCGACTGGATGACGATGTTCGACACCGAAAACAGCGAGCTCTGCACGCCGGCGGGCAGGCCGATGCCGAGAATGCGGCGCAGGATGGGCAGGTCGATGCGAAGCTTTTTCGGGTCGATGCGAATGTCAAGCTCGGTGCGCCTGAGCTTCACGAACAGGATGACGGAGCTTACGACATTCGAGATGACCGTCGCTATCGCAACACCGCTGACCGACATGTCAAGCACCGCAACGAAAAACAGGTTCAGCACGACATTCAGAATGCCCGACAGCGTCAGCGCAATGAGCGGCACCCTCGTTTCGCCTACGCTGCGGAATATGGCGGCCTCGAAGTTATACAGCAGGATGACCGGCAGACCTACAAGGTAAATTCGCAGGTACAAAAGCGCAAGCGGGAACACATCGTCCGGCACATTCAAAAGACCTAACAGGGGAGCGGCGATGAGCTGACCGAGCAGGCCGACGATGATGCCGCCGATGACGGCGACGACGACCGAGGTGTGTACGGCACGCTGCACGGCGTCACTGTCTCTGCGGCCTATGGCGTGCGCAATGACGACATTGCAGCCGAGCGCAATGCCGATGAACAGGTTTATTATCAGGCCGATGACGGCACTGTTTGCACCGACGGCCGCCACGGCGACGGTTTTCCCGGCACCCGTGAAGTTGCCGACGACGGCGACATCCGCGGCGTTAAAAAGCTGCCCTAATATCGCCGTTGCAGCAACGGGCAGGGCAAACTGCGGCAGCTTGTTCCAGATAGGGCCGTTGAGCATATCCAGCCGCTGTCTGCGTGTTGCTTCTTTCATATATAAAATCAACTCTGCTTCAAAATTTTCGCAAATATTATAATGAGAAACCTCACTTATAGCAAATACTTATAAAGAATAGCTTATCATAGTTTACACGCATGATAAAATCTGGTATGATGTCGAATGAGGTGATAAATACATGGATATTCGTGTTTTAAGATATTTTTTGACCGTGGCTCGAGAGGAGAACATCACCCGTGCCGCCGAAAGTCTGCATATAACCCAGCCGTCGCTGTCAAAGCAGCTCATGGAGCTGGAGGAGGAGCTTGGAAAGCAGCTTCTCGTGCGCGGAAAGCGCAAGCTCACGCTCACGGATGACGGCGTGCTGCTTCGCAAGCGTGCCGAGGAGATAGTGGCGCTTCTGGAAAAGACCGAGCAGGAGCTCAGTGCCGACACGGCGCTCGGCGGAAAGATATCCGTCGGCGGCCTGCCCGGTAAAAGAGTTCTGCACGCCGCAGCGGAGCTTCATGCCGAGCACCCCGAGGTGAGCTTTGATTTCTACAGCGGCGATGCCTGCGAGATAATCGAGCGCCTCGACCACGGCAGCCTTGATTTTGCCGTGCTGCTTGAGCCTGTGGACGCCGTGAAGTACGACTATGTTTCGCTCGGTGACCGTGCCCGATGGGGGCTTATCATGTCCGGCAGCTGCGAGCTTGCGATGAAGCCCGCCGTCAAGCGTGAGGATATATGTTCAGTGCCGCTCATTCTGCACAAGCGTGTCGGCCTCCAGCGCACGATAGAGCATTGGGCGCAGACCGATCTTGACCACATGAATGTTGCGGCGACCTATAATGTCCTGAACGGCGACCCGGCGGCGCTCGTGCGCAGCGGCTTGGGCTATGTGCTCATCACCGATGACCATTTGCCCGGCCGGCTCGACTCCGGTCTGTGCTTCAGGAGACTTGAGCCGCCGCTTGAATGCAGCCATGCTCTCATCTGGAAGCGCCATGCAGTCCTGTCAAAGCCCGCCGAAGCGCTTTTGGAGAAGGTTAAACAGGCTTAGCCGAACGATGCGTCAGCTCAACCGGAAATTTATAAATAAGCGCCGAATAAGCGCCCAAATCCTTGACCTTTTTGCGAAAAACCGATATCATATCTGTTACACCCTTAGGAGGATGTTTTATGGATATAAAGAAATTCAACAAAATTCGCAGCAGCAACCCATTTCTGCCGCTGAGCGACATCGTTTACGAGCTGCTGCTGCGTGATATTATAAGCTTCAGACTGCACCCGGGCACAAGGATCAGCGAAAATGCCATATCGCAGGAGCTGTCCATCAGCCGCTCGCCCGTCAAAACGGCGCTTGAAAAGCTCGTTGACCGCCGCTTCGCCAAGATCACTAACAACCGCTACTATGTCTCCGATTTCGACCCCGAGTATTACAAGGAGATCTGCGATTTTACCATGATGATCGAGCCCTTTGCCGCCAAAAAGGCGGCTCGCAATATCAAGCCCGAGCAGCTTGAGGAGCTCTACCGCATCTCCGACCGGCTCACTGCGCTGTATCAGGAGGCGTATGTCAGCGGCAAGGACTTCGGCTTTACGAAGCTGCTCGATCAGGAGATGGCGTTCCATTACGGCGTGGTCAAGGCATCTGGCAATGGACTGATATCGAGTCTTTACGAGGAACACAAGTACGAGGTGTGGCGCTTCCGCGGCTGCCTGTTGTACAGTCGCCCCGAGGGGTTTTTCAACACTGTTGACACCGACCACCGCCTCATCTGCGACATTCTCAAGCTCGGCGACGGCGACCTTGCCGCTGCCGTCACCAAGCGCCACCTCCATGTCTCCCGGGACAGCATCGAACGCTACGAGCTGATAGATCATTTTTAAATTTTCAATACGCTTCAACACCTCCGCTTATCGCTATTGCGTCAGCCCGACCGGTGGGGGCATACTAAAGTTTAGGCTGACCATCAGCCTATCAGTGCACTGCAAGCTATTTGCACTTATCTAACCGACGCAGTCCGTTGAACGGGCGCACCGATACCATGTGTAGGTTTCCAAAGGGCGGCTAAGCCCTTTGGTCGCGTTTCTTTTGTAACTTTTCTTTGGCGAAACAAAGAAAAGTTTACTTTCAATACGCATCAAAACACCTGCCATTCTTTACTGCCTTAGCCCGACCGGTGAGTGCGCACTAAAGTTTAGTCTGTACATCAACCTATCGGTGCAGTGCAAACTATTCGCACCTGTTTAACTGACGCAGTCCGTTGAACCACAAAGAAAAGTTAATATATGGTAAGCAATGATTGGTTAAGCCCGAATATCAGCCTATCAGCAGTTCGGCGATCTGCACGGCATTTGTCGCTGCACCTTTGCGGAGCTGATCGCCGCAACACCATAGAAGCAAACCCCGGTCGTCCGTCAGGTCCTCTCTTATCCTGCCGACGAGGACGAGGTCCTGGTCGGTGCTGAGCAGCGGCATGGGGTAGAGAAGATCATCAAGCTCGTCTAAGAGCTTGCAGCCCGGGGCGGCGGCGACAGCCGCTCTTGCATCATCGACCGTGAGCTTTTCTCTCGTTTTCAGCTGCACCGACACGCTGTGACTGCGCACGACCGGCACCCGCACGCAGGTGCAGCTGACCCGCATTTCCGGCAGGTGCAGTATGCGCCGCCCCTCGTTCTGAAGCTTCATCTCCTCGGAGGTGTAGCCCACAAACTGCCGTTCGCCAATCTGCGGAATGACATTGTATGCGATCTGATGCGCAAAAACCCGGGGCACATAGCTTTTGCCGGCGGCCATTGCCTCCATCTCGCCGAACAGCTCCTGCGGTCCGGCCGAGCCTGCGCCGGACACCGCCTGATAGCTCGACACGACCATGCTCTCAATGGGGCTCAGGCGGCGCAGCGCACTGATCGCCGTGCAGGTGATCGTGGTCGTGCAGTTGGGGTTTGCGATGATGCCCGAATGCTTTTTTACATCCTCCGGATTTATCTCAGGCACGACGAGCGGCACATCGGGGCAGAGCCGGAATGCGCTGGAGTTGTCGATAAAAACCGCACCGGCGGCCTTGATGTCACCGGCGAATGCGGCGGCGATGTTGTTCCCGGCCGCACCGAGGACGATGTCTAAGCCCTCGAAATTTTCGGCGCAGGCCTCTTTGACCTCGTGACCGTCGATCACCTGTCCGGCCGAGCGCTTGCTCGCAAGCAGCCGCAGCTCGTCTGCGGGAAAGCTGCGCTCACGCAGAATTTTCAGCATCTCCCGCCCGACTGCGCCCGTTGCGCCGAGGATGCCTACATTATATTTGTCCATACCAGACCTCCCAAAAGAAAAGCCGCCCTCAACGAGGGCGGCTCGTATATTCAATTGTATGCCCGGCAGGTCAAATGATGCCTGCAATAAACAGCGCAGGGTCGGCAGACTTAGCCTTTGCCGCCCATGCGTGCATTTCCGAAACGGAGATATCGGCTGTCACGACGCCGTCGCCGCAGGGGGCGATGGTGACACCGTCAAGCCAAGGGTCGCCGCCCGAAAACCGCACATAGTACGGGTGCTTTTCGGCGGAATTATCGGGCTTTGCGGGCTTCGTGATGTCGGCATAGAAGCTGCGCACGCCGCTTGCGATGTCGAGACAGTCGGCGACTGCGTTGTATGCCGTGGGGAAGCGCCCTGCGCCCTGACCGTAGAAGCTTTCCTTGCCGGTGAGTGCGGTCTCGAACGAGATGACATTGCGGTTTGCGGACACCGCCGCTTCAAGCTCGCCGCAGGGGACGAAGCTCGGCTCGACATAAACCGACAGGCTGTTGCCTGTGTTTTTGCCGAAGGCGAGCATTTTGCACACTCTGTTCATGCTCCCGGCGGCAGCAATATCCGCCGCCGTCACCGTGCGGATGCCGAACACGGGAACATCCTCTTCCGAAAGGCAGCAGCCGAAGGCGACATTGGCGGTGATGATGCACTTGCGCTGAATGTCGAGCCCGTCGATATCCGCCGAGGGGTCTGCCTCGGCGTAGCCTAACTCCTGCGCAAGCTTCAGCACCTGCGCAAAATCGCTGCCGTCGGTGTGCATGGCGTCAAGAATAAAATTCGTCGTGCCGTTCATGATGCCGGAAAAGGCGGTGACCTCGTCGAGCCGCAGGACACGCTCGAGGTTCACAAGCCACGGTATGCCGCCGCCGACTGCGGGAGTGCAGCGGAAGGCAACGCTTTGCTCCCGGGCAAGCTGCGTCAGCTCACGGTAATAGTGCGCAACCAAATGCTTGTTTGCGGTGACGACATTTTTGCCCGACTTCATCGCCTGCGTCACATATTCATACGCAGGATGCAGGCCGCCCATGACCTCGACAACGGTATCGACCGATGCATCATTTAATATGGTTTCGATATCGCTGACGGCTTTATCGCCGAGCTCCGGCCTCGGTCTGCGCACAAGGACATATTCAAGCTCCGTATCGCTGCGCTTATTGCAGATATCCAAAACTCCGCCGCCGACAACGCCGCAGCCCAAAAGTGCGATTTTCATGCAAAAACACCCCTTTTTTGACTGCAATATAGCACGCAAGCGGAAATTTCGCAAGTTTTTCGAAAAAAATGCAAAAATATTTTTGCAACTACATATGGACGAAAACTGCATTTTTGTTCTACATATTGCAAAACGGAGATAAAAATCGGGCAAAAGCGGCGTTTTGACCAAACTTTGATAAAGTTTTTGCAGGTTTTAAAAATAAAAATTTCATTTTACCTATTGAAATTCGTGAAAATAGGGTGTATACTGTGCGAGTAATGAATTTTTGAAAATGAATTTATTCAAAATTGATATTGCAAAAAACAGGAGGAAATGAAAAATGAAAAAGATCACAGCGATAGTTCTCGCAGTCATGATGGTCTTCGCACTGTGCGCTTGCGGCGGCGGCGGAGACAACCTCACCTTCGTCACCGGCGGCGAGCAGGGCACCTACTATGCATTCGGCACCGTCATTGCACAGCAGGTCTCCGATAAGACCGACACCGCCATCACCGCAGTTTCCGGCAACGGCTCCAAGGCCAATGTCGAGGACCTTGCATCCGGTGGCGCTCAGCTGGCATTCTGCCAGTCCGATGTTATGAGCTATGCTTACAGCGGCACCAACCTCTTCGCCGACTCCGGCGCAGTCAAGGATTTCTCCGTTGTCGCAGCCCTCTACATGGAGCAGGTACAGATCGTCACCATGAATCCCGACATCAAGACCGTTGCCGACCTCAGGGGCAAGAAGGTCTCCATCGGTGCTTCCGGCTCGGGCGTTAACTTCAACGCTATCGATGTTCTCAAGGCATACGGCATGACCGTCGATGATATCGATCCTCAGTACCTCGACTTCGGCGACTCCGCCGAGGGTCTGAAGGACGGCAAGATCGACGCAGCATTCGTCGTTGCAGGCGCTCCCACCGTCGCTATCTCCGACCTGAGCACCAGCGGCCAGGTTTACCTCGTCGGCTTCGACAAGGAGCACACCGATAAGCTCATCGCAGATTGCCCCTACTACAGCACCTACACCATCAAGAAGGATGTCTACGGCACTCCCGCCGATGTTGACACCGTCGCAGTCGCAGCAGTCGTTCTCGCGAGGAACGATGTCTCCGAGGATGCAGTTTACAACTTCATGACCGCAGTCTTCGACAATCTTGGTGAGCTGACCAAGGCACACGCAAAGGGCGGAGAGCTCAGCCTCGAGTTTGCCTCCTCCATCACCGATGTACCTTATCATCCCGGTGCAGTTAAGTACTTTGCCGAGCACGACATCACCGTAAAGTGATGTTAGCTCCCAAGGCAAAAGCTTAACGGAATACTAACAAAAAACGACTACGGTACCCTCGTGGTACCGTAGTCTGCCACTTTATTTTCAACTAATTATAAGTTATAATATTTTGGCTAATATTTTGGCTTATTCTCAATCTGAGAGACAAGACGCTTGCCTTTGAGATTGAGGATAAGAAATGAATGAAAGGTTGATCTCATATGTCCAACGAAAAGAACATTAAGGACGCTCCCGAGTTGGAAACCGAAAAGACCCCCGAGTTTGACATCAACGGTTACGAGGTCGTAAGCGAGGATGAAGTCAACGAGGTCATGAAGAAGTACGACCGTGAGTCCAACACGAGAATCTGGGTCGGCGTTCCGCACAGAGTGGTACAGGTCGTCATGGCGCTTTTCTCACTCTACTGCATTTACTCCACCCTGTTTTCCACCGCATCGCTTGAAAGACGAATGACCGCCTTCCTCGGCTGCGTCATCATCATGGGCTTTTTGTACTACCCTGCAAGCAAGCACCATGTAAGACCCAACTTCATGCCTTGGTATGATATCATCATCATGGTAGTCGGCGCAGGCTGCTTTTTCTATTACTGCTTTGTTGCCGATGACCTCATCAAGGTGCTCTCGAGCGCATCGAAGATGACCACCATGTACAATGTCATCGCAATTGTCGGCATTTTGGTGCTCATGGAGCTGTGCCGCCGCTGTGTCGGTGTGCCCATCCTTGTGGTCGTTGCCGTTTTGCTGTTCTACACCTTCGGCGTTGCCAATCTGACGCTCGAGCGTGCGCTGTACACTCTGTTCTACCGCACCGGCGGTGTTATCGGCACTCCTATCCAGGTCTGTGCAAAGTTCATCGTCGTGTTTATCGTTTTCGGTGCTTTCCTTGAAAGAACGGGCATCTCGAAGTTCTTCATTGACCTTGCAAACAAGCTCGCCGGCGCATCCGCAGGCGGCCCGGCAAAGGTCGCAGTCATCTCGTCTGCACTGTGCGGCATGGTTTCCGGCTCCTCCGTCGGCAACACCGTCACCACCGGCTCCGTCACCATCCCCATGATGAAAAAGACCGGCTACAAGCCCGAGTTTGCGGGCGCAGTCGAGGCGGCAGCCTCCACCGGCGGTCAGATAATGCCCCCCATCATGGGCGCTGCGGCATTCCTCATGGCCGAGTACATCGGCATTTCCTACGGCGAGGTCGCACTCAAGGCTATCCTGCCTGCATTCCTGTACTTTGCCGGTATCTTCATCGCAGTTCACCTCGAGGCAAAGAAGCTCGGCCTTAAGGGTATCAGCCGTGCCGAGATGGCACCGGGCAGAGAGCTCGCCAAGAAGAGCTACCTGCTCATCCCCATCGTGCTTCTTGTTGTTCTCGTTTCCGTCAACGCCTGCACCATGCAGCGTGCAGCGACTTATTCCATCCTTGCAGCTATCGTCGTCGGCTTTATAAACCGCGACGCAAAGCTCACGCCGATGAAGTTTCTCGAGGCTCTCGAAGCCGGCGGCAAGGGCACCATCACCGTCGCCGTCGCCTGCTCGATGGCAGGTGTCATCGCAGGCTGCATCACCGCAACCGGTCTTGCATCCAAGCTCATCAGCGCAATCGTCGCCCTGTCCGGCAACACCCTCATCATCGGCCTGTTCCTGACCATGGTCTGCTGCATCATCCTCGGCATGGGCGTTCCCACCACCGCAAACTACTGCATCATGGCGGCAACCTGCGCACCCATCCTCGTTAAGCTCGGCGTGCCCCAGGTCGCAGCCCACTTCTTCGTATTCTACTTCGGCATCGTCGCCGATATCACTCCCCCTGTTGCACTGGCAGCCTATGCAGGCTCGGCTATCGCAAAGTCCAATCCGATGAAAACCGGCATCAATGCGACAAAGCTCGCTATCGCCGCATTCATCGTACCTTATGTCTTTGCTTACAGCCCCGAGATGCTGTTTGTCGATGTCACCAGCGTGTTCGAGGTCGTTCAGATCTGCGTATCCGCATTCATCGGCATCTTCGGCGTTGCCACCTGCCTGAACGGTTATCTGTATAAGCCCGTCAATGTCATCCTGCGCATAGCACTGCTTGCAGGCGGCCTGACGCTCATCATCCCCGGCACGGTCACCGACCTTATCGGTATCGTCCTCGTCGGCGGTGTGACTGCTTATCAGTATGTCACCGCAAAGAAGGAAAGAGCCGAAATGGCCTAAAGCAACGGGCGAAAGTCGTTCTTCTACCGGTTTTGGGCGGATCTTTTCCGCCCATACTGCAAAAAAGCTCAGGTAATACACAAAGTATTGCCTGAGCTTTATTGTTTAAGTTGACGGGATTAAAAAATTTTGCGTTGTGTCGGCAGGCGGCAGAATCCCGCCTTCCACCCGCGCCTTCAGGCGGGGGAGCAAAAAGTGTAAAGCTCCGAACCAAACGGTTCGGAGCTTTTCAGCGTGTCAAAAAAGTCTTGCGACTTTTTTGCACGCTTCAAAACACACCACATTTTTCGTGAAGCAAAGCTTCACAAAAAATCTCGCTACGCTCGTCAAAAAGCCTTAACAGGCGTTTGTCTTTATTCCGGTTTTATTACCACACGCTCACCGTGTATCTCCAGCCTGCCTTGGCAGAACAGGGCGACCGCCTTCGGCAGCAGCTTCCACGCCGCTTCCTCCATGATGCGCTGATTGAGGCTTTGCAGCGTGTCCTCGGGGTCAATGTCGATAGCTTGTTGGGCGATGATGGGGCCGATGTTGCCGTCGATATCGGCGAAAAATGCCGTTGCGCCGGTCACCTTGCAGCCACGCTCCATTGCGGCACGCACGGGGCTGTCGTCACAGTTGACAAAGGCGGGGATGAGCGAGGGGTACACGCCGATGATACGCTTGCGGAACTGGGTCGAGATCACGCCCAGCGGCATATCGTAATCTGCGACGATGACAAGGTCGATGTCCATGTCCTTGAGCTTGTTGGATATGGCCATGCTGTAGCTGAACTTGGTGGGGAAGTTCTCAGGCTCGACGACGATGCTCTCGACCTTCGCATTTTTCGCACGCCGCATGGCGTAGGCGTTTGCGTCGGTGCATATCACGGCGACGAGCTCGAAATCGGGGATCTCCCCAAAATACATCGCATCTAAAACGGACTGCAAAAGCATGCCGTTGCCCGAGACCAAAATTGCTGCTCTGACCATCACTCGGTTTTCCTTTCGCCCTTTAAAAATCTTTCCGCCGTCCGGCCGTTAAACGCCTCGACGGCTTTTGTGTTATCCATGCGCTGCGCCTGCTCGGCCTTGCTGCACTTAAGCTCGGACACCATGCAGCGGCACAGCTCGTCGCCCGTGAGCGTTTTGAGCTCTACGCACTTGCCGCAGTCGGTGTAATCCATAAAGCCTGCGACCTTTGGGTCGTAGCTTATGCCCACCGTCGGCACGCCCACGGCCGCCGCAAACAGCACGGCGTGCATACGCATCGAGACCACAAGGCGCATTTTTTTCATCACGCCCATGCACAGCTCGGCGCTTGTCACCGCCGGCAAAATGACGCAGGGAGCGTCGGCGGCGCTCACCGCACGATGCGCCGTTTCAAGGTCAACACTGCGGTTCAGCGTCATGAAAACGGGGGTGAGCCGCAAGTCGTCATGCGCAAAATTTATTGCCTGCACCACAGCGTCAAGGTGCTCGTCCAGACCCTGCCACGGCCTAAGGCAGAACAGCGCATAGTCGCCCTCCGGGTCAACTCCGCCTTTCGATAAAAACTGCGCCGCTTCGTCATCCGGGCAAGCATTTAGCGCCAGCACGGGGTCGGCGGCAAGCGTGACCTCGGGCTTTGTAACGCCGATCTCCCGCAGAAGCTCGGCGCTCAGCCGGTCACGCAGGGTGATAGCGTCAACGCAGGTGTTTATCGTATCGGCGGCTTTTGCGATATCACGCTTGCCCTTGATAGGGCCGATGCCGCAGCCGTACATCATCACCTTGCAGCCGCAGCGTTTTGCGTGGCGCAGCGTCCACAGGTAGTAGCGCAGGCTCCGGCGGCTCGTTGCGTTTTGGATAAGGCTGCCGCCGCCGCTTATGAAAAGGCGGGCTTTTTTCATGGCGTTGTGGATGCCGAAAAAATCAAAGGTGTGCACGGCGGAAACACCGTAAAGCTGCCGCGTCTTCTTGGGCGAGCGGGTAACGACACAAATCGAAACGGCGGGGTCAATGCCCCGCAGCGTGCCGATGATGGCCTTCAAAATTGCCTCGTCGCCGATATTGCCTGCACCGTAAGCGCCGCAGATAAGCACGCCCGACAAGCCCGCACCCCCTAAATTCACAAAGGAAAACTTGAAAAAGTTCTTGAATTATACTAAACTATTATATTATACATTTTAAGATACCCAAGGTCAAGGCGAAACCCGTCGAAGACCATCGGAACAGCAAGGAAAAATTCAGAATATGACTACTTTGTTTCTAATTCGTCACGCACAGGCCGAGGGCAACCTCTACCGCATCGCCCAAGGGCAGTTTGACAGCTACATTACCGCACTCGGCTACAAGCAGATAGACGCACTTGCCGAGCGCTTTAAGAATGTGCATCTTGATGCACTGTACTCAAGCGACCTGCGCCGCACACGCACGACCGCCACGGCGATAACCCGCTATCACGATCTGGAAATGCACACCACGCCGCGCCTGCGGGAGATCTGCCTCGGCGTGTGCGAGGGCATGAGCTTCGGCGATATGCGCAAGTACGACCCCGTGCAGATGGACTATTTCAATAACGACCCCGAGAAGTGGCGCTGCGAGGGGGCGGAAACCTTTAACGAGTGCACACAGCGCCTTATGAGCGTCATAACCGAGATAGCCGAGGCCAACGACGGCAAGACCGTCGCCGTTGTGAGCCACGGCATGGCCATCCGCTCCGTGCTCGCCCGCATCATGGGCGTAAAGAGCGAGGATATCGCAGACCTTCCCCACGGCGACAACACCGCCGTGACGCTGCTGCATTATGACGGCGGCAGGTTCACCGTCGAGTATTATAACGACAATTCGCACCTCACGCCCGAGCTTTCGACCCTTGCAAAGCAGACATGGTGGCGCAAGGACACCGGCGGCAGGGACGATAATAACTTCAGTTATGCGCCGCTTTCGCCGAGGGAGAACCCAGAGATATACTTGGATTTCTACCGCCAGTCGTGGCTTTCCGCCCACTGCAATTTTGACTTTTTTTCCTTGCCGCCCACGGCAATCTCGACTTTTTCTCCGACGACTGGTACCTCACGGCGGCAAAGCGGCATTTTGACAGGGAGCCCGACTCCATCGTTGGCGTGTACCGTGTTGACGAGCTCATCGGCGTTGTGGAGCTTGACACACACAAGGGCGCTCACGCCGGCTACGGCTGGATAAGCCTTATCTGCCTCAAGCCGGAGTACCGCCGCCACGGCTACGGCATTCAGCCGCTCGGCTACGCCATCACGAAGTTCCAGAGGCTCGGCTTTCGTTCGGTGCGGCTTCATGTGTCGAGCGAAAACACCGCCGCCGTTCGCTTTTACGAAAGCTACGGCTTTGAAAAGCTGAACGAGGAGGCCGGAGCGGGCGCACCGCTGTACCTCATGGAGAAGAAATTCAAATGAGCATGTGGAGAGAAAACGCAAAAGTTAAAAAGCTGGATACCGGAGAGCGCCGCATCATCACCGTGTCCGATATCCACGGCAACCTGCCGTATCTCAGGGCGCTGCTCAGCAAAGTCGGATTTTCGCAGAACGACGAGCTTATCATCGACGGCGACTTTCTGGAAAAGGGCGAGTACAGCCTTGAAACGCTGCGATATCTCATGCGCCTTAGTCAGCGGGGCAATGTCCACGCCGTTTGCGGCAACTGCGACAGCTGGTCGGATGCCGTTGACGGCGAGATACGGTATTGGACGATACACATCGTTGACTATATGCTCTCCCGCCGGGGCGGACTTATCTGGGATATGCTCCGTGAGCAGGGCATCACCGTCACAAAGGATACGGACTTTATCCCGCTCATCCCGATGCTGCGGGAAAAATTCAAGCCGGAGTTCGACTTCATTCGTGCCCTTCCGCACATTATCGAGACCGGGCACTGCATCTTCGTCCACGGCGGCGTGCGCCCCGATGTGCCGATGGACAGGCAAATGGGCGGCGACTGCATGAAGTTCGACAATTTTCGAAGCTACGGCTATAAATTCGACAAATGGGTCGTCGTCGGCCACTGGCCGGTGGTGCTGTATAACGAGGATTTCGTCTGCGCAAATCCCATCATCGACCGTGAGCACCATGTCATCTCCATCGACGGCGGCTGTGTGCTCAAGGATGACGGGCAGCTCAATGCGCTCATCATCCCCTTTGACGGCAGCGAGGATTTTTCCTTTGACGCCTACGACCCGTTCCCGGTGAAAACGGTCAAAACGCCGCAGGAGCGTTCCGAGCACTCGTACTACATCCGCTGGGGCGATAACGATGTGCAGGTGCTGCGCCGCGGTGCGGAGTTTTCGCTGTGCAAGCATGTCCGCACGGGCTATGAGATGGAGATCCTGACGAAGTATCTGTACTCCGACGAGGAGTTTTGCAAATGCAACGACTCGACCGACTTTGAGCCGGAGCTTAAGCCCGGCGACAGGGTCGGCGTGGTCGAGGAAACGAGCCGAGGTTATCTTGTGAAGCACAACGGCACCTCCGGCTGGTATTGGGGAGAGCTTGAGTAATGGAAAACATGGACTTTTTACCCGTCTCGAGGGACGAAATGATCGAGCGTGGCTGGTGGTGGTACGACTTTTTGCTCGTCACCGGCGATGCGTATGTCGACCACCCGAGCTTCGGCCCCTCGGTCATCGGCCGTGTGCTTGAGGCCGAGGGCTACCGTGTTGCGGTGCTTGCACAGCCGGACTGGCACTCCGCCGCCGACTTTGCCGCCTTCGGCAGACCGAAGCTTGCCGTTTTGATAGGCGCCGGCAACTTGGACTCCATGGTCGCACACTACACGGCGGCCAAAAAGCGCCGCAGCGAGGATTTCTATTCGCCCGGCAAAAAGGCGGGCCTGCGCCCGGACAGAGCGACCATCGTGTACTCGAACAGGGCGAGGGAGGCCTTCCCCGATGTGCCGATCATCATCGGCGGCTTGGAGGCGAGCCTGCGCCGCTTTGCCCACTACGACTATTGGGAGGACAAGGTGCGCCGCTCGATACTGTTCGATTCGGGTGCGGATATGCTCATCTACGGCATGGGCGAGTATGCCGAGCGGGAGATAGCAAAGCGGCTCAAAAAGAAAATTCCCGTCAGCAAAATGACCGATATAAAAGGCACGGCGTATCTCACGCACGATAAAGCAGACTGCGCATTTGACTATGTGGAGCTTCCGTCATTTAAGGATGTGTGCGAGTCAAAGCGCCTGTACGCCGACGCAACACGCATCGAGTACGAAGAGCACGACCCCGTGCGCGGCAGGGCGATGATACAGGAGCACGACGGCAGGTATCTTGTCGTAAATCCCCCTGCAATGCCCTTGACCGCAAAGGAGCTCGACTTTGTCGCCGAACTTCCGTATGCAAGGACTTATCATCCTATGTACGAGCCTCTCGGCGGCGTTCCCGCCATTGACGAGGTGCGCTTTTCCGTCATCCACAACCGTGGCTGCTTCGGCGGCTGCAGCTTCTGCGCATTAGCGTTCCACCAGGGCAGAATGGTCACGAGCCGCAGCCACGAAAGCGTCATCCGTGAGGTCACGGCGCTCACGAAGCTGCCCGATTTCAAGGGCTACATAAACGATGTCGGCGGCCCGTCGGCAAACTTCCGCCACCACTCCTGCCACAAGCAGGACAAATACGGCATGTGTCCGGACAAGCGCTGCCTTGCGCCGTACCCGTGCAAAAATCTCGATGCCGACCACTCGGATTACTTGGCGCTTTTGCGTAAGCTGCGGGCCATCCCGGGCATAAAAAAGGTGTTTGTCCGCAGCGGCATCCGCTATGACTACATGCTTCAGGACAAGAACAACGAGTTCTTTGCCGAGCTTGTAAAGTACCACATCTCGGGGCAATTAAAGGTCGCACCCGAGCACTGCATCGACTCCGTGCTCGACTACATGGGCAAGCCGCACATCGATGTTTACGAGCGCTTTTTGGAGCAGTATAAGAAGCTCAACAACAAGTTTTCAAAGGAGCAGTACATCGTTCCGTACCTCATGTCGTCCCACCCGGGCAGCACGCTCGAGGATGCCGTGGCGCTGGCCGAGTACCTCAACAAAAAGGGGCGCCAGCCCGAGCAGGTACAGGACTTTTATCCTACCCCCGGTACTCTCTCGACCTGTATGTACTACACGGGCATAGACCCCATGACCATGAAGGCGGTGTATGTCGCCAAAACGCCGCAGGAAAAGGCGATGCAGCGTGCGCTTTTGCAGTGGAAGCGGCCGGATAAGCGCAAGCTCGTTATAGAAGCTCTCAAGGCCGCCGGTCGGGAGGATCTCATCGGCTACGGGCCGGAGTGTCTCGTGCGGCCGGACAGACCGGCTTCCCGCAAGCCCAAGGCAGAGCCGAAAAAGTCCGAGCCGCCGAAGAGATCCGAGGGCTACAAAAAGGGCTGGGCAAAGCCGAAGAATAAGAAAACCGCAAAGTCCAACAAGGGCGGAAAGGGGAAAAAGTCATGAGCGAAGCCATGATAACGGCCGTGTGGTACATTGTCGCCGCCATGAATGTCATTGCGTTCATCCTCATGGGCACGGACAAGATAAAGGCCAAGCTCGACAAGCGCCGCATACCCGAAAAGGTGCTGTTCCTGTTTGCGATTTTGTTCGGTGCGATAGGCGGCACTATCGGCATGTACTCGTTCCGCCACAAGACAAAGCACTGGTACTTTGCCGTGTTCTTCCCCGCACTTGCGATACTGCAATTTGCGCTGCTTGTGTATTTCAAATTCTCAACGATGTGAAAAAACGCCTTTGGTCATTCCAAAGGCGTTTGGTTTTACCCGTCTATTCGTCTGTTACTCGTCGGGGCAGCAGTCACGCTTGAACAGCAGCGATATACACCAAAGTGCGGCGAGACCGACAAGGGTGTAGATAACACGGCTCACGACGGCGGTCTGCCCGCCGCAGATCCATGCAACGATGTCAAATCTGAAAAGTCCGATGCTGCCCCAGTTGATACCGCCGATGATGGTCAGTATCAGCGCAATGCGATCTATAATCATGCTTTCATCCATCCTTTCTTGCTTAGTTTGCGCCGCATGATGATAATTATTTAAGAAAAATTTTTCATTCGACAAAACTTGTGTTTTCTCGCTCTTTACAAGCCTGCGGCAAAATGGTATTGTCTATTCACAGCTTATCCAATTGGTCTCGCAAATGCGAAACCACGGCTCATATCTTTATCCCACAACCCTGTTAGCAGGCTGCAGATCGCAGCCTGCACTTTTTATTTTCTGACAGGCTGATTTCCGTCGGGCTTCGCCTTGCCTGAACGAAAATCATCTGTGTCAAATGTTTTAATGTGACGAGTGTTAACTTCGCTAATTTTTGCATAATAAATGCTGTATCCTCAGAATATATCTATATGTTCTGGAGGCAATTATGCAAGCGATAAAACGGCGGCCGTCGGTGCGCAGAGGCGGCGTTATCTATCTTTCGGTCGAGGACATTGACCCAAGTCCCGTCCAGCCGAGAAAAACCTTTGACGACGGCGACTTGAACGAGCTTTCGCAGTCTATCGCCGAGTACGGCATACTGAATCCGCTGACCGTGCGTCTGCGGGATAACCGCTACGAGCTCGTTGCTGGCGAGCGCAGACTGCGTGCTGCAAAGCTTGCGGGGCTCGTTGAGGTGCCGTGCATTCTGCTCGATGTCGGGCTCGAGGACGCAAGCCTGATCGCACTCATCGAGAATTTGCAGCGGCGTGACCTTGATTTCATCGAGGAGGCAAACGGCTTAAAGCAGCTTATCGACCTTTTCGGCATGAGCCAGGAGGAGGCGGCCCGCAGACTCGGCAAGTCGCAGTCGGCGGTGGCAAACAAGCTGCGGCTGTTGAAGCTTCCGCAGGATGTGCGTGAAACGCTGCGTGACCGTGGGCTTACCGAGCGCCACGGCAGGGCGCTTTTACGCCTGCCCGACGCCACGGCGATACGCTCGGCGCTTGCGTATATCATCGAGCACGACCTCAATGTCGTGTCGACGGATAATTACATAGACGCCCTCATTGAGCGGCAAAAGCTCGGTGTGCACGAAAAACCAAAGCGCACATTCATAATGAAGGATGTGCGGCTTTTCATGAACACGGTGCGCCACGGGCTCGACCTCATGAAGCAGGGCGGCATCGACGCAGGATTAAAGCGCGAGGAGACCGATGATGCGTACATCCTCACCATATCCATCCCCAAAAAGACGGAATAGTACAAACTCCGCTTTGCATATGCTTTGCGGGGGTGCAGAATATGATAAACTATTTTTCCGAGCTGCGATACAAGGAGGTCATCGATATCCACACCGGCAGACGATTGGGCTATGTGTGCGATGCCGAGTTTGACGAAAAGGAGGGGCGGATAATTTCGCTCATCACCCCGGGCAGGGCAAAGCTTTTCGGGCTTTTAGGCCGTGAGGATGACTACATTTTGCCGTGGAAATGCATCCAACGCCTCGGCAGCGACATCATCCTTGTCGAGCTTGAGCCGAATCAGCCCCGCCGTCACCGTGAAAAAAGAAAAATTTTTTGACAAATCGGTAAAAAACTATTGAAATTCCACGCTGTTTTTGATATTATATCAAGGCATTTCGCACGGGTGCGGACTTTTACCCATGTGGCTACGGCTTGGGCAGGGGGCTGATGCATCCGGAGGAAAAAACAAATTAGGAGGAAAAATCAATGTCAGTAGTATCTATGAAGCAGCTGCTCGAGGCCGGTGTCCACTTCGGTCACCAGACCCGCCGCTGGAACCCCAAGATGGCCGAATACATCTACATGGAGCGTAACGGCATCTACATCATCGACCTGCAGAAGACCGTCAAGAAGCTCGAAGAGGCTTACAACTTCGTGCGTGACATCGCTGCAAACGGCCAGACCATCCTTTTCGTCGGCACCAAGAAGCAGGCTGCCGAGGCTGTTAAGGAAGAGGCTTCCCGTGTAGGCATGTACTATGTCAACGCCCGTTGGCTCGGCGGCATGCTCACCAACTTCAAGACCATGCGCACCCGTATCGACCGCCTTGCTCAGCTCAAGAAGATGCAGGAGGACGGCACCTTCGATATGCTGCCCAAGAAGGAAGTCATCAAGCTCATGGGCGAGATGGACAAGCTCGAGAAGTACCTCGGCGGCGTTAAGGAAATGAAGAAGCTGCCCGGCGCAATGTTCGTTGTTGACCCCCGCAAGGAGCACAACGCAATTGCAGAGGCTCGCAAGCTGCACATCCCCATCGTTGCTATCGTTGATACCAACTGCGACCCCGATGAGGTCGACTATGTCATTCCCGCAAACGACGACGCTATCCGTGCTATCCGCCTGATCGCTTCCACCATGGCTAACGCCGTGCAGGAAGGCCGCCAGGGCGCAGATGCCGAGGTCGAGGAGACCCTCGCCGAGGCAGAGGCCGAGAAGGTCGAAGAGGAATAATAAAAAATCCACAGGGGGCATACCTTGCCCCCTTTTTTCAAATTCACAAACGATGAAGAACTAGGAGGATAATATAATGGCTTTTACCGCTCAGGATGTAAAAACTCTCCGCGAGATGACCAATGTCGGCATGATGGACTGCAAGAAGGCCCTGACCGAGACCGACGGCGATATGGATAAGGCAGTCGAGTGGCTGCGTGAGAAGGGCCTTGCCAAGGCCGCAAAGAAGGCCGGACGCATCGCCGCAGAAGGCATGGCATATGCCGAGGTCTGCCCCGAGTGCGGCGTCGGCGCCGTTGTCGAGGTCAACTGCGAGACCGACTTCTGCGCAAAGAGCGAGCTTTTCGTCGCTTTCGTTAAGGATATCTGCAAGGTAGTCCTCAAGGACGACCCCAAGGATGTTGAGGCTCTCATGAACTGCAAGTACCCCGGCTCCGAGCTCACCGTTGCCGAGACTCTGCCCGAGAAGGTCATGTCCATCGGCGAGAATCTCCAGATCCGCCGCTTCAAGCGTTACTCCGAGAACACCTCCGTGGCATATGTCCACGCAGGCGGCAAGATCGGCGTGCTCGTCAACCTCGCTGTTGAGGGCGGCATCGACGCTACCGAGATCGGCAAGGATGTTGCAATGCAGATCGCAGCTCTCAATCCCCGCTTCTGGGATAAGAGCGAGGTCACCGAGGAGGTTCTCGAGGAGGAGAAGAAGATCGCTCTTGCTCTCATGAATCAGGATCCCAAGAACGCCTCCAAGCCCGACGCCATCAAGGAAAAGATCGTCATGGGCAAGATGAACAAGTTCTATCAGGAAAACTGCCTGCTCCAGCAGGAGTTCGTCAAGGACAGCTCCATGTCCGTTGAGAAGTACATCGCTTCCGCTGCCAAGGCTCTCGGCGGCTCCGTCAAGTTCGTTGACGCTGTCCGTTTCGCAAAGGGCGAGGGCATCGAGAAGAAGGAAGAGGACTTCGCAGCCGAAGTCGCCGCTCAGATGAACATGGGCAAGCACTAAAATCTCAACAGGGCGGCACAGGACGGTGCTGCACCGGCTTTGACCGGCGCTTTTCCGCCCATACCGCACAAAAAATTCCGGTAATACACAAAGTATTGCCGGATTTTTTTGTTTGTCTGAACGAAAAACAGCTCGCTCAAAACTAAACCCTACGGGCGACAGCTCCCCGCACCGCCCTGCTGAGATAAGAGGGGTGCGGCAAACAACGCTGCGGTGTTTTTTTGCTGCCCTTGACAGCTTCTCCGGCGGTCGGTAAAATTGGGTTATTACCGAACGGAGAAAGAGGTACGGCCTATGATAAGAAAAGCGACCGAGAGCGATATCGCCGCCGTGGCGGAGATATATGCGCACATTTTGGAAAACGAGGACACCGCGAAGCCCGCAACCGGCTGGCTCAAGGGCATCTACCCCGTCGAGGCGACGGCTCGTGCGGCGCTTGGGCGTGACGATCTGTTCGTCTGCGTCGAGGACGGCAGGATAGCCGCTTCGGCGATAATCAACAAAACGCAGGTCGATATCTATGCCGACTGCAAGTGGTCGCTTGATTGTGCAGATGACGAGGTCATGGTCCTGCACACGCTTACCGTCGAGCCTGCCTGTGCAGGACACGGCATCGGCCGCAAATTTGTCGCCTTCTATGAGGACTACGCCCGCCGAAACGGCTGCAAAGCTCTGCGCATGGACACCAATGCCGTAAACACCGCCGCCCGCAGCTTATACGCAAAGCTCGGCTATACCGAAGTGGGCATCGTCCCCTGCGTTTTCAACGGCATCCCCGATGTAATGCTCGTGTGCTTGGAAAAACTGCTGTGACCTCTGCACCGATAGGCTGATGGTCAGCCGTGACTCTAAGCCGCACTCGCCGGTCGGACTGCGGCAGAAGCGAACCGCAGGAGCTTCAATACGGATTGCAAAAGGCAGCGCATTGCGCTGCCTTTTGCTTTATTCTTCGTCCTGCGGGTGGAGTTTCACCAAGACTTTTTCTACTCGCAGGCCGTCCATTTCGAGGACGGTCACGGACATGTTTTCGTATTCAAAGCTGTCGCCGGGCTTCGGGAATGCGCCGAACATTTCTATCGTCCAGCCGCCGACGGTCTCGCTCTCGGCCTCAAAATCCTTCTCCTTGATGCCCACAAGCTCAAGGAAATCGGAGATGACCATGTCGCCGTCAAGCTCATACTGCCCGTCGGGGCGCTCGACGATCTCCTCCTCGACCTCGTCGGTGTCGTCCCAGATCTCGCCGACGAGCTGCTCTAACACATCCTCCATCGACAGCACGCCTAAGGTACCGCCGTACTCGTCGGTGACGATGGCAAGATGCTGCTTGGCACGGCGCAGCTCATTGAGCACGGCGGGCATTTTCATCGTCTTGTACACATAGCAGGGCGGCATCAGCATACTGCGGATGTCGGGATTTTTCTCGTCCGTGAGCGCCTTCAAAAAGTGATTGAGATACAAAACACCGATGACATTGTCGATGCTGTCCTCGTACACGGGGATGCGTGAGTACGGCGCAGAGTCTATCGTGGCAAGCTGCTCGTTCCAGTCGTCATCAATGTCGAGCGCCACGACATCGACACGGGCGGTCATGACCTCGGACGCCATGACATCGGAGAAATCTATCGCCGCCTGCACGAGCTCAGAGCGATCCTCGTCAAGGACATCCTCGTCCTCGGCGGTCTCGATGATGGATGAAAGCTCCATCGCCGCCGCTTCCTCGTCGCTGTCTGCTTCCTCGCCCTTGAAGCCGGAGGTTATCAGCTTTGTAAGCCCTACAACGACCCAGATAAGCGGCATCAGGATTATCGTCAGACCATGGACAAAATAAGCGTGGCTGAGCGCAATGCGGTTTGCACTGTTTTTTGCGATTATCTTCGGCATCGTCTCGCCGAAAATGATGACCAGCACCGTGATGACCACGGTGGACACCCAAGCGTACCTGTCGTCGCCGGCGATCAGTATCACGAGCACCGAGCCTATCGACGACGCTGCGATGTTCACGAGGTTGTTGCCGATGAGTATCGCCGAGAGCGTGTCGTCAAAGCGGTCGATTATCCTGACTGCGATAGCCGCCCTTTTCGAGCCGCCGTCACGGGCGCTTTCGAGGCGCAGGCGGTTGCAGCTTGAATACGCCATTTCGGACGATGAAAAGTAGTTTGAGCCTATGATGCACAGGAGAAGTCCCGCCAAGCAAAGGTATATCACTGCTCGTCACCTCCCTGCGTTCTGCGGACATTTAGCCGCAGTATGCGGTTATGCTGCATCTGACTCACGGTCACATGCAGGCCGTGATAGTCGAAACTTGCGCCGACGGTCGGGATGGCGGCAAACTGCTCATACGCCCACTCGCCTAAGAGCTTGTTTGTGAACTCGTCGTCCTCCTCGGGGTCGTCGAACTCCAGAAGCTCGAACACATCGCCGACATTCATCTCGGCGTCGCAGTCCCAGCTGCCGTCGTCCAGAGCAATGTACGGCTCCTCGATATCGTCGTCCTCGTCCCAGATCTCGCCCACGAGCTCCTCAAGGATATCCTCCACGGTGACGATGCCGAGCGTGCCGCCGTAGTTGTCGGTGACGATAGCCATGTTCAGCCGCTTCTTGCTCATAATGGGCAGCAGGTCGTCGATGTTCGTGCTCTGATGCACGAAATACGCCTCGTCCAAAAGCGTGCGCAGGTCGATGTTCTCGCCCTCACGCAGGTAGGCTTTTATGTACTTGCGTATCGACAGAATGCCGATGACATTATCGATGCTGCCCTCATAGACCGGCAGGCGGCTGTGCTTCTGCTCACGAATGTAAGCCAGCACCTTGTCGGGCGGCTCCTCGACATCCACCGCCGCAAGGTCGACACGGGCCGTGAGGATGCTCTCAACGGTCGTCTCGCCGAACTGGAGCGCAGAGGAGATGAGCTCGCCCCGCTCCTCGCCGAGACTGCCGTCCTCGGTCATGTCCTCAATGATGTCGTATATCTCGTCCTCGGTGACGGATATCTCGGGGTCGGCCTTCACGAAGCGGGCCGCAAAGTTGCCGATGGCCGACAGAACTGCCGATATCGGCCGCAAAATGCGCATAAAAAAGCACAGCGAACCGGCCACTGCCAAGGACAGTCGCTCGCTGTATTTTTTAGCAATGCTTTTCGGGAGCATTTCGCCCACGAAAAAGACCACGATGGTCATGATTATCGTGCTCAGAGTGACGGCGCTCAGTCCCCAGATGCGGGTGACATTGACCGTGACGATGCTCGCCGCGGCGATGTGCACGATGTTTGTACAGATAAGAATACTGCTGATGGCACGGTCGAAGTTATCCAGCACTTCGAGCGCCTGAAGGGCCTTGGCCTCGCCCTTTTCGGCACGGACCTTTATTCTGACCCGTGACACCGAGGCAAACGCCGTTTCCGCAACCGCAAAATAAGCGGCGCACATTAAAAGAACAATTACGATTATCAGTGACAATCGACTGCCATCATCCATTTCGGACTAACACACTCCTAATAGTAAAGTCTGTTTATTATATCACAGAGCATATGGCTGCGTCAACATTTCAATCCGCTTTTACTCTTCTGCTTATCGCTTTTTCGTCAGCCGGACCGGTGAATGCAGGCAGAAGTTACGGCTGACCGTCAACCTGTCGTTGCGGTAAAAAGCCCTCGACGGATATTCCGTCGAGGGCTTGATAGTTTATTCGGTTTGTTCTGCGCTCTCTGTGTTTTCAACTTTCTCGGGGGGTTTGCCCTTGACGAGGTAGCCGATGAACATGACGACGGCGAAGAAGATCAGGAAGCCGCAGCAGGTCTTTGCGCCGTAGCCGTTCCATATCGCATAGCAGAAGAACAGGCAGCACAGCAGACCCAGACCCGGCAGCAGGAAGCGGCGGAAGAAGCCGAGATCCTTTGCCTTGACCATAAGGCCGATCATCATCGGGATATACATTACATACAGGCAGATGATGCCGATCTCGTCGGGCTCCCACGCAAGCCACTCGCAGGTGTGCACGGCGCCGAACAGCTCCGGACCGCCCATCCACATCATGACCGTCCATGCGTACCAGAAGCCGGCGGTCATCATGCCGAACACGGCGGACTTGATGGAGAAATTGTTCTGATGGTCAATGTGACCGAAAAATTCCGGCTTGGGGCCGAGACCACGGGCGGAGACCGAGTACAGACCACGGCAGGATGCCATGGTAAGGCCGTTCATCGTACCAAGGCAACTTATGGTGATGAACACATAAACGATGGTGCCGATGACATTGCCGAACAGCTTCGAGAATGCGATGCGGGGCAGAGTCTCGCCGAACGGCCAGGTGCCGATGATGGTGTTGACATCGCCGACACAGCTCATTGCGAAAATATACAGTGCGTAAACAAGAATGGTGAACACCGAGCCGATGATGAGTGCCAGCGGCAGGTTGCGCTTGGCATTTTTAAGCTCGGCATTTATCGAGGTCGCAAGTATCCAGCCCTCGTACGCAAACGCAAAGCCGACGATCGCCTTGAAGAAACCTTCGCCGCTGACCGGAGTGTATTCGGGGGTATTAACATAGTTGAGCACCTCAAGGGTCGTGCCGTTTACGAGGCCGGCGATGGTGCCGACGATGCCCATGAGCAGCAGGGGAACAAGCTTTATAACGGTCATGCCGACCTGAAGCTTGCCTGCGATCCTGGGGCTGAGTGCGTTGATGCCGTAGTCGATCATCATGAAGCCTGCGCCGACGCCGATGGCCACGGGGTTGACCTGACCTGTCGCAAAGTCAATGGCCGAGATGCCGAACAGCTGCAAAAACATCATCGCCGAGAAGAATGCGAGCATGGCGACGATTGCGGGGGTGTAAATGACGGTGGTGAACCAGCCGACATAGTAAGCATACTTGGGTCCGAGTGCGACCTCGGCGTAGTCAACGATGCCGTTGACCTTCTCGTATCTCGAGCCGAGCTCGGCAAAAACGAGCGAACAAATGATGCAAATAAGGCCAACGATGCCAACGACTGCAATTCCTTGCAGCAGGTTGCCGCCGGTCAGGCTGAGGACTTTACCGCCCTTTATAAACACGCCCGAGCCGATGACGATACCGACGACCATCGATATGGCGGTCGGCAATCCGTATCTTTTTTCCATATGGGAAACTCCTCTCTCTATTCCGCAGATAGACTGCCCATCAAGTTTATCACTTTTTGTCATGTCCCACAAGCTTTTTTTGTTTAAACAGCTAAATTTTCAAAAAATTTTGCCTTGAGAACTTTTTTGTTGTACGCAAACGTACAACTTTCGCCTCAATGCAGCCTATTAGTGAAGGGCTTTAGCTGACGAGAGCCGAACGCCTGTCGGTTTTGACGGGCATCTTTTCGCTCATGCTGCGTTGAAGCCCTTGCCAATACGGGAGTATTCCCTTCACGCTTCGTCTTGCCTGAGCAAAAATCTGCTCCCTCAAAACTGCAAGGCATCTGTCAGGGCTGCTTTTTGGGGCGAAACCAGCCGTCCGCCGAGGCGAAGCAACGGAAAGCAGCGCAAGGGTACGCTGACAGACGACAGTGTCCGGCTCCCGTCAACTATTTTGTTTGGAGGTGACAACAATGGAAGTAAACGATAGGGCTGTTCGGATAAAAGCCGCATTTTCGGCGGCGATAGCGTTCGGAACGGCGCTGTTCGGCTGGGTCGGCTGGGTGATAGTCATATGGATATGCGCCATGGTGCTCGACTACCTCACGGGCTCGTTTGCGGCGATCTACATGGGCAAATGGACGAGCCGCAAGGCAAGTCAGGGCCTGTGGCACAAGCTCGGCAGCATTGCGGCGGTCTTAGTCGCCGCCCTGTGCGATATCGCTCTCGGCGTCATTGCAGGCAAGCTCGGCGACGGCTTTATAAGCATCGACTGCGGCTGCATCATAACGCCGGTCGTTGCGGCGTGGTACATCTTCACGGAGCTTGGCAGCGTAATTGAGAATGCTGCGAAGCTCGGCGCACCCATGCCGGATTTTTTGAAAAAGCTCGTGTCGGGGCTGCGCGATGCGGCCGACGACGCAGGTGACAGGAAAGGAAAATGATATGATAAAAGCAAGAATAGACGGCGTAGAGCTCAAAATTTCGGAGCGTGAGCCGCTTTTGGCGGGCACGGTGGGGCTCAATAAGATAAGCCTCAGTTTTTCCGACGAATGGGCGATATTCACAAAGCAGATAGATTTCACAAACGAGCAAAGCGGCGAGACCCGCCGGATAAGCGCCGAGGTCGGCGTATGCACCGTGCCGTGGGAGCTGCTCAAGGCCGAGGGTGACATCACCTGCTATGTGCGGGGCATCGGCTCCGACGGCAGGCTGGTTCTGCGCACGAACGAAGCAAACCTCGGCACGGTGCTCGGGAGCACCGACGGGAATGTCCCCGGCACCGGCACGCCCACGCCCGATGTCTGCGACGAGACGGCGGCGAAGATAGGTGACCTGTCGAAGCTCGAGACGAACGATAAATCCCAGCTCGTTGCGGCGATAAACGAGCTCAAGCGGGCAGATGGTCTCGGCGTATTTGAGGTCACGCTCACGGCGCAGGACGGCGTTCTCACCGCCGACAAGACCTTTGAGCAGGTCAAGGCGGCAGTTGCGGACGGCAAGCCGGTCTTGAAGGTGCATTCCGACGGCGATGTGCTGTGGTTTTTCCTGCTGGACAAAAGCTCGGCGGAGATAGATTTTGTCGGCTTTGCCGATGAGCAGATACTTGCATATCTCACCGCAAAGCAGGACGGCTCTTGGGAGACGACCGTGACCGCACGGGTGACGGTCGAAATGCTCAGCGAGCTATCCGACAAGCTCGGCAACCTCGGCAATCTCACCACCACGGCAAAAACTAACCTCGTTGCGGCGATAAACGAGCTCAAATCCGGCACCGCCGTGACCGAGGCCACCGTCTCCGGCTGG
>HF986900.1:0-38317 GCA_000431075.1 Firmicutes bacterium CAG:555
AAAACCGATAGTGTTCGGCTTCCGTCAACTTAAGCATAAAAACTTAATGCGCCAGTATACTTGATGGTAGACAAACCACGGCGCAAAGGAGCAATCATGCAAAAATCGCAGAAAACCGATGATCTTAGCCGCAGTCCGAACAGAACGATGCTCCGCCGCACACTTTTCCTGATGGCAGTGTGCGGCATACTTGCATTTTTGGCGCTTGCCGCAAGACTGTATATACTCCAGATAAGAGATCACGAGAAATATGAGGATCTTGCTATCAGCCAGCAGCTTCGTGAGACGGGTGCTTCCGCCTCCCGAGGCACGATATACGACAGAAATAAGAATGTTCTGGCGATGAGCGCCAATGTCGAGAATGTGTATCTCAGTCCTGCGGAGATAAAAATGTATGGCGAGGACCCACGATTTATCGCAAAAAACCTTGCCGAGATACTGGATATTGACTATGATACCGTCCTTAAAAATACGGAGAACACCGGCTCGTGGTATGTGACCGTTGCAAAAAAGCTCGAACCAGAGCTTGCCGACAAGGTGAGGCAGTTCAAAAAAGATAACAATCTCAAGGGCGTGCGCCTTGAAAGCGACACAAAGCGCTATTATCCGTACTCGTCGCTTGCCTGTCATGTGATTGGCTTTGTCGGCACGGATAACATCGGACTTGATGGCGTTGAGGCTCAGTATAACTCCGCCCTGTGCGGTACGGACGGCAAGTATATGCGTGCGACTAACGCATACGGAACCGACCTTCTGTTTAACCAGTATGAGGGATTTTACGGAGCCAAAAACGGCTGCGATGTCGTGACGACCATCGACATGAGCATACAGCACTATGTTGAAAAAACGCTCAATCAGGCCGTCAAGGATTATGATATAAAAAACGGTGCGGGTGCGATTGTAATGGATGTCAACACCGGCAAGATACTTGCCATGGCATCCCTTGGCGGGTATGATCTCAACAATTTCCTCGATGTCAGCGACGAGGCGAAAAGCGTGATAGACAAAGCCTCCACTGAAGAAGAGAAAAATCAGCTTCTCGCCGATGCACAGCGTCTGCAATGGCGCAACAAGACACTGTCGGACACCTACGAGCCCGGCTCGACTTTTAAGATAATCACTCTTTCCATGGCACTCGAGGAGGGCGTAGTAAGCCTTAACGACAGCTTCGGCTGTGGCGGCAGCGTTCAGGTGCAGGGCAGAACTGCCCCAGTGCGCTGCTGGAAAACAACCGGTCACGGCGGTCAAACGCTCACGCAGGCCGTGCAGCATTCGTGCAATGTCGCCTTTGTCAACATCGGAATGCGTGTAGGAGCGGAAAAGTTTTATAAATACTGCGACGCATTCGGATTTTTGAATCTCACGGACGACAGCACCGAGCAGCTCACCGCCAAGACCGGCATAGACCTCGGCGGCGAGAGCGGCAGCATCTGGTGGAGCAGGGATGTCTTTTGCAGCGAGAAGAATAAGTCACAGCTTGCGGCGGCATCATTCGGGCAGACATTCACCATTACGCCCCTGCAGCTCATAACCGCAGTCAGCGCCTGCGTCAACGGCGGCAATCTCATGCAGCCGTATGTCGTAGAAAGTTTACTGGACGAAGACGGCAATGCGGTGTATAATCGGAAGCCGACAGTCGTACGACGGGTCATAAGCGAAGAAACGAGTAATACCGTCTGCGGCATTCTTGAGCAGGTCGTCGGTGATAATAAAGAGGGCACGGGCAGGAATGCTGCCGTCCCGGGCTATCGTATTGGCGGCAAAACCGGTACCTCGGAAAAGGTGAGCCTTGAGGCGCAGACCGGTAAAAAGGATTACATCGTCTCGTTTGTCGGCTTTGCACCTGCCGATGATCCGCAGATCGCGGTGCTTGTCATGCTCGATTCGCCGAGCAACGAATCGGGAATCTACATCAGCGGCGGCCAAATGGCAGCGCCCACCGTTGGCAAGATGTTTGCCGATATCTTGCCGTACATGGGCATTGAACCGCAGTATGATTCCGATGAGCTTAGTAAGATCGACAAGACAGTGCCCGATGTCACGGGACTGAGCGTGGATGACGCTGAAAGCAAGCTCAAGGATGCGGGCTTTGCGGTCAGAAGGTTCGGCAGCGGCAACAGCATAACCGCCCAGCTTCCTGCGGCAAGCTCCGTCATAGCCGACGGCAGCACGGTCATAATCTATGCCGATGCAGAGCCCTCGGCGGCGACCGAGACAATGCCGGATATAACGAACATGAGCTATAACGAGGCCAAGGAGACCCTAAGCACCTACGGCCTGTTTATAAAAACGAGCTCGGCGATAACGAACCCGGAAACGCAGCGTATCTCGTCGCAGTCGGTGAAAAAGGGAGCAAGCGTCAAGCACGGCACAATAGTGGAAGTTACATTTGTTTCGAGCGATGACTCGATACTCGGAAGATACTGAAAACAGAGGGTATAATATGAAGCTGAAGGAACTATTAAAGGACATTGAGGTCGTTGAGCTTGCGGCGTCATCAGATGCCGAAATAAACGGCATCAGTTACGATTCGCGCAAGACAAAGCAGGGCGACGCCTTCGTTGCGATAACAGGCTTTGAGACCGACGGCTATGCCTACATACCGTCGGCAGCGCAAAAGGGTGCTGCGGTCGTAATTTGCGAAAAAAAGCCTCAGGTTGACATTCCCTATGTCATTGTGGCAGACTGCCGCTATGCTCTTGCGATACTCAGCCGCAACTATTTTGGCGACCCCGCCTCGGAGATGACCGTCATCGGCATAACCGGCACAAACGGCAAGACCACGACGACCTATCTTCTCAAGCACCTGCTTGAAGCGAAGCTTGACGCAAAGGTCGGCCTTGTAGGCACGAACGGAAATATGATCGGTGATGAGTTTATCCACACCGAGCGTACAACGCCGGAGAGCTACGAGCTCCAGCAGCTTTTCCGTGAGATGGCGGACGCAGGCTGTACCCATGTCGTCATGGAGGTATCCTCGCATTCGCTCGTTCTGCACCGTGTTGCGGGCATAAACTTTGCCGTCGGTGCGTTCACGAACCTCACGCAGGATCACCTTGACTTCCACCATACGATGGATGAGTATGCCAAGGCAAAGGCTATGCTGTTTACCATGTGCGAAACCGGCTGTGTCAATGTCGATGACAAGTGGCATGATATCATGCTCGACCACGCAAGCTGTAAGCTTGTGACCTATTCTGCCGAGAACAATTCCGCAACACTCGTTGCAAAGGATGTACGCCTTTCCGCATCCGGAGTTGAATTCTGCGCCGTGACGGAAAATGCGCTTTCGCATGTAAAGTTAGCCATCCCCGGTAAATTCTCCGTTTACAACGCCTTGGGCGTTATCGCCGTCGGCCTTGCGCTCGGCATAAGCCTTGACGACTGCGCCGATGCTATGAGCAGTGCAAAGGGCGTAAAGGGCAGAATGGAGGTCGTCCCCACGGACGGAGACTACACCATAGTCATAGACTATGCCCACACGCCGGATGCTCTCGAAAACGCACTCAAGGCACTGCGAACTGGCGAAAAGGGGAGACTCGTCGCCCTCTTTGGCTGCGGCGGCGACCGTGACAGAACAAAGCGCCCCATCATGGGATCGATAGCCGCCGATAACGCCGATTTTGTCATCGTGACGAGCGATAACCCCCGAACCGAGGATCCGCATGAGATCATAAATGAGATAGTTGCGGGCATAAAAGGCAGGGAAAACAGGTATAAAGTTATATGTGACAGAGTTGAGGCAATAAAATGGGCGATTGACAACCATATGCCTGATGATGTAATATTGCTTGCCGGCAAGGGCCATGAGGATTATCAGGTCGTCGGTCACGAAAAGCACCACATGGACGAAAGAGAGATCGTTGCAGAACATATAGAGAAGAGGAAAAACAGATGACATTGAAGCTTTCGCTTGCGTTTGTTCTCGCATTTATAATCGCACTTATAGTCGGCAGGTTTTATATTCCATGGCTGAGAAAAATGAAGGCCGGACAGGAGATCAAGGAAATTGGCCCTTCGTGGCACATGGCAAAGACCGGCACGCCTACCATGGGCGGATTTATCTTTATCTTTGCCGCCGCCGTTGTTTGCCTTACCGTGGGCTTCAGCTCCGTGCGTAACGGTGACTATGCACATATATTCATCCTGCTGTTTGCACTTGTATTCGGTGCGATAGGCTTTTTAGATGACTGGGAGAAGCTGCGCAAAAAGCAGAACCTCGGCCTGAGCGCAAAGGCAAAGTTTCTTTTGCAGCTTGTTGCGGCGCTTGTTTTCGTGCTGCTCATGCGTAAGCTCGGCTACCTGTCGACGCATCTTTACATCCCGTTTTGGAATGTTGAGGTGCCCATCCCCGATGCTGTGTACTTTATCCTTGCCGCATTTATTATCGTCGGTACGGTCAATGCCGTAAACATCACCGACGGCGTGGACGGCCTTGCAAGCGGAACATCTATACCCGTATTCTTTTTCTATGCAGTTGTCGCTTTCCTCTGGGGGGAGCGCTATCTGTCGCTCGGCATTTTCTCCTCGGCTATGCTCGGCGGCTTACTTGGATTCTTGGTTTTCAACTTTAACCCTGCCAAGGTGTTCATGGGCGACACCGGCTCGCTGTTTTTAGGCGGTGCTATGGCGGCACTTGCGTTTGCATACGATATGCCGCTTATCCTTATAACCCTCGGCATCGTGTTCATTTGGGAGACACTGTCCGATATCATACAGGTCACCTACTTCAAGCTCACCCACGGCAAGCGTGTGTTCAAAATGGCACCGTTCCACCACCACCTCGAAATGGGCGGCTGGACTGGCAAAAAGTGGAAAGAGAAAGAACTTTTCTGGCTATTTACCTGCACATCCCTTGTTTTTGCAATAATTTCATTTGTAGGAGTTTATAATCGTTTCCAGTTCTGATATTCGGAGGAGATCGGTATGCAGTACGGCAGTACCAGACTCGAACAAAGGGAAACGAAAGATAAAACGAAGCGAAAGGGAATGGATATCCCATTTTTCGTTCTCGTAATGCTTTTGCTGACCATTGGAGTCACAATGGTGCTGTCTGCCAGCTTTGCCCGAGCATACTACGACCCGGGCAACATCACCGGCGGCAAACCGACCTACTACTTTATCCGTCAGCTTCTGTTTGCGGCTCTTGGCACGGCTGCGATGATATTTGCATCCCGCCTGCCAATGGGCTTTTACAAGCGGTTTTCGATACCGCTTCTCATTGCTGCCATCGTCCTTTTAATGCTCGTTCCGATAATCGGCACGAACGCAAATGGTGCAAAGCGCTGGATAGGCATAGGCTCTTTGACGCTTCAGCCGTCGGAGATAGCAAAGATAAGTGTCATACTGTCATTTGCGGTAATTATCTGCAAAAACCGCGGCAGGATGAAGACCTTCAAATACGGCATACTGCCGTTTGTGGCGATTTTACTCGTGATAGTGGGGCTATTGGTTTTAGAGCCGCACTTTTCCGCATCGATAATCATAGTCGCCATCGGCGGCGTGATGATATTCCTCGGCGGCGCTCGGCTTATATGGTTCATTGCCGCAGCGGTCGCCGCAGGTGGCGGCATTGCGGTGCTGCTTACGATGTTCCCGTATGCGTCAAGCCGCATAACCACATGGCTCGACCCGTTTTCGTCCACCTCCGATGAGGGCTATCAGATAGTACAGTCGCTCTATACCATAGGCTCGGGCGGGCTTACCGGCCTCGGCCTCGGTCAGAGCAGGCAAAAATATCTGTATCTGCCCGAGGAGCACAACGACTTTATCTTTTCCGTCGTGTGTGAGGAGCTCGGCTTTATCGGAGCGGTTTTGATACTCACCCTGTTTGCACTGCTTATCATTCGGGGCTACTGGCTTGCGATGCACGCTGCCGACAGATACGGCTTTCTTGTGGGAGCCGGTATAACGACACTGCTTGCGATACAGGTCATTTTGAATGTTGCGGTGGTCACGAATCTCGTACCCTGCACGGGTATTTCGCTTCCGTTTTTCAGCTACGGCGGAACGGCGCTTCTTATTCAAATGGCACAGATGGGAATAGTTCTGAGCATGTCAAGGGATATACCTGCAAAACGGGCAGGGTAGAAAGGAAGCTTAGATATGAGATTTATGTTTGCATGCGGAGGCACGGCCGGTCATATCAATCCGGCTATTGCCGTTGCAGGCAGATTGCGGGAGCTGATGCCCGACTGCGAGATACTTTTCGTCGGCTGCGTCCGCCAGATGGAGACGGTTCTCGTTCCGAAAAGCGGATATGATATCAAGACCGTCAGAGTCTGCAATATCAGCCGTGAAAAGACGCTCGGCGGCTTGGCTCACAATATAAAGGCACTGTATTTTGCCATAAAATCCACCATACAGGCAAGAAGGATTATAAAAAAATTTAAACCCGATATCGTCATCGGCACCGGCGGCTATGTCTGCTATCCGGTCCTGCGCTCGGCCTCCCGTCTCGGCATACCCACCGCCGTTCACGAGAGCAACGCCGTCCCGGGGCTTACGACAAAGATGCTTTCAAAGATAGTCGATAAGATAATGCTCGGCTTTGCAGAAAGCAAGCGTTATTACAAGCACTCGGAAAAATGCGTTGTCACCGGCACACCCGTAAGGGGCGAGTTTGCCGCATATTCAAAGAGCAAAGCCAAAGCCGAGCTCGGCATACCGGCGGATAAGCCGCTTGTCGTATCGGTCTGGGGCTCACTGGGCGCAGCGAACATGAATGCCGCCATGTGTAAATTCATAAAGCTTGCGGGCAAGAACCCGGGCTTTAGGCTCATCCACTCGGCAGGCAGCGAAGGCTACGCCGAAATGGTCACCGCACTTCAGGAGACCGTTCCCGATTACGAGAAAAACGGCATGGATGTGAGAGAGTATATCTACGATATGCCCCGTGTCATGGCGGCGGCAGACCTTGTTCTTTGCCGTGCCGGAGCGTCGACCGTGTCCGAGCTTACATATATGCACAAGCCCACGATATTCGTACCGTCACCGTATGTGACGAATAACCACCAGTTCAAAAACGCCAAGGTCGTCGAGGACGCAGGCGGTGCCCTGATATTTGAGGAGGAAAGCCTCGATGCGGGCGCACTTTTGAATGAGGTGAAGCGCATTTTGTCCTCAAAGGATGAGCTTGAAAAAATGTCGCAGGCCATGGCAAAGCTTGCAAGACCCGAGGCAACGGACATGATAACTGAGCAGGTGCTGTCCTTGTGCCAAGGAATAGAAAAATAACACAAATAAACCTCGCAGCATAGAATGAGCCGATCAATGATTCTTTTCTGCGAGGTTTTTTTATGGCTATATGGCATATAAACGGCGGAAACCGTTTGGATGGCGCATGCTTCGTTCAGGGCTCTAAAAACGCTGTGCTGCCCATTTTGGCGGCCTCGGTCATCTCTCCCTGTGAGACTGAGCTTTTGAATGTCCCACAGCTTAGCGATGTGTCCTCAACGCTGCGCATTCTGCGTCAGCTTGGCTGCACGGCCGAGCAGCAAAACAATGATGTCTACATAGATTCACGCAATTTAAGCTGCTGTACTATACCGCAGGGCATGATGGAGTGTATGCGTTCATCGGTACTGTTCATGGGCACGCTATTAGCCCGCTGCGGGCAGGTGCGTTTAACTGCTCCTGGCGGCTGCAAGCTCGGCGCAAGACCGATCGATCTGCACATAAGCGCCATGCAGGCTCTCGGTGCAAGCGTCGAAGAAAATGGCTGCGAGATAATCTGCCGGGCAGAAAAACTCACCGGCGGCAGGATAGAGCTTCCGTTTCCCAGTGTCGGCGCAACGGAAAATGCGATGATAGCTGCCTGCGGAGCCGACGGCGTGACTATCATCACCGGAGCTGCCAAGGAGCCGGAGATCGTAGATCTGCAGGAGTATCTGCGTAAGCTCGGCGCATACATAGACGGTGCAGGTACGAACATGATAACCGTTTCAGGCTTTGCACCCGAGCGTCATGTCGGCCACAGGATCATACCAGACAGGATAGCGGCATCGACATTTTTGTGTGCCTGTGCGGCGGCGGGCGGCGATATCGAGCTCAGAGGTGTTGATTCGAAGCAATTTTTACGTTTACAGCACTTCCTAAACCAAGCCGGCTGTGATATAATAAGCTCCAAACGCAGCGTCAGACTGCGCTCGGACGGCTGCCTGCACGCCGTCAGCAGGGTCGTCACCGAACCTTACCCGGGCTTCCCGACTGATGCTCAGCCGATTTTAATGGCGGCGTTATTAAAGGCCCACGGCATGTCGAGGTTTACCGAGAACATTTTCGACAGCCGATTTTGCCACGCAGCACAGCTCATGCGCTTCGGCGCAGATATTGCCGTTGACGGCAGGGAAGCAACCGTATGGGGCGTTCGCAGCCTCAGGGGCGCAACCGTTACGGCGACCGACCTGAGAGGCGGAGCCGCAATGGTGATAGCAGGGCTTTCTGCCGAGGGCAGCACGAGCGTCATTGACGCAGGGCATATCGCCCGTGGCTACGAAAACTTCGATAATAAGCTGCGTTCATTGGGCGCAGATGTGTTTATGGAGATATAATTTGATGTCAAATACGAATGATTATTACAGCAAGCCGTCTGAACGCAGGGAGAGCAGATCGCCACGCCGCACGCTTTACAGACCCTTGACATTTTTTCTTATCATTGTGGCAATAATATTCACGATGAGCGTGTTCTTCAAGGTCGAGAAGATAGATGTCAGCGGCAACAGCAAATATTCCAAGGAGCAGATAATCTCGGCTTCCGGTATACACACCGGCGATAACCTTTTTTTCATAAACAGGATCGGCGCCGGAAGCCGTGTAGTTGTAAAGCTGCCGTATATAGATTCGGTCAAGATAACACGAAGCCTTCCCAACCGTGTCACCATCACCGTTGAGGAGAGCAAGGCTGTCGCCTGCATAAGCTCGGGGGACGAGCTGTGGAGCGTCAGCAGCACCGGCAAGTTTCTGAGTAAGCTTAGCGACAAGGATGCCGAGCTTCTGCCGCAGATAAAGGGACTAAGCGCAAGCGGAGCGCAGGTCGGCGAACAGATAAGCGTTTCCGAGGACGATAAGCCGAAGCTTGACTATCTGCTTGATATCCTCTATCAGGTACAGGCACGCTCGCTGGTGGACAAGGTCGCAAATATCAATGTGTCGGATATTGCAAAGGCGAGCTTTGAATATGACGACAGATTCGTTGTGATCCTCGGTGAAAACAACAATACCGAGTATAAATTCGGTAAGCTCCTGTCGGCTGTCTCGCAGCTAAAGGCCGACGACGCGGGCACTTTGGAGCTTTCCGACTCAAATAAGGTCACATTTAGGCCGAATTAACACTAAGTTAAAAACTTTGTTTACATAACTTAGTGAAAATCTATTGACCTTGGAAGAAAAAAGTTATAGAATAAACCAAGTCGCAAAAGCGAGGTTCTCGTTTCAGAAACATAATTGGAGGAATAATCATGGATTTCAAAGCCGAAGTAGGCCCTGAAAATGTCGTAACAATAAAAGTAGTCGGTGTCGGCGGTGCCGGCAACAATGTAGTCAACAGAATGGTCAAGTCCGGAACGCAGGGCGTTGAGTTTATCTCCGTCAATACGGACAAGCAGGCACTTGCAGTGTCCAATGCCGACCAGAAGATACAGATCGGCGAAAAGCTCACCCACGGACAGGGTGCAGGCTCCGACCCCGAGGTCGGAAAGCGCAGCGCCGAGGAAAGCCGCAATAATATCGCAAAGTCCCTTGAGGACTCCGACATGGTCTTTATCACCGCAGGCATGGGCGGCGGCACCGGTACCGGCGCAGCTCCCACCGTTGCGGATATCGCCCGTGAAGCTGGCGTGCTGACCGTCGGCGTCGTAACAAAGCCCTTCAAGTTTGAGGGCAAGCGCCGCATGGATCAGGCAAACGCCGGTATCAAGGAGCTGCTCGGCAAGGTAGACTCTCTGCTTATCATCCCCAACGACCGTCTTAAGTACGCAACCGATCAGAAGGTCACCCTCGCAAATGCGTTTGAGATTGCCGACGATGTTCTGCGTCAGGCCGTCACCAGCATTTCCGACCTTATTAAGAATACCGGCTTTATCAACCTCGACTTCGCCGATGTCACCTGCATCATGAAGAACGCAGGCTTCGCTCACATGGGCGTTGGCCGTGCGGCAGGCAAGGGCAAGGCTGAGGACGCTGCCCGCATGGCAGTTGCAAGCCCGCTTATGGAGACCTCGATAAACGGCGCACATGGTGTGCTTATAAATATCACCGGCTCCGAGGATATGGGTCTTGAGGATGTCGAGGCGGCAGCAAACCTCGTTCAGGAGGCTGCTCACCCCGATGCAAACATCATCTTCGGTGCAACCTTCGATGAGTCCATGCAGGATGAGATCCGTGTCACCGTGATCGCAACCGGCTTTGAGGAAGCTCCCGCAAACAAGCAGGCGGCACCCGCACAGTCGGCAGGCAAGCCCATTGAGCCCGTTGCATTCGAGAAGCAGCAGGGACTGTACACCGCAGCAACCGAGAAGGCCGCCGAGAAGAAGGAAGAACCCACCGCAGCACCCAAGGCTGAGGAAGACCCCTTCGACAGCATCTTCAAGATCTTCAACACCAATAACCAGTAAGGTAATATGAAAATCGCAGAGCCAAGGCTCTGCGATTTTTTAGTTTATGAACTTGTCTATCGCCGTGTTGAGGTCCGAAATGACCTCAGCGTCGCCGGTCTCGACTGCATCCGTTATGCAGTGCTCAAGGTGGTCTTTTAATATCACCTTGGCGGTGTTGTTGAGCGCCGAGCGCACGGCCGCAAGCTGGATGAGCACCTCCGTACAGTCCCTGCCGTCCTCGACCATCCGCTTGACTGACTCAAGATGGCCGATAGCCCTTGCAAGCCGGTTTACTACCGCCTTGGTGTTCTCGTGCTTGTGCGGATGCGTATGGTGATGATGCTCGTGCTCTTCGTGCTCATGCATATCGGCACAGGGTTTATTGTCGTGGCAGTGGATAATTCCGTCGCCGTGGTCATGGTAAAAGCCGTCGTCTGGTCTGTGCATTAGTATCTCTCCCGGAAAATTCTGTTTCAATATTAATACTGATGCCGAAAAATTGCAAGCGAAAATGACGAATTTGTACTTGCCGCCTCCGCTTATACTGTTACGGAGGTGATTTGATGTTTACTTCGGCACTCATGATGCTGATAGGCGGCGCACTTCTGATGCTCCGGCTCTCGCCGAACGGTTCGTTCCCGAGCCCGCTTTCCAAGGATGAGGAAAAGCTGTATGTCGACAGATGGCTTGCGGGGGATATCGAGGCGAGAAATACACTCGTTGAGCATAATTTGCGGCTCGTTGCGCACATCATAAAGAAGTATTACACACAAACGAGCGATGTTGACGACCTTATCTCCATCGGCACGATAGGACTTATCAAAGGTATTAATACATATCGTCCCGATAAGGGAGTCCGCCTTGCAACCTACGCCAGCCGTTGTTGTGAAAATGAGATTCTCATGCACTTTCGCAGCATGAAAAAGACAGCGGGGGATGTAAGCCTGTCGGATGCTATCGACACCGACTCTGACGGCAACAGCTTGTCGCTAATGGATGTGCTTGCGCAGGATGAAGAGCTGAGTGATGTTGTCGGCAACTTCGAGATATGCCGGAAGCTGCACGAATATGTCGATACTGCGCTCAGCGAAAGGGAAGCGAGGATAATCAAAATCCGCTACGGTTTAGGCAGCCTTGAGCCCAAGACCCAGCGTGAGACTGCGCAATTGCTCGGCATAAGCCGCTCATATGTCAGCCGAATCGAGAAAAAAGCCTTGGAAAAGCTGCGGCTTGCCCTCGGTGAAGATGCCGCAACCGTATAAAAGCTTGTGCGGAGTCTGAGAGTGTGGTATAATGCGATAGTTAAAAAAGAAAGGCGGTGCGAATATGAAAATAAAAAAGGCGTTATTGTTGCTTGCACTCATAATTGCGGCGGCTGCGCTCGCTTTCGTCATCGAATCACGCACCGGCCTAAAATCCGAGGTCATCCTCGGCGGTGCTGACGGTGCGTTTGTCAATTCCGATAACCTTAAAAAGCCGCTTGACGACTATGACGGCCGCATTGAAGCCGAGGATAAGTATAAGAATCTCGACTTTCCCAACATCGATATCGAGGACTGGAACTATATTCTCATTAACAGCAGCCATGTCATTAAGGACAACACCCCCGAAGTCTCCAAAGTCGGCGACTTGGGCGTTACCTTTGATAAGCGTGCAATAAACCAGCTTGCCGGCCTTATCCAAGCTGCACGCCGGGCAGGCTTTGAGCCGTATCTTGCGAAGGGCTATGTGTCCTATACAGCTGCTATCCAGCAGATAAACGAGGAAGCAACGAAGCTCACCGCAGGCGGCAGGCTCAGCTTTGAGGAAGCGGTCAAAATTGCGACTAAAAATTCCGAAGTCCCCGGCACGAGCGACCACCAGACGGCGCTCGGCGTTGATATTACCGACAAGCAGTACGACGAATATGACTACTCGAAGATGAACGCCAAGTTCTTTGAGTGGCTCGATGAGCATTGTGCGGAGTACGGATTTATAAAGCGCTACCCCAGCGACAAGAGCGGCATCACCGGCGTTGACGAGCCGTATCACTACCGTTATGTCGGCGCAGCGGCCGCAAAGTTCATTATGGAAAACGGAATGTGCTTTGAGGAGTTCGTGAATCACTACGATTATCAGAAATAAATGTATCTAAACGCAAAAAATGCTTGCAATGCAACTGCGTTGGTGTTATTATATCAATGTAAGTCAGCAGGTTTTTCAGAGTGGGTCAACGCCCACTCTTTTTGTTGAGCATTTTGCAATTGTTAAAAAGGCGGTTTTACGATGAGTAAAGTAACGGAAAAGGTCGAAGCACTGGCAAGACCCATCGTCGAGGACGAGGGCTGCGAGCTTTGGTCTGTTGAGTATGTCCGTGAGGCGGGCTCGTGGTATCTCAGGGTGTTTATCGACAAGGACGGCGGCGTCGGAATTGACGACTGCGAGAGGATAAGCCGCAGGCTCGATCCCATCCTTGATGAGGCTGACCCTATCCCAGACAGCTATGTGTTCGAGGTCGGCTCTGCCGGTGCCGAGCGTGAGCTCAAGCGCCCCTCGGATTTTGAGAAGTTTATGGGCAGCGAGGTCGAGGTAAAGCTGTATCAGCCGTATGAGGGCAAAAAGTCTCTTGTTGGTAAGCTTGAAGGCTATGAAAACGGCGATATCACAATCAGCTCCGTTCAGCTTAAAAAGTCACAAATTGCGCAGGTAAAGCTGCACATATCGATATAATATAAAAGGGGTATAAAAAATGAACGCAGAATTTTTCTCGGCAATCGAAGATCTTGAAAAAGAAAAGGGCATTCCCAGGGAATACATGTATGACAAGATAAAGCAGGCGATGCTTGCGGCCTTCCGCCGTGATAATCCCGAGTGCGCCGACAATGTCGAAATCCTGCTCGATGAGAGCAGAAAGCGTATCGAGATGTATGTCAACAAGGTTGCCGTTGAGCAGGTCGAGGACAAAGCTCTTGAGATAGACCTTGAGGCTGCGAAGAAGATAACCAAGCGTGCCAAGGTCGGCGATACCATCAAGGTTCCCGTTGAGACAAAGAAGTTCGGCCGCATAGCCGCACAGGCTGCAAAGCAGGTCATCATCCAGGGCATTCGTGAGGCCGAGCGCGGCATCATCTACGAGGAGTTTACCTCCAAAGAGCATGAGATACTCACCGGTGTTGTCTCCCGCATCGAGCCGAGGACCGGCAGCGTGTCCATCCGCATAAACTCCAACAGCGAGTTTACCGAGGCAATGCTTGCTCCCAATGAGAGAATTAAGACCGAGGTCCTCACCGAGGGCGATCGCATCAAGGTCTATGTTGTTGAGGTCAGAAATTCCACCAAGGGTCCTCAGGTGCTGATCAGCCGCACCCACCCGGGCCTTGTAAAGCGCCTGTTTGAGCTTGAAGTTCCCGAAATTTTTGACGGCACGGTTGAGATCAAGTCCATCGCCCGTGAGGCGGGCAGCCGCACCAAGATGGCGGTATGGTCAAACGACCCCAATATCGATCCCATCGGCTCATGCGTCGGCCCCAAGGGCGGCAGAGTTGCAAACATCGTTGAGGAGCTCGGCGGTGAGAAGATAGATATCATCAAGTACAGCGATGTTCCCGAGGAATATATCGCAGCAGCGCTTGCTCCCAGTGACGTAATAAGCGTCACCATGTTTGAAGACGGCAAGAGCTGCCGTGTCATCGTCCCCGACAGCCAGCTTTCCCTTGCCATCGGCAAGGAGGGTCAGAACGCAAGACTTGCGGCAAGACTGACCGGCTTTAAGATCGATATCAAGCCCGAATCCGAGGCGTAATTTTCAAGAAAGGCGGCAGCAGGATGCAAAAGAAAATACCGATGCGGCAGTGTCTTGGCTGCCGTGAGATGAAGCCGAAGCGTGAGCTTATCCGTGCGGTGAAGTCGCCCGAGGGTGTAATAAGCCTTGACTTTAAGGGAAAGGCGGCAGGCCGAGGGGCATATATTTGCCCGAGCAAGGATTGCCTGAAGAAAGCGATAAAAGGCAAGGCGCTTGAAAAGGCGTTTTCCTCGCAGATACCGCCCGAGGTGTACGAAGAGCTTGAACGGCAGATGGAGGCGGCAAAGTGAAGGAAAAAGCACTTAATCTGCTCGGCCTTATGCGAAAGGCAAACGCCGCCGCGATCGGCGAAACGGACACGGGAGCCGCTGCCCGTGCGCAGACGGCAAAGCTCGTGGTTTTGGCAAGCGATGCGTCGGGCAATGCGCAAAGCCGGGCAAATGGCTTTGTGCACGGACGGGATATCCCGCTGATAACACTTCCGTTTACAAAGCAGGAGATATCCGAACATGTCGGCAAAAGCGGCTGCTCGATGGCGGCAATTTGCGACCTCGGTTTTGCAGATGCATTTTTGAAGCTTTTATGTGAGCTTGATGACGGCTATGCCGACACGGCAAAGGCGATATCCGAGAGGCTCGAAAATCAAAAGCAGCGTAAGCTTGAGACCAAGGCGCATGAGAAAAACAAGAGGACAGGCAAGAGGAGGACTAATGCATGAGCATGATAAAATACAGAGTACACGAGGTAGCAAAGGATTTCAATTCCACATCCAAGGTGATAAGTCAGATACTGACCGACTATGCAACAACGCCCAAGAACCATATGCAGGTTCTTGAAAACGATGAGTTAGATCTCATATTCGAGTATCTTACCCAGCATAATCAGGTCGGCAGCATCGCCGAGATTTTCAATACTCCGGCTCAGGCAGAACCCAAGCCTTCCGAGAAAAAGCCCGCAAAGGATGAGAAACCCGCAAAGCCTGCTCAGCAACCTGCGCAGTCTGCCGCTCCCGTTAAGAAGGAGAAGGAGAATAAGCCTCATGTCCCCAGACAGGTGGCCGAGAAGCGTGTTATCGACACCCGTGGCAGCGCAGCGGTCAACATGACCAAATATGACGAGAAGTTTGACAAAATGGCAGGCGAACGCGGCCGTGACCGCGACCGCAAGGGCGGTAAGGAGAAAATCGTCAACAAGTCCAAGCAGCGTCAGCAGCAGGCCGCAAGTGCAAAGCGCCGTCAGGAAGAGCGCGACAAGATGCAGAAGCTTCAGCTTGAGATAGCAAAGAAGCAGCAACTCAAGGTCTCGATTCCCGATGAGATAAATGTCGGCGAGCTTGCCTCCAGAATGAAAAAGACCGCAGGAGAGGTCATCAAGCAGCTTATAAAATTAGGCGTTTTCGCCTCCGTTTCCGATGTTATCGATTACGATACCGCAGCGCTCGTTGCAATGGAGCTTGGCTGCAAAGTCGAGAAGGAAGTTGTCGTCACCGTTGAGGAGCGCCTTATCGACGACCACGAGGATACCGAGGACGAACTCGTCTCCCGTGCACCCGTTGTCGTTGTCATGGGTCATGTCGACCACGGCAAGACCTCACTGCTCGACTATATCCGCCATGCAAATGTCGCTTCCGGCGAGGCAGGCGGCATCACCCAGCACATCGGCGCATATACCGTTGAAATTAACGGCAGTCCCATCACCTTCCTCGACACTCCGGGTCACGAGGCGTTTACCTCCATGCGTGCAAGAGGTGCGATGGTCACCGATATCGCCATCCTTGTTGTCGCGGCGGACGACGGCATAATGCCGCAGACCATTGAAAGTATAAACCACGCAAAGGCAGCGGGCATCCCGCTTGTCGTTGCAATAAATAAGATGGACACCGTCGGCGCTAACCCCGAACGCATCAAGCAGCAGCTCACCGAGTACGATATCGTACCCGAGGAGTGGGGCGGTGATACCATTGTTTGCCCCATTTCCGCAAAGACCGGTATGGGCATCGATAATCTGCTTGAAAACCTTGTCATTCTCGCCGAGGTTCAGGAGCTCAAGGCAAATCCGAACCGTGCCGCAAAGGGCGCTGTCATCGAGGCTCGCCTTGACAAGGGCCGTGGTCCCATCATGACCGTTCTCGTCCAGAACGGCACGCTCAAGCTCGGCGATATAATCATTGCCGGTACCGCTGTCGGCCGTGTCCGCACGATGATAAACGACAAGGGCATGCGCATAACCGAAGCAGGACCGTCCGTACCCGTTGAGATATCCGGTATGTCCGAGGTCCCCAGCGCAGGCGACACCTTCAATGCCGTAGCCGATGAGCGCATGGCCCGTGAACTTGTTGAGGAGCGCAAGATCCAGCAGAAGAACGCAGCCTTCGGCACAAACAAGAAGGTCAACCTTGAGGATCTGTTCAGTCAGATACAGGCAGGCGAGATGAAGACCCTCAACATCATCGTCAAGGCCGATGTTCAGGGCTCTGCCGAGGCCGTCAAGGCTTCACTTGAGAAGATAACAAATGATGAAGTGCGCGTAAAGGTCATCCACAGCGGCGTCGGCGCAATAAATGAGTCCGATGTCATGCTGGCGGCGACCTCCGGTGCAATCATTGTCGGCTTCAATGTAAGACCCGACAATGCCGCCCGTGACAATGCCGCCCGCTCGAATGTCGATATGCGTATGTACCGTGTCATTTACGACTGCATCAACGAGATAGAGGCCGCCATGAAGGGCATGCTCGCACCCAAGTTCAAGGAAGTCGTCATCGGTCATGCCGAGGTTCGTGAGACCTACAAGGTCTCCAAGGTCGGCACCGTCACCGGCTGCTATGTCACCGACGGTAAGATCCAGCGTGGCTGCTCTGTCCGTGTTCTGCGTGATAATGTCGTTGTCCACGAGGGCGAGCTTGCTTCGCTTCGCCGCTTCAAGGATGATGTCAAGGAAGTCGCAAGCGGCTACGAATGCGGCATGCAGGTCGAAAAATTCAACGACATCAAGGTCGGCGATGTGATCGAGTGCTTCGTTATGGAGCAGGTAAATCCGTAATAAAACAATCGTGGGCGGTCAGAAACGACCGCCCATTCGACGATAGGAGGAAATGATATGCCTTCAAATAAACTGGCAAGAACGAATGACGATATCCAGCTTGTAATGAGCAAGCTGCTTCGTGAGATAAAGGACCCCCGTGTTAATCAGGGCATGATAAGCGTAACAAGGGTCGAGACCACCGGCGACCTGCGCTATTCAAAGATATGGCTGTCGGTCATGGGGCTTCAGAATGAAAAGGAGTTCAAAAAAGGACTCAAATCCGCCGCCGGTTGGCTGCGCCGTGAGCTTGGCAGCAGCCTGAGGCTCAGAAATACCCCCGAGCTCACCTTTGAACTTGACCACAGCATAGAGTACGGTGCGCACATAAATGAGCTTATCAGCAATCTTGATATCAAGCACGACGAGGACGAGCAATGAACTACCGTGAGTGTGCCGAATGGCTGAAAAACCATGATAATATACTGCTGCTGACCCATGTCCGCCCCGACGGCGATACCCTCGGCAGCGCTTCGGCGCTGTGTTCGGCACTGCGCCGGTGCGGCAAAAAGGCGGCGCTTTATAATAATCCAGACATCACGCCCAAGTACATGAAGTACATTGAGCAGTATGTTGATGCCGGTTTTGCGTATGACTGCGTCGTTGCCGTTGATGTTGCCGAGAAGCACATGTTCCCTGTGGGCTATAACGGCGAGGCCGATGCCTGTATCGACCATCATCCGTCAAATTCGCATTATGCGCACGAGCTTTTGCTACGCCCGGAAAAAGCATCCTGCGGAGAGGCGGTGCTTGAGGTGATAAAGGAGCTTTGCGGCAATGTAACGCCCGAGGAGGCAAGCCTTTTGTACATGGCCGTTTCTACCGACTGCGGCTGCTTTCGCTATGCCAATGTCACCGCGGAGACATTTGCCGCCGCAAGCGAGCTTGCGTCATACGGCGCTTCGGTACAGGCACTTAACTTTGACCTGTTCCGTCAGGTGTCGAGGGCAAGAATTGTCCTTGAGGGAGAGATATGCTCAGGACTTAAGTTTTATAAAAACGATGCGATTGTTGTCGCAACCGTAACATTGGATATGATGAAAAATGCCGGTGCGACCGAGAACGACTGCGATGATATAGCAGGCATACCCGGCAGGGTAGAGGGCTGTGTTGTGAGTATGGTCATCCGCGAACTCACCGAGGGTAAATGCAAGGTCTCGGTACGGTCGCAGCCTGACTTTGACAGCTCCGCACTGTGTGCCGTATTCGGCGGCGGCGGGCACAAAATGGCATCCGGCTGCACGATAAACGCAGACCCCGACACCGTGCGCCAGATGATGATCGACGCCTTGGATAAGCTATGGGACTAAACGGGATAATACTTGTAGACAAGCCCAGCGACTGGACGAGTCACGATGTTGTCGGCAAGCTGCGGGGCATCCTGCATGAGCGCAGGATCGGCCACTCCGGCACGCTTGACCCGATGGCAACGGGACTTTTAGTCGTGTTTGTCGGCAGAGCAACGAGAGCCGTTGAGTTTGCCGAAGCCGACAGCAAGGAGTACATTGCCGGACTGCGCCTCGGCGTTTCGACCGATACGCAGGATATAACCGGCAATACATTGAAAAGCAGCAACAGTCTGCCATCAAGAGCCGAGCTTGAGCAAGCACTCGGTGCCTTCAAGGGCGAGATAAGCCAGATACCGCCGATGTATTCGGCGATAAAGGTCGGCGGCAAAAAGCTGTACGAGCTTGCAAGGCGGGGCAAGAGCGTTGAGCGCAAACCACGCAAAATAACAATTGATATGCTTGATATAATAGGCGAAAATGATGGCGACTATATTCTTGATGTCGTGTGCTCCAAGGGCACTTATATCAGAACGCTGTGCAATGATATAGGCGACAGCCTCGGCTGCGGCGGATGCATGAGCTCGCTGCGCCGTGTCAAAGCCGGTGCGTTCTCGATCGAGCAGGCACACACGATAGCTGAGATACAAGCAGCCGCCAATAACGGCGAGCTTGACGAAAGTTTAATTTCCGTTGACAGGTTGTTTTCGGCATACCCTGCGCTCACCGTGAGCGACACGGCCGAGAAAAAGCTGTGCAACGGCAATATCATAAAGCTTGCTTCCCCGAACGGCATTTACAGAGTATACACCCAGACCGGCGGTTTTTTGCTGCTCGGTGAGGTTGCGGATAATAAACTCAAAACAATAAAAAGCTTCTTTGAGGTTTGATATGGCAGATACAAAAAGAGCCATGGCGCTCGGATTTTTCGACGGTGTGCATATAGGTCATGCCGCACTTTTGAATAAAACAAAGCAGCGAGCCGAAGAGATAGGTGCAATGCCCTCCGTGCTGACCTTTGATATCCACCCCGATACGCTCGTTTTCGGTACCGAGGTGCCGCTCATAAACAGCGCCATCGGTAGAAAGGACATCATAAACCGCTGCTTCGGCATCGATAATGTCGTGTTCATCCACTTTAACCAAAAGGTAATGCGCATGGACTGGCATGAGTTTATTGACGAGCTTATCGAGGAGCTCGGCATCGCATGGCTCGTTGTCGGGCATGATTTCTGCTTTGGTTACAAGGGCCTAGGCACGGCACCTTGCCTTAAGGAATACTGCGCCGAAAAGGGCATAGGCTGCGATATCATCGAGCCTGTTTGCCGTGACGGCATTGTCGTGAGCTCAACCGAGATACGAAAGCTCATCCAAAACGGCGAGATAGAAAAGGCAAACGAGCTTTTGGGTCACCCGCACATGCTGTCGGACACTGTGCGCTCGGGCTACCACCTCGGTACTAAAATGGGCACTCCGACTATAAACATGAAGATACCCGAGGGTGTTGTCATACCCCGCCACGGCGTGTATGCGGCCAAGGTCATTCTTGATGACGGTTCGGAGCACATCTCAGTCACCAATGTCGGTGTGCGCCCCACGGTCAGCGACAGCGGCACTGTCAGTGTCGAGAGCTTCATCCTCGACTTTGAGGGCAACCTCTATGACAGGCAGGCGAGAGTTGAGTTTTACGGCTTCCTGCGTGACGAGCAGAAGTTTGACGACATTGCCCGCCTCGGCGAGCAGATAAAGCTCGATGGCCTGCATACAAGGGAGTTTTTCGCCAAAAACGGCAAGAGATAAAAATTACAGTTGCTCATTTTGAGCGGCGTATGTTAATATACTGTACAGATAATATAGAAAAGTGGGTGAGTGAACGATGAATGAGCTGAAAACCAAGTTTTCGCATAAGCTTCAGCGCTTTTGGGCGGCATTGCTCGATATATTCGGCCCGAGAAAGGTCGCTGTGTTCTGCGTTGTTATCCTGACTGTGATGATGCTGGTGCTGACTATCAGCGTCCGCTCATGCAGCGGAGTTGGCGACAGCGGCGGAAATAATACCGATCCTGCGATATCGGAGCGAGATACGATAACCTCCAAGGTCACCGGCAAACAGCTTCCCAAGACTGCATCCGGCCTTAAAAACGAGGCCGACAGACTGGCAGCGTCATATGATTACGACAAGGCGCTTGCACTGGTCGCCGAGTATGAGAGCGCCTATGACAATGCCGAGGATTGCTCTGCATACAAGCAGGAGCTTGAGACGCAGAAAGCTCAGTGCTCCCGTTGGGAGGACACGACCCATGTCCCGCATATATTCTTCCACAGCCTTATTGCCGACACCGATAGAGCCTTTGACGGCGACGGGGAAGAGGACGGCTACAACCTCTATATGACCACGATAAGCGAGTTTAACGCCATCATGGAGCAGATGTACGCAAGGGGCTATGTCCTCGTGGATATCCACGACATGGTGAAGCAGGTCAAGACAGACGACGGCAAGACCGTATATAAGCAGGGCGACATTTATTTGCCCGAGGGCAAAAAGCCCTTCGTTCTCTCTGTTGACGATGTGAACTACTATAAGTACATGACCGACGGCGACGGTGACGGTTACGCCGATGCCAAGGGCGACGGCTTTGCGCATAAGCTTGTCATCGGCAAGGACGGCAAGGTCACCAACGAGTATTACGAAAAAGACGGCACCTTGATCACCGGAAGCTACGATGTTCTTCCGCTGCTTGAGGACTTCATCGAAAAGCACCCCGATTTCTCCTACCGCGGCGCAAAGGGAATTCTTGCTGTCACCGGCTATGAGGGTGTTTTCGGCTATCATACCCATCCGGATTGGAAGAAAAAGCTGACGAGTGATGAGTATAACAAAGAGGTCAAGCAGGCAAAGGCGGTCTCCGAGGCCATTAAGAAGCAGGGCTGGACGATAGCTTCGCACAGCTATGCGCACTTCGGCTACGGCAGTGCCGATGCATATAAGCTTGCAGATGATGTTCAGAAGTGGGAGGATCAGATTCAGCCTATCGTCGGCGACACCGATGTTCTCATTTACCCCTTCGGCGAGGATATCGCCGGAGTTGAGGACTACAGCGGCGCAAAGTACAAATCCATGTACGACGCAGGCTTCCGCATTTTCTGCAATGTTGATGCCTCGCAGGATTACTGGGTGCAGATCCATGATAGCTATGTCCGTCAGGGCAGGATAAACCTTGACGGCTACCGCCTGTACCATTCGCCCAACCTCATTAAGAACCTCATTGACGCAAAGACCGTTATCGACAGTGCAAGACCCACACCTGTCCCAAGTATATAAAAAATAAGCTCCGGCGGATCATCCGCCGGAGCTTTTAGCTTAAATTTTCTCTTTTTCTCCGTCTATGAACATGATAACAAACGAAATAATGAGCAGTACGGAACTGAAAAGGATGGCTTTTTCATGCCAGATGTCGATGAAAAAGTTGCCGATAATAGCACCCATGATAAAACAGCCGATTATACCGTAGTACAGCGCAGCACTGACAAGATTCTCTCGATCTTTGCTGTGAATGAACTGGCATAGGTGCTGCGTTCCGCTTCGGATATTACCGATACACATCGTTGTTGCAATGCCGTTGCCTCGGATTTTCCTGAAGCTTTCTACCTGAATTCCGCAGGCGAAGGATATAAGCGAATTAGCGAGGATGTTCTGCGTCAGCGGGATAAACGCAACAGCCGCAAGTATAACGGCCTCGTTTATTACGGATATCTGCCGCCAGTGCAGAATGCGCTGTCCGCGCCTGCGCACAAGCTCTGCGGCAGCGATGCCGAGAACAAAGGCGAGAACGGGAAAAAAGTATTGCAGCGCCCCGGCAAAATTGCCCTCGGACAGCTTTACTCCGAACAGTAACATGTTGCCCGTCTGTGCGTTGGCAAAAACTTCGTCACGCTGGATATATGAATACGCATCCATAAAACCGCCGGAAACGGCAAGTATTGCGCCGAGGCGGATGGATTCTGACATTTGCTTTGTACTTTTCATGGGACTGTGCCTTCTTTAGCTGCATATTTCTTACTGCTTGGTTGCTGGCCTGTTCTTCTTCGGTGAACGCCCGCTGCGGCCACGGCGGCGGGAAAGCGCTGACTTGGTGCGGTAAAAGTCGAGCGCATCGTCGTCGGCCTTGTAAACGAGTCTGTTTGCCGCCCATGTATCGTCCTCTTGCTTGCGGAACTTGAGCCTCAATAGATAGCTTCCGCAGTCGGGGCAGGTGTAGATATTCATATAGCGCTGGTCGCCTTGGTTTATCCAACGCTGATAGGAAAGCTCACTGCCGCAGTCGGGGCAGGGAAGCTTCACGAGCTTTTCATCGGCAAAAGCCTCGGATTTGCTGATATATCCCGGGAAAACAAGGTGCTCGATAGGCTCGGGACCTTTGCTCTCGCCAGAGACCTGCTTGTGGCTTCGCAGTGAGAGCATCCTCGATGCGTCCTCATAATCTGCAAGACCCTTTGCGATGTCAAGCTTCGTGCAGACAAGGGCGGTGTTGTACGCATCGCCGAGAGCATCGTGAGCAACTCTTGTCTGCTCTATGCCGAAATGCTCCATCGCCGTTGCGAGTGATTTCTGATTTTTGTCGCCGTCGGTCTGCATATTATATATAAGCTGCAAATTGATCCAGTCGGCTATCCAGTCCCAGTCAAGGTCGTGGATAATGATATTCTGCTCCATGATGCCACGGTCATCACAGCCCCAGGTGAGGAAAGTCACACCGTCGCCGCACCACTCACGGAACTGCTCAAAAGCGTCACGGAAGCTGTACCCCTTTGCAAGGCGCTCCTTATCAAAGCCGGTGAGCTTCTTGACCTTATAGTGCATGCGCTTAAAGTACACGGGCTTTACATCGATGGTAAACTCCTCGGCAGGCTGCAAATTCTCGTCAAGCCTGACTGCGCCTATCTCGATAATTTCGCCTCTGAGCTTAATAGGGAGCTTGTTGAAAACGGAGGATTTGGAGCTCATAGCCTGATTCCATTCCAAATCGACCACGATATAGTTCATAATTGATCATCCTTGTCTTATATTACAAAACGACATTATAACATAATACTTTGCCTTATGCACTACTTTTTTAAAATATATATTTGCCCTCAGAGGCACACTGTGGTATACTCGCCATATATGTTAGGAGGTGTCGTTATGAATATAGCGGTAATATGCGGCGGACTGTCAAGCGAAAGAGATGTTTCCATCACAAGCGGAACAAATGCGGCAAGGGCGCTGCGTGAGCAGGGACATAAGGTCGTGCTGGTCGATCTGTTTTACGGTTACGACGGCGAATATAACGACCCAATGGAGCTGTTTGAGCGTGAGCAGCAGGATGTTCAGTATTCCGTCAAGGAGGAAACTCCGGACTTTGATAAGCTTCTTGCCGAGGGCAAGGGCTCAAGGATAGGCGGTAATGTCATCGAGATATGCCGTGCTGCGGATATATGCTTCCTCGCTCTACACGGTCAGGACGGCGAGGACGGCAAGATACAGGCAACTCTCGATATGCACGGCGTCAAATACACCGGCAGCGGCTACCTCGGCAGCGCAATTGCGATGAACAAGGAGCTGTCGAAGATAATGTTCCGTGCAAACGGCATACCCACACCGGCGGGGATAGTTCTTGAAAAGGGTGCGGATAAGTACGACGATGTAGGCTTCCCCTGCGTAGTGAAGCCCTGCTCGGGCGGCTCAAGCGTCGGCACATCCATTGTACGCAGCCGTGACGAGTATGATGCCGCACTTAAATTTGCGTTCAAGTACGAATCACATGTCTTGGTCGAAAAGTATGTAAAGGGCAGGGAGTTTACCGTCGGCGTTCTAAATGGCAAGGCAATGCCCGTTATCGAGATAATCCCTAAAAACGGCTGGTATGATTATAAAAATAAGTATCAGGCAGGCATGACCGAGGAAATTTGCCCCGCCGAGATAAGCGTCGAGGATACCGACAGACTTCAGCGTCTTGCCGAGCGTGTCGCCACGGCACTCATGATAGATGTTTACTTCCGTGCAGACTTCCTCATGGATGAGACAGACGGCGAAATCTACTGCCTTGAGGCAAACACGCTACCGGGCATGACCCCGACGAGCTTAGTGCCGCAGATGGCGAGGGAAATGGGCATGAGCTTCCCGCAGCTTTGCGATAAGATCATTGAAGTATCAATGGAGAAGTATAATAAATGAGAGGTTTGAGCGTATCTGATGCCGCCGCCATAGTCGGCGGTGAGCTCCACGGCAGCGATAATTCAGACAGCGAGATACTCGGCGTCGCAATAGACAGCCGCAAGGTCGAAGCGGGCTTCATGTTTGCGGCACTAAAAGGAGAGCGTGTCGACGGGCATGACTACATGAACAAAGCCTTTGAGCTTGGCGCTGCCTGCTGCATTGCTGAGCGTGTGCCCGAGAATGTCACCGGCACAGTCATTGTTGTGCCCAATGTTGCGGCGGCACTCAAGACTCTTGCCGAGCACTACCGCAAGCGCTTTGACATTCCCGTCATCGGCATTGCCGGAAGCGTCGGCAAGACCACGGCGAAGGAAATGGTCGCATCAGTGCTTTCACGGAAGTACAATGTGCTCAAGACCGAGAAAAACCTTAATAACGAGCTCGGCGTTCCGCTCACTATTTTTAGGATTGAGCCGGAGCACGAGGTAGCGGTCATCGAGATGGGCATATCCGATTTCGGTGAGATGAGCCGTCTGGCAAAGATGGTGCGCCCCACGATGGCGGTGTATACGCTCATCGGCCATGCGCATTTGGAGCGCCTGCATGACAGAAGCGGCGTTTTGAAGGCAAAGACCGAGATGCTTGACTATATGCCAGATGACAGCACGCTGTTCCTAAACGGCGATGATGACCTTCTCTCGACGCTTGACTGCCGTCAGCGCAAGGTCTTGTACGGCACGTGCGCAAACGCCGATGTTAAGGCAGAGAATATTTGCAGTGACAGACTTAACGAGCTTAGCTGCGACATTGTCTCGGGCGAAAGACGCATCCATGTCACCGTGCCGTCCTACGGCAGCCACATGGTCTATGCTGCGCTTGAGGGTGCGGCGGTCGGCATTGAAATGGGGCTTACCGATGACGAGATCTCCGCCGATATTGCCGCCTATGAGACCGTCGGCCGCAGAGCAAATGTCATTGACACGGGCTATATAACGCTTGTTGACGACTGCTATAACGCAAACCCCGATTCAGTCATGTGTGCGATCGATTCCCTTAAAACCATAAACGGCCGCAAGGTCTGCATTTTGGGCGACATGCTCGAAATGGGGGAGAACAAGGAAGAGCTTCATACCCAAGTCGGCAGGTACGCCTCCGATAACGGTGTTGACCTGCTGCTCACAGTCGGCGAGCTTTCAAGATATACCTGCACGGCGGCAGAGGAGATAAGCTCACTGCACTTTGAGACGAATGCCGAACTTATATCGAAGCTGCCGGAGCTTATAAAAAAAGGCGATACGGTGCTTGTCAAAGCCTCGCACAGCATGAAGTTTGATGAGATATCGGAAGCGTTAAAGCTTCTTAAATAAAAAAGAGAGTGCCAACGCACTCTCTTTTTTACTATGTAATTCAGAGAAAGAAGTTTTCAACTAAAAGCAGCAGGATGATCCCCGGGATGCCGAGGACACCGGCAACTATTGCGCTGACCCAGCCGACGGTTATGTTAAGTCCGATAAAGCCGCCGAGAAAGTTAAACACAAACAGCATGATAAAGCCCAAAGCGGCGTTCAACAGCAGCTTGAATGCCCATTTTATCGGCGTTGCGAAGATCTTGATTACAAGCCACAGCATCAGACCTCCGATAACGACATAGACCGCAAGATTTAAGTAATCCATATGTTTCTCCTATTGAATCAGATTTTTTATGTTGGCAACGGCATAGTTATACCGTGATTTCAGTGCGCTTATCTCGAAAATGCAGGCATCCATCATGTCCGGATCGGTGACGGAATCAAACGCCGCATATGCGCAGTGCAGCTGCGAGCGAATGGCCTTCATTTCTTTAACACGCTTATTATACTCTGCCTTTAGTGCCTTTGCTTCCTTCTTTGTCATGAGAAAAGAACTCCTTATCTTTTCTCATTATTATATTCAGCCTGTCCGTCATTTAAACGGCTATGACAATATATTACCACGGTTATAATGAAAAATCCATGCAATAATATTATCAGACGGCAAAAAGTGCCCGTGAGATAGAAAGAACCGGGCAGAATGAGAGCTATTATCACCGTGATAATTAGAACATTCAAGCTTTTTCGTCTGCCGATCTTGGGTCGGCTTTGGGGGACAGAGTACGCTCTGTCCCCGCTTTTGTTGCCGCACTTGATTTTTTGGCAAAATTATAATATACTAAATAATCTAAGTTATCAAGGAATTTATAAGGCACTAAACACAAGATGTTGTATTCAAGGGGAATTTCGGAAAATGAGTAAAACCACCGCACAATACGGTAATGAAAGCATTTCTCAGCTCAAGGGAGCGGACAGAGTCAGAAAGCGCCCGGGCGTTATCTTCGGCTCGGACGGACTTGACGGCTGCCAGCACGCCGTGTTCGAGATACTGTCAAACTCCATTGACGAGGCTCGTGAGGGTCACGGCAATCTCATAACGCTGACCCGCTATGCCGATAAATCGATAGAGGTCGAGGACTTTGGACGAGGATGCCCTGTCGACTGGAACGCAAATGAGAAGCGCTTTAACTGGGAGCTCGTTTTCTGCGAGCTGTACGCAGGCGGCAAGTATTCTAACAACGAGGGTGAGAACTACGAATACTCTCTCGGTCTTAACGGCCTCGGCTCGTGCGCAACGCAGTACGCCTCGGAATACATGGATGTCACCGTCTGGCGTGACGGTAAAAAATATGAGCTGCACTTCAAGAAGGGCAAGGTAGTCGGCAAAAAAGGTCAGGAGCTCACCATAAGCCCTGCCGACCGTAAAAAGACAGGCACGACGATCAAATGGAGACCCGATCTTGAGGTCTTTACGGATATAGACATTCCCGAGGAATTTTTCAAGGATGTCCTGCACCGTCAGGCGGTTGTTAATGCCGGTATAACATTCCGCTTCCGCAATCAGAACGGTAACAAGTTTGAAGTCACGGATTATGTGTATGAAAACGGTATTCTCGACTATGTCTATGAGATTGCGGCCGATAATCCGCTCACAACGCCGTATTTTATAAGCGCAGAGCGTCGTGGCCCAACGCCGTATTTTATAAGCGCAGAGCTTCGTGGCCGTGACCGTGAGGATAAGCCCGAGTATAAGGTCAAGCTCTCGGCTGCCTTCTGCTTTTCAAATAAGGTGAGCCTGACGGAGTATTACCACAACTCATCGTGGCTTGAATACGGCGGTGCGCCCGAAAAGGCGACGAGAAACGCCTTTGTTTACGCCATCGATGCCTACATAAAGAAGATAGGCAAGTATCAGAAGAACGAAAGTAAGATAAGCTATCAGGATGTCGCCGACTGTCTGGTGCTTGTTACAAACTGCTTTTCCACGCAGACCTCGTATGAAAACCAGACCAAAAAGGCGATAACCAACCGCTTCATCCAAGAGGCGATGACCGATTTCTTCAAGGAGCGCTTGGAGATATACTTCATTGAGAATAAGCCTGAGGCCGACAAGATAGCCGAGCAGGTGCTTGTCAACAAACGCAGCCGTGAGGCGGCGGAAAAGACAAGGCTCGGCATGAAAAAGAAGCTCTCCGGCAGCATTGATATCGCAAACCGTGTGCAGAAATTCGTCGACTGCCGCAGCAGAGATCCCGAAAAGCGTGAGATATACATCGTCGAGGGCGACTCGGCGCTGGGCGCATGTAAGCTTTCCCGTGACGCTGATTTCCAGGGAATCATGCCTGTCAGAGGCAAAATATTAAACTGCCTCAAGGCCGATTTTGCAAGGATATTCAAAAGCGATATCATAACTGACCTTTTGAAAGTGCTCGGCTGCGGTGTTGAGGTTCAGGTCAAGGGTCAGAAGGATCTGAATTCCTTTGATATCAATAACCTGCGCTGGAACAAGGTCATCATCTGCACTGACGCCGATGTTGACGGCTTCCAGATCAGAACGCTCATTTTGACGATGATATACCGGCTCGTGCCTACGCTTATCCGTGAAGGATATGTGTACATCGCAGAATCGCCACTTTATGAGATAGAGAGCAAGGGCAAAACATATTTTGCCTACTCAGACAAGGAAAAGGCGGATATCGTTGCGTCATTAAACGGTGCTAAGGCGAGCATCAACCGCAGCAAGGGTCTCGGTGAAAACGATCCGGACATGATGTGGATGACCACCATGAACCCCGAGACACGCAGGCTTATAAAAGTCATGCCCGAGGATGCCGAGCACATGTCGCAGATGTTTGACCTTTTGCTTGGCGACGACCTTGCGGGCAGAAAAAATCACATCGCCGAAAACGGATACCTGTATCTTGACATGGCGGATATATCCTGAGAGGTGCGGATATGAAGTTTGACAGAGCCAGAAATTCAGTAAAGCTGCTGCTTGCGCTGTGCGTTATGTTCGGTGCCGTGGGTGTTATCTCAAATGGCAACGGCACGGTGCTGCCCATATATTCGGCGGTGCTGTCGCTTGTGTGCTTTGTGATGGCATTCGTCGTCATCTTTCTTTTCTGTAAATGCCCCTACTGCGGAAAAGTGATCTACTTGGGGCTGTTCAAGGCTACGCATTGCCCTAAATGCCGCCGGAGCTTTGAGACCGGTGCAAAGAAAAAGGGCAAGCGTTGAAAGGAAACATTCTAAATGGCTAAAAAACAAGCTCCCGAACAGAAAAAATTCAATAATCCTAATGTGATCGGCCTTCGTGCCGAGGTGCTGGAGCAGCCGATAACCGAGACGCTTGAGCAAAACTACATGCCGTATGCGATGAGCGTTATCATCTCCCGCGCCATCCCCGAGATAGACGGCTTCAAGCCCTCCCACAGAAAACTTCTGTACACCATGTACAAGATGGGACTTCTAAACGGCGGCCGCACCAAGAGTGCCAACATCGTCGGCCAGACCATGCGCCTTAACCCGCACGGTGACGCTGCGATATACGAGACTATGGTACGCCTGTCAAAGGGCAACGATGCGCTGCTCGTCCCGTTTGTCGACTCCAAGGGCAACTTCGGCAAGGTGTATTCAAGAGATATGTCCTTTGCAGCCTCCCGTTATACCGAGGCAAAGCTGTCTGCCATATGTGCCGAGCTTTTCGGAGATATAGACCAAGACACTGTCGAGTTTATCGATAACTACGACGGCAGCATGAAAGAGCCGTCACTTCTGCCGACCTCGTTTCCCAATGTGCTCGTGTCGAGCAACACCGGCATTGCCGTCGGCATGGCAAGCCAGATATGCGGCTTTAACCTTGAGGAGGTTTGCCGCACAACGATAGAGTATCTGTCCGACCCCGAGTGCGACCTGCTCTCGACCATGCCTGCACCCGATTTCTCCACCGGCGGTGAGATAGTCTACGACCGTGCGGAGATGGAGAACATCTATAACACCGGCCGTGGCAGCTTCAAGGTCAGAGCCCGCTGGCGCTATGTCCAAAAGGAAAACATCATCGAGATTTACGAGATACCCTATACCACCACGACCGAAGCCATCGTTGACAAGGTCGCAGAGCTTATTAAGGCCGGCAAGGTGCGTGAGGTAAACGATATGCGAGACGAGACCGACCTCAGCGGTCTTAAGCTCGCCATCGATCTCAAGCGCGGCACCGACCCCGAAAAGCTCATGCAGAAGCTGTTCAAGCTCACCCCGCTTATGGACAGCTTCCCCTGCAACTTCAACATCCTTGTCGCCGGCAACCCCAAGGTCATGGGCGTGAGGGAGATACTCAGCGAGTGGAGCGCATGGCGCATGGAATGTGTCCGCCGCCGTGTGTATTTTGACCTGTCCAAGAAAAAGGATAAGCTGCACCTGCTCAAGGGTCTTGAAAAAATACTTCTCGATATTGACAAGGCGATTGCGATTATTCGCAATACCGAGCTTGAAGCCGAGGTCGTACCCAACCTCATGATGGGCTTCGGTATCGACAAGGCGCAGGCAGAGTATGTTGCGGAGATAAAGCTGCGCAATATAAACAGGGAGTATATCCTCAAGCGTGTGTCCGAGACCGAGGAGTTGGAAAAGGCGATAGAGGAGCTTGAGGAAACGCTCAAGAGCCGACGCAAGATAAAGAGCATCATCGTTAATGAGCTCAGGCAGGTCATCAAAAAATACCCCTGCCCCCGCAGAACGGGCATCGTTTACGCAAACGAGATAGAGGAATTTGAGGAGACCGAGCTTGTCGAGGATTACCCCGTAACGGTGTTTATCTCGAACGAGGGGTATTTTAAGAAGATAACACCGCTGTCGCTGCGCATGAACAGTGAACAGAAGTTCAAGGACGGGGACGGACTCAAAATGTCCTTTGAGTCGTCTAACCGCACGGAGCTTTTGATTTTCACCGATCAGCAGCATGTGTACAAAACGAAACTATCGGATTTTGACAACACCAAAGCCTCCGACCTCGGCGTGTATCTGCCGACAAAACTCGAAATGGAGGACGGCGAGCGCATTGTAAGCGTCATTTGCCCGGGCGACTACAAAAAGCAGCTTCTGCTGTTCTTTGAAAACGGCAAGATAGCAAGGCTCGAAATGTCGGCATACGAGACAAAGACAAACCGCAAGAAGCTCATAAACGCATATTCCGACAAAAGTCCGCTCGTTGAGGTCATGCCGATAAGCGAGGATATCAATGTTGCCATGTTCTCGACCGACGGCAGGGCGCTCGTGTTCAATACCTCGCTTTTGCAGCTCAAGACCAGCCGCACCACGCAGGGTGTTGCGGGAATGAGCTTAAAGAAAAATCACAAACTGAATTCGGCGGTACAGCTCGAATCGACCGTAATAAAGAATGTCTCCCGCTACCGTGTCCGCAGCCTTCCGGCAGCCGGTGCGCTGCTCAAGGACGAGGACAGGGGAGAGGAGCAGATGTCACTTATAAACTGAGGGCTTTATTATGATTAAAAACAAGAAAATCAAAGCAATTGCATTCAAGTATCTGCTTATCGTTGTCGGCGCTGCACTGTTTGCGGCTGGCTTCCAGTTCTTCCTGTACCCGAACTCGATAATTGTCGGCGGTGTCAGCGGTATCGCAATGATAATCAATTTGTTGACCAAGCTTCCTGTCGGCTTGCTCACCATCGTTCTCAACATCCCGCTGTTTATTATAGCGTGGCGCTATTTCGGCACGGGATTCATCGTCAGCTCGCTCGTCGGCATGCTGCTCTCATCCGTGTTCGTTGACCTGTTTGCTCTGCTGTCGATATCGCCGACAAACGATATGCTGCTTGCGTGTATAATCGGCGGCGCCGTCAAGGGCCTCGGCCTTGGCATCATCTACTATGCCGGTGCGACCACGGGCGGCACGGATATCATTGCAAAGTTTATAAGGCTCAAGTTTCCGTACCTCAACTTCGGCACTGTTGTTCTCATAACCGACTGTGTTATAATCATTGCATTTGCGGCCATTTTCAACAAGATTGAGTCTGCAATGTACGCCGCCATTACCATGTTTGTCGTATCCAAGGTCGTAGACCTTGTGCTGTACGGCATCGACAATTCCAGTGTGTGCTACATCATCAGCGAAAAGAGCGACCAGCTTGTGACCGACATCACCGACCGCCTGCACCGTGGCGTAACCATTATCAGGGGCGAGGGCGCATATTCGCATCAGAATAAGCAGGTGCTTTTGTGCGTTGTCAAGCGCACGCAGATAGCCGATATCAGGAAAATGATAAAGAATGTCGATGAAAAAGCCTTTTTCATCATCACCGATGCCAAGAATGTTTTCGGCAAGGGCTTCGGAGATATTGCCGATTTCAGATGAATTTATCCGGAACATGAAAGTTTTGCTTGACAAATCTGATTTGCGTGGTAAAATAAAAATGTTCCGTGTGCGGGCATAGCTCATCCGGTAGAGCGCCACCTTGCCAAGGTGGAGGTAGCGAGTTCGAGTCTCGTTGCCCGCTCCAAAAAGCAAGCATCTTATGATGCTTGCTTTTTCTTTGCTTCAATGCCGAAATTTCTATAACGATGATCACAACTCCTGAATTCCACTAAAATCAGGAGTTTTTTGCTGAATGAAACATTATGGGAGGTTCGATTGTATGCCGAATAGATTTAGCTCAAGCTGCGCATGGGAAGCGCCGCTTTCGGTGAGCTCGGCAGCCGAGCGATTGTCAAGTCAAGCCTTGTATTTATTTCTCTGACTGTCCGCTTTTTCAGAGTTACTCTGTATAAAAGAAAAATCCTGTCGAAAATACGACAGGATTTTTCTTCTGCCAACAGTTGATAATATTGATACGGTTTCAAACGGTTTCATTTGGTTTCACCCGAAAATGAAACCATAACCGAGAAAGTGAAACCATCCGAATAACAAAAACGCGGGGCTTATTCAGCCCCAACCTCAATCTCCGGTCCGTCTTTGAAGCGGAATGCTAACCGCACGAAAGAAAAGGTGGTAGTTATGAAAAAATATACCGACAAAGAATTAGCTGCGATGTCTCAAGAAGAACTGAAGGCGCTTCAAGAAAAGGCGTTGGAGGAAAACAAGCTCTTGGGACAGCAGATTGAAAAGATCCTTGCCAACTCTTCGCACCCAACTGCAGTTGATGGCAAATAAACCTTTTAATTTTGCCACACCTTTTAATTAATAACGCCAAGGAAAAAGCGCGTAAGGGTGCTTTGAGCCGAACGAGCTTTTTCTGTTGTCACGCCCCGTAGAAACCAAGGTCGTTCTTTGCGACATCCATGATTTGGTGCGTCTGCTCTATCGCGGAATCAATATCCTTATTCATAAGTGCCGAGAAGAGCGCAAGCTTTATTTCATACAGCTTCTTCACACCGCTGCGCTTGCAATAGAGTGACCACAGGTACTCGCCCTGCGTCTTAAAGGAATAGTATAGCAGCGGCAGCAGCACGTTGCCGGACATTATCGCAAGCTCATGGTGGAAGCTGAATACCCGCTCTGCGGCCTCGTCGGCGTTGCGTGCGTCACGGATGCTGTCAAGGATCGGACTGAGCTTTTCAAGCTCGGCCACGTCGTTCTTCTCGCACACAAGGCGCAGGCACAGGCACTCCATCGCGTCGCGCGTTTCGAGCAGGGATTTTACCTCGTTCTTCCTCATCGCGCCGCCGTTATAGCGCATGATGGCGATAAGCGTCTCAAGGCTGCCCTTACGCCGGTAGTCGCAGACGAACACGCCCTGCCGCGTGCGAATCTCAACAAAGCCGAGCTTCTCAAGCTCCACAAGCCCCGCGGAAATGACCGTCCTGCTGACGCCCATTTTTACCGACAGCTCCCGCGCCGGCGGCAGCTGCTCGCCGATAGCTAGCTCACCGGAGAGTATCATGTTTTCAATCTGCTGCACGAACAGCTCCGTCATGGACACCGCTACTATTTTATTGAACCCCATATTTGCCTCCCAAACGCGGATTGCCTGTGGTCATACCAAATTCCACGTTTAAAATTTTACCTGCAAGATGCTTAAAAGTCAAGCGTAATGCTGACTATTCCGCTGAAAATACGGCAACAGCATTGACCTTTTGCCGGTGATTGTTATAAAATGCACAGTACAAACACGTGGTATTACCACAAATTAAGGAGGAGATACTGATGCCAAAATATGATGCCGTTGTGATCGGCGCCGGAAACGGAGGTCTTGCCGCAGCCTGCCGCATGGCAAAGGGTGGGAAAAAGACCCTGCTTATCGAGCGCCACAATATGCCCGGCGGCTGCGCCTCAAGCTTCCGTAGAGGCCGTTTTGAATTTGAAACGGCGCTGCACGAGATCTGCGAATGGGGCACAAAGGAAAACCCCGGCGGCTGCCGCAGGATCTGTGATGAGTTCGGCCTTGACATTCCGTGGCACATGGTTCCGGATAACTTCCGCGTTATCACCACCGCCTCCGACGGCAGGACGCATATCGACGCGACCCTCCCATGCACGGTAAAGGAGTTTGTCAATGAGATGGAGCGTCTTGTGCCAGGCTGCCGCAAATCCATACAGGATCTGTTCGACCTCGGCACGGAGTTTCACGCCGCCGGCGACTACTCTCTGAGCGTCGCGGGCAAGACAGACCCGAAGTATATGCAGGAGCACTTCCCCAACTTCCTGCGGCTGGGCAGCTACACGGTCAACCGTGTGTTCAGGGCGATGAAGATGCCTAAGCTCGCGCAGGATATAATGAACACCTACTGGGGCTATCTCGGCGTCGACGCCGACCATCTGTCCTTCCTCCAGTACGTCAACATGCTCTGGCTGTACGTAAACCACGGCGCGTGGATACCCGACAAGACCAGCAACGAGCTGACGACAGGGCTGCTCGAGTGCTTCCGCAGCATGGGCGGCGAGGTGTGGATGAACTGCACCGCGACCGAGATACTCTTTGATGAGAGCAAGACCGTCCGCGGCGTTAAGACTACCTGCGGCGAGGTCGAGACAAAACACATTCTCTGCAACATGAACCAGAACATGGTGTACGCCACGATGTGCCCGCCGGAGGTCGTACCGGAGCGCATGGTGAAGCTTGGCAATGCCCGCACCTATTCGGCGAGAATGTTCGTCGTATACATGGGGCTTGACAGGAGCGCCGAGGAACTCGGAATCCGCGATTACACCGTCTTCCTCCCGACCTCTGCCGACACGGCCAAGGAGTACGAATCCGGAAAAACCATCGCGACAAACTGCAACCAGGTCATGGTGTGCTACAACGTTGTGAACCCCGGCTTCTCACCGGAGGGTACCTGCGTTGTCTCCCTCACAAGCACCTTCATGGATGATGACTGGGCAAATGTAGATCCGGATGATTACGTAGAGACGAAGACCGCCTTTGCCGAGAAGCTGATAAAGCTTTTCGAGGAGCGCTATGGCGTTACCGTCACCCCGTACATTGAGGAGCTTGAGATCGCGACGCCGTGGACGATGTGCAACTATGTCAACGTTCCTCAGGGCGCGGCCTACGGTTTCGAGCTGAAGGACTGGGACAACATGATGCCGCGAATGATGATGATGGGTACAGAGTTTCCGGTAAAAGGACTGAAGTTTGTCGGTGCGGCAAGCATCCGCGGCGACGGCTACAACTCCGCGATATTCAGCGGAGATACGCTCGCAAAAAAGACTCTCGCAGAAATGAAAGAAGAGGAGGCTTGAGAAGATGGCAGATAAGCTCAATTACAAGGTAGGCATGATCGGCGCGCTTGATATGCTCAGGTTCAAGAACATGCCCAAGGTGCGCGAAAAGGCGATACAGGCGGCCTCCTCCGCTCCGCTGCCGAAAACTCTCACCACCAACGAAAAGGCAAAGCAGCGCCACCCGGAGAAGCAGGAGGTCATCGTGGCCGAGATACGCCAAAACGGTGCCGACGCAAAGACGATCGTCCTCAAGACTGAGGATGGCTCCGCCCTCGCCCCGTTCAGAGCCGGGCAGTACATCAGCGTATGCGTCCCCATAGGCGGCACCGTGACCACGCGCTCATATTCGCTCTGCTCGTCCCCGGCGTGGACAAAACGAGGCGAATACAACATTACCGTCAAGCGCGATGACGCCGGCTTTGTCAGCCCGTACATTCAGGATCACTGGGTCGTCGGGCAGCACGTCACTATCTCCGGGCCGCAGGGTCACCTCTACTATGAGCGCCTGCGCGACGCGAAGAAGGTCGTAGCACTCGCGGGCGGTTCCGGCATCACTCCGTTCATGGGCATGGCATACGCCATCCGCGACGGCTTTGAGGACTTCGACCTGACGATACTTTTCGGCTCACGCACGGAGGACGGCATTGTCTACAAGAAAGAGCTTGACGAGGTCTGTGCCGCCTGCGACAAGGTACACGTCGTGCATGTTCTGTCCGACGAGGAAAAGCCCGGCTATGAGCACGGCTTCATCACCGCCGAGCTTATCAAAAAGTACGGTGGCGAGGAGTACAGCGTCTTCATGTGCGGTCCGCAGGCGATGTACAACTTCCTCGATGGCGAGATCGCAAAGCTCGGCCTGCGCCGCAAGTTTGTGCGCCGTGAGCTGTTCGGCATGATAAAGGACCCGTGGAATCAGCCCGGCTACCCGGAGGATATCCGCGGCAAGACCTTTAACCTTAAGGTCATTCAGTGCGGCAGGGAATACGACATCACCGCCTCCGCCGATGAGCCGTTGCTGACCTCCATCGAGCGTACGGGCATCGTCGCTCCCTCCCGCTGCCGCAGCGGCGAGTGCTCATGGTGCCGCTCAAAGCTCATCTCGGGTAAGGTCTTTGTTCCGGAAAAGACCGACGGCCGCCGCAGAGCCGATATCGAGTTTGGCTACATCCATCCCTGCGCGTCCTTCCCTATGTCCGACATTGTGCTCGACGTACCAAACAGTACGCTTAAATGAAAGCCTGTCTGTCAATCTCTTGCCGTTTTGCGGGATGGAGGCTATAATGTAAGCATCCGCAGGGCAACTCCCCGCAATAACGAAAAGGAGTATTGCCATGGATTTCAGAAAGCTTACCGTCAAGGAGCTGCTTGACAATCCCGATACCGCCGCCGTTATCAAGTAGCTTGCGCCTCAGCTGCTCAAGTACCCCATAAAACTGCTCGGCAAGAAAAAGTGCGGCGAGATCTTTGACAAGGTCGTCGCCACTGGCATCGGCCCCGAAGTAATAGCAAAGGAAGCGTAAGCGCGCATAAACAAGATGCTCGCAAGCCGATACATAGCAAACAGATATCCCCGGCGTCGGTATTATTCCAAAATCCGTACACCGCAAGACTCCTGTGCCACATCGCTGCCGAGCGTCTGAACGCTGGAATCCCACAATCGAATAAACAGAAAAAGGGCTTCCAAAGTCAGCAGTTGACCTCGGAAGCCCTTGATTTCAAGCCTTTTTCGGCACTTTTGTGTCGGAGAGGACTTTGTCTTTGGCACAGAATGGATAGTTGGAGAGGAGCAAAACACCTGCATAAAGCCCACAATGAAACTATTCCAAAGTGTCGCTTTGCCGAAAAGCCTTGTGCCGCAAGCATTTTTGCAAAAAGAAAAAGGTTGATAGTTTCAGATACTCTCGTATCAAAACTATCAACCTTATTTTTGGTCGGAGTGGGGAGACTTGAACTCCCGGCCTCTTGGTCCCGAACCAAGCGCGCTACCAACTGCGCTACACCCCGAAATCAGCTTTATTATTATAATAAGACAATGTGACATTGTCAAGAATTATTTGCGAATTTGTCAGCCTTGACCGAATATAATTAGTTGAGGTGACAAGCCATGAAGGATATTAAGCTATACATATCGGCGGGCATATTCATAGCGCTGACGGCGATAAAAATGCTGCTTCCGTCACTCTCGGACGAGATACGGGACGGAATTACCGATGTGCTGCGCATGGAGGATGAGCAGACGCAGGCGATAATCGCACTGGGCTCGGAGCTTACAAAGGAGGATATTATAAACGCCTTTGATTTCACAAAGGACTTCAAGCCCAAGCCTGCGAGTGCAGTTGTTGCCGCGACCCCCACA
>HF986900.1:38337-49227 GCA_000431075.1 Firmicutes bacterium CAG:555
CCCCCCCACCCCCCGCCGCACCCCCTCCAACCTCGACCCCGAGCCCGACTCCAACTCCAACTCCAACGCCTACCCCTACGCCCACGCCGAAGCCCACAACGCCGCCCAAGGTGGCAGCATTTTACGCAGCACAAAAGGCGTTTTCAAACTACGCCGTGCCTTCAAATGTGTCATATGATTATTCTGCGCTGCCGTTTAAGTATACAAGCCCGGTAAAAGGTGTAACCTCCTCGGGCTTCGGCTACCGAGAGCACCCCATTCAAAACGAGGTCAAGTACCACTACGGCACGGACTTTGCGGCAAACACCGGTGAAAAGGTGTGCGCCTTTGCCGACGGCACGATATACGCCATCGGTGAAAATGACAGCTACGGCAAGTATGTCATCATAGACCACGACGACGGTTACCGCACGCTTTACGCCCATTGCAGCAAGCATTTGAAAGGCAGCGGCAAAGTCAAAAGGGGAGAGGCGATAGCCCTTGTCGGCGAGACGGGAGCTGCCACCGGACCGCACCTGCATTTTGAACTTATGAAAGGTCAAACCTACCTCAACCCCGAGTTTTACATATGAAAAGGGTAGATATCAGCGCCGGAGCAATACTTTTGCTCTCGGTCATTTACTTTTTCGGGGGCATGACGAGCCTTGCGGCGCTGCTGCTTGCCGTTTTAGTCCACGAGCTTGGTCACATTGCGGCAATTGAATTATGCGGCGGCAGGGTGCATGGTCTCAAGGTCAGTGTTAGCGGACTTTGCATAAATTGCTCCGATGCAGGCGGTACTTTGGAAAGTGTCATTTGTTTATGCGCCGGCCCTGCGGCGGGCTTTGCTCTTGCTTATGCCGCATCATACCTCGGCAACCTGAGCCAAAACCTGCTGCTTATAAAAGCAGCGGGCTTCAGCCTTGTCTTGTCGGTGTACAACTTACTGCCTGCCTTGCCGCTTGACGGCGGGCGGGCACTTGAGTGCATTGCCCGATTCTTCGGCGGCACCGTATTTGCACAGACGCTGCTTGAGATTTCCGGAATGCTCACGGGTACGGCGCTGCTGTTTGCGGGAGCGTATTTCATTCGCCGCTCGTTCGGTGCAGCGCTGCTTATCGCCGGAGTGTGGGTATTAACGGCACAAACGGGTATTGTAAAAAACGGTGCAATGTTGTAAAATTACAAAGATAAACTGTTTGGAGATTTTACATGGATAAAAAACTTGAGCGCATACTGCCGAGAGTGCAGAAGCCTGCACGCTACACCGGCGGCGAATATAATCAGATAATAAAAAACAAGGACGAGGTCGATGTCAGGGTGGCGTTCTGCTTTCCCGATACCTACGAGATAGGCATGTCAAACCTCGGCATGGGCATACTCTACTCAACGATGAACGAGCTGCCGTATGTCTGGTGCGAGCGTGTGTATGCGCCATGGGGCGACATGTACGAGGAGATGAAAAAGTCCGATGTCAAGCTCTATGCGCTTGAAAGCGGCGACCCCATTTCCGAGCACGATGTGCTGGCGTTCTCAGTCGGCTACGAGATGGCTTACACCACGGTGCTTGACATGATGGACATGGCGGGACTGCCTATCCACAGTGCCGAAAGAACTGAGCTTCTGCCGCTTGTGCTCATCGGCGGTACGGCAGCACTGAACCCCGAACCCATGGCGGATTTTGTGGACATTTTCCTTCTCGGTGAGGGCGAGGAGATGAATAACGAGCTTTTGGCGCTCATCCATGATGCGAAGCAAAACGGCTGGAGTAAGGCGGAGTTTCTTAAAAAAGCCTGCAACATCGGCGGCGTTTATGTCCCGAGCTTCTATACGCCAGTTTATAACGATGATAATACAATAAACCGCATCGAAGTCGCCGACGGTGCGCCCGAGCGTGTCACGAAGCGCATCATAGCCGACCTTGACAAGGTGCATTTTCCGCTTCATCCCGTTGTTCCCTCGACCGAGGTCATCCATGACCGAGTCAATCTCGAACTTTTCCGCGGCTGCGTGCGTGGCTGCCGTTTCTGTCAGGCAGGTCATGTTTACAGACCCATTAGAGCAAAAAGCCCGGAGCTTCTTATCGAGCAGGGCAAGGCGCTTCTCAAAAACACCGGCTGCCAGGATATCACGCTGCTGTCGCTAAGCTCAAGCGACTACCGGCATCTTTCGTGCATCTGTGACGGCCTGCTTGAATACTGCGAGCCTCGCAGCATAGGTCTGTCTCTGCCGTCACTGCGTGCCGATAACTTTTCCATCGAGATAATGCACAAGCTGCAAAAGACCCGCAAGAGCGGCCTCACCTTTGCACCAGAGGCAGGAAGCCAGCGCCTGCGTGATGCGATAAACAAGAATGTCACGGAGGAGGATCTTCTAAACACCTGTCGTCTGGCATTTGAGGGTGGCTGGAACAATGTAAAGCTTTACTTCATGCTCGGCCTTCCCACCGAGACCGAGGAGGATATTCTCGGCATAGCGGAGCTTGCAAACCAAGTTCTGCACACATGGCGGCTTTATGCCAAGAACAAAAACAGGGGAGTGCGCATAACCGTGTCGACCTCCTGCTTCGTGCCGAAGCCGCACAGTCCGTTCCAGTGGGAAAAGCAGAACACGATGGACGAGTATATTGCCAAGGTTAACCTCCTGCGTGATAGTATAAAAGCCAAGAATGTGGTCTACAACTGGCACGACCCGCAGACAAGTTATATCGAGGCGACCCTCTCCCGAGGTGACCGCCGCATGGGCAAGGTAATCGAAAATGTTTGGCGCAGCGGCGGCAGGCTTGAAGCATGGACCGATTATTTCTCGTTTGACCGCTGGATGCAGGCATTTGACAACGCCGGCGTTGACCCGACCTTCTATGCGCACCGTGAGCGCTGCAAGGACGAGGTCATGCCGTGGGATGTTGTTGATGTCGGCGTGCGTAAAGAGCATTTGTGGCACGAAAAGGAGCAGTGCTATCGCTCCGAGCTTTCGCCCGACTGCCGCAAGCAGTGCTCGGCCTGCGGTGCCGCAAAGCTTTTGAAGGGAGGACGCTGCGATGGATAAGTACAGACTTTTGTTTTCCAAGACCGGCAGAGCTGTTTATATCTCGCATCTTGACCTCATGCGCACGCTCACGAGAGCTTTTCTGCGTGCCGAGTGCCGCTTAAAATATTCCGAGGGCTTTAACCCGCACCCGCAGATATCCATTGCGCTTCCGCTGTCGGTCGGTGCCGAGAGCATTTGTGAGATAATGGACTTTAAGCTCCTTGAGGACAGGCAGCCGCAGGATATACTCGATGCGCTGTCAAAGCAGCTTCCCGAGGGCATCGAGGCAATCAAGGTGTATTCCTCCGAGCACAAGGTCAAGGAACTAAAATGGATCAAGATATCCGGCGTTTTTGAGTACGACGAGCGCAGCGCCGAGGAAATGGCGGCAAAGCTCAGCGAGTTTTACGCACAGGATAGCATCGTCATCACCAAAAAGACCAAGCGCGGCATGGGTGAGAGCGATATAGCACCCGCAATCAAGGAGATATCGTTTGCGGCTGACGGCAGCGATGTACGGCTCAATGCCATTATCTCCGCCCAAGAGCCGACACTCAACCCTGAGCTGCTTGCCGAGGCAACAAGACAGCTTTGCCCCGATATAGCACCCGATTTTGCAAAATTCCGCAGGCTTGAGGTGTTTGACGAAAATATGGGAGTTTTCCGCTAAAAAGTGCTTGCAATACAAGACTTTGTGTGATAGTATATTATGGCTTGTGCAGATATGGTACGAGCTATCAAGCGGTCCTCTGCCGAGACCCAAAGGGAGTCCTCCGGCACGAACGCCTTAAGTAAAGGAAGGATTAGACTATGGATCTGATCAAAGTTCTCAGCGAACAGTACATGAAGCCCGAACTGCCCGAACTGAATGTCGGCGACACCGTCCGCATCACCGTTCGTGTAAAGGAAGGCAGCCGTGAGCGCAACCAGGCTTTTGAAGGCACAATCATTGCCAAGAAGCATGGCAGCATCAACGAGACCATCACCGTCCGTCGTATTTCCTACGGCGTAGGCTGCGAGAAGGTCTTCCCCGTACACTCTCCCTCCATCGTCTCCGTAGAGACAGTCCGCCGCGGTAAAGTCCGCAGAGCAAAGCTGTATTACCTGCGTGAGCGTGTCGGTAAGAGCGCAAAGGTCAAGGAGCGTCTGTAAGCTCAAGACCCACAAATGGTCAAAAAAAGAGGCATCAGCCTCTTTTTTTGTTGCCTAAATGCGGTTAAAGAGTGTATAATGATTAGAACCACAAGTATCAGAGGTAATGCAAATGAAAAAGGCTGATAATAAAAAGAAGAAAACCGAGGAGACCGTATCCAAAAGAGCAGAGGTCTATGACTGGATACAGTGCATTGTGTATGCGCTTATAGCCTGCGTCTTGGTGTTTGTGTTCTTTGTAAGGCTCGTTGATGTTGTCGGCTCTTCGATGCACCCCACGCTCGAGGATGGCGACAAGATGGTCGTCACGAACCTGCTTTATAAGCCCAAGCAGGGAGATATAATCGTGTTCCAAAAGGACGATTACGCAGACTACGCTCTTGTTAAGCGTGTCATTGCGACCGAGATGCAGACAGTCGAGATAGATTTTGACAAGCACATTGTCTATGTCGACGGCGAAGCGCTTGATGAGCCGTATATAGCCGAGCCGACAGCAAATAAGATAGACTTCACCGGCATTCAGATAGTACCGCCCGGCTGTGTGTTCGTCATGGGCGACAACCGCAACGACTCGACCGACAGCCGTGATGAGCGTATTGGCATGGTCGATACCCGTGATATCATCGGCAAGGTAGTATTCATCGCTTTCCCGTTTGACCATATAGGATCACCGTATAAATAATTGCTATGGCAGATACAAATTTTGAAAAAATGAATATTCAGTGGTTTCCCGGCCACATGACCAAGGCTCAGCGCATGATAGAGGACAGCATCAAGCTTGTCGATGCCGTGTGCGAAATACTTGACGCAAGAATACCGAACTCAAGCCGCAATCCGGATATAGACAGGCTTGCAGCCGGTAAGCCGCGACTTATTATCCTAAACCGTGTCGACCTTGCCGACCCCGCCGTGACCGCACAGTGGAAAAAGCACTTTGAGGCGCAAGGGATAAAGATACTCGAGACCGATGCAAAGACCGGCAAGGGCGTAAACGGCTTTGTTCCGGCGCTCCGCGAGCTGCTGGCGGATAAAATTGCCGATTACGCCGCAAAGGGTCAGGTGTCCCGCCCGCTGCGCGTTATGATACTCGGTATCCCAAATGTCGGGAAGTCTACATTCATAAATAAGGTGGCAAAGCGCAAGGCCGCCGTGGCAGGGGACAAGCCCGGCGTTACCCGTGGCAAGCAGTGGATAAGCATCGACCGTGGCCTTGACCTTCTCGACACCCCGGGCATACTTTGGCCGAAGTTCGATTCGCAGGAGGTTGGCGAAATGCTCGCTATAACCAATGCAATAAAGGCTGATGTCCTCGATAAAGAGACACTGGGCGCAAATTTCATGCTCAGACTGCGTGAAATGTACCCCGATGCACTGACACAGCGCTATAAATTCGTCCCCGACCCCGAAATGAACGGTTATGAGCTGCTTGAGGAAGCGGCAAAAAAGCGTGGCTTTTTGGTATCAAAGGGCGAATATGACATTGAGCGGATGGCAAATACCCTGCTTGGCGAGTACCACGACGGCAAGCTCGGCAGGATCAGCTTGGAGAAACCGGAATGACGGAGCTTTGGAAGCTTGAAAACGAGATATATGCCGAGGGGGTTGAACTCATCTGCGGCGTTGACGAGGCAGGCCGAGGCCCGCTTGCAGGTCCTGTCTGCGCAGCGGCGGTCATTTTGCCGAGGGACATTGAGATAGCTGATCTTAATGATTCCAAAAAGCTCACGGATAAAAAGCGTGAGGCGCTGTACGATGTTATCTGCGAAAATGCCATTACCTACGGCATCGCCTTTGCAAGCGTTGAGGAGATAGAGAGCATCAACATCCTGAACGCCGCCATGCTTGCCATGAACAGAGCGATAGAAAAGCTTGCTCCGCAGCCGCAGCTTGCACTCATAGACGGCAACCGCAACAGTGCGATAAATATCCCGAGCCGCTGCGTTATAAAGGGCGACGCAAAGTGCGCCGATATTGCCGCGGCGTCTATACTCGCAAAGGTGACCCGTGACCGATATATGCTTGAAATGGCGGAAAAGTACCCGGAGTACCATTTTGAAAAGCACAAGGGCTACGGTACAAAGCTGCACTACGAGGCACTGCGTGAGCATGGACCGAGCGAGATACATCGCCCGAGCTTTCTGAGGAAGATGCACTGATGGATAACAGACAGCTTGGCGCATGGGGCGAAAAGAAGGCGGCAAATTATCTCCGCCTGCACGGATATAAAATAATAGACATGAACTGTCGTTACAGGCAGGGCGAAATTGATATCGTTGCCTCAAAGCGTGGGTATATCGTCTTTGTCGAGGTCAAGCTCCGCAAAAACGACGCATACGCCGAGGCAAAGGAATTTGTCACCGCCGCAAAGCAGCAGCGGGTGATGATGGCGGCGCAGCTCTGGCTCCAACAAAATGAGACGGAGCTTCAGCCGAGGTTTGATGTGATAGAGATCTATGCACCCAACGGCGAAAAGGGCAGGGTCAGAATAAACCACATCGAAAATGCGTTTTAACAGGTGATCAAAATGATGTATAACAGCACAAGAGATAAATCATGCCGTGTCAGTGCGGCACATGCAATCGTTCACGGACTTGCACCCGACGGCGGCCTGTTCGTGCCCGAGGAACTGCCGAAGCTGAGCCTTGCACAGATAGAGGCACTCAGCAAGACCGATTACCGTGGCAGAGCCGAGAAGATTCTCTCTCTGTTCCTTGATGAGTTCGACCAAGCGGAGATAAAGCGCATCGTCAGCGCAGCTTACGGCGATAATTTCGATGATGCCGCCGTTGCGCCGCTTCATATAATTGACGGCAAGACCGCCGTTTTGGAGCTTTGGCACGGCCCGACCTGCGCATTTAAGGACATGGCGCTGCAAATTCTGCCGCACCTGCTCACCGCATCGCTTAAAAAATGCGGCGAGACGAAAAAAGTGTGCATCCTCGTTGCCACGAGCGGCGATACCGGCAAGGCGGCGCTCGAGGGCTTTGCCGATGTTGAGGACACGAAGATACTGGTATTTTACCCGCACAACGGCGTTTCCGATGTACAGAAGCTGCAAATGGTCACACAGCGTGGCGAAAATGTCTCCGTTGCGGCTGTCAAGGGCAACTTTGACGATGCTCAGACCGGCGTTAAGACCCTTTTCGGCGATACGCAGCTCGCTCAAGAGCTCTCCGCCAAGGGCTGGTTTCTGTCCTCTGCAAACTCAATTAACTGGGGCAGACTTCTGCCGCAGATAGTTTACTATTTCTCGGCATACTGCGATTTTCTTAACTCAAATGGGTTAAAACTCGGCGACGAGGTCGACTTTGCCGTCCCTACCGGCAACTTCGGCGACATCCTCGCTTGCTGGTACGCAAAGCAGATGGGGCTGCCGGTCGGCAAGCTCATCTGCGCATCGAATGAGAACAATGTACTCGCCGATTTCTTCAAGACCGGCACATACGACCGCAACAGAGCTTTCCACACGACGATATCCCCGTCGATGGACATCCTCGTTTCGAGCAATCTCGAGCGTCTGCTGTACAGTGTCTGCGGCGATGATAAGCAGGTTGCAGAATACATGCGCAGCCTGAGCGAAAAGGGAAGCTACACTGTGAGCAAAGAGATATTCAAGGTCTTGTCCGATAACTTTGTCGGCGGCTTCTGCACCGATGCCGACACGAAAGCAACAATTGCTGATGTGTACAATGAGCACGGCTATCTTATCGACACGCATACCGCTGTTGCGTACAAGCTCATGCTTGAGCATAAAACGGACAGACCGACGGTCGTTGTCTCGACCGCAAGCCCGTTCAAGTTCTGCGACAGCGTGCTTGACGCCCTCGGCGAAAAGACTGATGCTTCCGGTGTGGAGCTTATAGAAAAGCTTGCGTCTTTTACGGGAAATGCAGCACCTGCACCTCTGTGCGGCCTTGATAAACGCCCTGTGCGCTTTGAGACCGTTATCGAAAAGCAGGCCATGAAACAGGCAGTTACCGAATTTCTGAAGTGATATGTACGGGACATTGTCCCGCTTTGTCAGTCGCAGCAGCCTCTTGGGCAGAAAGTGCCGCAGAAGGTCTCGGACTTGGTGGTCGCTCTCTCGTTCTGAACCTTGATCTGGGAGGCGGCGCACTTGTTGTCGATGGTGTTGTACTTGCAGGTGCTTACATCGCAGCCGACGCCGGTTATCTCACTATGGTTCATTTTCTTTTCACTCATTGTTTTATACCTCCGATAGTATTGCCGTAAGGCAATATTATTGTCTGCTTATTATACCTGAATATACGGAGGCACTATGTCTTTATATGCGATAGGCGATCTGCATTTGTCGCTGGGCACCGACAAACCGATGGATGTTTTCGGCGGCAGATGGGAAAACTATGTAGAAAAAATCAAAGAGGGATTTTCTGTTCTGAATGACGACGACCTCACGGTCATATGCGGCGATATAAGCTGGGGTATGTCGATGGACGAGACACTTGAGGACTTTAAGTTCATCGACCGTCTGCCGGGTAAAAAGATAATTCTAAAAGGCAATCACGACTATTGGTGGACAACGGCAACAAAGGCAAAGAAATTCTTTGCCGAGAACGATATCACGACAATCGATATTCTGCACAATAACTGCTTTAAATATGAAAATATCGCACTTTGCGGCACACGAGGCTGGTTTTACGAGGAGAGCAAGGGCAACGAGCATGACAAAAAGGTCATGAATCGTGAGATAATGCGGCTTGATGCCTCACTTAAGGCGGCAGGTGAGGGGGAAAAGTATGTTTTCATGCACTATCCGCCGAAGTATTACAATTACGAGTGTCCAGAGATACTTGAGCTTCTGCGCAAATACGATGTCAGGCGCTGCATTTACGGCCATATCCACGGCCCTGGCTGCGCATTTGCCTTTAACGGAATGTACGGGAATGCGAAATTTGACTTAGTATCTGCCGATTATATACAGTTTGAGCCCAAAAAGCTGCTGTAAATACACATTATTGATATAAAAAACATTGCTTTTAGCGGGATAATCTGCTATTATGCTTAAGTGTTTGAAAGAACATTATTAGGAGGAAGACATAAATGCAAGTAAGAAACGTAGAAAAAAACGAAAATAATACTGCAACTTTTCAGGTTGAAGTTGATCCTGCCGAGTTTGACAAGGCTGTCGACAAAGCCTTTAACAATGTCAAGGGCAGTATAAATATCCCCGGCTTCAGAAAGGGTAAGGCTCCCCGTGCAGTCGTTGAGGGCATGTACGGCGCAGACGCTTTCTATCAGGACGCTATCGAAGTTGCCGCTCCCGACGCATTCGGCTACGGCATCGACAACAGCGGCCTTAAGATGATCGGCAGACCCAGCATGACCGATGTTGAGATTACCGATGACAAGTCCCTCGTCCTCACATTTAAGGTCGACCTGTTCCCCGTAATCACCCTCGGCCAGTACAAGGGCCTGAGCGCACAGAAGGGCGATGCAACTGTCACCGATGAGATGGTCGAGGCAGAGATCAATGCCGACCGTAAGCGCAATTCCCGTTTTGTTGATGTTGACCGTGAGGCTCAGGAAGGCGACACCGCAAGCATCGACTTTGACGGTTATCTTGACGGCGAGAAGTTTGACGGCGGCTACGGCGAGGGCTACCGCCTTGAGATCGGCTCCCACACCTTCGTCCCCGGCTTCGAGGATCAGCTTATCGGCATGAAGGTCGGCGAGACCAAGGATATTAACATCACCTTCCCCGAGGATTACACCGCTGAGCTTGCAGGCAAGGATGTTGTCTTTGAGGTAAAGCTCAACAGCCTTTGCGTTGCAGAGCTTCCCGAGCTTGACGATGATTTCGTTCAGGATGTCTCCGAGTTTGAGACCGTTGACGAGTACAGAGCAGACCTGCGCAATGAGATGGAAAAGAAAGCCGTTGAGAATGTCGAGGCTGCTTTCCGTTCCGACATTATCATGCAGGCATGCGATAATATGACCGTTGATATCCCCGAGGTGCTCATCAATGCCAAGGTCGAAGAGCTTGTACACACCTATGCTAACAACTTCGGCGTCACCGACCCCAAGCTCTCCACCGAGGATATCATCAAGATGATGGGCCTTGACGACGAGTCGCTCAACAACACCATCCGTCCCGTTGCCGTTAACCAGGTAAAGCAGGAGCTTCTGCTTGAGGCTATAATCGAGGAAGAGGGCATCGACATTTCCGGCGATGCACTCGACGAATATGTAAAGACCACCGCCGAGTCCGTTGATGCTACTCCCGAGTCCATCCTCAAGTACTTCGGCGAGGAATTTATAAAGAACGAGTACAAGAGAGAGCAGGCTACCAAGATCATTATGGATTCTGCGATCGTTGCCCCCAAAGAGGAAGCAGCTGAATAATAATCGGATTATTCGGATATGATCTCCTGGATAGGCTAAATATGAAAGGAGACTATTATGAGTTTAGTACCTTATGTCGTGGAGCAGACAAGCCGCGGCGAGCGTTCCTACGACATTTTTTCAAGGCTTCTCAATGACCGCATCATCATGCTGTCCGAGGAGGTCAACGATGCGACTGCAAGCCTTGTTGTTGCACAGCTTCTTTACCTTGAAGCACAGGACCCCGATAAAGACATACAGTTTTATATCAACAGCCCCGGCGGAAGTGTCACGGCGGGCATGGCTATCTACGACACCATGCAGTACATTAAGCCCGATGTTTCGACTATCTGCATCGGCCTTGCCGCCTCCATGGGCGCATTCCTG
>HF986900.1:49246-69514 GCA_000431075.1 Firmicutes bacterium CAG:555
GCGCATTCCTGCTTTCCTCCGGCGCAAAGGGAAAGCGTCTGGCACTTCCCAATTCTGAGATCATGATACATCAACCCTCCGGCGGAAGCCAGGGTCAGTGCACCGATATTCAGATACAGGCTGAGCAGATCCTGAAGATAAAGCATAATTTGAACCGCATCCTTGCCGATAACACCGGCAAGTCTGTCGAGGTCATCGAGCGTGACTGCGAGCGTGACCACTTTATGTCTGCGCAGGAAGCTGCGGAGTACGGTATTATCGACAAGGTAATAACCAAGCGTTAAAAGCTGATGGGGGAACGCATAGTTCCCCCATATTTATACAGCACGGTTTGAGGTAAAACTATGGCAAGAACTGATGATAGAAAAAGTATAAGATGCTCGTTCTGCGGCAAAACGCAGAATGTCGCAAACAGGCTTATTGCTGGCAACGGCGCATACATCTGCGATGAATGCATCCGCCTGTGCATGAGCATCATTGCTGACGATGTTGACGAGGTAGAACCGGTAGAACAGACCCCCGAGCTTGAGTTTGAAAGCCTTCCCAAGCCTGCGGATATCAAGGCAAACCTCGACGAATACATTGTCGGGCAGGACAGGGCAAAGACCGTCCTTTCCGTAGCCGTTTATAATCATTATAAGCGCATTTTGTATGCAGGCTCAAACGATGTTGAGCTGCAAAAGAGCAACATACTGCTCATCGGCCCCACCGGCAGCGGCAAAACGCTTTTTGCACAGTCTCTGGCAAAAATGCTCAATGTTCCGTTCGCAATCGCCGATGCTACGACACTCACCGAGGCAGGCTATGTCGGCGAGGATGTCGAGAACATCCTTTTAAGACTTTTGCAGGCTGCCGATTTTGATGTTGAGCGTGCCGAAAAGGGTATTATTTATATTGATGAGATCGATAAGATCGCCCGCAAGAGCGAGAATACATCCATCACAAGGGATGTTTCCGGCGAAGGCGTGCAGCAGGCGCTTTTGAAGCTGCTTGAGGGCACTGTCGCCAATGTTCCGCCTCAGGGCGGACGCAAGCACCCGCATCAGGAGTTTATAAAGGTCGATACGACCAATATCCTCTTTATCTGCGGCGGCGCATTCGACGGTCTTGATAAGATAATCGAAAAGCGCACCGACAAAAAGAGCATGGGCTTCGGCGCAGAGATCAAAAGTGCCACCGACCGGGATGTCGGCGATATCCTTGCTCAGGCTCAGCAGCATGACCTTCTTAAGTTCGGCATCATCCCCGAGCTCATCGGCAGACTGCCGGTCATTGCTCCGCTGACCTCCCTTAAGCGTGAGGATCTTGTCCGCATACTTACCGAGCCCAAGAACGCCATGACCAAGCAGTATAAGGCACTCATGAGCTATGACGGCGTTGACCTTGAGTACAATGCCGATGCTCTCGAAGCGATAGCCGACAAGGCAATTGAGATGAAAATTGGCGCACGAGGCCTGCGCAGCGTCATGGAGGGTATCATGACCGATATCATGTTCAGCGTTCCCTCCGAAAAGGATGTTGAAAAGGTCATCATTACCGCCGACTGCGTGAATAATAACACCAGCCCCGAAGTAATACGCAAGTAAAATAGTTTTATAGCAAGGCGGGGCATCAGTCCCGTCTTGCGCTTTTCCCCAAGAGGTTTTTTCTATGAGTAATGTATTTGAAATCGAAACCCGTGCATTGCCCGTTTTGGCACTGCGCGGTCTTAACATATTCCCCGGCATGCTCTTAAACTTTGATGTAGAGCGGCCAGTATCCGTTGCGGCGCTCAATTCCGCAATGGACACAGATCAGGAAATATTCCTTGTAACGCAAAAGGATGTCACGACAGATCTGCCCGATGAGGGCGACCTTTACAAGGTTGGCGTCGTCTGCCGCATCCGTCAGCTTATCCGTCAGCCGGGCTCAAAGCTGTGCAAGGTCATGGTCGAAGGTCTCCAGCGAGGCCGCATTGTGCAGATAACGGCAGCGTCTCCGCATTTCGTCGGTGAAATTCAACTTCTGCCCGATAAGCGTGAGCACTCTGACAGCGCAAGGCGAGATGCGCTCATGCGCACCTGCATAGGCATGTTTGACGAGTATGTGCAGCTTGCGGGCAATATGCCGCCCGAGATGCTTCTGAGCATCGTTGTAAGCCGTGACCCGGGCTATGTCGCCGACTATATTGCGCACAATCTGCGCATCGATTACCGTGAAAAGCAGCAGCTTCTTGAGCAGCTTCATCCCCTGAAGCGCCTTGAAATGCTTGTGAAAACGCTCAGCCACGAGATCGAGGTCATGACCATTGAGCAGGAGATCAATGATGCTACCAATGAGCAGATGAACCGCAACCAGCGTGAGTATTTCCTGCGTGAGCAGATGAAGGTCATCCAGCAGGAGCTCGGCGAGGACGACAGCTTTGACGATATCGGCGAGTACCGAAAAAAGATCCGTGCGCTCAAGCTCAGTCCCGAAATTGAGGAGAAATTCTTGAAAGAGGTCTCTCACCTTGCAAAGCAGCCCTTCGGCTCGACCGAAGCGACCGTTATCAGGGGCTATCTTGATACCTGCCTTGAGCTGCCGTGGAATACAAAGACCGAGGAGACCGACGATATCGAGCTTGCAAGAAAAATGCTCGACGAGGATCACTTCGGCCTTGAAAAGGTCAAAGAGCGTGTCATCGAGTACCTTGCCGTGCGAAAGCTTGCACCCAAGGCAACCGGCAGCCTGCTGTGCCTTGTCGGCCCTCCGGGCACGGGCAAGACAAGCATAGCAATGTCCATTGCAAGGGCTACAAATCGCAACCTTGTGCGTATTTCGCTCGGAGGTGTGCACGATGAGGCGGAGATACGAGGACACCGCAAGACCTATGTCGGCTCGATGCCGGGCAGAATTATCGGCGGCATCAAGCAGGCAAAAAGCTCAAACCCCTTGATGGTGCTTGACGAGATTGACAAGCTCGGCTCGGACTACCGTGGCGACCCTTCGGCGGCGCTTCTGGAAGCGCTCGACCCCGAACAGAACAAAACCTTCAGGGACAACTTCCTTGAAGTGCCGTATGATCTTTCAGATGTGTTTTTCATCACAACGGCGAACACGACATCTACCATCCCCAGAGCGCTGCTTGACAGGATGGAGATAATCGAGCTTTCCAGCTATACCGACATGGAAAAGCTCAGCATCGCAAAGAACTATCTGCTGCCCAAGCAGCGCAAAAAGCACGGCCTTAAGGCTGCGCAGCTAAAGATAAGCGACGATGCTATCCGTGAGATAATAAGCCTCTACACCCGTGAATCCGGAGTGCGTGGACTTGAACGCCAGATAGGCACCATCTGCCGCAAGACCGCAGTTGCCATCGCAAGAGGCGAGCGCAAGAGCCTGAGCCTGCGTGCAGGCATGCTAAAGCCCTACCTCGGTGCAGAGAAATTTAAGCCCGAGAGTCGCCGTAACACAGATGAGGTCGGCCTTGTGCGAGGTCTTGCATGGACCTCCGTAGGCGGCGAGGTGCTTGATGTCGAGGTCGCAGTGCTCGACGGCAGCGGCAAGATCGAGCTTACGGGCAATCTCGGCAATGTGATGAAGGAGTCCTGCCAGGCAGCGGTGACATTTATCCGCAGCCGGGCAAAGGCTTTGGGCATTGACGAGCAGTTTTATAAAAATAAAGATATCCATATTCATTTTCCCGAGGGTGCAGTACCCAAGGACGGCCCCTCGGCGGGCATAACCGTCTGCACGGCGATAGCTTCCGCCCTGACCGGCAGGCCGGTGCGGCGTGATATTGCCATGACGGGCGAGATAAGCCTGCGCGGCCGTGTCCTACCGATAGGCGGTCTCAAGGAAAAGACGATGGCGGCCCTGCGAAACGGCGTTAACACCGTCATCGTTCCGGCGGACAATGAGCCCGACCTTGACGAAATCGACCCGACGGTGAAGTCTGCTCTTAACTTTGTGCTTGCCGACAAGGTCGACAAGGTGCTCGACATTGCGCTGCTTCCCAAGGCCGACGAGACGAAGGTTGAGGCAAAAGCGCCAAGAGCGGCAAAAAAGCCCCGCTCGGATATCAGACAGTAGGTGCAGAATGAATACACTTAATGTAAACAAGGCGGAGTTTATAAAATCCGCCGCCAATCCCTCAGGCTTTATACGAAGCGAGTTTCCGAACATCGTTTTTTCGGGCAAGTCCAATGTCGGCAAATCGTCGGTCATAAACAGACTTTTGAACCGCAAGAACTTTGCAAGGGTAGGGCAGTCGCCGGGCAAGACCATCCATGTAAATTACTTTCTTATCGATAAGAAAGCTTACTTTGTTGACCTTCCCGGCTACGGTTACGCCAAGGTGTCCCGCACCGAGAAGGAGCGTTGGGGCAAGCTGATGGAGCAGTTTTTCGCAGCTGAGGGACTGATAACGCTCGGCGTGATGATAGTCGATTCCCGCCACAAGCCCACCGCCGACGATATCACCATGGCACAGTGGTTCAAAAGCACCTGCTGCCCGATGGTCGTCGTCGCAAATAAGTGCGATAAGCTCAAGAAAAGCGAAATTGAGCCGAACATGGCGCTCATTCGTGAAACGCTTGAGCTGCCGGAGGATACAGTGCTGATACCGTTTTCTGCCGAAAAGGGGAATGGTAAGGACGCACTTATGTCGGAGATACTTAAATATGTCTAACACCCCATCTTTTGTGAATGTGCTGCAAGGACTTGACTGGAGCATTCTGCTGAACCTGCTCCTGTCGGTCGTCCCTGCGCTTATATGCATCACTTTGCATGAGCTCAGCCACGGCTATGTTGCCTATAAGTTAGGCGATAATACCGCAAAGCGCATGGGCAGGCTCACGCTCAATCCCATAAAGCATATCGACCTTGTCGGTCTCATCATGATGGTCGCATTCAAGTTCGGCTGGGCAAAGCCCGTGCCGGTCGATATGCGCAACTTCAAAAATCCAAAGCGCGATATGGCGATAACCGCCCTTGCCGGACCATTGGCCAATGTCGTCATCTGCTGCGTGTTCCTGTTCATTTACGGCCTTGTATACATACCTTTGACAACAGCATCAAACGACCTTGCCAAGGCGGTACTCGACATGGTGTACCTGACTGCGTATCTGAGCATAGCACTTGCAATTTTCAACATCATCCCTATCTCGCCGCTTGATGGGTCGAAGATACTGTTCTCGTTTTTGAGCGACGAAAGCTACATGAAGCTGATGCGGTACGAGCGCTACGGAATGATACTTCTTCTTGTGCTGGTCGTGACCGATGTTTTGGGCACCCCATTGTATACCGTGACGCAATTCGTGTTCGGAAAATTGTTTGTTTTTGCCGACTGGGGCTTTGACCTGGTCAAGGCGCTGTATGTGTGATATGGAAAATCCGACCTTTCATCTTGAGGGCATAGTCAAGGATAAAAACGAGCTTCAGGACTTTTCCGGTCCGCTGAGTCTTATCCTTATGCTTCTTTCAAAAAACAAAATAGAGATACGAGACATCAAGATATCGGAGATACTCGACCAGTACCTTGAATACCTCGCCGAGATGGAACGCATGGATCTTGAGATTGCAAGCGAATTTGTCCAGATGGCATCGCACCTGTTGTTTATCAAGACCCGCACGCTGCTTGCCGGCGACGAGGAGGTCAGCGAGCTTGAAGAACTGATGACCTCACTTGAGCAGCTAAAGTGCCGTGATATCTACACTGCTGTGCAAAAGGTAATACCCGAGCTTAAAAAAGCATCGGAGACCGGACTTTTGTACTTTGCAAAGCAGCCCGAGCCGCTTCCGAAGGTCAGCCGTGAGTATGAATATAAGCATGAACCGGCAGATCTGTTCAAGGCTTTGTACACTGTCGTGACCCGTGGCGGCAAGCCGCTTGAGCCTGAGTATTCCCGCCGTCTTGCACCGGCAAGGATAGTTTACGAGGTTCGCACCAAAAGCCGTGAGCTTATAACGCTTCTGCAAACGGCGCCCGCTAAGCTGAATGACCTGTACGCTCAGTGCGAGAGCCGCTCGGAGATAGTTGCGACCTTTATATCCGTCCTTGAGCTGTGCAGCATGGGCAGCGTCGAGATAAGCGGCGAGGAAAGCGACTATACCGTCACATTTATAGGCGGAAATGTTGAAGAGATCCTCGAAAGAATAGTTGAGTAGGTATTTTTTTATGGATGATATGAATATAAAATCGGCAGTTGAGGCTATACTCTTTGCAGCGGGTGAACCTGTACCTGCGGCAAGGATATCACTCATCCTCGGCGTAAGCGAGGAGGCGGTGTATGCTGCGGCAAAGGAGCTTTCCGATGAGTACAGCTTCAACCTGCGTGGAATAAGATTGCTTAAGCTTGATAAAAATCTTCAGCTATGCTCATCTCCCGAGTATGCCTCGGTCATCACGAAAACTCTGGAGCACCGCAAGCCGCCGATGCTTTCGCAGCCTGCGCTTGAAACTCTCGCCGTAGTTGCATATTTCCAACCCGTGACGAGAGCGTACATCGATCAGGTGCGAGGTGTTGACAGCTCGTACACAGTCGGCGTTTTGCTCGACAAGGGACTTATAGAGCGCTGCGGCAAGCTCGATGTTCCCGGCAGACCCTCGCTTTTGCGCACAACGGATGTGTTTCTGCGCACAATGGGCGTGAGCGAGCTGTCTGAGCTTCCGGAACTTCCCGATATCTCAGCCAGCGACGGGGCAAAAAAGCTTGAGGATGCTATCGAAAAGCTTAACACCGTCGGTGAAAACCAGCTCAGCATTGATGAAATACAGTAAAATCAGGTGGTGCAATTGAAAGCATTATTTCTTATTCTGCTTGCGATTGCACTGCTTTTTTTTATAAAAATAAGCTTGCACGCAAGCTATGATGCGACCGGCACAAGGGTCTGCATTAGCACTTTGGGCATAAGAAAACCGCTTTTGCCGCAGAAAAATAAGTCCAAGCCGAAGCAAAAGCTGAACTTTTGGGATATATACTGCACCGCAAATGCGTCGCTTAAGGTGTTTAATAAGGTTAAGCACGGTATCGTTATTGAGCATATTGACATAATCTGTATCTGCGCAGACGATGATCCATATACGGCAATCATGAAGTTTAATGCTGTCAATGCCGGAGTGTATTCGCTGCTGAGTTACTTGGAGAACTGTTCTGAGGTCAAAAACCGTGAAATACACATAGATACGGATATGACCGCCGATAAGTCAGTGATGCAGCTGTCGGCGCAAATGTCCTTAAGAGTAGGGCAGATAGTTTATTTCGTAATATTATTTGTATTTGAAACGATAAAGCTTAAAAGGAGACTTCGAAATGGAAAGCAAACTCAGTGAATTGATGCAGTCGGCAATGAACAGCGTGAAGCGACTTGTTGAGGTCAATAACATTATCGGAGAGCCGATAAACACTGCAGACGGTCTGACCTTGGTGCCGATATCGAAGGTCAGCTTCGGTTTCGGCGGAGCGGGCGGCAGATTACCCGGAAATAACAAGGACGATTTTGGCGGCGGCAGTGCGACCGGCGTGAAAATTGAGCCCATCGGTTTTCTTGCCGTCAAAGAGGGCGGAGTTCGCATGATAAATGTCATGCCGCCTGCGCAAAACAGCGTTGACAGGTTGTTTGAGCTTGTCCCGCAGGTGCTCGATAAGGTCAACTTCAAGGATTAAAACGAGTAATATTTGCCCATAATAGCACTACCGAAAGGTGGTGCTATTATAATGAAGAAAACTATAAGTCTAATAATTTGCATGGCGGTTTTAGCCTCCGTGCTCACGATAAACGCCTTTGCGGCGCCAAACGACATATCTGCCAAGGCTGCGATACTCTATTGTGCCGACACAGGTGATACACTGTATGCTAAAAATGCTGATGAGCGCAGACTCATAGCAAGCGTCACGAAGATAATGACGGCCATCGTTGTTATCGAAAACTGCAACTTGGACGAGGTCGTAAAGCTAAAGCCTGAGTGGTGCGCAGTCGAGGGCTCAAGTATGTACCTTGATTACAAAAAAACCTACACCGTAAGGGAGCTTCTGACCGGCATGATGCTCGTTTCCGGCAATGACGCAGCAACGGCGCTTGCCTGCCACTTGTCCGGTGACGAGCGCAGTTTCTCTGCAAAAATGAACGAAAAGGCAAAGCAGCTTGACCTTGAAAACAGCTCGTTTCGCAATCCCCACGGCCTTGACGATGACGAGCACTACTCAACGGCAAGGGACTTGGCGAAGCTTGCTGCCTACTGCATGGAAAACGAGGACTTTAAGCAGATAGTTTCAAGCTATTGTGCCAAGATAAAAGACCAAACCTATTATAACCACAACAGGCTGCTCGTCGAATACGATGGCTGCATCGGTATAAAAACCGGCTACACCATTGCAGCAGGCAGAACGCTTGTTAGTTGCGCCGAAAGAAACGGCATGCGCCTTATCTGCGTCACGCTCAGTGCGCCCGATGATTGGAACAACCATAAGAAACTCCTTGACTATGGCTTTGATAACTATACACTAACGAGCTGCAATAAGGATAATTACAAGCTCGACCTGCCGGTATCGTCTGCTGCCGAGGATAAAACCTCCGCAGTTCCCGAAAATGATATTCTGCTTCTCACGCATAAGGACGACAACGTTGATATGCGCCTTGAGGTGCCGAGAATTCTGTTTGCGGGCGGCATCAAGGGCGAAAGGGTCGGAAAGCTTAAGGTATTTGTAAACGGAGAGCTTGCGGCGGAGGAAAACTTGGTTTATACTGAAAATGTGCCGGTTGACAGCTCGGAGCATTTGACGGCGTGGGAGCAATTGCGCAGACTGCTCAACGAGGCCACAAAACCCTTGTATGTTTCGTAGGAGCGCTATGAAAGAGAGATTGCAGAAGATAATATCGGCAGCCGGTGTCGCATCACGCAGAGCTGCCGAGGAGTTTATAAAAAGCGGCAAGGTTACCGTTAACGGTAAAACAGCTAAGTTAGGGGACAGTGCCGATATCGACACGGACATTATCTGCATTGACGGCCAAACTATCGGCCGTCGTGCGGATAACACCTACATAATGCTCAATAAGCCCCGTGGCTATGTGACGACGCTCAGCGACGAAAAGGGGAGACCCTGTATAACGGAGCTTATTAAAGATGTGGGCAAACGGGTGTACCCCGTCGGCAGGCTGGACATGTACTCAGAGGGGCTTCTAATTTTGACCGATGACGGAGACTTTGCAAACCGTCTCATGCACCCATCGCACGAGATGACAAAGACATACCACGCATGGGTAAACGGAAAATGCAGCGTCGCTGCTCTTGACAGTCTGCGTTCTCCTTTTGACATCGACGGTTACAAAACCAAGCCGGCGGAAGTCGAGATATTATACTCCTGCAATGATTATACTCAGCTGTCGATAAGCATCCATGAAGGCAGAAACAGACAGATACGAAAAATGTGCGAGCAGACGGGATTGAAGCTTACAAAGCTCAAGCGAGTAGCCGAGGGAAAGCTTGAGTTGGGCGCCCTCAAGCCCGGCAAGTGGAGAGTGCTCACTGAGCAGGAATTGCAAGTGCTATCCGAAGAAAACAGATAAAATCAATACTAAAGCCGATTTTTTGCCTCAAACAAGCTTAATTTTGCAAGTTTGGGGCAAAAAAATTGCAAAAAGCTATTGCAATTCAGTGAAAATAAAAGTAAACTAAGTCCATGTTTTAATTGGAGATGATACTTGATGGAAAAAGATCTTCTTGCTATTCTTTCCGAAGGAAGCCGTAAGTTTTCAAAGGGGCAGAGAATTATAGCAAAATATATATTGAATAACTATGATAAAGCCGCATTTATGACCGCAGGTCGTCTTGGCAAGATAGTCGGCGTGAGCGAATCGACCGTTGTCCGTTTTGCCTCGGAGCTCGGTTATGACGGTTATCCGAGTATGCGTAAGGCTCTGCAAGAGATGATACGCAACAGACTCACTTCCGTTCAACGAATTGAAGTCGCAAAAGACATGATAGACGATACGGATATCGTGAGATCTGTCATAAACAGCGACATTCAGAACCTCCAGGCAACGCTCGAGCTTTTAGAAGAAAAAAGCTTTAACGCCAGCATCGATGCCATAATCGAAGCTAAAAATATTTACATTGTCGGTATGCGCACTTCAACCTCGCTTGCAACGCTTTTGGGGCTGTACCTCAATCTACTGCGCAATAATGTCAATGTCATCCACGATGTCGGCGCAAGCGAAATTTACGAACAGATAATAAGAATAGGCGCAGGTGACCTGTTTATAGGCATAAGCTTTCCTCGCTACTCCAGCCACACGGTGGATGCAATGCAGTTTGCAAAGAAAATGGGCGCAAAGTCCATTGCAATAACAGACAGTGCAGCGTCGCCGTTTGAGGGCATTGCCGACCTCAGCCTGCACGCAAAGAGCGACATGGTATCGTTCCTCGACTCGCTTGTTGCGCCTATGAGCCTTATAAATGCGATAATCGTCGCAGTCGGCATTAGAAATAAAGAAAATGTCTCGCAGACCTTTGAGAGACTTGAACGAATTTGGCAGGAGCATGATGTCTATGAGCCGGCAGAGAGCTGATGTGGTCGTGATAGGCGGCGGCGCATCGGGAATGATGTGCAGTGCCGTTGCAGCCGAGCGGGGTCTTGATGTCATCCTGCTTGAGCCGAATAAAATTCTCGGCCGCAAGCTGCGCATAACGGGCAAGGGTCGCTGTAATGTGACAAATAACTGCGATATCAAGGAGTTTTTGACGAATATCCCGGGTGACGGCAGGTTTTTGTATTCTGCGCTCAACAGACTTTCGCCCCATGACACGATGGAGCTTTTTGAAGGCCTTGGCCTTAAGCTCAAAACCGAGCGTGGAAACAGGGTCTTTCCCGTATCGGACAATGCAAACGATGTCGCCGGAACGCTCCAGCGCTATATGCACCGCAGTGGCGTAAGAATTGAGCGTTGCTCGGCAAAGCATATATTGACCGAGAACTCAGCTGTCGTCGGAGTTCAGACCGACGAGGGCGTTATCGACTGCCGAGCGACGGTCATATGCACCGGCGGACTTTCGCACCCACTCACGGGCTCCAAGGGCGCAGGCTATAAAATGGCGCAGGAGCTTGGACACACAGTGACAGAGCGGCGCCCCTCGCTTGTCCCGCTTGAAAGCGACGATGAGTATTGCGCTCAGATGCAGGGATTTTCTCTAAGAAATGTGACGCTTTCGGCATTTGAGGACGGCAAGCTCATATATAAAGAGCTTGGCGAAATGCTGTTTACGCACTTTGGCGTGAGCGGACCGCTGGTTCTTTCGGCGAGCTCACATATGCGCAACTTCGGCAAAGCAAATTACACGCTTTCAATCGACCTGAAGCCTGCCTTGGACGAGAAAAAGCTTGACGCACGGCTCCTGCGTGATTTTGAAAAGTACGCAAACCGTGATTTTGCAAATTCCCTCGGCGATCTTGCTGGCAAGGCTATGATACCCGTGCTCATCGAGCTGTCGGGCATTCCGGCCGACACGAAGGTCAACTCCATCACCCGTGAGCAGCGTCACGCTCTGCTAACGCTTTTCAAAAACTTCCCCGTGAGTATTTCCGGCCCCAGACCCATTGACGAGGCTATCGTCACCTCCGGCGGCGTTTGCACAAAGGAGATAAATCCGAGGACGATGGAGTCAAAACTCATCAGCGGCCTTCATTTTGCAGGAGAGGTCATGGATCTTGACGCATACACGGGCGGCTTTAATCTTCAGATCGCATGGTCAACGGCGTACACCGCCGCAAATTCACTCTGAGAGGTAAGATATGATTTCAATTGCAATCGACGGCCCCTCCGGCGCAGGTAAGAGCACTGTTGCAAAAAAATGCGCCGAACGCTTTGGCTTCAGATATGTCGACACCGGCGCAATTTACAGAACTATCGGCTTGGCTGCCTTTAATAGGGGTATCGACACCAAGGACAGCACTGCAGTCGTGGCAATCCTGCCGGAGCTCGACATTGACCTTATATACAACGATGACGGCGAGCAGCGCATGATATTAAACGGCAGCGATGTTTCCGTGGAAATACGCAGGCCGGAGATATCCATGTGCGCATCGAATGTCTCCGCCATTGCAGCAGTTCGGGATTACCTTACCGATATGCAGCGCAATATGGCGAAAAGATATGATGTAATAATGGACGGCAGGGATATCGGCACGGTTATCTTGCCGAATGCCGATGTCAAGGTGTTTCTTACTGCAAGTGCCGAAGCCAGAGCAGACAGGCGATATAAGGAGCTTATTAAAAAGGGCAGCACTGTAAGCTATGACGAGGTCTTGAGCGACATGAAACTTCGTGACGAGCAGGACACCAAGCGTGCCGCCGCCCCACTGAAGGCTGCCGAGGACGCAGTATATCTTGACACAAGCAGCATGAGTTTTGAAGAAAGCGTCGATGCCGTTGCCAAACTCATTGTTGAAAAAACGGGCAGACAGCCTATTGCGGAGCAATAAAAATGGAGAAGGTCATAGTTGCAAAAAGCGCAGGCTTTTGCTTTGGCGTGAGCAGGTCTGTCGATATGGCGGAGGAGCTTCTGCGTGACGGCAATGCCTATTGCCTCGGCCAACTTATCCATAACGACGATGTCGTAAAAGTTTTGGCGGCAAAAGGTCTTAGCGTAATAAACAGTCCCGATGAGCTTCCTGACGGAGAAAGAGTCGTGATCCGCTCACACGGCGTTGCAAAAAGCGTGTACGACGCATTGGAACGCAAGCATGCGGTCATCATAGATGCTACCTGTCCCAAGGTCAAGAAGATACATGAGATAGTGTCAAAGGCAAGCGGGGACGGCCGTTTTGTCGTCATCATCGGTATGCACCATCACCCTGAGGTCGAGGCCGTATGCGGCTGGTGCGGCGAGCATACCGTGTGCGAAAACGAGAGCGAGCTTAGTTCGTATTTCGCTGAGCGGCCGGATTTATCGGCAAAAGCGATAACCATGGTTATTCAAACGACGCAAACTCGTACTAATTTTATAGAATGTGCGAATTTCTTAAAAAAAAGATGTACAAATGTAGAAATCTTTGATACAATATGTGGCGCAACATCCATGCGTCAGAAAGAGGCCGCAAAATTGTCGGCTGAATGTGATGCAATGGTCGTGATAGGCGGCAGGCACAGTGCCAACAGCGTCCATCTTGCCGAAATATGTCGGCAGGAATGTGACAATGTCCAGTTTGTCAACAATGCGGAAGAGGTTGATATGGACAGGCTCAAAAATGCCCGTACCGTCGGCGTCACGGCAGGCGCATCCGCTCCTGCATGGATAATTAAGGAGGTAAGTAACAAGATGAGCGAAGAAATCAAAATTGATGCGGCCGCAGCGGAGGAGAAGGAGATGTCCTTCGACGAAATGCTGGAGGAATCCATCAAAACTATATATAATGGAGATAAGGTAACCGGCGTTGTCGTTGCTATTACCGGCACTGAGATCAGTGTCGATATCGGCACCAAGTACTCGGGATTCATTCCTACTACCGAGTTTACCGACGACGGTATTAAGGTCGAAGATGCTGTCAAGGTCGGCGACGAGATCGAAGCAGTCGTTGTCCGCGTCAACGATGTTGAAGGCACCGTTATGCTTTCCAAGAAGCGCCTTGACGCAGCTAAGAGCTGGGCAGCGGTCGAGAGCGCAGTTGAGGACGGCACCATTCTTGAGGGTGTTGTCACCGAAGAGAACAAGGGCGGCATCGTTGTCAATGTCAAGGGCGTAAGAGTTTTCGTTCCCGCATCTCAGTCGGGCCTGCCCAAGGACGCAGAGATGAGCCAGCTTCTCAAGCAGAAGGTTCGTGTTAAGATCACCGAGGTCAACCGTGGCCGTAAGCGCGTTGTCGGCTCTATCCGTGCCGTTGCACAGAAGGAGCGTCGTGGTGCCGTTGCACAGAAGGGGCGTCGTGAGCGTGCAGAGGCTATCTGGAACGAGATCGAGATCGGTAAGAAGTACCATGGTGTCGTCAAGTCCCTGACCAGCTACGGTGCATTTGTCGATATCGGCGGCATCGACGGTATGGTCCACATCTCCGAGATGAGCTGGAACCGCATCAAGAACCCCGCAGAGGTGTTCTCCGTCGGCGATGAGGTCGATGTTTATGTCATCAACTTCGATAAGGAAAAGCGCAAGATTTCCCTTGGCTACAAGGATCCTGCCGAGAACCCCTGGGCAAAATTTACCGCCGCATATGAGGTCGGTTCCACTGCCGAGGTCAAGATAGTCAAGCTCATGACCTTCGGTGCATTTGCCGAAGTTCTCCCCGGCGTTGATGGTCTTATCCACATTTCCCAGATAGCAAACCGCCGCATCGGCAAGCCCGAGGAAGTTCTTTCTGTCGGCGATGTCGTCGAGGCAAAAATCACCGCTATCGACAATGAGAACCACAAGATTTCCCTGTCTATCCGTGCTCTTTCCGAGCCCGCTCCCGCAGCTGAGCCCGTTGAGGAGGAGCCCGAGTCCGGTGAGGACGCTCTGGTTTACGAGGTCTCCACGACCGGCGAAGCCACCGGCAATGTCGTCGAGGACTGATAATTTTTAACTATAAGTAATTGCCTGCTGACCTGTCAGCGGGCAATTTTTATTGGCATTTCAGCTTTTTTTGAATTTGAATGCTTGCAAAAAATCAACATTTTGTGTATAATTGTATATAGAAAATAGAGAATGGAGGGATAGTCTTGTTTGTTATCGGTGATTATATCGTTCATCCGATGCATGGCGCAGGCGTCATTGAAAACATAGTCAGCAGGAGGATCAGCGGTGATGAGCGAGATTATTATGTCCTTAAGCTCCCTGTGGGCGATATGGTCGTTATGGTTCCTGTCGACGGATGTGAGAGCATCGGCGTAAGACCGGTTATCAGTCATGATGAGGCTGTTGGCATCCTTGATGCGTTTCCCGATATCGAGGTCAGCATGACACAGAACTGGAACAAGCGGTACAGAGAGAACATGGAAAAGATAAAAAGCGGAAACCTGCTTGAGGTCGGCGAGGTCGTTAAGGGGCTGATGTGCCGAGACCTTGAGCGTGGCTTGTCGACAGGTGAGAGGAAGATGCTCCATTCTGCGAAGCAGATTCTCATTTCAGAGCTCGTTATTGCACTTGACACGGATTATGAACATGTTGAGCAAAAGCTCAGCTCGGCTATTTGACAGAGGTTGTTATGTCTGTAATTGATAAGTTTTTTAAGTTTAAGTCCAATACCGGTGATTTCTGCACGGCGGTTATCGTTGCTGCCGGTAATTCTCAGCGCATGGGCAGGGACAAGATAATGATGCCCCTTGGCGACAGGCCCGTCATTGCTCATACGCTCTGCGCGTTCCAAAGATGTGAGCTTATAGACGAGATCGTTGTCGTTACAAGACCCGAGCGGCTTCAGCAGATAGCGGATATCTGCCAAGAGTTTGATATTGATAAGATAAGAAAGATAATCGTCGGCGGCAAAACCAGGGCTCAGTCGGCATATTTAGGCGTTTTGGAAGCAAGCGAAAATGCATCGCTCATTGCAATTCATGACGGCGCTCGCCCGTTCGTGAGCGAGGCGGTTATCGACAGAACGGTCAATTCCGCAAAGCAAAATCACGCTGCCGCACCCGCTGTTTATGCGACCGACACTGTGAGGATAGTAAACACCAAGGGCGTTGCCGTCTCTACACCCGACAGAGACACGGTTGCACTTATCCAGACCCCGCAGGTGTTTGACGCAGATCTAATTAGGAATGCGCTGACAAAGGCAGTTAAGAATGACTTGCGTATTACGGATGACTGCTCGGCGGTCGAGGCGATGGGCGCCAAGGTGACCGTAGTTGCCGGTGAGCAGACAAATATTAAGCTCACCTCCAAAGCTGATGTATATATTGCCGAGAAGATATTGGCTGACAGAGGTACAGACAAATGAGAATTGGTCACGGCTATGATGTCCATAGACTCGTCGAGGGCAGAAAGCTCATTCTTGGCGGCGTTGAGATAGAGTACGAAAAGGGCTTACTCGGCCATTCCGATGCCGATGTTCTGACCCATGCACTTATGGATGCACTTTTGGGCGCTGCCGCACTGGGCGATATCGGCAAGCTATTTCCCGATAATGACGACGCATTTTTAGGTGCTGACAGTGTTGAACTCTTAAAAAAAGTCTGTGCCGCGCTGAAAGAGCGCGGCTACAAGCTTGGCAACGCCGACTGCACGATAATTGCGCAGCGTCCGAAGCTGGCACCATTTATCGACAAAATGCGTGAAATACTTGCATTTGCAATGGATGCCCCCGTGTCGGCACTGAGCATCAAGGCTACGACCGAGGAAAAGCTCGGCTTTACCGGCGAGGGTCTCGGTATAGCGGCTCATGCCGTGTGCTTAATTGAAGAGATTTAACAGCAGTCACTTAGTGGCTGCTTTTTTATGTATATCAGGGCTATTGCATTGCGCATAGAATAGAATAAAAAACTCAGAAGGGGAGTTCTATGCGTTATTTAATCATGTGCCGGTCTTTGACCTATGCTCAGCGAGCTGCCCGTGCGCTTGAGCGCTCGGGAATAGGCACCGGAGTCTTAAAAGCGCCTGCCGGTCTCACGGGAAACGGATGCAGCTATTGTGTCGCTGTCTCTGCTGCAAAGGGTCAGAGAGCCGTTAATATTCTCCGTTCGGAAAACCTTCTCCAAGGTAAGGTCTTTCTTCAGAAGTCAGATAACTCGACCGAGGAGGTAAGGCTGTGATATATCTTGACTCTGCGGCAACGAGCCATATTAAGCCCAAGTCCGTCAGCGCTGCGATGCTTAACGCCATGCAAACTATGGCAAGCCCCGGCAGAGGCACGCATATTGCCGCAATGCGTGCAGCAGACAATATCTATAAATGCCGTGAGCTTGCGTGTGGGCTTTTCAATTACGATAAGCCGGAACGCATCGTTTTTACTATGAATGCAAGCCATGCTCTCAACATTGCCATACGCTCAATCGTGAAAAATGGTGATACCGTCTGCATCTCGGGCTATGAGCACAATTCCGTCACCCGCACGCTCAAGGGTGTCGGCGCTAAGATAGTTGTTGCAAAATCAAGGCTTTTCGACACGCAGGATGCAATCGATGCCTTTGAAAGGCTGATCCCGCATGTGGATGCCGTGGTGTGCAACCATGTGTCAAATGTGTTCGGCTTCGTCCTGCCGGTATATGAGATATCGAAAATGTGTGAAAAACACGGTGTACCGTTTATTCTTGACGCATCTCAGTCGGCAGGCATAATAGATATAGATATGCAGAAGCTTAACGCCGCATTCGTTGCAATGCCCGGCCACAAAGGTTTGCTCGGCCCGCAGGGAACAGGCATACTCATCTGCAATGCCGACCCGAGACCGCTTCTCTACGGCGGTACGGGCGCTGACAGCGTGATGCAGGATATGCCCGACTATCTGCCCGATGCTTGCGAGGCGGGAACACATAATGTAGTCGGCATAGCGGGGCTTGCCGAGGGAATAAAATATGTTGCACGGCTCACACCATCACATATCGGCACATATGAGGCGTGGTTATGCAGTCAAATGGCTGAGAGCTTGCGCGGAGTTGACGGCCTTGAGGTATTTTCGACCGACAACGGTACTCAGGCAGGCGTACTTTCCGTGCGGCATAAGAGCATCAATGTGGAGACCTTATGCGAAAAGCTTGGCGCAAAACAGATAGCGGCAAGATGCGGACTTCACTGCGCACCGTTTGCCCATCAGACGGTCGGGACAATCGGTACCGGCACGCTGAGGTTCAGCTTTTCACCGTTTATAACAAAAAATCAGGTGCTGACCGCCGCCAATATGTTTAAAAACATCATTATTTCCTAAAAAGTTAATGAATATGTAATTGCCTTTTTGAAAGTTTTATTTTATAATATAGTGATAAAAAATTTTCAGTAAAGCGGCATGCGCATGACCGCAGAAGATAAGTGGTGAATCTAATGAACACAGTTGCGAGCTTTTTCCAAGATATAGGTAGCCTTATATCGACGATAGGCTTTGCCGATATAGTTGATATCCTTATAGTGGCCTACCTTATCTATAAGGTCATTGACCTTATCAGAAAGACGAGTTCCTATAACCTCGCAAGAGGTTTGCTTGTGCTGCTGATTGCCCTGTGGCTGTCGGGAATGTTCAAGCTTGCCATGATTAATTATATTCTGCGCAAAGCGGTCGATATCGGTCTTATTGCGCTTGTCATCATATTCCAGCCGGAGCTTAGGAAGCTACTTGCCAAGATGGGCAGCCGCAACTTCTACGGATTTTTCTCCTCCAAGGCACATGAGACTACGGAGATCGACGATGCTATCACGCAGACGGTTCTTGCATGTGAGCAGATGTCCAAGACTAAGACCGGCGCACTCATTTTGTTTGAACGCAACATGAAGCTCAACGATATCATGGCCACCGGCACAAGTATTGATGCCAAGATCACAGCCGAGCTTCTTAAAAATATATTTTACCCGAAAGCCCCACTGCACGATGGTGCAGCCGTTATCAGAAAATCAAGGATCGCTGCGGCTGGCTGCGTGCTCCCGCTCACGAGCAATAACAATCTGAGCAAGGATCTCGGCATGCGCCACCGTGCCGGTATCGGCGCAAGCGAGCAGTCTGATGTGCTGGTCGTCATCGTTTCCGAGGAAACGGGAGCGATTTCCGTTGCTGTTGAGGGCATGCTCAAGCGCAACCTTGATAAGCAGACCTTTGAGAAGATCCTGCGCAACGAGCTTGTGCAGGAGGAAGTCAAGAAAAATACGGCGAAGGAGCTGGTCTCCCGTATTTTTGACAAGCATAAGGTGGATGCAAATGAATCAGAAGAAGACAATAAGTAAAATTTATAACAGCAAGGTTTTCTGGATAGTTATATCGCTGCTGTGCTCGTTTGTTATGTGGGCATATATCACGAGCCCCGACACCGGAGATTTTCAAAAGACATTTCGAGGCGTTCAAGTCGAGTTTGCCGGACAGGAGAAGCTGCTTTCTGACCGCAGCCTGTCCATCTCGGATGTTGACACCCAGTCCGTCACCGTGACTCTCAGGGGAAGCCGTAGCAATATCGGCAAACTCAGGGCAAGCGATATCAAGGCCGTCATCGATGTCAGCAACATCAAGCAGCCTAACGACATGACTTGGGCGTATGAGCTTCAGTACCCCGACGGGATAGATACGAGCGATATAACCGTTATCAATAAGAACCCCGAGACCATCAACTTCACAGTCGTCAAAAATGCAACCAAGACAGTCGGTATAAAAGGAAGTTTTGAAGGCGAGATAGCTGAGGGTTGCGTGGCCGAGGAGTTCGTGTTCGAGCCGTTGACCATCGTCATAGAAGGTCCTGAGGAGACGCTTGCAAAGATAGACCACGCATGGGTCACCTTCGGTGAGGGCACGATAGACTCCACCTACTCCGAGGAGGTCGGCTACAAGCTCATGACCGCAGACGGGCAGGAGGTCTCCACGACCGGTTTGGTGCTGTCTGCAAAGGTCATAACCGCAACGCAGCCTTTACTCAAGACAAAGGAAGTGCCGCTTACTGCGAACCTTATCCCTGGCGGCGGCGTGGATGCGGATGACTGCACGGTCACGATTGAGCCTAAGACATTGAAAATTGCAGGTGATACAAGACTTGTCGATGATATTAACAGCATCGTTTTGGGCAGCATCGACCTTGCGTCGTTCCAAAGCAGCTATACCCACACCTTTGCAATAACCCTCGCTGATGAAGTGCAGAACCTGACCGGTGTTACGGAAGCAAAGGTTACCGTTGAGGTGCGCGGAACTCATACAAAAAGCTTTACGACGGATAATATATCGTGCAAGAATGTCACAAGCGGATATTCAGCAAAGATAGACACTGAATCTATTGATGTAACGCTGCGCTCGAAGGACACGGCATCGCTCGATAAGATACGGCCGGACGATATCAGTGTTGTCGTTGACCTCAAGGATTACGGCGCAACGACGGGACAGGTCATTGCAACTGGCACTGTCTATATAAGCCGTGTCGACGGCGTGGGTGCCGTCGGCGATATCCGTGTGTCGGTGACCATTACAAAGGATTAGGAAACGGAGTAAAAAATGACTCAAGATGCAGTTGTAACAAGAGTTTTTCATAATGGATTGGCAGAGGTCGTTGTAACGAGAGGCACTGCCTGCGGCAGCAATTGCGGTAACTGCGAAAGCTGTGCGTTTCAAAACGAGCTGAAGGCCATTGCCAAGAACACCGTTCATGCGACACCCGGCGAAAAGGTCGTTATTGAAAGCGTTTCTTCGAGGATTTTCGGTGCGGCATTCCTGCTGT
>HF986900.1:69530-116225 GCA_000431075.1 Firmicutes bacterium CAG:555
GCATTCCTGCTGTATATCGTTCCGTTTATCGCACTGTTTATAGGTTATGCCGTTGCCGCCGCAAATTCGCTCACTGAGGGTATGTGCATAGTCGTTGCTTTTGCGGCCTTTGCCTTGGCGGTACTGATAGTCGTCATATATCAGCGGATAAGCAAACGCAAAAAGCCCATCACATTTGAGATAACTCAGCTGCGCTGACAGGAGGATATAATGATAAAAAGCATGACCGGATACGGCAGTGCAAAAGGCACTGTTGAGGGTATCGAAGTATGTGTAGAGCTAAAAAGCGTTAATAATAAGTTTTTGGACACATCCGTCAGACTGCCGAGGAGCTTCCTCTTTGCCGAGGAGACTATCAAATCTGCGGTAATGTCGCATATAACACGGGGCAAGGTCGATGTATTCGTGACCGTCGACAGCTCCATGGCGGACGATATGGTCGTCAAGGTAAATGAGCCGCTTCTCAAAGGCTATATCGATGCGCTCCGGCATATAGCGGAGGAAAATGACCTTCCGAACGATATTACGGCTATGAGCGTCAGCAGATTTCCTGATGTCTTGAATGTCGAGAAAAAGGAGCTTGATGCCGAAGCGGTAGCCGCCGGCATTCGTGATATCGCCGAACAAGCCCTGTGCGACTTTGATGCAATGCGTATCAGAGAGGGTGCAAAGCTCAAAGAGGATGTGCTCACAAAGCTTGAAACGATTGAGAAGCTCGTCACCGTGATCGAGACCGAGTCTCCCAAAACCGTTGAGGAATATAGAGAAAAGCTCCGTCAGAAGCTCCTCGAGGTGCTCGGAACATCGGGTATCGACGAAACGAGGATAGTCACTGAGGCCGCCATTTTTGCCGACAAGGTCGCAGTCGATGAGGAGACGGTGAGACTTCGCAGCCATATGGCACAGCTCAGAGCTATGCTTGACGGCGGTTCGCCCATCGGCAGAAAGATAGACTTCCTGCTACAGGAGTTTAACCGCGAGGCGAATACCACGGGCTCGAAGTGTCAGAATGCCGATATTGCCCATGTTGTAGTTGACCTCAAGTCTGAGATCGAGAAGATAAGAGAGCAAATTCAGAACATAGAGTGAGGATCGTGCATTGAAGCTTGTTAACATCGGATTCGGCAACATGGTCTCGGCTGAGCGCATCATCGCCGCCGTCAGTCCCGAATCCGCACCTATAAAGCGTGTTATACAGGATGTCAGAGACAGGGGACAGCTCATCGATGCTTCGTTCGGACGCAGCACAAAAGCGGTCCTTGTCATGGACAGCGGACATGTGATTTTATCATCGTTGACGCCGGAGGCTTTGGCGGCACGAATTTCAAACATAAGCGAGGAAGGAATAGAAAATGGCTAAACAAAGAGGAAAACTGATCGTAATTTCCGGTCCGTCCGGAGCGGGTAAGAGCACCGTCGTGTTCAAGGCGCTCGAGGGCAGGGACGATGTCTGCTTCTCGGTCTCTGCGACCACAAGAAAGCCCAGACCCGGCGAGGTCGACGGCAAGGAGTATTTCTTTGTTGACTTGGACAAGTTCAGAGATATGGTCGCAAACGACGAATTTCTCGAGCACGCCGTCTATGTCGCAAACTCCTACGGCACACCGAGAGCGTATGTGGAAAAGAAACTCGATGAGGGCATGAATGTTCTGCTCGATATTGAGGTTCAGGGAGCGCTCCAAGTCCATGAGAAAATGCCCGATGCGGTCATGATCTTCATTATTCCACCCTCCATGGAGGAGCTTGAAAAGCGTTTGCGCAGCCGAGGCACCGACTCCGAGCGCAAGATCGAAGCAAGGCTCATCCGTGCTCGTGAGGAGTACGAGGCAGCCACTTTCTATGACTATATCATTATAAATGACGATGCAGACAAGGCGGCAAAGGAGTTTTCCGCAATAATCACCGCCGAGTATTGCAAATATGATTTGAGAAAAAACTTTTTAAGTGAGGTTTGATTGTTATGATGCTTTATCCCCCTGTTGCCGAATTGGTCGAAAAGACCGGCAGCCGTTATCAGCTTGTTAATCTCGTTGCCAAGAGAGCCCGTGACATTTCCGCAGAAGCAGAAGAGACCGGAGAAATTCTCGACAAGAAGCCCGTTTCCGCAGCAATCGACGAGGTCTACACCGGCAAGCTCACCATAAAGAAGTAATTGACCCTACGCTCAGCGGAGCAGTACACTCCGCTGGGCTTTAAACTCTTATAGGAGGCGGCGTATGGCTGAGGCAAAGGTCGCAAAAATTGCGGTTTCTGCCGCTACATACTGGTTGGACAAGCCATACGATTACCTTATTCCCGAAAACATGCAGGGGAAAGTTGCACCCGGCGTGCGTGTGATAGTACCGTTTTCACGGGGCAACAGGCAGAGCGAAGGCATTGTCCTCGGCCTGTCTGATCACAGTGATTTCGGCGACAAGCTAAAGCCGGTGATATCCGTTTTGGACACAGAGCCGGTTTTGACGCTTTCGCAGATAAAGCTTGCGCTTTGGATGCATGACAGACTTTTCTGCACCGTTTACGATGCCGTCAAAGCGATTCTGCCGGCCGGTTTGTGGTTCAAGCCCGACGGCAGCCGCAGGATAAATGACAAAACTGTCGAATTTGTCGACCTTGCGATAAGTGCCGAGGAAGCGTCGGAGACAGCGCAATCCAAGCGCCGCAAAGCACCTCAGCAGGCTTCGATCCTTGAACTGCTGTGCTCGACCGGCAGAGTTCCGGCGCAGGAGCTCCTGCATTTTACCGGTGCATCGAGGCAGTCGCTCAAAGCGCTTATAAACGCAGGCTTTGTTGCAACCGAGTTTGAGGAGGTTTTCAGGCGGCCGGAGGTTTGGAACGGCGAAATTCAACCAATACCGGAGCTTAACTCCGACCAGCAAAAAGCCTTTGAAGGACTAAGTGAGCTTTTATCTTCCGATAAGCCGCAGGCAGCGCTCCTGTTCGGCGTAACGGGAAGCGGCAAAACTGCAGTTTATATCCACCTCATAGACAAGGTCTTGAACGAAGGCAAAACCGCTATTTTACTTGTTCCCGAGATTGCGCTGACCCCGCAGATGATACGCACATTTTCAAGCTACTTCGGAAACAGCGTTGCCGTTCTTCACAGCTCGCTGTCCATCGGCGAACGCTACGACGAGTGGAAGCGGGTCAAAAACGGCTCTGCCAGACTTGTTATCGGCACAAGAAGTGCGATTTTTGCCCCGTGCGAAAACCTCGGTCTCGTCATAATCGATGAGGAGCAGGAGGACAGCTATAAGTCCGAAAACTCACCGAGATATCATGCGAGGGATATCGCAAAATACCTTTGTGCAAAGTCAAATTCACTTTTGCTGCTGGGCTCGGCTACACCCGACCTTGAAAGCCGATACTCGGCTCAGATAGGCAGGTACAAATATTTTGCTTTGAGCAAGAGATACAACAAAATGCTGCTGCCGACGGTCAAGATAGTTGACATGAAGCAGGAGCTCAAAAGCGGCAACGGCGGCAATATCAGTGCCGAGCTTCGTGATGAGCTTGCCGAAAACATCGTCCGTGGCGAGCAGAGTATTCTGTTTCTCAACAGGCGAGGGGCAAATAAGCTCATTTGCTGCGGCGACTGCGGCTTTATCTATAAATGCCCGAATTGCAGTGTTTCGCTGACCTATCACAGCTCAAACAAGCGCCTTATGTGCCACTATTGCGGCTACTCACGCCGGGTTGACGACCGCTGCCCCGACTGCGGCGGGACGCTCAGCTTTGTAGGGGCCGGCACACAGCTTGTTGAGGAGGAGCTGCACGAGCTTTTCCCCGATGTGCCCGTTCTACGTATGGATATCGACACCGTCAAGGCTGCCGGAACTCACGAAGCGCTGCTTGAGAAGTTCGACACCGGAAAAATACCAATCATGATCGGTACGCAGATGGTCACAAAGGGACTCAACTTTGAAAATGTCACGCTCATCGGCGTCCTGTCTGCAGACCAAAGCCTGTATTGCGGCGACTATCGCTCGGGCGAGCGCACCTTTTCGCTGATAACGCAGGTCGTCGGCCGCAGTGGCAGAGGCTCAAAGGTCGGTCGGGCGATAATCCAGACCTACACGCCGGATAACGAGATAATCAAGCTTGCGGCGATGCAGGATTACGAAAGCTTTTATGAATCGGAGATACAGCTTCGCAGACTACAAATGACCCCGCCGTTTGCCGATATCATTGCGATTACCGCATCCGGCCAAGATGAAAACACGGTTTTGCGTTGCTGCTCGGACATTCGCAGTACCTTGCGGGTATCTATCACAGACGAGTACGCACGAATACTTGGTCCTGCGCCGCTTTCTGTCGTTAAGGTCAACAATCGTTATAGATACCGTGTCAGCATCAGCTGCAAAATAAATTCCGAGATACGCTCGATCGTTTCGGCGATACTCATAAAATTCAACTCATCGGGTAAATACAAGGGTGTCAGCATTTTTGCTGACTGCAACCCTTCAGATTAAATATATGGAGTGTACGATATGGCGCTGAGAAACATAGTCACTAAGGAAGATAAGATACTTTACAAGGTCTGCAGACCGGTCGTGAAGTTTAACGAGCGACTTCATCAGCTTCTCGACGATATGGCAGATACGCTTGCTGATGCAGGCGGTGTCGGCCTTGCGGCGCCGCAGGTCGGCGTACTGCGCCGTGCGGTGCTCGTTTTGGAGACAAATGTCGAGGAAGACGATGAGGAGTTTGTAATTGAGCTTATTAACCCAGAGATAATCGAGACCTCCGGCGAGCAGGTCGGGGCAGAGGGCTGCCTAAGTGTTCCGGGTGAATATGGCATTGTGCGCAGACCCGACCATGTCAAGGTCAAGGCACAGGATCGTTTCGGCGAATGGTTTGAGTACGAGGGTGACGGTCTGACCGCACGCTGTATTCTCCACGAGTGCGACCACCTTGACGGTCATCTGTTCCTTGAAAAGTGCGAGAGAATGCTGACCGAGGAAGAGATAAACGGTCCGGCCGAGGAGGAGTAAATGCGCATTGTTTTTATGGGCACGCCCGACTTTGCGGCGGCCTCGCTTAGAAAGCTTATAGATGAAAAGTACGATATTGCAGCGGTTTTTACTCAGCCGGATAAGCCGAGAAACCGTGGTATGCAGATGTCGTTCAGCCCCGTTAAGCAGCTTGCAGTCGATAACGATATCCCCGTATATCAGCCGACAAAGCTCCGTGACGGTACGGCGTCAGAGATAATCAGATCGCTTAACCCCGATATTCTTGTTGTGGTTGCCTACGGCAGAATATTGCCGGATGATATGCTGAGCATTGCTAAATACGGCGCTATAAATGTCCACGCCTCGCTCCTGCCCAAGTACCGTGGTGCTGCGCCCATCCAGTGGGCTGTGCTCAACGGCGACAAGGTCACCGGAGTTTCGACGATGTACCTCGCCTCCGAAATGGATACAGGTGATGTAATCTACACTGCCGAGACCGAGATAGGCGAGTTTGAGACCTCGGGTGAGCTGTTTGACAGGCTCATGGTCATGGGAGCGGAGCTCCTGCACAAGACCTTGACCGATATCGAAGCTGGAACGGCACCCAGAACGCCGCAAAATCACGCCGATGCAAGCTATGTTACTATGCTTGACAAGAGCCTCAGCCCCATTGACTGGAGCAAAACGCCCCGTGAGATAGTCAAGTGGGTGTACGGGTTGCAGCCTTGGCCGGTCGCTACGATGCAGCTCGGCAGCGATACCTTCAAGGTCTATGCCGCCGCCTACACCGAGACCGAGACCGACAAAGCCCCGGGCAGCATTGTTTCTGCCGGTAAAAATGGTATAGAGATCGCCTGCGCAGGCGGTCAGACGGTGTTAATCACCGAGCTACAAGCCCCCGGCAAAAAGAGAATGAAGGCCGCAGACTATCTGCTCGGCCACCCGATAAAAGTAGAGGATTAATATGTCCGACAATGCAAGACTGGCCGCCTTGACTGCCTTAGAGCGATGCAGACGAAGCGGTGCGTGGTCATCGACGGTGCTTGATGCCGTGATAACTAAATATGAGCTTGACAAGAGGTCGGCCGCTCTTGCGTCAACCATTTTCCTTGGCGTCATGCAGAATGTTTCGCTGCTTGACCACTGTATCGATGAAGCCTGCACATCAAAGGGCAAGATCGAGCCCAAAGTTCGTGACATACTGCGCTGTGCGGTCTATCAGATTGCCTTTATGGACAAAATACCCGTAAACGCCGCAGTCAACGAAGCAGTAGAGCAATGCAAAAAGCTTGGTTATTCACGGGCTTCCGGCTTCGTAAATGCAGTGCTGCGTAAAATTTCCTTGAACAGAGATGCGGCACTAAATATCGGAAACAGAGGTACACCTGAGTATCTGTCCGTAAGGTATAGCCATCCCTTGTGGCTTTGCGAGTACATTGTTAAGCACCACGGATATGAGTTTGCCGAGTGCTTTTTCACCGAGGATAACCGTGAGCCGCAGACGACTGTACAGGTCAATTCGCTGAAAACAACAGCCCCAGAATTGCTTGCAAAGCTCAGCGAAAGCGGAGTTGACGCAAAACCGCACCCATGGCTTGAAAATTGCCTGATAGTCAAGGGAAATGTCACGACATTCAATGGTTTTGACGAGGGACTATTCTATGTCCAAGACCCTGCCGCAAGATCGGCGGTGACGATAGCGGAGCTAAAGCCCGGCATGCAGGTGCTTGATGCCTGCGCAGCTCCGGGCGGCAAGAGCTTTGCCGCTGCGATAGATATGCAAAATAGGGGCAGTATATTGTCCTGCGATCTGCATGAAAAGAAGCTGTCGCTCATAAATCATGGCGCACAGCGGCTCGGCATCGAAATTATTACAACTCAGGCTCGGGATGCAAGAAGCACGATGGATGATAAATTCGATGCAATTATCGCCGATGTCCCGTGTTCGGGCTACGGAGTTATCCGCAAAAAGCCGGATATTCGCTTTAAGCCGGAAACAGACCGCCTTTCACTGCCGGATATTCAGTATGCGATACTTGATAATCTGTCAGATGCGCTAAAGCCGGATGGCACGCTCATATATTCCACCTGCACGGTGTTTCGTGAGGAAAACGAGGATGTTGTGAACCGATTTTTAGCCGGACACCCCGGCTTTGAAACAGTACGGTTTACTCTGCCTACCGGCAATGCTGCCGACGGAATGTACACATTTTGGCCGCATATCGACGGAACGGACGGATTTTTTGTATGCAAGCTCAGGAGAAAACAATGAAAGATATAAAATCAATGCTGCCAGAGGAGATAGCAGCCGATTTTGCCGAGCTTGGCGAGCCCAAATACAGGGCAAAGCAGGTGTACAAGTGGCTGACCCGAGGCGTCGGATCGTTCGATGAGATGAGCGATATCCCAAAGTCACTTAGAGAAAAACTCGAAAAGCAGTACACCATTTATAAGCCCAGGGTCATAAAAAAGCAGGTATCCAAGCTTGATGGTACAATAAAATATCTCTGGGAGTTGTATGACGGCAACGCTGTTGAGACGGTCGTTATGAGCTATAAGCACGGTAACACCGTCTGCGTATCGTCGCAGGTGGGATGCAGGCAAGGCTGCGCATTCTGCGCATCGACGATAGGCGGCCTTGTTCGCTGCCTTGAGCCGTCGGAGATACTCGACGAGGTGCTGTTTTCGCAGATAGACTCCGGTAAGCAGATATCCAATATCGTGCTGATGGGCATAGGCGAACCGCTTGATAACTTCGACAATGTCGTAAGATTTCTAAAGCTTGTCAACGACCCTGACGGTATGAATATTGGCATGCGGCATATATCGCTGTCAACCTGCGGCATAACCGAGCGCTTTGATGAGCTGGCGGACCTCAACTTGCAGCTTACCTTATCTGTGTCGCTCCATGCGCCGGATGATGAAACCCGATCAAAAATTATGCCTGCCAACCGTGGCCGTGGCGTCGATGAGCTCATGACATGCTGCAAGAGGTATTACGAGAAGACCGGACGGAGAATTTCGTTTGAGTATATAATGATAGACGGTGTTAACGACACTGAGTATCACGCACGGTTACTTTCAAAGCACGCAAGAAGCGTGTGCGCCCATGTAAACCTCATACCCATGAACCATGTCGATGAGCGTGAGTTTCGGCCGTCGACCCCGGGGCACATGAAGGCCTTTATCAAGATACTTGAGGATAACGGCGTTAATGTTACGGTAAGAAGAAAGCTCGGCGGCGATGTCGATGCATCGTGCGGTCAGCTGCGAAGAAAAATTCAGAAGGGCAAGGAATGCTAATGAACAGTTTCGGTGTTACCGATAGAGGTAAAGTCAGAAGCGAAAATCAGGATAGCTATATAGTTGAACACTGCGACAAGCGAAAATGCGTTGTCGCAGTCATCTGCGACGGTATGGGCGGCGCAAAAGCCGGCGATCTTGCAAGCCAGCTGTCGAGCAAGGCCTTTGTCAGCAGAGTATTTGAAGCTCTTGTTGCACCGAGATTTTTTGTCGGCAATCAGGAGAAGCTGCTTCGGGAAAGCTGCGACGATGCCAACGGAGTCGTCTATGAATACTCACGCTTTGATTCGAACTACAACGGCATGGGCACGACCCTTGTCGGCGGAATTATCACCAAACGCAAGGCTTATCTTGTCAACGTCGGTGACAGCAGAGCGTACTATCTTACGAAAGGTGAGATAAAACAGATATCCAAGGACCACTCTTATGTTGAGGAGCTTGTCGCAATGGGTGCGATCACGAAGGAGGAGGCCAGAACTCATCCTAAGAAGAACATAATCACCAAGGCGCTCGGCGTTGACAGCTCGGTTAAGGCTGACTATTATGAGCAGACGCTTCATATGGGCGACGGGATCCTGCTTTGCTCGGACGGACTATCCAACATCGTAACCGATGCTGAGATGCTCGATGCGTTCAGACGCTATAGCACGCCCGAGCAGGTCTGCGATTATTTGCTGAACCTCGCTCTGGACAGAGGCGCAAGGGATAATGTCTCCGTTGTCCTAGTTAAGATTTGATATTTGTAGGTGCTGCTATGGAAAAAAGTACTGATAAATATATAGGTAAGATACTCGATGACAGATATGAGATACTTGAGCTCATTGGGACGGGCGGCATGGCAAATGTCTATAAGGCGCTGTGTCACAGGCTAAACCGTTACGATGCGGTCAAGATAATGCGTGACGATACTGCGGCGGACGAGTGCTTCAGAAGGCGCTTTAGGACCGAGTCGCAGGCAGTCGCAATGCTGTCGCATCCGAACATCGTTTCGGTGTATGATGTGAGCCACAACGAGAATATTGAATACATCGTCATGGAACTTGTTGACGGCATCACCTTGAAGCAATACATGAAAGAGCACGGTGCTCTGCCCACCGATGAAGTGCTCAATTTCAGTATTCAGATCGCACGGGCACTTGCTCATGCGCACAGTAAGGGCATTATCCACCGTGATATCAAGCCGCAGAATGTAATGCTTTTAAAAGACGGCATGATAAAGGTTGCCGACTTCGGCATTGCGGCATTGCAAAATGATATCGAGGAATCGACCAACGAGACCGTCGGCTCTGTGCATTATATTGCGCCCGAACAGGCGAGGGGCGCTGCTGCCGACGCAAGAAGTGATATATATTCGCTCGGCATAGTCATGTATGAGATGATGACCGGCAGGCTCCCTTATGAAGGTAAGTCAGATATTGAAGTCGCAGTCAAGCACATGAACACCGAGGCTGTGCCCCCACGCTCCATCGTTCCAGAAATTCCCGAGGAGCTTGAGCGCATTTGCCTCAAAGCCATGGCAACGGATATAAACGACCGTTACCAGTCGGCCGGTGAGCTGCTCGGTGAGCTTGAAAAGTTCAGAAAGCATCTTGCCGAGGCAAAGCTTGATGTCTCGTCTCAAGGCATTGACATGGAAAACATCGAGGTCGAGGAGACAGGCAACCGCAGGAAGAAATCCAAGAAAAAAAGAAAATTTGCTCTTGGCTCGGGCGTGATTGCCGTATTGATACTCATTATCCTTGTTCTTGTGTTCGTTAACGGATATTTTATCAAGGATCTGTTCTCAACGCCCGACAAGGTAGAGGTGCCGAATTTTGTCGGCCGGGTTTGCGACGATGTGACCAATGATGCCGATTATCAGAGTAAGTTCAAGTTCACCGTTACCTTCAAGGCCGACCCCGATCACGACTCCGGCATAATCATTGAGCAGACCCCGAGTGAGGGCGAGAGCAAGGTCATAAAGAATAAGGACGACAAGATAGATGTTGAACTTGTAGTCTCCTCAGACGTTATCCCTGATGAAGCGAACGGCGAGAAGATCGTTCCCGATATCGTCAACAAAGAGCTTAACGAGGCTATACAACTCGTCAAAAAGGCAGGTTTCAAATATGAGGTCAACGAAGCACCGTCGCCGAGTATCACGAAGGACTATGTTATCTATTCAAGTCCGGCGGCCGGCGAATCTGCCGATGAGGGTTCGGTCGTGACTATAACTGTCAGCACCGGCCCCGAGAAGGAGCTTACGTTCGTTCCGAATCTAGTCGGCTTGTCAAAAAGCGCTGCTATCGATAAGATAGAAAGCAGCAAGCTCAGTGTTGGCTCAATTGAGACAGTCGACAGCGAATATGAGGCAGGGACCGTCATCTGGCAGAGCCTTGAGGCCGGCAAAAGTGTCACCGCACGCACGAAGATTAGCATTCAGATATCCTCCGGCAAGACCGGTGGTGAGGCATAATTCATGGAGGGAACGATTGTCAAGGCTTTAAGCGGCTTTTATTATGTAAGCTGCGATGAGCAGGTTTACGAATGTAAGGCAAGGGGCAAATTTAGGCTCGATGGCACTTCACCACTTGTCGGCGATAAGGTCAGCTTTGCGATAGATCAAACCGGAAAAGGCTTTATAGAAAAAGTTTTTGATCGAAAAAACAGCTTTATAAGACCAGCCGTCGCAAATATTGATGCTTTGGTCTTTGTTGCCGCCAACACGAACCCCGTCACTGACCCATTTCTTATCGACCGTGTATCGGTCATTGCCGAAGAAGCGGGCTGTGAGCTCCTCGTCTGCATCAATAAGGTCGACATTGACCCTGCCGATGGGCTCTATACTATATACACGGGCTCGGGCTTTACTACACTGCGCACCAGCGCCGCAACAGGGCTGGGCATTGCCAAACTCAAAGCTGCGCTCAAGGGCAAGATAAGCGCCTTTACCGGTAATTCCGGCGTTGGCAAATCAAGCATATTAAACTCGATAGTTCCCGAGTTTAATATTGAGGTAGACGCCGTTAGCAGCAAGCTTGGTCGTGGCAAGCACACGACCCGTCATGTTGAGCTATACGATATTGGCGACGATACCTTTATTGCCGACACCCCGGGCTTTGCCTCATTTGATATCGAGATGATGCAAACCATCGATAAGCATGAGCTTCAGTACGATTTCAGAGAATTCAAAAAATATATCGGCAACTGCCGTTTTAATGACTGTGCCCATATGAAAGAACCCGGATGCGCCGTGACCGATGCTCTGCGGAGAGGCGAGATTATGCCAAGCAGATATCAGTCATACAAGCGCCTGTACGAGCTTAGCGCTCAGAGCAATTTCTGGGAAGCTAAATAATTTAATAAAAAAACCGCCTTCCGCATAGAGTTTAGTAACGCTGTGCAGGGAGGCGGTTTTTTGCATAAAGGTGGACATTCGATCATTGCCATGATCGCAATACTGCTCGGAATAGTCATAATCTTATCCCTCGTTTTGCCGTCTCAATTTTGGTGGTTTGCCTTGGCGGCCGGCCTTATCTCGTTTGGAATATGGCTCAACAGGTGCAGATAAGCGAATATTGCAAAACTTGGCCACATATGATGTACAAATACAATAGCAAGGGAGACGCTTATGGATATTTCACTTGAACGAAGGTTTTTAAGCAGCTTTAAGCTGATAGGCAGCGGCAAAAAGGTTTGCGATATCAGCTCCGATATCGTTGTTCCCGACACAAAAGAGGACATCCTCCGAGTTATAATGACAAATGCAGAGTATTCAATACGCTCAAAGGATGTCGAGTCCGGCAGGGCAGTGATGCACGGCGAGCTCAAGGTGACAGTTGTATATGTTCCCGAATCGGGAGACGGTCTCTGCACACTAAGCACGGACATTCCGTTTGAGTGCGAGTTTGAGGTCAGCTCTGCAGACAGCGGCTGTGCAGTTGTTGCAGAGCTTGATGTGATATCGGTCGATACACGGATACTCAACCCGAGAAAAGTCATGATCAACGCCCAGGTCGGCGTAAGTCAAAAATGCTACTGCAATTGTGATTTCAGCTGGTACACCGCACCGGCGGAAGCGCCAAAGAACACATTTTTAAGGAATAGCAGCGCCGATATAAGGCTCATAAATCTCGTTTCCGAAAAGACTTTTTCACTCGAAAATAGCTTTGTACCGCAAGGCATCGATAATGATGCACAGCTCGTTACAGCGTCAGTTTATTTCTGCGCCGACTCCGCCGAGGCTGTCGGCTCAAAGCTAATAGTCAAGGGTCACGCCGATATAAAGGCGGTGTTTTGCAGCAGAGCAAATATTCAGATTGCAGAGACAACGCAGAGTTTTTCGCAGATATTCGAGCTTCCAGAGCGGGATATTATGCCCGACTACACAGTCGACATTTTGCCGACCGGTGATTTCTTCGAGCTAAAAGACGGCAATGTATCGTTCGAGATACATGCCGTTATGCAGATAGTTTGCACCGAAACGAAAGCAATCGAGTTCGTCGAAGATGCATATGTCTGCGGCGCTGAAACTGCACTCGACGAGGAGGACAGAACTGTTTGCATAAGCGAAAGGACGCTTTGTCAAACCGAAACTGCCCAGTTCACACAGTCTGCCGACTTTGATATAGAAAAGGTGCTCTACTTGTCCGGCATCGTCGGAACTCCTAAGGTATCAGACGGCGAGCTCACCGTACCGCTGACAGTCGAGGGTGTCTGCACATCGGTCGATGAACAGATTCGCTCAGTCAAGCTCCACGGAAGCGCAAAGTTTGAGCTTGAGATCGAGGAAAACGAGACTATAGACAGCACCTCGGCTTGCATCTCATCCCTCAAATCAAGCATAAACGGCAAAGACTTGACCGTCACTGCAGCTGTTGCGGCGCAGGTGCAGCTAAAGCAAACTCGCACACTGGAAATCGTAAGCTCTATGACAGTAACCGAGCCGAAAGAAAGCATCCCAACCGCGTCCGTTTACATGTGCATGGCGCAGACAAACGATCTTTGGAATATAGCAAAGCATTATAGCTCAGACATAGAAATGATCATCGCACTGAACGAATTAGACGAAGACACCGATATAGTCGGCAGACTTCTTATAATTCCGAGAATTAAATGATATGAAAAAGCTCCGCAATGCAGTGCATTGCGGAGCTTGATCTATATTGGGTTTACCAAGTAACGCTGCCGGTGCTGTCCAGCGGAGCGATGCTTATAAAGGTCTTGCCGACGCCGAGGGCGAGGGGAGTTCCGTCGGAGAGGGTGTAGTGGAAGTTGTCGTTGCGGTCTGCACGCTCCCACTTGATCTCGACATACTTGCCGCCGTTGCAGAAATAACCCGTGCCGGAACCAACAAGGTTCATTTCACGATGTCCCTTCCTATCGACAACGCTATTGCCGACATTAAGGATAATAACATTTGCAAAGTCAATGTGCTTATCGTTGCCGTCCGTGTACTCGGTACCGCTGATAAATGCATTGTAGCAATTACGGTCAGCAACATACTTGAGGGTGGTTGCTGTGCTGCTGAGGTACTTGATGGTGAATTCCTTGGACTCCTTATCGCACTGAGAAGCTGCATCGGGGCTGAAGATGAGACCATACTTGGTGTCGAAGCTGTCAGAGTGCTCGAGGTCGAACTTCTTTGCAGCGTACTCTGCGATCTTGTCGCCCTTAGCATAGAGGGTATGCTCGTAGCTTACACGGCCGACTCTGTCCTTATCACGAACCCATGCGCTGCCGCCTTCGCCGAAGGTCGCATCAATATCGCTGACACCGTACTGCTTGATATCGGCTCTCGCCTGGTCGCTGTGGCCACAATGCACATAAATTGCGTCATATGCCTGAACGAGGCTGACATAGTAGGGACGGGCGCTGCGGATATAACCGACATCCGTCTTACTTATATCGGTGAACACGGCCATCATACGGGTAATATCCCCTTCAACAAGCGCCTCATAAACAATGCTTGCGTTGGCAAGACCCTTGCAGGGACGGGCGCTGGGGTGATTGTTTATCATAACACAGTAAGGACGGGCAGAACTTGTATCCGTCTCAACGGTTTCACCAGTAAGCGGATTGATAGGACCGGTGACGACCTCATTTACGGCAAGTCCGTCAGTGTCCACATTGGGAGCCTTGCCGGTATCTTCCGTCTTGCTGCAGCCGGTAAAGAGCACGCATACACAGCATGCAGACAGAAGAAGTGAGAGTAATCGTTTCAAATCGAAACACCTCGCATTCAGTAGAATTTTGCTATATAATAATACTACGATATAAGCCTGTTGTCAAATATTCAAATGTATGTTAATATAGCATCGGAGATGATAATATGAATGTTTATTTAGATACAAAAAACGCTATAACCGAGCTTGTTGAAAAGTCGAAACTCAAAGCCGGTGACCTTGTTGTCGTAGGCTGCTCGTCCAGTGAAATACTCGGCGAGCACATCGGCAAGGGGTCTTCGCCCGAAACCGGCGTTGAGGTCGCAACGACCATTTTGTCCGTCTTAAGTGAAAAGGGTATATTTCTTGCCGCCCAGTGCTGCGAGCACCTTAACCGTGCACTTGTCATCGAAAGGGAAGCGGCGGAAAAATTCATGCTAGAAGAGGTCTGCGTTCGGCCGATGCCCAAGGCCGGCGGCTCGTTTGCAACAGCGGTATACGATAATATGAAAGACCCGGTTGTTGTCGAGCATGTCAAAGCCAAGGCCGGACTTGATATCGGGTGCACGCTCATCGGCATGCACCTTAAGGATGTTGCCGTCCCGCTGCGGCTCACAGTCAAAACCATCGGCTGTGCAAGCGTCAATGCAGCATACACGAGGCCCAAGCTCATCGGCGGCGTAAGAGCTCACTATCCCGATTAAGTAATAAAAAAGGACACAATGTGTCCTTTTTTATTACTTAATTTTAATTCCGCAGTCGCTCATTGATTTTAAGAGTTTCTCCTCGTTCGACTGATACATAGTGGTCAGCGGTAGACGAAGTTTACCGTTATCAAGGCCCATGTGCTTCATTGCGGTCTTAACCGGAATAGGATTTGTCTCTATAAACAGGTCAGAAAACAGGGTTGCGTACTTAAAATAGAGCTTTTGCGCATCATCAAAATTGCCCTCAAGGCACAGCGAGCAAAGCTTTGCGACTGCCCCCGGTACGATGTTTGATGCGACAGATATAACGCCGAGTGCGCCCATCGCCATCATCGGAACGGTGTTGTCATCGTTGCCGCTCCAGATATACAGATCGTCACCGCATAAGGCTCGTGTCATGGCAAATAGACTGAAATCGCCGGACGCTTCCTTGACACCATTTATGTTTGGGTGCTCCGACAGCTTTTTATATGTCTCCGACTTGATGCCGATGCTCGTTCTGCTTGGGACATTGTATACTATCATCGGTATATCGACTCTATCGGCGACATATGTAAAGTGCTCGACCAGTCCCTTTTGCGTTGTTTTGTTATAGTACGGCGTGACCATGAGAATGCCGTCAGCGTTACATCTCATAGCACATTGTGCAAAACCCAGTGCCTTTTTAGGGTCGTTGCTGCCGACGCCGGCGATTATCTTCATGCGCCCCTCGTTATAACGGCACACGAATTCGATCAATGCCTCGTGCTCGTATCGGGTCATGGTTGCATTTTCGCCGGTCGTTCCGCAGACAACTATTGCCGCCGTGCCGTTATCATACTGAAAGTCGACCAGCTCCTTCATTTTCTCAAAGTTTATGCCGTGCTCGTCAAAGGGCGTAACTATTGCTGTACAGGAGCCCTTGAAAATTGGCGTTTTAACCATAATAATCCTCCAATCACATATCGCTGACAATAATATATTCATTCACATGTCTGCGTATGATATATAATCGTTGAAATTGCTGCGTTTCCGTATTATAATTAAATTCCACGAAATATTGATAAGGAACGGGCAATATGTCAAACACGGTCAAGAATTTTATAACGCTAATGCTGACAGCTTGCTTAACCATTGCGGCAGCACCAGCAGCTAATGCCGGCGAAGCCAAAGCGCCTGCACCTGCGTATTTTGACCTGCCCGTGGTCATCAAAACAATAAAGGTCGGTCTGCGCTCCGGCGGCTCTTCCGTGTATGAGGCGAGACTTCTCAACAGTGTCGGGAGCGGTTATCTGTTTGGCTATTTTGACTATGCTCGGCAATTTCACGAGCTCGGCAAGACCGAGGTTACGGCGCTGTCCATGCGTGGTGACAGCGGTTTTACGCTGCCCGACGGTATGGTCGTCGGCCCATGGCACATGGTACTGAACAAAAAATTCAACGACTTTGCATCCGCTAAGAAGTATGCCGATACGCTTTGGGGAGGTTTTCCCGGCTATATCAACGGCGAGTACAAGGTGCTCGTAGGTGCTTATGCCGATGAGACTAAAACAATGTCGGCCATAAAAAGCCGCAGCATGGATGCAAAACCCTTTACCGGCAGTAGATATTCCGTGCTTGCCGCCGAAACCGACACTTCGGAGCTTCAATTTCTCATAGATGTTGGCGAAGGAACGAACTTAGCGATCCGACCGGTCTCAAAATCCGAAAAAGCCGAAACATGGTTTGACGGAAACGCATATCACGGCGATTTTCAGTATACACGCTCCGGCGGTAGGCTCACCGTCATAAACTTTGTTGACCTTGAGGACTATGTCATGGGCGTTTTGCCATATGAAATGCACGGTGACTGGCCGCATGAGGCGCTCAAAGCGCAGGGCGCCTGTGCCAGAACTTACGCCATGAACAATATTAACGCATACATAGACCGTGGCTTTGATGTCAGAAATGATACATACAGTCAGGTCTACCGCGGCGTCACCGGCACGGTTGAAAGCACTAACAAGGCCGCCGCTGTAACAGCGGGCGAGTATGTGCGCTACAGGGGCTCTGTGTGCAAGGTGTACTATATGTCGTCCGATGGCGGAGCTACCGACAGCAGCGCAAATGTGTTTTCACAAAAGCGTGCTTACCTAAGCGGTGTTAAGGACGATAACGAAAAGGATATCGAGTACTACAACAAGTCGTGGAAAGCCGAGCTTTATGACGCCAATGTTGTGTACCGGCTTGCTATGAGCGACTATGAGCTTGCCGATATCGCCGATATCAAGGTCACAAAATCCGATATGGGCAATGTAATAAAGCTTGTGTTTAGTGACTCAAAGGGAAATACGGTCACGCTTTACGGTGAGGACTGCTTTAGGGTAACTGGTTTTAACAGCCTCAGGTATGATGTTTCAAGCTATGAAAACGAGCAAAAGGAACGAGTTTGGGTGTTCAAAGGCAGCGGCTGGGGGCATAATTGCGGCATGAGCCAGTGGGGCGCTTACGCAATGGCGCTGAATAAGAGCGCAAACTGTGAGGAAATAATCGATTTTTATTTTAGCGGAGCATATTTAGGATGAACAAATCAGATTTTGACTTTTACCTGCCGGAGGAGCTGATAGCTCAAACTCCGCTCGAAAAAAGAGATACATCACGCCTTTTGCACTTAGATAAGCAGACTGGCGAGATAGAGCATAAGCATTTTTATGATATCAAGCAGTACCTCCACGAGGGCGACTGCCTTGTGCTCAATGATTCGAGAGTGCTGCCTGCAAGACTCATCGGTGCAAGGCCGACTGGCGGCACAGTTGAGCTTGTTCTGCTCAAGGATCTCGGCGATAACCGCTGGGAGTGCCTGAGCCGTCCGGGTCGGAAAACCAAACCAGGGCAAGAGCTTGTATTCGGAAACGGCGAGTTGACAGCAGTAGTTGAGGAAGTGACGCTGGGTGGAAATAGGATAGTCAAGTTCAGCTACGAGGGTATATTCCTCGAAATTCTCGAACGCTTGGGCAAAATGCCGCTTCCGCCGTATATCAAGGAGGAGCTGCAGGACTCCGAACGCTATCAGACCGTTTACTCGAAGGAGCTCGGCAGTGCCGCCGCTCCGACGGCTGGTCTGCATTTTACAAAGGAACTGCTGGCGGAGATAGCGGATATGGGCGTTAAGATATGCTATGTGACGCTGCATGTCGGCCTTGGTACTTTCAGGCCCGTGAAGGCGGATAAGATAGAAGATCACGAGATGCACTCCGAGTTTTGCATCGTACCCGAGGAAACCGCCGAGACTGTCAACGCCGTCAAGAGGGCAGGAGGCAGGGTCATTGCCGTTGGCACGACCTCATGCCGCACGCTTGAAAGCTTCACAACCGAGGACGGCACACTTCAGGCGACCTCCGGCTGGACTAATATCTTTATTTACCCGGGATATAAGTTTAAGTGTATCGATGCACTGATAACAAATTTCCACCTGCCGGAGAGCACGCTTATTATGCTCGTGTCCGCCTTGGCAGGCAGAGAGAATATCCTCAACGCATACAACACGGCAGTTAAGGAGCGGTATAGATTTTTTTCCTTTGGCGATGCCATGATGATCGAATAATTAGTAAGGCAGGAAACCTATGTACACATTAAAAAAGCAGGAAGGCCACGCCAGACGAGGCGAGTTTGAGACCCCGCATGGAACTGTGCAGACGCCCGTTTTTATGAATGTCGGCACGGCTGCGGCAATAAAGGGTGCGCTTTCTGCGGCGGATCTTAAAACCATCGGCTGTCAGATCGAGCTATCAAACACCTATCATCTGCATTTGAGACCCGGCGATGAGATAGTCAAGACCATGGGCGGACTTCACAAGTTCATGACTTGGGACAGACCTATTCTAACCGACAGCGGCGGGTTTCAGATTTTTTCGCTTGCAAGCCTGCGCAAGATAAGCGAAGAGGGAGTTAAGTTTAATTCTCACATCGACGGCAGACATATATTTATGGGTCCTGAGGAGAGCATGAGGATCCAATCGAACCTCGGTTCGGATATTGCGATGGCCTTTGACGAGTGTATCAAGATACCGTCGCCCCGTGACTATGTTCAAAAGTCCTGTGACCGCACATATAGGTGGCTGGCAAGGTGTAAGGCGGCGCTCAACGAGTACAACAGCATGGACGATGCGGTAAATCCCGGACAAATGCTGTTCGGCATAAACCAAGGCACAACATTTGCCGATATCAGAATAGAGCACATGAAGAAGATAGCCGAGCTCAACCTCCCGGGCTATGCCATCGGCGGACTTGCGGTGGGGGAGACCCATCAGGAAATGTACGATACGATTGAGGCGGTTGAGGAATACATGCCCAAGGACAAGCCCCGCTACCTAATGGGTGTCGGCACACCGGGTAATATTATCGAAAGCGTTTACCGTGGTGTTGATTTCTTCGACTGTGTTATGCCGGCGCGAAATGGCAGACACGGACACCTTTTTACTTGGAGCGGAATTATCAATATCAAAAACGAAAAGTACCTGACAGACGATAAGCCCATTGACCCCGAGTGCGACTGCCCTGTGTGCAGAAGATACAACAGGGCATATATCAGACATTTGTTCAAAGCAAACGAGATGCTGGCCATGCGCTTTGCCGTAATGCACAATCTCTATTTCTATAACAAGCTTATGGAAAACATCAGAAAATCGCTCGAGGACGGCAACTTAGGCGAGTTTAGGGGCAAATATTCAAAATTGTTGGATACGAGGATATAAAACACTTGAAAAGATAGTGTTTAATATGTATAATAATCCTCGTAAAATAAAAAACTAATTATATTTAAGGAGTATACTAATGTTAACCTCTACATCAGGCGGCGGCAATCTTCAGATGATCCTCATTCTTGTTGTTTTCTTCCTCATCATGTATTTTATCATGATCAGACCCGAGAAGAAGAAGCAGAAGAAGATAGAGGCTATGCGCAACGCACTTACTGTCGGTGACGAGATTGTTACCATTGGCGGCATTATGGGCGTTGTTGTAAATGTTACCGAAGACAGCATTACAATCGAGACCGGCGAAGACAAGGTCCGCGTTAAGTTCAAGAAGTGGGCTGTCAGCAGCAATGTCAGAGCAGAAGCTGCCGAAGCCAAGGCAAAAGCAAAGAAGTAAAATTTAGCATTAAAATCCCCCTGAGCTAATAAGATGTACAAACATCTTTAGTTCGGGGGGATTTTTTTGCAGTCATCAAAAACGGTAAAGATAAACGGCAGAGCAATAGTGGTATCGGTAATAGTGGGCTTGGCGGTTACGATAATATTGCTCTTGGCGATATCGGCACTGATGCAAAGCGGAAAGCTCAACGAGGATAGCATAGGCGCCGTGCTCATCGTAATTAACATAATCGCAGGTTTCGCATGCGGCATTACGGCTCGCTCATCCGGTAGGGAAGGAGGGAGCTTAAACGGACTGCTTGCGGGTTTGGCGTATGCCGGACTTATAATTTTGGTTGCGTTTTTACTGGATATGCAGGCGCCGCAGGCAGCAGCGATGGGCAAAATATTAGTCATATCGCTGGTAAGCAGCTTTATCGGGAGCAAGTTCAATTTAGCTAAAAGTAACAAAAAATTACGCAAAAAGCGCAAATCATGAATTTTCAATAACTATTTGTAAATAGGAATTGCGGTTTACATAATTTTAAGTGATTACCTACATGTTGTGCTGTAATCACCGAGCAATTACGAAATCTAGTGAAAATTCCCTGTGAATTCAAGCTTATAGAAAAAGCCGGTGTCGTGGTTAACATAATACGGTTAACATAATATACGGTCATAATTAACAAAAATCATCATTTTTCTTAAAAAGTCTTGATTACAACGAGAATTTGTATTATATTTAGTTTACCTAAGTTATTATGTAAATTTAACCGTTATTCTCGTGGTCACAAGGCTGCATTTGAGGTGACGGTATGAAAACTGAACTGCTTCATAAACCGGCTCGTCATCTTCGTGTTGATAGCTCCGGTTTATTGTTGATGTGCCTAGCTTTTATGCTTGGCCTTGGCGCTTATGTTCTTATGAAGCCTTCGTTCCCGCAGGCGGTGAATGGAGTGTATGCGATAGTCAATCTTGACTACCGTGTCTTTGGTTGCATTTTATTTTTGCTGCTCGTGCAGCTAACGGCGTTTTCGATCATCGGAACGGTCATTCTTCCGGTGTTGAATTTCGCCTTCGGGCTTGTGCTTGCTATGTCGCTGGCTACCATAATGCCGGCCGATAAGCTGAGCATTATATTTATCGCCAAAGCTTTTTCCTCTGTATTGGTGCTCATTTTTTCTGTCTTGGCATTTTCGTGCAGCTCCGCTACCTCTGCCAAGAGGCTGTACGGCAAAATGCGAAGCGACAGAAGATTTAAGGTGGAGCTAATTAAAACGCTTGTGCTCGGCGCTGCGTTCGTTATCTTGTCAGTTATCGGAGTTTCCGACATAAATAAGATTTTTTAGAAAGGGGGTCGGTTGAATGCTTAATTCAGAAAGCCTTGAAATTTTCAACAAGTATCTTACTGAAGTTAAAAAGTGTTCACAGAATACCCTCAGTTCATATCTGCGAGATATCAGGCAGTTGAGCGAGTATATGGAGGCCCATGTGGATGACAGCCTCGACAAAGTGACCGAGGAAGAGCTGTCCGATTATATAAGCTGGCTCAAGGGCAACGGCAAATCCGTTGCGACCGTCAGCCGTGCGATCGCTTCCGTCAAGTGCTTTTACGGACTTTTGGTGACAGAAGGGTATATCGAAGAAAGTCCCGCTGCCAAGCTCGTTCCCGATAAGGCAACTCAGAAGCTTCCGCAGATTCTCACAAGCAAGGAAGTCGAGCTTCTGCTTGAGCAGCCCTCGTGCACCGATGCAAAGGGCTACCGTGACAGAGCAATGCTCGAGCTTCTCTATGCAACGGGCATCAGGGTCAGTGAGCTTATCTCACTTAATATCAATGATGTCAACACCTCTGCCGGCGTCATCCGCTGTGCAAGCAAGGACAAGGAGCGTTTTATCCCGCTTTATTCGACTGCGATCAAGGCACTTTCAGAGTACATTGAGTTTATTCGCCCGCAGATGATTGCCATGCCCAACGAACAGGCGCTGTTTGTCAATGTAAGCGGTGAGCGTATGTCGAGACAGGGCTTTTGGAAGATAATAAAGTCCTATCAGCAAAAAGCGCACATAGAAAAGACGATAACTCCGCACACGCTACGGCACTCTTTTGCAGCGCATCTGCTTGAAAACGGTGCCGACCTCCATTCCATTCAGGAAATGCTCGGACATGCGGATATATCCTCAACGCAGATATACTCCCAGCTTATCAATAAGCAGCTTAAGGATGTTTACAATAAGGCTCATCCGAGAGCGAAATAAGCGTCAAACTCCCCACCGAGTGTGGGGAGTTTTTATTGTTGCGAATGGTGAGTAAGTGTGTTAAAATTTACTGATAGGAAGTGATGATCTTGCGGATATTAGGCATAGACCCCGGGCTTGCGACCGTCGGCTTCAGCATAGTCGATGTTGAAAAAAGTAAAATGAAGCTCGTGACCTGCGGAGTTATAAGCACGCCGGCGCACACCTCGCTCTCCAGCAGGCTGGACAGGATATTTGAGGACATGAACGAGCTGATATCGTCGTTTAACCCCAATGTCATGTCAATTGAGGAGCTTTTTTTCAACACCAATATTACAACCGGCATAGCCGTCGCCCAAGCAAGAGGAGTAATACTTCTTTCAGCATACAGGGCAGGCGTACAGGTATTTGAATATACCCCGCTCCAAGTCAAGCAGGCCGTTGTCGGCTATGGCAGAGCCGAGAAAAATCAGGTCATCGACATGGTCCGCAGAATACTTGCCCTTCCAGCAGCACCGAGGCCTGACGATGCGGCCGATGCCGTGGCGCTGGCTATTTGCCACGCACGAAGCTCCACATCGCTTTTGAGTAAAGGAGTAACAGATATATGTTCTACTATTTAGAAGGTATAGTTTCCGATATAGATATAAACCTCGCCGTCATTGACTGCGGTGGCGTAGGCTATGCTGTTAATACGACCGCAAATACGCTTTCAAGGCTCAAAACCAAGGAAAAAGCAAAACTTTATATATCCGAGTATATTAAGGAAGATTGCTTTGACCTATACGGCTTTTCTACACTCAATGAAAAGCGCTGTTTTGAAATGTTGCTGACCGTGTCCGGTATCGGCCCGAAGGCTGCGCAGGCGATATTATCTACCAGCTCGCCTGAAGCGCTTGCTATGGCAATTATGAACGGCGACGAAAAGGCGATAACAGTTGCGCAGGGTGTCGGCAAAAAAATAGCACAGAGAGTCATTCTCGAACTTAAGGACAAGGTCAGCAAGGAAGCAAATGTCGTTGCGGCCGAGATGCCTGCGGTTTTAACGCCGGCAGACGGCGACTCAAGAAACGATGCAGTTGCCGCCCTGATGGTGCTCGGCTACTCCGCACCCGAAATAAACGGCGTGCTGCGCCGCATGGATGTAAGCGGAATGACGACTGAGCAGATAGTGAAGATAGCGCTTAAAAATCTTATGTAAGGAGGCGTCATATGAGCATCAATTTTTCCGATGGGCTTGAAGATCAAGCCATGGTCACAAGCTCTTCAATCTTACCCGAGGATGCCGGTGAAGGCGGTCTGCGCCCCAAGACTATAAGTGAATATATCGGTCAGGAAAAAGCTAAGGACAATCTAAGTGTGTTCATTGACGCTGCCAGAATGCGCAACGAGCCGCTTGACCATGTCCTGCTGCACGGTCCTCCGGGGCTTGGCAAGACAACGCTTGCGGCTGTCATTGCAAACGAGATGGGCGTCAATATGCGCATCACCTCTGGTCCAGCGATAGAAAAGCCCGGCGACCTCGTCGCTATGCTCACGAACCTCAACGAGGGAGATATCCTGTTCGTTGACGAGATACACAGGCTCAATAGAGCCTATGAGGAGATACTTTACCCTGCGATGGAGGACTATGCGATAGACATCATCCTCGGAAAAGGCCCCTCGGCAAACTCGCTGCACCTTGAACTTCCGAAATTCACGCTAATCGGCGCCACAACCCGCTCCGGCCAGCTTACCGCTCCTCTCAGAGACCGCTTTGGTGTTACGCTGAGACTTGAGCTTTACACGCCCGACGAGCTGTGCAGGATAGTTGAGCGCTCGGCAGATATCCTCGGCATCGAGATTGACAGGGAAGGGGCATATGAGATTGCCTCACGCTCAAGAGGCACTCCGAGAATTGCAAACCGCATGCTCCGCCGTGTGCGCGATTTTGCGCAGGTAAGAGCCGACGGCGTTATAACCAAGGAAGTCGCTGATATGGCGCTGTCTCGGCTGGAGGTCGATAAGCTCGGCCTTGACTCGCTCGACCGCAGGATGCTACGCAGCATAATCGAGTTTTACGGCGGCGGCCCCGTCGGACTTGAGACCTTGGCTGCTACAATAAACGAGGAGGCCGTAACGCTTATCGATGTATACGAGCCCTTCCTTTTGCAGCAGGGATTTCTCACAAGGACGCCTCGTGGCCGCTGCGTGACTAAGAAAGCATACGACCATCTCGGCATCGAGTATCTCGGTCAGCAGGAGCTTGGACTGTGAATTGTTAAAAACACTGAAATTTTTGTTCAACTACGGCTATTTTTCTATTGACATTTAATAACTTTGTAATATAATATAATAGATAAATTGAAAAAATAGCTGTTTTTTATGTTTAATTACTCCAAAATTGATGATAATGACTTACAGAAGCTTGCCGTAAAAGGCGACAGCTTGGCCGAGGAAGCTCTTGTCGAGAGATATATGAGGCTCGTGCGCAAGTGCGCAAGGCCATTGTTTCTTGCGGGAGGGGACAGCGAAGATCTTATCCAAGAGGGTATGTTCGGATTGATTTCGGCTGTAAGGCAGTATAATTCCGCACAAAACACAAGCTTCAAGACCTTTGCGGAGCATTGTATAAAAAACAGGCTTATAACAGCAGTTAAATCGGCGTCGAGCGCCAAGCACATTCCCTTGAACGCAGGCGTCTCGCTCGACACTTTACTCTCGGATGAATCCCAGACCCCACCGTTGGCATATGCCGAAATGTTTCAGACATCACCTGAAGAACAGGTTCTGGCCAGAGAGAACAAAAGAAATAAAGAAGAGTTTTTCTTATCCCTTCTGGAGAAGTTATCTAAATTTGAAAAGTGTGTGCTTCGCAATTATCTGAACGGTTTGAGCTATAAAGAGATTGCCCAGATAAGCTGCAAGGACGAAAAAGCCGTAGATAACGCAATTCAGAGGATAAGGCGCAAACTGGCGCAGAATTTCAAATCAGGCGATATCAGCAGAAGCTGACGCATATAAAAGCCGACAGGCGAGTTTTTCAAAAGAGAGGATTTAAAATGTACCAAGACAAGACCTTAGTTTGCAAAGAATGTGGTCAGGAGTTCGTGTTCTCCGCAGGTGAGCAGGAATTCTATGCAGAGCGCGGCTTCCAGAACGAGCCCCAGCGCTGCAAGGCTTGCCGTGACGCTCGCAAGAACGCAGCACGCGGTCCCCGTGAGTTCTTTACCGCAGTTTGCGCAGCATGCGGCGGCGAGGCAAAGGTTCCCTTTGAGCCCAAGTCCGACCGTCCCGTCTACTGCAGCGAGTGCTTTGCAAAGATGAAGGAAGAGGCCTGAGGCTCAAACCTACAGGAATAGAGTGGGGCGTCTTTGCGGCGCCCCTTTCTTTATTTGAATCAACAGATTGGAGACTTGACTATGGAAATGTTAAAAATTATGGATCTCAGCAGAGAGAGCATGATCTCCGACATCCTTGAAGATTTCCCCGAAGCAATGCCCAAGTTCCAGGAGCTTGGTATGCACTGCCTCGGATGTGCTCTTGCAACCGCTGAATCTCTCGAACAGGCATGTGCAGCACACGGCGTTGATCCCGACGAATTTTTGGTCGAGCTCAAAGCCTACCTTATGGCACTTTGATCAAAGCTAAGCTAAAAAGCCGGATATGCCGGCTTTTTGCTTTATATGGAGACATATGAGTAACAGACTTGAATTGATAGCCTCCTTTGTTGAGAACGGCATTGGTGTTGCCGATGTCGGAACTGACCACGGCTACATACCCGTGATGCTCGTAAAAAGGGGATATAAGGGTAATATAATTGCGACCGATATAAACGAGGGACCCTTGCAAAAAGCAAAGCAGAGCCTTATGGATGCCGACTGTGAGGATAGCGTCAAGCTCGTCTTGTGCGACGGGCTGGACGGCTGCAAACCGGAAATGGTCGACACTATCATTGTTGCCGGTATGGGCGGCGACACGATAACCGGTATTCTCGACAGGGCAGAGTGGTGCGCCCGTGAGGATATGAAGCTTATCCTCCAGCCGGTCACAAAGGCAGAGATACTGCGTTATTGGCTTGTAAACAACGACTTTGTTATCAAGAGCGAAGCGCAGGTCAAGGAAAACGGCACGGTATATCAGATAATTTGCGCCGTTCCGGGCAGAGACTGTCAATACATGGATGCGGAGCTTTTTATCGGCAGATATGAGCTTATTAAAAACAGTCCGTTTTTTGATAACCTGCTTTCAAAGCACATAAAGCGCTTTGCTTCGACGGTCGATGGACTAAAAACTACAGACAGAGAAGAACTGTTGCCGTGGCTCGGCCTTGTTGAAAATATTTTAAACGAGCTAAAGATGATGCGGGAGTGGAAAAATGAAAATCGTTAAGGATATATTCGATTATTTGAATTTACTTGCGCCGGTCGGGCTGAAAATGAGCTTTGACAATGTCGGCATACTCGCTGGCAGTGCCGAAGCGCCGGCAAGAAATTGCCTGCTTGCTCTTGATATAACTGACGAGGTCATAGATGAAGCGGTGTCGATAGGTGCCGACCTCATAGTCTCACACCACCCGCTCATATTTCATGAGCTTAAAAGCGTTGTCGCCGAGGATCTTGTCGGCAGGAAGATAATCAAGCTGATTAAAAACGACATTTCCGCCATTTGCATGCATACAAATCTTGATATAGCTCAGGGTGGCGTTAATGATGCGCTTATGAGTGCTCTGGGTGGCTGCGTAAGCGGTTTTCTTGAGCCCTGCGGCATTGATGCCGATGGTGCTCCAGTTGGCTGCGGACGCATCGGTGAACTAGCCGAAAGCATTGATTTTCAAAGCTTTTTGCGGACCTGCAAAGAAGCACTCCATGTAAACGGACTGCGTTATCACGATGCCGGACGGCCGGTAAAAAAGCTTGCCGTCATGGGCGGCTCGGGCGGCGACTGCATCGCACTTGCCGAAAGTCTCGGATGCGATACATATGTCACGGCCGACATTAAATATAACGGCTTTCTTGACGCAAAGGAGCTCGGCATAAACCTCATAGACGCCGACCATTTTTGCACCGAAAATGTCGTCATTCCAGTCCTGCACGAAAAGCTCAGCGCAAAGTTTGAGGATGTTGACTTTTCTATATCCTCTGTCCATTGCCAAACGGCACAGTTTTATTAACAAGAATAATATGCCTCCGCAGCTCATAAACTCGTACAAACGAGAAAAACTGCGGAGGCTTTTTTATGACTAATATTGATATTTATAAGGATATATCCAAACGGACAAACGGCTCGATCATGCTCGGTGTAGTCGGGCCTGTTCGCACGGGTAAATCGACCTTTATAAAGCGCTTTATGGAGCTGCTCGTCATCCCGAACATCGAGGATATGTATGCAAGAGAACGGGCAAAGGATGAATTGCCCCAAAGCGGCTCGGGCAAAACCATCATGACCTCGGAGCCTAAGTTCGTCCCCGAGGATGCAGTTGAGATAAGCCTCAGCGATGATGTCCGCTTTTCGGTCAGATTAATTGACTGCGTGGGTTACATGGTAAACGGTGCCGCCGGTCAGTTTGAGGATGGCAGCGAGAGAATGGTCACAACGCCATGGTTTGACCACGAGATAAGTATGACCGAAGCGGCAGAATCGGGTACTTATAAAGTCATAAGCGAGCACTCGACTATTGGCTTGGTCGTCACAACCGACGGTAGTATATGCGATATCCCGAGAGCGGACTATGTTGAGCCGGAGGAACGGGTCGTAAACGAGCTAAAGCAGATAGGTAAGCCTTTTGCAGTGCTCATAAACAGCAAAAATCCGGCGTCAGATGAAGCTGCTGTACTTCAAAGTGAGCTTAGCGAGAAGTACGCAGTGCCGTGCGTTTGCGTCAATTGTCAGCAGCTTTCCGAGCGTGATCTTGCTGATATCATGAGTACCGTGCTTGGTCAGTTCCCGATATCCGAGGTCGCAATTTGGCTTCCGTCTTGGTTTGAGGCACTCGACAACGAGGCCGAGCTTAAAACAAAGCTTTATCAGCAGCTTTTGGCATCGTCCAAAGACTTGAGCTGCGTTCATGATATCTATTGCATGCTCGATGAGTTAAATCAGTCCGATATAGTCGAGACGGCCGAGGTCAAAAATTCCGATATGGGCAGCGGAACGATAAATGTCAGCATTGAGATACCGAGAGCTCTGTATTACCGACTTATCAGCGATGAGGCCGGGCTTGAGATCAGCGACGACGGCGAGCTCATAAAACTTCTGCGTGAGATGAGCGCAATTAAACACGACTATGAGCACATAAAAACGGCACTGGACGATGTAAGAGAAAAGGGTTACGGTGTTGTAATGCCGTCTGCCGATGAGCTTGAGCTCGATGAGCCGCAGATAGTTAAGCAGGGCGGTAAATATGCTGTCAAGCTCAAGGCAAAGGCTCCGGCGATTCACATGCTGAAAACCGGCATAGAGACTGTTGTCACACCATCCATCGGCGGCGACAATGCATCCGAAGAGATTATAAGTTTCCTGCTCCAAGGCTACGAGGGTGACATGAGCAGACTGTGGGAGTCGAACATTTTCGGCAGGCCGCTTTATGATATTGCCGAAGAAGGGATAGCGGACAGACTGAACAATCTGCCGGTAAATGCAAGAGCGAAGCTTCAAGAGACACTCCAGCGCATCGTTAATGAGGGCAGGGGAACGCTGATTTGTATTTTGTTATAAAAACGGGAAGCAATTCCCGTTTTTTTGCGTGCAGATTTATTTATTTTAATAGTTGAAATGGTTAAAGGATAATAATATAATTAAGACAAAATTTTTTGGAGATGAGATTTATGAAACCGGTATCAAAAATTGCGGAAGCAGTTCGTGCATCAACGACCTTGGCCGTTGACAGCTTGGCAAAGCAGATGAAAGCCGATGGATATGATGTTGTCGGTTTTGGCACAGGCGAACCTGATTTTCAAACTCCCGAGAATATCAACCTCGCAGCCATCGAAGCCATAAAGGAAGGAAAGACAAAATATACCCCGGCAGCCGGTATAATCCCTTTGCGTAAGGCAATAGCCGAGCAACTCAAAAGCGAGGGGTTGGACTACGATTACACGCAGATAGTCGTTGCAAGCGGCGCAAAGCACAGCCTGTTTATCGCTCTGTCGGCTCTCACCAATCCCGGCGATGAGATAATTCTGCCCGCACCGTATTGGGTCAGCTATTATGAGATGATCAAAATGACCGGCGGTGTGCCTGTTGTCGTCTCGGCGGGCGAGGAGCAGAACTTTAAAATCACTGCACAGCAGCTTGAGAATGCAGTTACCGATAAGACTAAGTGCGTCATTTTCAACAATCCTTCAAACCCCACCGGCATGCTTTATAGCCGAGATGAGCTCAAGGCGCTTGTCGATGTTTGTGTTAAGCATGATCTGTATATAATCGCTGACGAGATATACTATAAGCTCGTTTATGACGGACTTGAGTTTACCAGCATCGCGAGCTTCGGCGAAAATGTCAAAGAACGTACGCTGCTCATAAACGGTGTGTCTAAGTCCTACGCAATGACCGGCTGGCGTGTCGGCTACTGCGCAGCTAATAAGCAGCTTGCAAAGATAATGTCCAACTATCTCAGCCACTCCACGGGGGCGCCGTCGACCATCAGTCAGTGGGCAGCTCTTGAGGCCTACAGCGGCCCGCAGGACACGGTCGAGACCATGCGGCTTGAGTTTTTAAAGCGCAGGGATTATATCGTTGACCGAATCAACTCCATCCCCGGCGTGAGCTGCGTTAAGCCGGAAGGCGCATTTTATGTCATGATTAACATTGAGCAGCTAATCGGTCGCACTCTCGGCGGTAAGCTCATTGAAAGTGACGATGATTTTGCCGTGGCGCTGCTTGAAAAGGCATTGGTCGCAGTTGTCCCGTGCTCCGGCTTCGGCGCCAAGAATTTTGTCCGCTGGTCGTATGCCGCATCCATGGAGAATATCGAAAAAGGCCTCGACCGCCTTGAAAAATTCATAAGCGAATGATATAATAATCACCCCATCGACATAGCTTGTTAATGGGGTGATTTTGTGTTTGTGACCATTGATTTAAAAAGGCTTATCAAAATCGTTTTAATAGTTGCGCTTTTGGCGGCTGCGGCTGTTTTTGTGAAGATTTTCGTTTCAAACGGCGGGCTCAAGCCTGTTATAAGCCAAAACAGCCGATCAACGCTCGTTCTTGACGCCGGTCACGGCGGCATTGACGGAGGTGCTATTTCGGACTCTGGGCTCAAAGAAAGCGATATAAACCTTCAAATTGCGCTGAAAACCGAGGCTCTTGTGCGTTTTTTAGGTATCGACACCGTTATGACCAGAGAAACGGACACCGATAACTCGGACAACAAGGCTTACAGCGAGCATGATAATCTTGTACAGCGGGCAAAGCTTGCAAATTCGACCGAAAATGCCGTCTTGATAAGCATTCACCAAAACAAGTTCCCGAGCGCTGTTGTCAGTGGTGCAGAAGTGATGTATTCTGATAATGACGACAGCAAGGCGCTCGGACTTATCACGCAGGATAATCTTGTTGCGCTGCTGGATAGCTCAAACCGTCGTGTTGCACGTCCTGCACCGAAGGAGCTGCTGCTGACTTCATCGGTCGAATGCCCGACAATTCTTGTAGAATGCGGCTTTATGTCCAATCCGCAGGAAGTGCAAAAACTTGCATCGAACGATTATCAGCTCAAACTTGCAGCTATTTTGGCAGGTTCATATATACAGTTTTTAAATAACACGGCTTCGGCATAGGAGAAGATATGAGACAAAAGACAGTTTTCTGCTGCTCGGAATGCGGCAACGAGACAGTAAAATGGAGTGGAAGGTGTACTGCTTGCGGAGCGTGGGACAGCTTGGTCGAGGTAAAGCTTGATGCCAAAAGCAAGGGAAGCACCAAGAGAGCTACCTCAAAAAAGACACCCAAGCTCATTTCCGAGCTTGATACGGAAGCAGAGCTTAGATTTTCAACCGGTATAGGGGAGCTGGACCGCGTTTTAGGCGGCGGAGCGGTAAAAGGTTCGCTTGTCTTGGTCGGCGGCGCTCCCGGTATCGGCAAATCAACGCTCTTGCTCCAGCTTTGCGGCCTTGTTGAGGGTGAGATGAAGATACTCTATGCAACCGGCGAGGAAAGCGAGCGTCAGCTCAAGATGCGTGCGCAGCGTCTCGGTGTTGATAACGGGCAGATCTATGTCCTCGCTGAAACGGGCCTGACCGAGGTTTTGGAGGCTGCCGATGAGCTTGAGCCGGATATTATGATAGTCGACTCTATCCAGACCATGTTTGACTCCGAGGTAAGCTCCGCACCCGGCAGCGTAAGTCAGGTCAGAGAATGCACCATGTCAATCATGCGCATGACTAAGGAAAAGGGCTTCACGACCTTTGTTGTCGGCCACATCAACAAAGAGGGTAATATCGCAGGCCCCAAGGTGCTTGAGCATATGGTCGACTGCGTTTTGTACTTTGAAGGTGAGCGCAGTACATCGTTTAGAATACTCAGAGCAGGCAAAAACCGCTTCGGCTCGACAAATGAGATAGGTGTATTTGAAATGGTCGACACGGGACTAAAGGAGCTGCAAAATCCGTCTGAGATACTGCTTTCCGGCAGACCGGATAATGCCCCGGGCACCTGCGTGACATGTGTTATCGAGGGTTCAAGGCCAATACTCGCCGAAATTCAAGCTTTAGTTGCACCTGCGACTTATAACGCAGGTCGCCGCAGCACTAACGGCATTGATTATAACAGAGCAACACTGCTTTTGGCGGTTCTCGAAAAAAGGGGAGGCATGGCGGTCTCCGGCTGTGATGCGTATATAAATGTAATAGGCGGCCTTGAGCTTGACGAGCCCGCAGCAGACCTTGCCACAATGCTCGCAATTGCAAGCAGCTTTAGGGATCTTCCACTCGGGAGAGACCTCGCTGCCGTCGGCGAAGTTGGACTTTCCGGGGAAATAAGGAGCGTAAACTCGCTTAATATGCGTTTGTCTGAAATTGCCCGACTTGGCTTCAAGCGCTGCGTAATACCGGCGCATATCAAGGATGATATAAAAAAGCCCGACGGACTTGAAATTATATCCGTTAAGAACATAAGAGAAGCTATCAAGGCCACTTTAGGTTAAAATGTATAAACTAATTGAAACACCGCACCTGCCAAAATCAAAGGTGCGGCACATAATATTAGGCGAAAAGTACACAAAAGCGCTTGAAAGTGCATTATTTGTGCACGATTTAGAGCCTATTTGGCTTAAAAGCAACCCATATGTCGATGAGAGGTTATCCGGACACGCAGATCTATCTGCTGTGCAAATAGGCAAAAGTGTAATTTTAAGTGAATACCTTAATCCTTGTGAACAAATTCACAAAATAGTTGAAGTCGAGTATGTACCTGATCCGCAGCAGGCAGTATATCCGCACGATGCCGGTCTAAATTTTTGCATCGTAGGAGACAAGCTGTTCTTTAATCCTAAAACAGCAAATGCAAAGCTCGTCGAAAAATGCGGCTGCAAGCAACTTATACCTGTCAAGCAAGGCTATACAAAGTGTTCAATTTGCGTCATAGACGAAAACTCAATCATAACCTCTGACAAACGAATTGCCGAAGCAGCAGAAAACGCCGGTATGGGTGCATTGTATCTGTCTGAGCCGTTCGTTAAATTAGACGGTTTTAGCTACGGCTTCATCGGCGGCGCCGCATTTAAAATCAGCGAAACTGATATAGCATTCACGGGTAAAATAGTGGATACTATTGTAGAAAGAAAAATCGAAAGCTTCCTGAGCAAGCGAAACATTAATCCGATATATCTAACCGACAGCCAAATATTCGATATAGGCAGTGCAGTCCCACTTACAGAGAATTAAGTAGAGCAAAAATAACGGCAAAACCCGTTTAATCACCCTCTGCTTTACTTTTTCGCCTCCCCCAAATTAAACAAAATCTTTATTTTGTTTAATTTTTAGTTAATTTGTCAATAGACATAGTTACAGCTTCCCTGTTATAATGGAGACGATAATAAATTGGTGATTGGAGTAGATTATGGATTACAGGACCGAGGCGCCGGATATTATTAAGGGCTTCTTGACTTATCATGAGACTATTAAGGGCCATTCGAGGAAAACTGTTGATGAGTACTATCTCGATTTGCGGAACTTTTTTAGGTTTTTGAAAATTCAGCGTGGTATCGTCCCTCGCAACACTGAGCTTGAGGATATCTCAATTTCTGATATTGATCTGAATTTCGTAAAATCCGTTACTGTCACAGAGGCTTACGAGTATCTCTCTTTCATGACCCGTGATAAGGTCAAAAACCAGCGCAGTCGTGAGGCTGAGTACGGTACCAAAGCCTCCACCCGTGCACGCAAGGTTTCAACGCTCAGAAGCTTTTATAAATACCTGACTGTCAAGGCAAAGCTCCTTGATACAAATCCGCTTCAAGACCTTGATGTGCCGAAAATTCCGCACACGCTCCCTCGCTACCTTACCTTGCCCGAAGCGCAAGCCCTCCTCTCCTCTGTCGACGGCAAGAATAAAGAGCGTGACTATTGCATTCTCTGCATTTTTCTTAACTGCGGGCTGCGAATATCGGAGATAGTCGGCCTTAATCTGTCCGATATAAGAGTCGACCACATAAGAGTATTCGGTAAAGGCAGTAAGGAGCGCATCATTTATATAAACGATGCATGCGCTGAGGCTATCAACAACTATCTTGAAGTTAGAAAAAACATTGCAGCAATCGACAAAAACGCACTGTTTCTGTCAAACAGGCGTACTCGCATGAGCCGTGAAGCCGTGCACAGCATGGTCAAGGTTTCGCTCAAAAGAGCCGGACTGGATGCGGACAAATACTCCTCACACAAGCTACGGCATACGGCGGCGACCTTGATGTTGCAAAACGGTGTTGATGTGAGAACACTTCAAGAGCTTCTTGGGCACGATAACCTCAATACAACACAAATTTATACCCATGTTGATAATTCTGAGCTGCGGCTTGCCTCCGAGGCAAATCCGCTGAGTAATTTTAAACCTGAATAAAAAATATTACCGCTATCAAAACGAAAGCGGTAATATTTTTTATTGACTAATTCGGGAGATGTTCAGCACGCCAAACATCCCTGCCGCATAATCAAGCAGCGCTACAAACCAAAGCGTTGCATTGCCTGTCACGGCAAGAACTATCAGCACTGCTTTTACGATCGCAAATAGTGCAAGATTTTGCATTGATATCTTTTTTACGCCTCTTGCAATGGACACCATCGCAGGCAATCCGAAGATGCCGATATTGGACATCCGCAGATCCTCGGTTTCGGTCTGCTCCCCTACCCTTGCGTCAAGGTCGGCATCGGAATGGTAGCCGACATTCTCGGCGCTGACATACATAACGGCTGCGTCCTCATCAAGGTTTTGCCGCACATCTTTGACGACCGAGAGCTTTTTTGCCGTGTCGCAGCACGGGAAAAAATCCGAGATACTGATGGATTTTGCGGTTTTTTCACAGATATCCATACCGTCCTCGGCAACCAGCATGCTCGTTACGCCTATTGACTTGAGGTTGGAAACTGTTTTGGCTGCATATGGGTTGATATTTTCGTTAAACACGATAGCTCCGGCATATCTGCCCATAATGACAAGGTACAATACATTGCCCTTGCGCACGCTTGCGGTGTCAAGCGAAATGCCTCTTGAGTTGAGAAGCTTAAGCGTGCCGAGGAGCATTTGCCTACCCTCAATTTCAACCTCCATTCCGTAGCCGGGAATGTCGTTAAACTCCTGTATGTATTCAGGGTTAATTTCCCCATTATACGCCCCGACTATCGATGTAGCGATACGCTGTTCGGACTTATAGGCAACATATGCGCACGAGCGCAGGAAGTTTTCTTTGTCGAGAATTGGTGAGATCATTGCTGCAATTTTCGGAGCTCCGGCGGTTATTACATCCGATTTATCGAAAATTATCGTTTTAAGCTTTGCAGCCTTATCAATGGTTTCCGGCTCATCGATTATAACGCCCGCAACGGCGGAGCGGCACAGTCCGTATGCAGTGCACAGCGGCAGCGAGGCAAATGCCGATGCGGGAATTATCGCAACTATGAGCATTGCCCCTCTTCTTATCGACATGACATAGCTCATATCAGTTAACAGCGGTGCGAATGCTGCAAAAAGCACGGAAATTGCCGTTACAGCCATGACGGCAATGGAGTAATACGGCTCGAACTTCGCCCGAACGGCGTTTATCGAGCCGTCGCAGCGATTGAGAATACTGCGCTGCCTTGAAAAGCTTTCGGGGCTGTTTTTCGGCAGATCCTCTGTCGCAGCCTGTTTTATACGCTTCTCGGCATACTCCATAAACACTCTGCACGCCTGATATATGACCACAAACACAGTCGTTTCCACATAGCAGCCGACTGCGAAGCTGGCTACAGCAGCGATAAACACGAGGCAGGCGTTGTTGAAAAAATCCTTCCTCAGCACGGCATAAACCGCCGTAATCGCTATATCAAAGCCGCTTATCAGTATCGCCGCTATAAGCATTATCATCGCCGCAAGCCGTGAAGCGCCGATATTATACGCCAGAACGAGCAGGATAACGGTTATTGCGAGCCTGACAAGCGTGACGAAGTCCGGCATTATAGGCTTCATGCCCTTGCTGTGTTCATTCTTCTGCTCACTTTGGTTCACAAAAATCGCCCTCCCTGTTATTTATGATTTAGGTTAGCTTAGGCCTTACCGTTGCAGCCAAGAACATCGACTATCTTGTGAGCGACCATGTCCTTGATAGCGGCTCTTGCGGGCTTGAGATACTGTCTGGGATCAAAGTGGTCAGGATGCTGATTAAGGTACTGACGGATGGATGCAGTCATAGCCAGACGAAGGTCGGAGTCAATGTTTATCTTGCAGACAGCCATTGATGCAGCCTTGCGAAGCTGATCCTCGGGCACGCCGATAGCACCGGGCATGTTGCCGCCGTTTTCGTTGATGATCCTGACAAATTTCTGCGGAACGGAGGAAGCACCGTGCAGGACTATCGGGAAGTTTGGCAATCTCTTTTCAACCTCTTCAAGAATATCAAAGCGGAGCTTGGGGTCGGTGCCGGGCTTAAACTTATAAGCGCCGTGCGAGGTTCCGATAGCAATTGCAAGCGAGTCACAGCCGGTGCGCTCGACAAATTCCTGAACATCTTCTGGTCTGGTGTAGGACGAGTCCTCAGCACTGACATTGACCTCGTCCTCTATTCCTGCAAGTGTTCCAAGCTCGGCCTCAACCACAACACCGTGGTCGTGGGCATATTCAACGACCTTCTTTGTAATCTCTATATTTTCCTCAAACGATTTTGAAGAAGCATCTATCATGACCGAGGTAAAGCCGCCGTCGATGCAGGACTTGCAGATATCAAAGCTGTCACCATGGTCAAGATGAAGAGCAATCGGCAGGCCGGTCTCGATTACGGCTGCCTCAACGAGCTTCATGAGATAGGTATGATTTGCATAAGCACGAGCACCCTTGGACACCTGAAGGATCAGCGGAGCATTAAGCTCGGCAGCAGCTTCGGTAATGCCCTGGACGATTTCCATATTGTTTACATTAAAAGCGCCGATGGCGTAGCCGCCGTTATAAGCTTTTTCAAACATTTCCTTAGTTGTTACGAGTGGCATAGTCGAAAATCCTCCTGACAAAAATTTAATTAGTTAATTTGCATAAAAAATTTGATTTTCTTATTTATTATAAACCCTTTTCATGTTATAATCAATAATCATTAACAATGTGGAGGCATTATTTTGGATAATTTATTCGATTCACCCCTTGTCGGCTCTTGTATATTCGGGCAGTCCGGCGGGCCTACTGCGGTTATAAACGCAAGTGCGTACGGCGTTATAAAAACAGCACTTGAGTCTGATGCGATAACCAAGGTGTACGGTGCTGCCCACGGAATTCAAGGCGTTCTAAATGATGAGCTTTTTGATATGGGCGAAGAAGAGGATTACGAGCTCAAGCTGCTGCTCAACACTCCCTCCTCCGAGCTTGGCTCGTGCAGGTACAAGATAGCCGACCCAGACGAGGATGAATCCGATTATATTAAGATACTCGAGACATTTAAGAAATATAATGTAAGGTACTTTTTCTATAACGGCGGCAACGACTCCATGGACACCTGCAACAAGATAAGCCGTTACATGGAGCGGGTCGGCTATGAATGCCGCGTCATAGGTATACCAAAAACTATTGATAATGATTTGTTCGGCACCGATCACTGTCCGGGCTTCGGCAGTGCCGCAAAGTTCATTGCGACCACCTGCATGGAGATAGATAAGGACACCGATGTCTATGATACCGATATGGTAACGGTCGTTGAGATCATGGGCAGGCACGCAGGCTGGCTCACAGCAAGCGCCGCTTTGGCAACCGAATACGGTCACGGCTGCGGTCCTGACCTCATTTACCTTCCCGAGCGTGATTTTGACCTTGACAGGTTCACCGAGGATGTCCGCAAGGTTTTAAAGCAGAAGCACAATGTTCTCGTTGCCGTATCCGAAGGCGTTCATTATGCAGACGGCAGCTTCGTTTCCGAGGCCAAGACCTCCGGCACGGACGGGTTCGGCCATGCACAGCTCGGTGGGCTGGCAACTAAGCTTGCGAGCTATCTTAAGGATGCGCTTAAAATCAAAAAGACCCGTGGCATTGAGCTGAGTCTTTTGCAGCGCTGCGGCTCGCATATTGCTTCGTCTGTGGATATTCAGGAAGCCTTCATGGTCGGTCAGGTTGCTGTTGAGGCAGCAATCGCCGGTGAAACAGGAAAAATGGTCGCTCTTGAGCGTGACGACACGAGCGGTACATACTCCTGCCACACCACCCTGCTTTCGCTCAGCAGTGTAGCCAATTACGAGAAGAAGGTTCCGCTTGAGTGGATTACCAGTGACGGTAATTACATCACATCGGATTTTATTAATTATGTACTGCCCTTAATCCAGGGCGAGCCGCACATCCCCAAAGAAAACTCTCTGCCGAGATATGCAAGGCTTAAAAAGGTAAGAGCAAAACCGGAGGAAACAATTTGCGTGTAACGCAAATTTATTATAGAAAAGATTTAGGAGGATTTTTATGCAGCAAAAGCGCAAACTCAATCTGCCGGCATGGATAATAATCGGCATGCTCGCAGGTATCGCAGTCGGCTTCATTTTCCTGAAGATCGGCGGCACATTCACAACCGATTATCTAAAGCCTTTTGGTACGATCTACATAAATCTTCTCAAGTTTATGGTCGTCCCTGTCGTTCTGTTCTCTATTATGAGCGGCGTCATCAGCCTTAATGACCTTAAAAAGGTCGGCAGTGTAGGAATAAAGACCTTTATATACTACATCTGCACCACGGCACTCGCTGTTGTTATCGGCCTTGTTGTCGTTAACTGTTTCAAGGGCTTCTTCCCTGTTCTCGATTCGAGCGTAACATCCGGCCTTAAATATGAGGCTACCGAGGCTCCCAAGATCATGGATGTTATCGTTAACATTTTCCCCGATAACCTGCTCAAGCCCATGGTCGATACCAACATGCTGCCCGTTATCGTCATTGCTATTTTCTTCGGCGCCGGCGTTCTTGCTGCCGGTGAGAAGGGCAAAATGATTGCAAATATCGTTGACAGCATGAATGAAGTCGTCATGAAGGTCCTCATGATGATCATCAAGCTCACCCCGATCGGCGTATTCTGCCTCATGGCTGATGTTGTCGCCGTAAACGGCGCAAAGGTCGTCGGTTCGCTGGCTCTCATCGTCGGCGTAGCCTATATCGGATACATTCTCCACCTTGTCATCGTATACAGTCTGAGCATCAAGTTCCTTGCAGGCATGAGCCCCATTAAGTTCTTCAAGGGTATTGCTGCTGCAATGCTCACCGCATTCACCACCACCTCGTCGAATGCGACACTGCCTGTCAACATCGAGTGCTGCAATGACATGGGTGCAGAGCCTGAGATCAGCTCCTTCGTTCTGCCTCTCGGCGCCACCATCAATATGGACGGTACCGCTATCTATCAGGCAGTTGCTACCGTATTCATCGCCTGCTGCTACGGAGTCGACCTCACCATAGGGCAGATGGCAATGGTAGTCGTAACCGCTACTTTGGCATCTATCGGCACTGCAGGTGTTTCCGGTGCAGGCATGATCATGCTGTCCATGGTCCTTCTGCAGGTCGGCCTTCCTGTTGAGGGTATTGCAATCATCGCTGGCGTTGATAAGCTGTTCGACATGGGTCGTACAACTCTTAACATCACCGGTGACGCAACCTGTGCAATGTGGCTTTCCAAGGTTGAGCGCAGAAACAAGGAAAAGCTCGCAGCTAAGTAATTTACTATGCAACAAAAACAGTTCCCCGTTCTATACGAGGAACTGTTTTTTTAATCAAATGCAGGATTCACGGCATAGAAGTTCTTTTTATCAAGCTTCTCGAGGGCATTTCGCAGCCCCTCGCCGAAGCGTTGATAATGGACCACTTCCCTTTCCCTCAAGAATTTTATGACATCGTTAACATCTGGATCGTCAGACAGTCGAAGAATGTTGTCGTACGTCGAACGTGCCTTTTGCTCTGCTGCCATATCCTCGTGCAGGTCTGTTATAACATCGCCTTTGACCTGCATTGTTGCCGCCGTCCACGGCGTGCCGGAAGCAAACTGCGGATAAACTCCGGCAGTGTGATCCACAAAATAGGCATCAAAGCCTGCATTTTTAATTTCTTCCGGTGTCATTTTTCGTGTAAGCTGGTGGACTATTGCACCTATCATTTCAAGGTGGCCGAGCTCCTCCGTGCCTATATCGGTGAGCAGCCCCTTTAGCTCGGGATAAGGCATACTGTACCGCTGGCTGAGATATCTCAACGATGCCCCTAATTCCCCATCCGGCCCACCATACTGACTAATTATAAATTTTGCCAGCGCCGGATTGGGATCTTTAATTTTGACCGGGTATTGCAGCTTCTTTTCATATACAAACATTTGTCAGCCCTCCGTTTTTGCACAATAATCCCACGGCCAAGGATTCTTAAGCCAAGTAAAGCTCTGCGCTTTGGCAATATCATTAGTCGTAACGGGGCCGTAGAGCTTGACATAGCGCTCCCGCGCAGTGCTTGCAAGCTCCAAAATATTCTTGAACATATCAAATGCTTCGTTGTCTTCACAATGCGTGTCAAGGTACAACGCAAGCTCATGGGCGACAAAATCGAGCGCCATCAGCTCACCGAGCGGAGTGCCGGTGAGATCGCCGGTATTGACCATATTCATAAACGGCAGGTCAAGTCCCGGGAAAAGCGTACCTCTTGAGAGAGCTTCGGCTGAATTATATGTCGGCTTAACACATTCCTGCACAGGCACATAGGCCATTGCTAGCGGTGCGCAGGACGGCAAAGATCCGCTCTTGAAATTGTGATTATTATCCACTTAGCATATCCTCCCTTGTGCTTCATTATATGACGGAGGACATAATAAGTGAAAGCCCACCAAACGGTGGGCTTTTTATCACTTTATCATTTCTTCAAATTCGGTCTCATCTATGACCTTAACGCCAAGGTCTCTTGCCTTTTGTAGCTTACTTCCCGCATTTTCACCTGCAAGTACGATGCTTGTTTTCTTCGACACTGAGGACGATGACTTACCGCCGAAGCTTTCAATTATTGCTGCAGCCTCATCACGCTTGTAATTGGTGAGCTCACCTGTCAGAACAAAGGTCATTCCGGCAAAGCGTGTATCCTTCACGGTATCGATGCTTTCAAAGGAGACGCCGGCCTCACGCAGAAGTTTTATCTGATGCTGCGACTGCGGCAGCTCAAACCATTCTTTGATTGAAGCGGCAGTAATTGAGCCGATATCGTTCACGGCCAAAAGTTCAAGCTCTGTTGCATCCATGAGGCTGTCAAGCGTTTTAAACTGCTGCGCAAGTGTCTTGGCGGCCTTTTGACCGACCTGCCTGATGCCGAATGCGCACAAAAGCTTAGCAAGGCCCGCCTGCTTACTCTTTTGGATTGCGGCAATAAGATTTTCGGCGGACTTTTTACCCATTCTGTCTAACGCTGCGACCGATTGAGCGTCAAGGTAGTATAACTCTGCCGGACTTCCGACAAGACCGCTGCTTATAAGCGACTCACATACGGATATGCCTAAGCCTTCAATGTCCATAGCTTCTCTTGATGCAAAATGCGCAAGGTTTCTAAGTCTCTGTGCCGGACATTCGGGGCTTGTACATCTGAGCGCCGCTCCGTCCTCATCACGAACGACCGGTGCGCCGCACTCAGGACAGGTATCTGGCATCTTGAACGGCACAGTGTCGTCCGGTCTCTTTTCTTTATTGACAGACAGCACCTCGGGGATTATCTCTCCTGCCTTCTGCACAACAACGGTATCGCCGATGCGTATATCAAGCCGGTCTATATTATCCTGATTGTGAAGTGTCGCATTTGTAACGGTCGTGCCTGCAAGGCGCACCGGCTCGATGATCGCTTTTGGGGTAAGAACGCCAGTTCTGCCAACCTGCACGACAATGTCGACAACTTTGCTTTCTTTCTTCTCGGGCGGATACTTATATGCAACCGCCCATCTGGGGGCTTTTGCGGTGCTGCCGAGGACCGTGCGCTGAGCAAGGGAGTTTATTTTAATGACAGCTCCGTCAATATCGTAGGCAAAATCGCCCCTGTTCTCCCCTATCCAATCTATCCGTTCACAACAGCCGTCAATGGTCTTATACAGCTTGTACGGTACAACGGGAAAACCCATGTGCTTGAGAGCATCGAGAGTATCAGAGTGGTTCTTATATGCATCGCCCGATGTGTACTGCATGTTGAAGCAGACGATATCGAGTTTGCGCTGAGCGGCAATTTTCGGGTCAAGCTGGCGGATAGAGCCGGCAGCGGCATTTCTCGGATTTGCAAGAAGTTGCTCACCGTTTATCTCACGCTCTGCGTTGAGTTCGTTAAAAACGGACTTGGACATGTAGACTTCGCCACGGACGATAAGCCTTTTGGGCGCATCAATCAGCCTGAGCGGGAGACTTCTCACCGTGCGCAGATTTTCGGTCACATCCTCGCCGATAAGCCCGTTACCACGGGTGGCGCCTCGCACGAACACGCCGTTTTCGTACTCAAGCGACATGGAAAGACCGTCAATTTTCGGCTCAACGCAGTATTCATGCTTATCCGTGAGCGAAGCGTCCATTCTCTCGCCGAATGCTTTCAGCTCATCAAACGAGAACACATCGCTCAAACTCTCCAGCGGCACTTGATGCTGCACCTGCGTGAACTGCGACAGTGCAGCGCCTCCGACGCGCTGTGTGGGCGAATCAGGGGTCACAAGCTCTGGGTGCTCCTCCTCAAGCTTTATGAGCCGCTGCATCAGCATATCATAGTCAAAATCGGAAATGACGGGAGCATCATCAACATAATAAAGCTTGTTGTGATGCTCTATCTCCCTGCGGAGCTCATCTATCTGCTTTTGAATATCCATAGTCATTTCTCCATGTTCAGATATGTATCCGGCACCTTGCCGACGATGACTGTATCGGCCACAATGACCTCGGTAACGGTGCTTGCGCTTTTTGTCCCCCATGGGACGAGGACATCGATATCGATCGTGACCTCAAGCATGAGCTGATACTTAGCCTGATTAATGCCGGAGGAAACGATATCGTTTTTAAAATCAACCTTCGATGAGGTCAACATGACGATATCCACCGTGACATCCGGTCCTTTTCCCACCAAAAGGTTCAAGCCGGTGAGGTTGCCTGCCGGAATTTTCACCTCAATTGTCCCGTTTTCAGTCGATTCGATTACGGAATTGAGTATTTCGGTGGACAATGTGTTTATATGCGCCATATTGCTCGTTATGGCTGTGATATTGCCGCTTTCGTCCTTGACGAGCGAGACAAAATAGTTAAAACCGTACACGCCCTCGCCTATGACCTTGTTGATCGAATCATTGACCGTTTTCGTGACGATATCAACGGCGTCGGACACTGCAATTTTTGTTGACAGGTCACGCAAGAACAGGCTTATCGCCGCCATAACGAGCAGCAGAACGATCGTAATGGCGAAAAATCCGGTTTTGGGTTTTCTCTGCTTTGTCTCGGTACTGAATGTATACTTGGGCTTTTTTCTGCAGCGATAATACATGAGACCACCCCAAGTATTATATGCCCAAAATCACTCTAACATTTCATTGACCGCCATCATTATGCCGAGCTTACCGGATTCGTATGTTATGCCGCCCTGCATATATGCGATATACGGCTCTTTCATAGGTCCGTCGGCGGAAAGCTCGATTGACGAGCCCTGAACGAACGCACCCGCCGCCATTATTACGGGGCAGTTATATCCGGGCATCTGCCACGGTTCGGGCGTAACATATGAATCGACCGGGGCACCGCTTTGTATGCCCTTGCAAAACTTTTTCATGTTATCGGCAGATTTCAGTGTTACCATCTGGATAATGTCACTTCTTACCTCATCGGGAGCGGGCGATGTTTCAAATCCGATCTTACTCATCATTGCAGAGCAAAAAGTCGCAGTCTTGAGCGCCTGTGCAACAATGTGCGGAGCCATAAACAGTCCTTGAAACAGCAGTCGATTATTGCCGAGCGTTGCGCCGCATTCACCGCCGATGCCCGGGGTCGTAAGACGCATTGCGGCTTTTTCCACGAGCTCCGCTTTGCCAACGACATATCCTCCTGTCGGGGCTAAACCGCCGCCCGGGTTTTTGATAAGTGAGCCTGCCATGAGGTCGACACCGTATTCGGTTGGCTCGTGCTCTCCGGTAAACTCGCCGTAGCAGTTATCAACCATGACATTTATGCTCGGGTCAACTTCTTTTACGGCACGGGCTATCTCGCCGATTTGCTCTGCGGAAAATGCGGGTCTGTTTCCGTAGCCGCGGGAGCGCTGGATGAGCACGGCCGTGACGCTTTTATCCGCCGCCGCTTTTTTTATCGCCCCGATATCCGGGCTTCCGTCGGCCTTAAGGTCGACCTGAGCATAGTTAATGCCATAAAACTTAAGCGAACCGTGGCAATCGCCCTCAATACCGATGGCATTTCTAAGCGTATCATACGGAAGTCCGGTTGCAGAAAGCAGCGTATCACCGGGCTTGAGCATGGCAAACAGCGCCGCTGACAGTGCGTGAGTGCCATTCACAAAACCGATGCGAACAAGTGCTGCATCCGTACAAAAAATTTGTGCATAGACCTTGTCGAGCACTTCCCTGCCGACATCGTCGTAGCCATAGCCGGTCGTTCCGGCAAAACAGGAGTCGGACACCTTGTTATCTTGAAATGCCTGCATGACCTTGAGCGTATTTAGTTGTGCAATTCGATCGATTCTTTCAAACTGCGATCTTATCTCGTTTTCCGCCTCTTGCGCAAGTGCGAATACCTGCGGCTTCATATCATTGAATTTCATATCATAGCTCCATAATTATCTGCTTAAAGTATTTGCCGCGCTCCATGAAGTTTTTAAATTTATTGAACGCAGCGCACGCCGGTGACAGCAGGACGATATCACCCTCCTGCGCATAGCCGGCAGCGGCCAAAACAGCCTGTTTAAAATCTTCGATGGTTACCATTTTGAAGTCATCGCTGTAATACTTTGAAGCTTTTACAGCCTGTTCTATCTTCTCAGAGGTTGCACCCGTGAGAAACAGTGCCTTTGTGTGCAGGCAAATTTCATCGCCGAGCGAGTCAAAGGGTATGTGCTTATCGTAGCCGCCCGCAATAAGGATGGGCTTCGTTTTCAAAGCGTGAAGACCTGCGGCCGTGCGGCTGGGACTCGTGCCTATAGAGTCGTTTATATAGGTGACGCCGTCTTTTATGCGCACCTGCTCCAAACGATGCTCAACACCGGAAAACTCCTTTGCGACCCTGATGCAGGTCTCATCCGAGACGAGCCCATCGGTCGCAGCAAAGGCTGCCATGTAGTTTTCAAGATTGTGCGTGCCGGGGAGCTTAATGTCATCGGCGCACATGAGCTGCGCCCGAGCACCGTTGTGAACTCTGTAGACTATGCCGTCCTCGCAGTAAACACCGTTTTCGGGCAATTTTGCTCTGCTGAAGTATGAAATACTTGACTTTGCCATACTCGCATAGTAAGGCGAATACTCGTTTTCACTGTTTAAAATGAGCCTATCCAAGCTGTCCTGACGGGTAAAAATCGAACTTTTTGCATCGATATAATCCTGATAATCCTTGTGCTTATCAAGGTGATTGGGCGAAATGTTCGTAATGACAGCAACATTGGGCTTGCAGACCATGCTGTGTAGCTGGAACGAGCTGAGCTCGAGCACCGCAAAGTCGTCTTTCTTCATGCTGTCGACCTCACATAGCAAGGGGTGACCGATGTTGCCGCCGAGGTGAACTGTGCAGCCCTGGGCTTTCAAAAGCTCTGAAATTATGGTCGTGGTTGTGGTCTTGCCGTCGCTGCCGGTGACCGCAATTATTCTGCACGGGCAAAGCTTAAAGAACACCTCCATTTCCGAGGTGACGACAGCGCCGTTTGCGACAGCTTTGGTCAGGTGCTCGTCAAACGGCATCAAGCCCGGGGTGCGGAAAATGATATCGCAGTTGAGGTTCTCAAGATAGCTGTCGCCGAGAGAAAACTTTGCTCCGAGCGATAGAAGCCGCGAATAGTCCTCACCGAGCTGCTCGGCGCTGCGCTTATCGCAGGCAGTCACATCGCAGCCGGCTTTGAGAAGCCGCTCTATAAGCGGCTTATTACTCACTCCGATGCCTATAACGCAGATGCGTTTATCTTTAATTGAGTTTATATATTCATTCAAAGTCATGTTATGACCCTCCAAATCTTTATTATTATAAGGCAAACGCCGTATAAAAACAAGAAATTTCTATTGACTTGTGCCGCATTCATGTTTAAAATATCCACTTGAGTGGGCCGAACGACCGCGGGCACATTTTGAAAAAAAGTGCGTGAGGAAAGTCCGGGCTCCATAGGGCAAGGATAACGGGTAACGCCCGCCAGGGGTGACCCTCGGACAAGTGCAACAGAAATATACCGCCGAGCATGCTCGGTAAGGGTGGAAAAGTGAGGTAAGAGCTCACTCGCCGGTCGGAGACGATGCGGTGCTGTAAACTCTATCCGGAGCAACACCGTGGGAGGACATACGATCTGCCCGATCGTCCTCAGGAGGTGGCTAAAGCCTGTCGGCAACGGCAGGATTAGATAGATGGTCGTTTAAGACAGAACCCGGCTTATAGACCCACTCGCCAAAAGAAAAACCGCCAATGGCGGGGG
>HF986900.1:116242-179394 GCA_000431075.1 Firmicutes bacterium CAG:555
CTGTGGCGTTTTTTTCTTTTTACAGGCTTTGCAGAAGCTTCAATAGAAACTCCCACACACGCTGCGTTGAAGCTACATCGAGCTTTTCATTTGTTGTGTGGATATCGGGAATATTCGGCCCGAAGGATATGCAGTCGAGATCCTTTATCTTGTCTGCAAACAGGCCGCACTCAAGTCCGGCGTGGATAACGCTGAGCTCCGGCTTTTCGCCGTACAAGCTCTCATATACCGCAACCGCCTTTTCACGCAAAACCGAGCTCTTTTTATACTCCCATGCGGGATACTCCCCGCCAATTGTCACCGTCCCGCCGTTTGCCGTGATAATGCCGGTGAGCTTGTCTTTCATCCTTGCCATTTCGTTGGCTGCCGAGCTTCTGAGGCAGAAGCTTAGTGAAACAGTGTCATCATCGGTAGCTGCAACGCCGAGGTTGAGTGAGGACTCAACAAGCCCTTCAATATCAGGACTCATAGTCTGAACACCGTCGGGCACGGCGGACATTGCGGCAGTGATTTTACCGCTCGTCTGTGCATCCGCAGCGCTGACACAGGTTTTGCCGAGTTCGGTAACGGCTATCTCAAGGTTGGGGTCGGTGCTGCTGTATTTTTCATAATTTAGCTTTGAAAAATGCCTGACAGTCTCTAACACGGCATTACGGTCGGACTCATTAAATGCGATCGTGCAGGTGCTTGCTTTTGCAATTGCATTGTCCTTTTCGCCGCCGGTTAAGGAAACAAGTCTGAGCGCAGTCTTGACGTTAATTTCGCCAAGCAGTCTGCCCATCAGAATGTTGGAATTTGCTCGATTTTTATGTATCTCATTACCCGAGTGACCGCCGGTAAGGCCACTTATGTTAAGCTCTGCGCAGTACAGCTCCTCACTTTTCGAGTATAGTGGGAACTGTGCAAGCACATGCGCACCTCCGGCGCAGCCGCAAGTTATTACGCCCTCCAGCTCGGAGTCAATGTTGAGCATGGTTTTGCTGCGGAGCTTTGATGCATCAAGGAACTGAGCTCCGTCCATACCGGTCTCCTCGTTAATGGTAAAAACGGCCTCTATTGGCGGATGCGGAATGGTATCCGAATCAAGAACGGCAAGTGCCATTGCTACGGCAACACCGTCATCTGCGCCAAGGCTCGTTCCCTCTGCCCAAAGGTACTTGCCGTCGGTCTTGAGGTCAAGTCCATCCTTTTCGAGGTCTTTCAAACAGTCGGCAGTCTTGACTGTAACCATGTCAAGATGACCTTGGAGAATTACCGTCTCGTGCGTTTCATAGCCGCACGAGGCATTTTTATATATGATGACATTGCCGAGCTCATCGCAGCAATAATCAAGACCTCGCTGCCTTGCAAACTCACAGCAAAGCTCGGTTATCTGCGCTGTGTTATCCGAGCCGTGCGGAACTGAGGCAATGAGCTCGAAAAAATCAAATACTTTCTTAGGTTCAATATTCAGTGCTGACATTTTTACTCCCATTTTGACCATACATCGGGCATATAGCCCACAGTAGCTTGCTTACCGTTTCGAACAATAGGCGTTTTTATGAGCCAGGGACATTCAAAGAGCTTATCGAGCTTAGCGTCGTTTGACGCAAGATATTGTATCATCGGGTAATCAACATCGGCCGTATTTATCATGGCATCAAGGCCGACGGCGTTTTTGACAGAGTTCAGTTCTCCCCTGCTCATGCCGTATCTGTTTATATCGACGAATTGATACTTGATGCGCCTTTCTTTGAAATATCGTTCGGCTTTCTTTGTGTCAAAGCATTTGCTCTTGCCGAATATTTGAATATTCACAGTATTTTCTCCATTATATCGTAAAGATTATCCCAAAACAGCGCCCTGACGAGGGTCTCGTGATAGTTTCGCTTCAGCAGCTCGTTATATAGCATATCAAGCTCTTGCACACCGCAAATCCCCATTGGAGTGCTGCCTATACCGTCAAAATCGCAGCCGAGAAAGACAGAACGCTCACCGCCGAGGGACAAAAAGTGCTCTATGTGAGCGATGACGGCATTGATATCTTTGCCCAAACCGAGAAATTCGGGATACAGGTTTATTCCGGCACCGCCGCCAACGGTGACGAGAGCATTGAACTGCTCATCGGTGAGATTTCTCGGGACATTGCATAATGCCTTGGCGTTGGAATGCCCTGCAATCACTGGCTTTTCGCACACCTCAAGCGTATCCCAGAAGCCGCGCTCCGAGATATGCGACATATCCAAAATAAAGCCCATGCGCTGTGCCTTCCTAACAAATGCTCTTCCCTTTTCGGTCAAGCCCTCTCCACTCCCTGCGGCAGCGCCGCAAAGCTCATTGTCAAAATTCCATGTTGGATGCAGCACTCTGACGCCATCTTGATAAGCACTTTCGAGTGAGCTTATCTGCTCGCAGCCCTCAACGGATATGAGAGCTGCCACTTTCCCAAGCTCAGAAGCCCTTTTGATATCATGAAAATTCAGACATAGCATCACTATGTCCGAATTTTCCTCTATTTCTCGGTTTAAGCGCCGAAGCATTGCTCTTGCTTTCTCAACAGGACGGTCGAGCGTTTCCGCACAAACGGCAAAAACTTGAGCACATGGGGTAAATTTGCGAAGTCTTTCAAGATCTGTATGAAAACTGTTTTTACGCAGGCTTCCACCCTCGGTCATGACCCTTGATATAGTATCGCAATGGCAGTCAAAAAGCGGTATCATACCTCGGAAATAAGCGGCAGTATCATCGGGCTGCGCTTCGTGGTCTTGTACAGGTAGCTTGAAACATTGCTCTTGATGCGACTTTTTATCGATGCCCAATCTTTAACGCCGTTTTCCTCGCAAGTCATAACGGTCTCTTTGGTGACACGCTTGAGCTCCTCAATCATGGACTCGGCCTCTTTTACATACACAAAGCCTCTCGTGAGTATCTCGGGCTCTGCCAGCATAGCATTGTCCCAAGAGGACATGGTCACCACAATGACCACCATGCCGTCCTCAGCAAGTCTGTGCCTGTCACGCATTACGACACTGCCGACATCGCCGACACCCATACCGTCGACCATGACAGCGCCTGACTGTACGGCACCGTTGAGCTTGATGCTTTTTTTGGATATCTCTATGACCTTGCCGTTTTCGCCGATGACAACATTTTTAGCCGGCACGCCCATGAATTTACCAAGCTCTGCGTGCTTAACGAGCATGCGGTATTCGCCGTGGACAGGGATGAAATACTTGGGCTTTACGAGCGCAAGCATCATCTTCTGCTCCTCCTGTGAGGCGTGGCCGGAAACATGAAGCTCGGTATTACGGTCATAAATGACCTCAGCGCCCTTATGGAAAAGCTCGTCGATTACCTTGCTAATCATGTTTTCATTGCCCGGTATGGCCGATGCCGATATGATGACACGGTCACCGGCTTCGATGTTTATCTGCCGATGCTCGGAAAATGCCATGCGGTACAGTGCGGACATAGTCTCGCCCTGGCTGCCGGTCGAGATAATAACGACCTTGTTTTTCGGCAGCTTATTTATATGGTTTATATCAACCATGGTGTCCTCGGGGATGTTGAGATACCCGAGAACGCTTGCAACACGCAGAATATTCTCCATACTGCGGCCGGTTATGCCGACTTTGCGTTTATACTTTGCCGCAACATCGATTATCTGCTGCAATCTGTGGACATTAGACGCAAAGGTCGTAATAATAATACGCTGATCACAGTTTTTAAACAGCATATCGAAGGTCTCTCCGACCTTGCGCTCGGATGCGGAATGGCCGGGCTTTTCGACATTCGTCGAGTCGCTCAAAAGGGCAAGCACGCCCTCGTTGCCGAGTTGGCCGAGACGGGGCAGGTCGATCATCTTGCCCTGAACGGGCGTTACATCGATCTTGAAATCGCCGGTGTGGACAATAGTGCCAAGCGGGGTCTTTATCGCAAGTGCAACAGCATCGGCAATGCTGTGGTTAACATTGATGAACTCAATGCTAAAGCACCCCAGCCTGAACACATCCCCTGCTTTCTTGGTGAAGATCTGCGTATTGTAAAGCAGATCATGCTCCTCAAGCTTGAGCTCAACAAGCGCAGCTGTGAGCGGCGTTGCGTAGATGGGTACATCAAGTTCGGTCATAACATACGGGATAGCACCGATGTGATCCTCGTGACCATGGGTGAGGATGATGCCTCTAACTCTGTCGGCGTTGGCCTTCAAATAGGAAATGTCGGGTATGACGATGTCGATACCGTACATCTGCTCATCGGGAAATCCCAAGCCACAGTCAACAACGATAATATCTGTGCCGCACTCATAGGCGGTCATGTTTTTTCCGATCTCTCCGAGACCGCCAAGCGGGATGATTTTGATTTTAGGTGTCATATATGCCTCCATTCGTAATAATTGGCTTCCGAAAATGCAAAACAAAGGGAACCTCGCTCAAAACTGCCCTGTTTCGCAGCTTAAAGCGTGGCATTCCCCCACACACATATTCGGTATGTATAAAAAAGTTACTCTTCTACGCTAAAATTATTGCCCGAAAATTATAATTCAATTCTGCCTTCAATAGCTCTGAGCAGAGTTGCATCATCCGCAAATTCAAGATTCGAGCCGACGGGTATACCGTAGGCAAGTCGTGTGACCTTGACATCAAAGGGCTTTAAAAGCCTTGAAATGTACATAGCGGTCGCATCGCCCTCGGTATCCGGGTTCGTCGCCATTATTATTTCGCTTATCTCGCTGTCCTCAGCGGCAACACGCTTGACAAGCTCGCTTATCCTGATATCATCCGGCCCGACATGGCTTATAGGCGACAAAACGCCGTGCAGAACATGGTACACGCCATTATACTCATGGCTGCGCTCAATAGACAGTACATCACGGGGCTCGGAAACGACGCAAACGGTACTTTTATCACGCCTGTTGCTCTGACAAACTGGGCAGATATCGCCCTCGGTCAGGTTCTGGCATATCTTACAGCAGCTCACATGAGCCTTTGCTTCCATGATTGCCGTAGCAAAGCTCTCCGCCTCTCCATCGGGCAGAGAAAGAACATGGAACGCAAGCCGTTGTGCGCTTTTTCTGCCGATACCGGGCAGAGACGCAAACTTATCTATGAGGTTTTCAAGTGATGCAGGGAAAAATGCCATAGGTGTGTATCTCCAATTATGCGTTTCTGATAGCTTTAATCTGTGCAGCTCTATCGGGCTTTCCGAACACCGCACTTCCGGCAACAAGGACATTTGCTCCGGCTTCCTTTACGAGCTTCGCCGTCATGGGGTCAACGCCGCCGTCTACCTCAAGCTCGCAATCAAGGCCTCTGCGGTCTATCTCCTCGCGGAACTGCTTTATCTTCGGAAGCTGGTCATACATGAAGCTCTGGCCGCCGAAGCCGGGCTCGACCGTCATAACAAGGACCATATCAAGTCTATCAAGATACGGGTACAGTGCCTCGGCAGGGGTTTTTGGCTTAACGGACAGGCCAACTTTTTTACCGCAGCGTTTTACGATATCGATAGCCTCGCTTATCTTCTCGGGAGTGTCGGCCTCAACATGGAACATGACAAGATCGGCACCCGTTTTGCAGAAAACCTCAGCGTATCTGACCGGACGGTCTATCATGAGGTGAACATCAAGGAACATATCGGTCGTCTTGCGGACGGATTTTAACACCGGAATGCCTATCGAAATGTTTGGAACGAATTGACCATCCATCACATCAAAATGGACATAATCGGCTCCGCCCTGCTTTATATCTTCAATTTCCGTCCCGAGCTTTGAAAAATCGGCAGAGAGAATTGAAGGAGCTATCTTTATCATGACATTAACCTCAACATAGAGTGTAGCATAAAATGAGTCAGCGGTCAGGTGCGCACCGCTGCTTTTATATATCCGGGGAATGCCTCTTGCGGGTGTTCCCCGGGCCTGCACAAACTTTTGCTTATACATTATACTACGCAATATATAGATTAGCAAGCATTAAAGCCCGATTATATTGTGAAAAAAAGCAGAAAAGCTGATGCTTTTCTGCTTTCATTGTTTACATCTGCGGCTCCGGGAGCTTGCAGACATCTATCCATTCTATTGCGTTTGAGTATTTAAACAACTCATCCAAGTTGAGCTCTATCGCACTGTTTCCGCTGCCGACAGCGGGGAAAACGGTGGTAAAGCGCTTGAGGCTCTCATCGAGATACACATCAATGCCGTCGTTTATGCCGAATGGGCAAACACCGCCGACAGGGTGGCCGACAAGCTCGAGCACCTCATCGGGCGAGGGCATTTTGGCCTTCATGTGGAATTTATCCTTGAACTTTCTGTTGTCTATTCTGGCATCGCCTGCTGCGAGGATAAGAATGCAGCTATCACCCTTCTTAAAAGAAAGCGTCTTTGCAATCCTTGCGCCCTCAACGCCAAGTGCCAGTGCCGCAAGCTCGACGGTGGCGCTGGACACAGGAAACTCCTGCACCCTGTCCTCCATGCCGAACTGCATGAAATATGCTCTGCCTTTTTCTATTGACATTTTAATTCTCCGTTACTTCAAAATAAGCTTGTTGAAGTTTTTCTTGCCTCTCTTGATAACGATACCGTTTTTGAGGGTATCGGCATCATAGGAAGCAGAGATATCTGCGACCTTTTCATCGTTTACGGAAACTCCGCCCTGCTGGATATTGCGCCTTGCCTCGGACTTTGACGCACAAAGGCCGGTCTTTACAAGTGCGGTCATGATATCGATTACGCCGTCGGAAAGGTCATTTATCGTTATCTCGGTCGTGGGTATGTTTTCATCATCGCCCCTGCCGCCGAAAAGCGCCTTTGAGGATGCCTCGGCTGCCTTAGCTTCCTCCTCGCCGTGGACAAGTGAGGTAAGCTCGTATGCAAGTATTTCCTTTGCACGGTTGAGCTGTGAGCCCTCCCATTTGTCCATTTCCTCGATCTGTTCGAGTGGCAGGAAGGTCAGCATGCGGATGCACTTGAGAACATCGGCATCGCCGACATTGCGCCAGTACTGGTAGAACTCGAAGGGAGATGTCTTGTTCGGGTCAAGCCAAACTGCGCCGGAAGCGGTCTTACCCATCTTCTTGCCCTCGGAGTTGAGCAGCAGCGTGATGGTCATTGCGTGAGCGTCCTTGCCGAGCTTGCGGCGAATGAGCTCAGTGCCGCCGAGCATATTGCTCCACTGGTCGTTGCCGCCGAATTGCATATTGCAGCCGTAATGCTGGAACATGTAGTAGAAGTCGTAGCTCTGCATTATCATGTAGTTAAACTCAAGGAAGCTCAGGCCCTTTTCCATGCGCTGCTTGTAGCACTCGGCTCTGAGCATGTTGTTAACGGAGAAGCAGGGGCCGACCTCACGCAAAAGCTCAATGTAATTAAGAGGCTTTAGCCATGCGGAGTTACGAAGCATGAGCGCCTTGCCGTCAGAAAAATCGATAAATTTCTCCATCTGTCTCTTAAAGCACTCGGCATTGTGAGCAATGGTCTCCTCGGTCAGCATCTGACGCATATCGGTGCGGCCGGAGGGGTCGCCGATGAGGGTCGTGCCGTCTCCAATGAGGGCGATGGGCTTGTTGCCCGCCATCTGCAGGCGCTTCATGAGGCACAATGCCATGAAATGGCCGACATGCAGCGAGTCTGCGGTGCAGTCAAAGCCGATGTAGAAGGTGGCCTTGCCGTTGTTTATCATTTCCTTAATTTCTTCTTCGTTAGTTACCTGAGCGATAAGTCCTCTGGCAACGAGTTCCTCGTAAATGTTCATTTATTCTCTCCTTATTATTTATTCTCTTTGATGATTTTTTCGGCGGTCTCGGCCATAAAGCCGATTATCTTGGGGCAGCTCACACCGTTTTTCTTAAGGTCAATGCAGCGGACGCAGCCGTACTTATCACGGACGATGTCAACGCTTTTGCTTGCAATAGTCGCTATCTTCTTTTTTGCCTCGGTATCCTGTGCGTCATTAAACGGACAGGCAAGACCTGCCGCCATAACTGCGCCGGATATCGCTCCGCATATCTCTCCGCTGCGGACACCGCCGCCAAAGCCTGCGGAAATGGCAAGCGCCGTTTTTTCATCGATATCATAATAATCACGGCATGCAGCCAGAACCGATTGCGCACAGTTGTAGCCGTTAAGATGATACTCCAAAGCCGTATCTTTTACACTCATTTATCTATCCTCCAAAAACAAAGCCCTCTGTCCAAAAGACAGAGGGCGAATTAACGCGGTACCACCTCTATACGCCAGCCCCTCACGAAGCCGGCCTCGGTGAGTTTGAAACTCAAGCGCAATATCGGGCGCATCCCGTCACAGCCTACTATAATTTCGGTGTGCCGCTCCAAGCCGTATTCAGTCTAACCTGCTCTCCCCTTTTCAGCAAACAGGGTCTCTCTATGCAGCAAAATCAAACTTACTTGTGCTCTTCTTTGCGTTTACTTGCACGATTATACAAAATTAATTATTCCTTGTCAACCTATATTTATCCGCTGCGAACAGCTGCTCCTCGGCACTTGCAAGCGTAAGCTCGGAGATATTGTCGCCGCCGTGCATCCTCGCAAGCTCAAGCGCCCTGCCCTTTCGGTCAAGCTCTCGCACTTCGGTGTATGTTCTGCCGTTGCGCTCGGTTTTCTCGATTAGGTCGTGATTATCGGCGATTGCCGCAATCTGCGGGAGATGGGTTATGCACAAAACCTGCTTGCCGCGCGAGAGGTCGGACATTTTCTCGCCGACACGCTGGGCGGCTATACCGGAAACACCGGCGTCAATTTCGTCAAAGATCATGGTCTCAATTGGGTCGTTTTTGGAAAACACCGTTTTCATGGCAAGCATTATTCTGCTCAGCTCGCCGCCCGAGGCAATCTTCGATATTCTGCCGAGCGCTTCGCCGGCGTTGGCGGAGATGAGGAATTTCACATCGTCTGCGCCGGTTGAGTCAAAGCCGACATCGCTTTCAAGCGGCTCAACGGACACAGAGAAGCGGACAGACGGCATGCTCAGATCCTTAAGCTCACTCACGATGCGTTTTTCGAGACTTTCGGCAGCGGCACAGCGCTTTTCACTAAGCTCTGCGGCGATTTTTTTGCAATTATCAACATACTTTTCAAGCTGCTTATTGAGCTTAATGAGCATATCGTCCGCATACTCAAGCTCGGAAAGCTTCCTGCGGCAGTCGTCGAGGTGGGCAAGCATAGCTTCCTCGTCCATATTATACTTACGGCGCAGCTTTTTGATCAGTGACAGTCGGCTTTCAATATTATCGTATTCCTCGGGTGAAAATTCAAGACTGTCTCTGAAGTCCCTTATGCGTTCAGATGCGTCAAACAGCAGTGAGGACGCATTTTCGATTATGTCGGCAGTCTCCCTCAAATCGTCGGCTATGACCGCTGCCCTACCGATGAGTGCGGATGCTTCATCCGTGAGCGACTGGGCGTTTTGGTCGGCGGCATACAAGACATTGTACGCACCATTGAGCGCCTCAGTCAGCTTTTCTGAGTTTCTCAGAAGATCACGCTTTGCCGTGAGCTCTTCCTCCTCGCCGACCTTGAGCTGCGCTTTTTCAAGCTCATCTATCTGATACTGGAGACTGTCTGCCATGCGTTCTTTCTCAATCTCGTCCATTGAAAGACGCTGTATCTCCTTTTTGCACGCCTTATAATCGGCGTAAGCGGACTTAAATTGGTCTATAGTCTCGCCGTAATTGCCGTAGCCGTCGAGATACGCAAGGTGATTTGCCTCGTCCATGAGCTGTCTGCCGTCGTTTTGGCCGTGGATATCCAAAAGCAGCGCACCGAGCTCGCGCAGCTGCGACACGGACACGGGAACACCGCACACACGGCAGCTGTTTTTGCCCTCTGCGCTTATCCTGCGCTGTATGATTATCTCGTCCTCGAGGTCGATGTCGTTGTCTTCGAGCCATTTATCGGCATTATTCGTCTCAAATACAGCTGTGACAACGCCTTTGTCCGCACCTGTCCTCACAAGCTCACGGCTCGTTCTTGCGCCGAGTACGGCACCGAGTGAGTCGACGATTATCGACTTGCCTGCGCCGGTCTCGCCGGTGAGTACCGTCAGTCCCTTGCGAAACTCAATATCCGCTTTTTCAATAACCGCTATGTTTTCTATATGCAGCTGTGTAAGCATTTCGGTTCCTCTTTTAGATCATGTCGTCTATCTCGTGGCAGAAGTCCTCGGCTGCCTTGTTGCTGACCATCGCCAAAAATGCGGTATCGTCTCCCGCAAGCGTTCCGGCGAGGGTCTCAATGTGCATATTGTCAAGCGTTGCACAGGCTGCGTTTGCAAGGCCGGGCAGCGTTTTTATAACGATAATATTCTGCGCAACGGCATACGAGGTCACGCTTTCACGGAATATCTTGCGCAGTCTCTGCTCATAATCATTGTTCTTTGATTTGCCGCTTACGGCGTAGTGATGCCTGCCGTTTGAGCCAAGCTCCTTTACAAGGTGCAACTCCTTTATGTCCCTTGATAGTGTCGCCTGTGTGCTGGCTATGCCATGCTCGGCAAGTGCATCAATTAGTTGTGCCTGCGTTTCTATCTCCTGCTCGGTTATTATCTGTAAAATCACATTTTGTCTGGTGTTTTTCATTCCGTCTCCCTTATCGATTCTTATAAAGCAGCTTATCAAAGGTTGAATCGTAAAAGCTGCTCAGACCCATGTGGACAAGATTTGCGACCTTTTTTGATTGGCGCACGGTGACGATATCGTCATTAGCAAGGTCAATACCCTTTGCACCGTCGACCGCCACATATGCTCGACGGTCATGAATCTTCTCGGCCTTGACGGTGACTTTTCTGTCAGGCCCGAGCACAAATGTCTTTGCGCCCATGACATGAGCGCATATAGGCGACACGATAAAATTCTTTGCCTCAGGCTCAACGATAGGCCCGCCTGCTGACATGGAGTAGCCGGTAGAGCCCGTCGGCGTTGCAACAATGATACCGTCGCCGGAAAATGACACCATCATATCACCGTCGCACCATGCAGTGAGTTTGACGCAGTCACCCATGCCGTGGATGACAACATCATTTAGGCCGACATCGCTGTAAATGACCTTGCCGTTGCGCTTGAGCTCTACATCTATCATCATGCGGTGGCTTGAAACATAGTTTCCGGCAGCGGCATCGACTATCAGGTCGAGCTTATCAGGCTCGAGCGGAGCCATGAAGCCCTTTGTACCGAGGTTTATGCCGAGCATAGGTATGTCGGTATGGTTAAGATACCTTGCCGCATGGAGCATCGTGCCGTCGCCGCCAATGATGATAAAGAGCGTTGCCTCGTTTGATACTGCCGCCCAATCACTTATCTTCACCTCTGCCGGTATCGCTTCGGGGTCATCGGCACCGAAAACGGGGCATATCTCGGTTCTGTAACCGTTTGTTTCAAGCAAAGCCTTTGCTTGAAGTGTCAGCTCAAGTCCCGTATCTCTGAACGGATTGGGACACAAAACAATCAAATCGGACATATTCTGCTCCTTAAAGGCTCTCATGCGAGGCTTCAACGACCGCCGCTGCGTTGATAAGGCCAGCCTCGTGCACGCCTTTTTTCATATAGCACAGGTACTCTCGGTTGCCCTCGGGTCCCTTTATGGGTGAAAAATCAAGCCCCATGACCGTCATACCGACAGTCGGCGCAAAGCTTAACACGCTTTCTATGACCGATAGGTGCACCGCCTTATCCCGGACAACGCCCTTTTTGCCGACCTCTTCCCTGCCTGCCTCAAATTGCGGCTTTATAAGGCACACGAGTTGCGCATCATCCTTCAAAAGTGCGCAAACGGCAGGCAACACGAGCTTAACCGATATAAATGACAGATCCATGACACAGATATCGAGAGGCTCGGGTATCTGCTCGGAGCTTATATAGCGAATGTTCGTGCGCTCCATATTGACAACTCGCTCGTCGTTGCGCAGACTCCATGCAAGCTGTCCGTAGCCGACATCAACGGAGTATACCTTGGAAGCGCCATTTTTTAGAAGCACATCGGTAAAGCCGCCGGTCGATGCGCCGCAATCTATGCACACCTTACCATTTACATCGATGGGAAACACTTTCAGCGCCTTTTCAAGCTTCAGGCCGCCGCGGCTCACATACGGTAAAGCAGTTCCCTTGACCTCAACATTAACATCCGGCGAAACCTGCATACCGGGCTTATCCGCACGCTGGCCGTTGACAAACACAAGTCCGCTCATGACGGTGGTTTTAGCTCTCTCTCTGCTTTCGGCAAGGCCGAGGTCAAAAACGAGCTGATCCAATCTAATTTTCTTCACTTTGCACCTCTTACAAGCGTGACAGCTTTTTTATAAAGAGCTTCGGTGTCAAGGCCGCAATCCTTATATAGCTCTGTGACCGTGCCGTGTGTGACGATGCCTTCGCCGAGCGTGCAAATGCTTGCACCTTCAAGGCATATTCCGGCTTCCTCCGCTGCGCTAAGCAGCGCTTCACCGATGCAGCCGTGCTCACACACATCCTCGGCAGTCAGGAGCTTCTTGGTCTTTTTAAGCGACGCAATGATCTCATCCGTTGACAAGGGCTTAATCTGCGATATTTTGATAACTTCAGCCGAGATGTCGTCCTTTGCGAGCGCTTCGGACAGCTCAAGCATTTGATTTATCATCGTACCGTAGGCTGCAAGCGTGATATCGCTGCCATGCCTGAGCACCTCAGTACCGCCGGTGCTTATCACTTTATATGCGCCCTCGCCGCCACGGGGATATCTGATGGCAACCGGGCCATCCATTTCGTTTATTGCTGTGTCAAGCATCTGCTCAAGCTCGGCAAAGCTTGACGGGCACAGCACCTGCATGCCGGGCACGGAGCACAGGTAGTCGACATCGAAAACGCCGTGGTGCGTCTCACCGTCGCTGCCGACAAGCCCTGCCCTGTCAACGCAGAACACCACATGCAGATTTAAAAGCGAAACATCGTGGATGAGCATGTCATACGCACGCTGCAAAAAGCTTGAGTATATTGCAACTACCGGCACAAGGCCCTGCTTTGCCATGCCCGCTGCCATTGATACCGCATGCTGCTCGGCAATTCCGACATCAAAAAAGCGGTCATGGTATGCTTCGGCAAACTCATTTAGTCCTGTCCCCGATGACATCGCAGCGGTTATGGCAACTATATCCTTGTTTTTCTCTGCAAGCTTGACAAGCTTATGGCCGAATACATCGGAAAAGCATTTTCCACTTTTATGAAGTGCGCCGGTCTCCGGGTCGAACTTGCCTACACCATGGTACTTGTCAGGGTGCATCTCGGCATACTCACACCCCTTGCCTTTCTTGGTCAGGACATGGACAAGAACAGTCGTTTTCATTTCCTTTGCCCAGCGAATTACGGTCTCAAGCTGCTCAACATCGTGCCCGTCAACCGGACCAAGGTAATAAATACCCATAGAATCGAACAGATTTGACGGCAAAATGGACTTTTTGAGTGCCTCCTTGAGCTTGTGGTTTGTTTCATAAAGTGGCGTGATGTTGCCAACGGTACGGCGATACCAGCGCTTGAAGTTTATATATCCGGGTTTGATACGCTCCTGCGACAGGAGCTTTGCCATTCCGCCGACATTGGTGTTTATGGACATGCCGTTGTCATTAAGAATAATGACCATCGGCTCATCGCATCCGCCGACATTGGCAAGTCCCTCATAAGCAAGACCGCCAGTGAGCGCACCGTCTCCGATGACGGCGACAACATCGTATTTTTCATTTTTAAGCGTCCTTGCCCTCGCCATTCCGAGTGCAAGTGAAACAGAGTCGGAGGCGTGACCGGCTATAAAAGCGTCGTCCGCCGCCTCATAAGGCTTCGGGAACCCGGATATGCCGCCGTGGCAGCGCAGGGTGTTGAAGCAGTCCCTACGGCCTGTTATTATCTTGTGAGTGTAGCTCTGGTGCCCGACATCGAAAACTATTCTGTCTCTTGTGCTGTCATATACCCGGTGCAGCGCAACGGTGAGCTCGACTGCTCCTAAATTTGATGCCAAGTGGCCGCCTGTCTTGGAGACGTTTTCTATTATAAACTGTCTCAACTCCTTGCAAAGCGGCTCGAGTTCTTTTACATCGAGCATCTTTATATCGTTCGATGAATTAACTTTATTCAAAATATTCAAAACAATGCCTCAATATATAACTATTTATTCGCATAATTTACTATTTTATATAATAACAAACCACACCGGATTTTACAATAGACAATCGGTGTGGTTTTTAAGAATATTTACATTTAGCCCATACGGGTTACCATGGAATCGGCAAGGTCGCAGAGAAATGCGGTATCATCAAACGCTTCATTCAGTGCAGCCTTGGCAACCTCGGTGAGCTTTTCTATCATTTTCATGCAGCGCTCGGCGCCATAAAGTGCCATATAGGTGTTCTTGTGCTCCTGCGCATCCGAGCCGATGGGCTTACCAAGCTGCTCGCTCGTGCTTATGACATCAAGCATATCATCCCTTATCTGGAACGCCGCACCGATGGCTGCGCCGAAACGCCTTGCAGCCTCTGACTGCTTTTCATTGCCGCCCGCTGCGGCGACACCCATGGTGCAGGCAGCTATCAAAAGCGCACCTGTCTTACGGCTGTTTATCTCGTCAAGCTCATCTGCGGTGAGTAATTTGTTTTCGCCTATCATGTCAAGAAACTGGCCGCCGCACATTCCGTCAGCACCCACGGCATCGGCAAGTATACGGGCACACTCGGCTCTCGCTTCCGCCGGAAGCTCGCTGCGCAGTATCGTGCCGAACGCTTCGGCTTGCAGAGCATCGCCTGCAAGGGTCGCCGTGCATTCGCCGTAAACGACATGATTTGTCGGCTTGCCGCGACGCAAGTCGTCATTGTCCATGCATGGCAGATCATCATGGATCAGACTGTATGTGTGCAGCATCTCAATAGCGCATGCTACCGGGAGCGACTTATCGCAGTCACCGCCCGTTATCCTGCAAAACTCAAGAACGAGTATCGGTCTAATGCGCTTGCCGCCTGCATTAAGGCTGTAGCGCATAGCCTCAAAAAGTCCCGCCTGCGGTATGTCGTCGGCACGAAAGTATTCTGCGAGCTTTGTGTCTATCAGTGCTTTGTATTCTTTTAGCGTCATATCAGTCTTTATCCTCAAACGGAAGCTCGACAGGCTCACCGTCCGGGCCTTTCTTAAGCTTAACGACCATCTGCTCGGCCTCATTGAGCATGGCATCACAGTTAGATATAAGAGCTGTGCCCTCCTCAAAAAGCTTCAGCGAATCGCTCAAGGGTGCATCGCCCTTTTCAAGCAGCTTTACTATCTCATCCAGTCTTGTTATCGACTGCTCAAAGCTCAATTTATCACTCATGTTTTATTGCCTCACTTTCCTCTACACGGCATTTTATAACGCCATCGCTGACACTCAGCCTTATCTTATCGTCGGGCTTGATATCGCACACACTTCGCACGAGCTGCCCCTTGTCATTGGCTGCTATGGCATATCCCCTGCCGAGCACCTTGAGCGGGCTCATGGCATCCAGGGATGCTGCCAAACGCACAAATTCACGCCTTTTGGCCGAATTTGACCTGTCGGCAGCGGCAATGAACTTGTCCTTCATATAGTCAAGCTCGGCTCGCTTGCTGTCAACATACGCCATGGGGGTTTGCAGCACCCTGCGTTTTTTGAGCTCGTCCAGCTTTGACTCAAGTGTTGATATCTTCTTATGCATTGCCTGCGTGCGGCGAATGCTGAGGTTATCGAGAAGCTCACGGATATCCCGTAAATTCGGAACGGCAAGCTCGGCTGCATTTGACGGTGTTGATGCCCGAACATCGGCGACATAGTCGGCTATCGTGACATCCGGCTCATGGCCTACGGCGGATATGACGGGAAGCTCAGACTCGTAAATTGCCCTTGCGACCCGTTCGTCGTTGAACGCCCAAAGATCTTCGATAGAGCCACCGCCTCTGCCGGTGATTATGAGGTCTGCGACCTTGTGGCGATTTGCGTATCTGATAGCCCCGACGATCTCCGGTGGGGCTTCAACGCCCTGCACTCTTACAGGAAGCAGCACGACTTTGGTCATAGGCCAGCGCTGGCCGAGTATTCTTATCATGTCGTGCACGGCGGCACCGGCAGACGATGTTATGATAGCTATCCTCTTAGGGACCGGTGGCAGCTTTTTCTTGTGCTTCGGGTCAAACAGTCCCTCGGCAGCAAGCTTTGCCTTGAGTTGCTCATAGGCTACCTGCAAATCGCCAACGCCCTCGGGTATCAGGTCGGTACAATAAAGCTGATATGCACCGTCACGAGGAAAGACCGATACACGGCCAAAAGCAGTGACACCCATACCGCTCTCTGGGCGAAAGCGAAGCTTTGATGCACTGCTTTTGAACATGACGCACCTCAAACTGCTTTCCGAGTCCTTGAGTGTAAAATAATGATGCCCCGAGGGATAGATCTTGTAATTGGAAAGTTCCCCTCGGATGCAGACATTATTGAGCAGAGGCTCGCAGTCTATAAGCGTCTTTATTAAATTATTAAGCTCCGATACGGTCAGAGTTCTCTCATTCATTCTTCCGTCTCCGCACTGGCGGCTATCTCGGTACCGAGCTCGCCGCGCATAAAGCCGCCCAGGACACCGTTTACAAACGCAACGGTCTCCGGCTCGTCATAGCCCTTTGCCAGCTCGACTGCCTCATTTATTGCGGCGGCGTTCGGGATATCGTCCATGTACAGCACCTCACAAATTGCGCAGCGCATGACGGCGACCGCCGTTTTCGATATTCTGCCGAGCTTCCAGCCGTTTGAGTACTCATTTATATAGTGGTCTATCTGCACCCTGTAATCCTCAACGAGGCTTGCAAGGCGGATTATATAATCCATCTGCTTTTTCTCGGGATATTCGGCATACAGCTCGTCCACCTCGGCAAGCGTCGAGTAGTAATCCTTATCGAAAAATTCCTCGGCAATGTCTGCAACGGGCTTACCGGTCTGCGCAGCGTAAAATCCAAGCTGTACTGCTATCTCTCTTGCAGTAGTTCTCTTCATCCTGTGTCCCTCGTACAATTACTTTTCAAAGGCAACGCCGGAAACATGGACATTGACCTCTGCCTTGTCTATGCCGGTAATAGCCTGAACTGCCTCGGTGACGGAGTTCTGAACTTCCTTCGCAACATTGACAATGTTGCAGCCGTAGCGAACGAGGATAACAGCGTCGACCTTGATGGTGTCATCAACTATTTGCACCTTGATGCCCTTGGACACAGTCTTTATGCCGATGAGCTCGGCAAGCTCTGCACCGGCAGTGTTGGAAATGCCGGCAACGCCGTCTATCTCGGTGATAGCGGTACGGACCATGGTGGAGATTACATCCTCAGAAATATTAATGCTGCCGTTTTCTGCTTTGCAGCTTATATAATTATCGCCCATTTTTATGCCTCCAAATAGTTTTCATGACATTGTACCACATCACAACAAAAAAATAAAGCATAAAAAGACGGGAAAACCCGTCTTTTTATGTTGAGATCTCGATTATGTTAAGCTGCGCCGCTTTATAGTCTGTTTCCGATGTCACCGTTTCGGTTATTCTTGCGACAGCCGCTTCGCTGAGGCCGTCAGCAGGTGCGGGCACGGCAACTGTTATCTTATCCTCGCTCATATACACGACGCAGTCGGTAAAATCCTTTGCTATGAGCTTATTTTCAAGCTGCGTTTCGCCCATGGAGTAGTTTGCCATGGCCGATATCGATTTCATAGCCGCATCGATCGTTTCCTTTGATGCGCCGTCTTTTTTGGACGCTTCCTCAAGCAATTTCATTGCTTCCTCACGGGAGACTTGGCGATTGAGCCTTGCTTCGGCAAAATAACCGGAGGAGCTTCCCTTGGTGTTGGCTGCTTCATACGCCTCGTCAGCTGCCTTCATTGCCGCATCCTCGGCCTTGACCATTGCTGAATCCGCCTCGCCCCATCGGTTGTTATATGACCAGTTCAGATACACTGCCGCACACACAAGCAGCAGCACGGATGCTATCGTAATGTTTCTTTTGATATTCTTCATTTTGCCCTCCTAATTTTGCCTCGTAATTAATACCTGTATCACATCGCAGCTTAAGCCCGTGTAAGCTTCCACGCTTTTTACAACGCTCAGCTTGACCTCGGGATCGGCTGCGCCGTCGCATACGACCACCGCACCGTGCTCGGATATAAGAACGCTTGCATTTCCGACACCACAGCTGCTTTCCAAAATTGCAGCCAGACGCTGCTCATCATCGTTTAAGCTCCCGTCGGAGCCGGTTTTTGCGCTGCCGCCCGGGATAAGGAGCAGCACGAGCCCCACTATCAGCACGATGAGCGGATATTTATACTTTGCAAGACCGTCCAATACTTTTTTGTTGTTCATTTGTTTTACACCACTTTTGTTCATCTTTGCTTATCCCAAACTTAGCTACGATAAACGCCTCAAGCTCCGCCCGCTGCACATCCGTGCAGCAGTACCGTATCTCACAGCTTGCGGGGTACCAGAAGCCGTCGGTCGACCACTCGGCGGTGACTGTGACATCTTCAATATCCGCTCCCATTTCTTTGGCTTTGTCCAATATATATGCCTGACACTTATCTTGTATGTACAATCTATTCAAATTTTCGCTCTCGATTTTCCCGCTGTTAGCGTACTCCTCTGCCTTGAGCTTATACTCCGTGAGTGTTTTTGAATAGTCGCTCAGATCTATTGTAACTACCGGCGACATGACCGCAATCATCATTGCGGCAGCACAGGCTATTCCGACGGCTTTTTTGCCGCTACCCTCGGGCGTGAGCGCCATCGCAAGGAAGCAGAACACAGCGGAATACACAAGAGTTTGTATGTAATTATGCACAAATTCGCTCATTATCCCACCACCGCCCTCATACACGAAATCAGGGAGATAAACATCATCACTCCGCAGCATCCGACAAGCCCCAGCAGCATTCCGAAGGCCGTTCCGATGCCCTGCGTCAGGGCTGCGATCTGAGGCAACTTGAGCGTGGAAGTAAATGCTCCGGCAGCCTTAAAGGCAAGGTAATTCAGGCCTATTACGACCATCGGCGAAATGCACAAAGACAGTACGGCGATCATGCCGAAAGCGCCCAAAGTGTTCTTGACAATTTCCGCTCCAGCGACTACACTCGAAGCTGCGTCGGAAATGATCCCGCCTACCACTGGAAACGCCGTTGATATGGTCGTTTTGGCAATTTTCGATGCAAGCTTGTCCCCGCCGGAGGCTATGGCGGAGCTTACGCCGATGTAGGCTGTGAAGCCAAGCGACAGCAGCGTCATAAGACTTGTGCTGACCCATTTCAGAAGCTTAGATATTGAACCCAAACTCGGATTATCGAACGCTGCCGAAGCGATGCTCACGGCAATATAAGCGTAGATAAACGGCACTATTATGTTCTGCGCCAAGGCTATGAATACATCCATGAACATTGCCGACGCCGCATATCTGACCGCCGCCGAGCTTATCTCGCCGCAGGCGGCAGATGCCGTGCACATAGCAGGCAAAAGTATCTTAGAAAAGGCGGATATATCGTCTATCGCCTTTGTGCCTTGGTTTATGTATGAGTTAGTGTCGCTCACGCACAGTATCGTTATAGCAGCGCAGCCGCACAGTGCCACGAGCTCCGGTGTTTTCTCGCCGCCGAACAGTACAAGAATTGAGCACAAAACGGCAACTATGACAACGCTTACCGCTTTTTTAAGAATACCACCTGCGTTGTCCTTGAGCTTTTGCTTCACGGTGTCGCTAAGGCGATCAAAAAACGCTTGGACATCTCCTGCATCGTCAGGGTCACCGGCAAGTTCTTTTACCTCGTCTGGCAGAGTGTCCTCGACTTTGCTTGTGTCGAACCCGTCGGCATAGCAGGTGGTCGGCAGGATAAGAAGCATTATAAATGTAATTAGCAAAACTCTTTTCATGTGAGTCCCTCCAATGTCTTTAGTAGGGTTTGCAGCAGCGGTATTGCGGCGTAGACCATTGCAGCGCTGCCGAGATACTCGACGGCTGACGATGTGCCGTTTTGCCCTGCATCCTTGCAAAGATTGCAGACGAGCTTTGCTAGAACGGAAATGCCGACACATTTGATTATAGGGACAAATAACGCATACGGCAGACCTGAGTTTTTGATGATGCCGGAAATAAAATCTGCAAGTGAGGATATCATTCCGACGGCAGCCGCACACACGCATACTGCACATATTGTGCTCAACACGAAAGAAAATTCGGGATTTTTCGGTTTTATTAACAGACTGCACGCTGCACACAAAAGCACGACTGCAGCGGCCTTTGCAACGATCTCCATCAGAGTTGAAACAGGGTCTTTATGAGGCCGAACAGCTCACTGATCTTCTGAACTACCACGATGAGTACGACAACAAGTGCGGCTATTGTCGTCATTAATGCCTGTTCATCCCGTCCGGAACGGGTGAGTAAAATATTTAGCACCGCAACAAGTATGCCGACGGCGGCAATTTTGAATATCAGATCAATCTCCATTTTATCTCCTTTTCAGACCAGTATTATTGCGGCAATAAGACCTATTCCCGTTCCCAATCCGATGTACATTTTTTCGTTGTTTTTAAGTCCCTCGTTAAGCTTTTCGTATTCGCTGCTAAGCTCGCTTATGCACCTGTCAATGGATGCTGCCTGAAGTTCGGCATCGTATTTGCCTATGCTGCTACCGAGGTCTTTTAGAGCTTGTCTGCTGCTTTTGCTTAGCATTTGCAGCGTTTTTTCAGCGTTCTCGCACCAAATTTGCGTAAAGCTCTTGCTGCCGAGGCTCGAAAGCTCTGTTTCAAGACTGCTTATAAAACTGTTCATGTACCGGTAGTCCGGCAGATTTGAGCAAGAAAAAATTTGTTTAATTGGCGTTCTTCTTGTACATATCTCATTGCGCATCAGCTCCAAAAGTGATATGATTTCCCTGAGCGACTGTGACGAAGCTTTAAGCTCCCGTGCCTTGAAAAATCCCATGACCGAGGCCGCCGCAGTCAACAGCACAGCACCTAAAAGCTTCATAGCTTCAGCTCCTCTATGCGGTAGCTTCTGTTGCCTCCGCTGTTTTCTATAAACAGGCAGTATTTGAATATGCGCATCTGCATAAGTCGGCGATAAAGCTTGCGTGAATATAGATCATCAAGGTCTCTTGCGTGAGCTGTTGCAAGCAGCCGCACTCCGCAGCCGGAGGCCTCGAAAACAGACTGCATGTCCTCGCTTGAGCTTATCTCGTCCATCGCAAGGACATCGGGGTTCATGGCTCTTATGAGCATCATTGCCGCCTTTGCCTTCGGTGCGTTGCTAATAACATCGGTATGCCTGCCGACATCAAACTGAGGTGTGCCTCCGCTTACGGCGGCTATCTCGCCCCGTTCATCGGCTACCGAGATACGCTTGCCGCTGTCGGAGATAACTCTTATAAACTCACGCAGGCAGGTCGTTTTGCCGGAGCCCGGCGGAGATGCGATGAGGATATCCGTCAAACCGTTTTGGTTCATTTGTCTTAACTCGTTTGCGGCGACACCTCGTATTTCTTTCGGTATTCTGAGCGATAATGAACTTAGGTTCCTGATGCCGCAAACTGCTCCGGAGCGCATTATTGCGTTTCCGCATATGCCGAGACGGATGCCGCCGTCGACATTTATGTAGCCGTTTGCCATGCTTGTCTCCACGGCGTGCACCGATGCGCCTGTTGCACATTCAAGCACGCTTTCTAGGTCATCTACCGTCACGGTATGCCCCTCGGCTATCAGCCTTTCCTCGCCATTTATGAGTACCGTCATAGCCTGTCCCGCCCGCAAGCGGATCTCCTCTATCTTCTCACGCTCGGTCTCCGGAAGTATCAGTATCTCGCTGTTTAGGGCTATCGGAAGCATCGACGCCGCGCTGTTTAGTTTATTCATTTTGCTCACCGTCCTATGTCCTATAATTATTATGGTAAGCAAAAAATTATTCCTTGTTAAAAATTAATTTTCTTGTCACCTTTTCACTTGTTAAGTTGTCTATATTATAGATAATTGAGATGTACTTTCGCTTGAGCATAAGGATATACAAAAGCCATGGTTTTCAGCAGTATTAATTTTCTTCTGATCTTCTTCCCGATCTTCTTCACTTGCTACTATTTAACTCCAAATAAATATAAAAACTACACCCTGCTTTTAGGCAGTCTTGCGTTTTACTTTATCGGAACAATCAATGCGCCGTACCACTTTGTTCTGCTCATTGCGTGCATGCTGGTCGACTTTGTTGTGGGTCTGGGGATAAGCAGGTCAAAAAAGCATAAAAAGCTGCTGCTTGTTGTCGGCATTGTGTTTCACCTTATCTGCCTGTGTACATTTAAATACGCGGGCTTTGTAATCAGTGAACTCAACAGGCTGTCGGAAAGCTTCAACTTCACGGCAAACATTATTCTGCCTATCGGCATTTCGTTCTACACCTTCCAAGGCATCTCGTATCTTATCGATGTGTACAGGGGGGATATTGAAGCCGAGGAGAGTCTTTTGTGCTACTGCGTGTATATCTCCATGTTTGAGCAGCTCATCGCAGGCCCGATAGTAACATACAGGCAAGTACAATATGACCTGCACAAGAGAAATATTTGGTTTGAAGATGCGCTCAAGGGTCTCGGAATTTTCATCTTCGGTTTGGGCTTAAAGGTCCTGCTTGCGAACCCATTGGGCAAGCTCTGGTCGCAGACGCTTGCAATCGGCTTCGAAAGCGTCTCCACTCCCCTTGCATGGATGGGCGTTGCGGCTTATTCGTTCCAGCTTTATTTTGATTTCTTCGGCTATTCGCTCATGGCCATCGGCATGGGCAAAATGCTTGGCTTTGAGCTGCCCATAAACTTTAACCACCCCTATACGAGTCTTACCATGACCGAGTTTTGGAGAAGATGGCACATCACACTCGGCTCATGGTTCAGAGAGTATGTCTACATTCCCCTCGGTGGCAGCAGAAGGAGCGTCCCGAGAGTTATCCTCAATCTGCTCATTGTTTGGCTGCTAACGGGCATATGGCACGGAGCAGGCTATAACTTCATGCTTTGGGGTTTCATGCTCTTCTGCATACTGGTCATCGAAAAGTTCTTTATCGGCAAGTATTTGAATGCACACCCCGTTATAGGTCATATATATATGATACTGCTCATTCCGCTAAGCTGGGCAGTGTTCGCCGTGACCGATTTCTCGCAGCTTGGCGTGCTGTTCACCCGTCTGTTCCCGTTCTTTGGACAGGGTGTTTGGTCGGTGTTCAGATATGACTACCTCAAGTACCTAGGCCAGTACTATCCTTTTCTTATAATTGCAGTTTTGTTCTCAACAAAGCTTCCGTATAAGCTTCTTAAAAAGGTTAAGAGCAAAGTGATTATCGGCATTTTCCTTCTTGCCATTCTGCTCGGCAGCATTTACTGTATGTACCGTGGGCTTGACGACCCATTCCTATATTTCAGATTCTGAGGATGTAACCATGAAAAAATCCAATATAATAACTCTTGCAATTTTGATTATCGTGACCGCAGCCGTACTTATTTTTGCATCCTGCTCCCACCATGACGAGCCCGATGTTGCTCCCACCCCCGAGCCGACATCGACGCCGGTGCAGACCGTCGAGCCTACGGCAACTCCAAAGCCAACGAAGCCGGTCGAAACTAAGCCAGCTGAGACGAAAACTCCTAAGCCCAGTAAAGCTCCCTCTCCCGTCAGCATGAACGACACGCTCTTTATCGGAGATTCAAGAACTGTGGGCATCAGAGAATACTCCGGACTTAAAAGTGCAGACTTCTTCTGCAGCGTTGGCATGAATGTATTCGATGTCACCGGTGAGTCTCTTTCGGTAGACGGAGTCGGAAATGTCACCCTTTCGCAGCTTCTGTCTAAGAAGCAGTACAGCAAGATTTACATCATGCTCGGCATCAACGAGGTAGGCTATCCCCATAGCTCTGTAGTTGATAAGTACAGCAAGGTGCTCGATCTTATAAAAGAAAAGCAGCCGAGTGCGAGCATTATCATCGAGGCTAATCTGCATGTTTCAAAATCCCGTTCGGACAGCGACAAGGTCGTAAACAACGCAGCGATCAATGATCTTAACACGAAGCTTTCCGCCTTGGCAGACGGCAGCAAGGTTTTCTACATTGACGCCAACACCATCTTTGACGATGCCAGCGGCTCTCTTTCCTCGGATATGACATCTGACGGCACGCACCTTTACGCTAAGTACTACCCCACTTGGGTCGAGTGGATCAGCACAGAGACAGCAAAGTATATATAAGATATAAATAGGAGGTGCGGCATTGATCGATAAGGATTCATTTTGCCGGCTGATAAAGCAAAATGAAAAAGCTATGTATTCTGTCGCATTCTCCATTTTATCGAACGAAAGCGATGCAGCCGATGCTATCAGTGAGTCAATTTACCGAGCGTACATAAATTTGGATACGCTCAATAACATATACTCATTCAAACCATGGCTGCTGCGGATAGTCCGCAATTGCGCCGTGGAACTTGTCCGCAGCAATAAAAAGCTGCTTTCCATCGATGATTTTGAGATCGAGGAAAGCAGCTCCGAAAACGAGATCGTGACTGCGCTCACACTTAGAAAGGCAGTCGACCAATTGAAACAGCCATATAGAGAGGTCGTTGTTTTATTCTATTTTGAGGACCTGACAATAGCTCAAATTTCAAACATCACCGGTACATCGGTCGCGACCGCAAAGCAGCAACTTTCCCGTGCGAGAAAAATGCTGCGAGGAATGTTAATGGAGACTTTCTCAAATGAACAATTTTGACTCCCACTTAAAAAGATGCGCAAAGGAAGATGATTATACAGTACCCGAAAGCGTGAGCAAACAAATTGACGACACGCTCGCTTCCCTGCCCGATAATTCGAATTGCAGGCGCAGAAGGGTCGTTAAGCAAATTCTGAGTGTAGCGGCGTGTCTGCTGCTGGTATTTCTCGTTGTGCTTCCCAATTGCAGCCCGGCATATGCGCAGGCATTGGAGAATATCCCTGTCATTAGCAGCATAATCGAGGTAGTAACCATCAGAAACTACACTTATTCAGACGATAACTACACACTTGATATTGATGTGCCGCATGTCACAGGTCAAAACGGAGATGCCGAGAGCTATATAAACAAGGATATCGACGAGATGACGAAGCTTATTTCCGATTGTTTTTACAAGGATATTGAATTAACCGAGGGCAAGGGTCACGGAACGGTGCATGTCGACTATGAGGTGGTCACGAACACCGACAAATGGTTTACTCTGAAGCTGCGTGTTTATGAAGTGTACGGAAGCGGCAACACCTACTACAAGTACTATCACATCGACAAAAACAAGGGCTGTATCGTTGAGCTGAGCGATCTTGCGGTTGACGACAGCTTTTACAGCAAGCTCAAGGCTGAGGTGCAGCGCCAGATGAAGGTTGAAATGAACGAAGACAAAGATATACAATACTGGCTCGAAGATGACCCGTTCGGCGTGTATTACCTTGAACCGGGTGAAAACGGCAATTTCTATTGGAACGATGACGGCGACCTTGTTATCGTCTTTAACAAATACGACGCCGCACCCGGATTCATGGGGACGCCTGAGTTTACGGTCAAAAAGAGCGTTTTGGGCAACTCACTTGTCCCTGAATACAGATAAAAATAATCCCTCCGGCCGAGCCGGAGGGATTATTGCATATTCAATTACTCTTCCCAGTTGTGCCAGACATTCTGGACATCGTCGTTGTCCTCGAACATATCGAGCATCTTGGTGATATTCTTGATATCATCCTCGTTGGTGAGCTTGATGTAGCCGTTCTGGGGAAGCATCTCAACCTGAGCGGAGAGAAGCTTATAGCCCTTTGCGATAATGGCTTCTGCAACGGAGGTAACATCGTCGGGCTTTGTGTACACGACAAAAGTCTCGCCGTCGGGCTCAAAGTCGTCAGCGCCTGCGTCAAGGGCCTCCATCATGACGGTGTCCTCGTCAAGCTCCTCATCCTCGTTGTCGATGACGATAACGCCCTTCTTATCGAACGACCAAGAAACGCAGTTTGCTGCGCCCATGTTTCCGCCGTACTTATCAAAGTAGTGGCGAATTTCGCCTGCGGTACGATTGCGGTTATCGGTCATAGTCTCAACGATTATGGCAACGCCGTTCGGGCCGTAGCCTTCGTAAACGATCTTCTCGTAGTTGTCGGTATTGCCTGCACCGAGTGCTTTGTCGATGGTGCGCTTAATGTTATCGTTTGGCATGTTTGCAGCCTTTGCCTTGGTGATGACCGCAGCGAGGCGTGAATTGTTATTGGGGTCGCCGCTGCCGCCTTCCTTGACCGCAACGATCATTTCTCTTGCGATCTTGGTAAACGCCTGAGCACGCTTTGCATCCGCTGCACCCTTTGTTTTCTGTATATTGTGCCATTTGGAATGTCCTGACATCTTTTAACAGCTCCTCTAAATGTATAATTACGAATTAACGGCAGTTATTTTATCACATTCTCAGCCTTATGACAAGGATTAATTATCCTGCATTCAAGATAATAGCGCTTATCAGGTCCGTGACCTATCGAAAAGCTCTTTTTCGGGAACGGACCGCTCTTGTAGACCGATGTAAACAGCTCGGATTTCTCCATTCTCGGCATCAAAATACCGGCATCATGCTCCTTGCCTGCCATACCAATGCATTCCTCATCGCCGTGGATATAGTCTATCCTGCCGCCGAAGCGCTCGATGTACGCCTTGCAAAAGCTTTCGCATGAGCCGATAATCTCGCCGAGCGTCATGTCCGCAAGCTCTATGGTCTCGGTCACATCATGCGTAACTATGGTTATCGCCTTGCCTTTGCCTATGTCATCGGCAAAGTATTTCTTTGCCTCGGAAATAAATTGTTCGGCTTCGGTATCAAACAGCACCTTATGTATCGGTTCAAAGGTTATCGCCGGCGAGTGGATGTTGTTTATCTCGCAGAGCGCAAAGCGCGCCGGATGCGTCTTCCTTTCCTCGGTGCTGAGCATGGGCTTTATCTCCTCCCAATACTGCTTTGCGGCCGCAACACTGTGATTTCCGTCGCCTATAGCAAAAACTATCGGATCATCTGCACTACCGTATTTTTTTATAAGCTCATCCTTATCACCGAGCTTATCTACGGCAGCTTCAACCGCGGCATTGTCCGAGACCTGCCAGCCCTTGATATGACCGCCGTGCTGCATAAGCTCAAAGTCATATAGCAGCTTTCCCTTTTTGACCGAAGAAAAGACATAGTCTTCGGGGTCGTCTATGAAAACCATTATATGCGGCATCTCGACAAGCGCCTTTTCACGCACACGAATGCGTGGCGGCAGCCTGTCCTCCACCGTATGCTCTGTCGCCCGTATGGGCGAAACTGAGCCCTCCGTCCAGTCATAGGCTTCAAGATCGAGCATTCCGACAAGCCCCGGCCTGACCGTGCCATCGGATAGCGTTCGCTCGATGTACAGAAAACTGTCTTTGAGCTCGGTGAATACACCGCTTTCGAGGTAGCTGCGCATGACGGAGTAAATTTTCTCGCTCTCGGTCTCGGTATCCTTGATGCCAAGCTCCGCCTCGGGCAAAATCATGTTGAGCGCTGAGGGCTTATCTCCCGCTATCTTGCGCACCTGCTGCCAATACTCGGGCTCGGAGGTGAACTGGTCGCAGGCAACGACGCTCCATGCAGTCATATCCTCAACATTCGGCAGCAGAATGTCTGCCGGTCTGAAAATGTCCACTCAGAGCACCTCCAGCGCTATCTGCGTCCATGTTTCCATGTGGTCGTAGTTCGCCTTGAGCTCGGGCAGGGTCATCCACAGGCCTTCGAGCTTTTCTGTCTCCTTGACGGACACCTCACCCTCGGTCTCAAGAGTGAAGCATGCACCGAGGTGCACACTGCCGACACTGTTCGAGTCGTCATTTATAAAGCCGCATGAGCAAAGCTCGCCGTGACTATGGAGCTCGACCTCCTCGTGTATCTCACGCCAAAGCCCCTTCATGAGCATGTCGCCCTGCTCGTCAACGGGGTTTATGTGACCGCCGACACCGATGGATATCTTGCCGTGAAGCCTTGCCTCGCCGCCCTTGTTGAGCCTGCGGGTGACGAATATTTTGTCACCTTGGCGCAGGATGACATAGGGTATTATCTGCTTAAAAGCCGGCTGTCCCTCAGCTTCGGCTCTGGGCATGTACTCATGCTCATTGCGGATAATTTCAAGCAGCTCCGGCACATTTTCGGTTATAAGGCCGTTTTTGCCTGCAATAAATTTTTCGATCTTTTCTCTTTTTACTACTAAAACCTGTTCCATTATTCTTCCCAATTTGCCGAACGCTCGACGGCACGCAGCCATGTTGCGTGCAGCTTCTCGGCATCACTTTCGTCCATAATGGGCTCAAATACTCTGTCTGATTTTCTAAGCTTCTTTATCTCGTCAACACTGCTCCAAACGCCGGTTGCAAGACCCGCAAGGAACGCTGCTCCGAATGCCGTGGTCTCGACCATCTGCGGACGATCAATGGGCTTTCTGAGCAGATCCGACTGGAACTGCAGCAGGAAGTTGTTGACCGAAGCGCCGCCGTCAACTCGCAGAACGGAAAGATTTTCGCCGGCGTCGGATTCCATAGCGTCCAAAAGGTCTTTAACCTGATAGGCAATGCCTTCAAGCGCCGCTCTTGCGATATGTGCCTTTGTGCAGCCTCTTGTGAGGCCGACTATCGCACCTCTTGCGTACATATCCCATCTCGGTGCGCCAAGCCCGGTAAAGGCGGAAACAAGGTAAACGCCGCCGTTATCCGGAACGGATGTTGCAAGCGCCTCGCACTCGGACGATGTACCGAGAAGTCCGACCTCGTCACGCAGCCACTGTATGGTACTGCCTGCGTTAAACACGCTGCCCTCGAGAGCGTATGTAGTCTCGTCGCCGATTGACCACGCAACGCTCGTTACAAGGCCGTTTTTGCTTCTGACCGACTGGTTGCCGGTATTCATTAGTGTAAAGCAGCCGGTGCCGTAGGTGTTCTTTGCCTGACCGCGGTCGATACAGCCTTGGCCGAACAGTGCCGCTGCCTGGTCTCCTGCACTGCCGCAAACGGGAGTTCCGGCAAGTATCTCGATGCCGTTTATGCCGGCCGCCACCTTGCCGTATATCATCGATGACGGTACTGGTGTGGGCAGCATACACATGGGGATATCGAGTGCATCGCAGAGCTTTTCGTCCCACTTAAGCTCGTTGATATCAAATATCATAGTTCTCGAACAGTTTGAATAGTCTGAAACATGAGCTTTGCCGCCGGTGAGGTTCCAGATAAGCCATGAGTCGACATTGCCAAACAGCAGCTCGCCTCGCTCAGCTCTTTCCCTTGCCCCGGGGACATTGTCGAGTATCCACTTTATCTTGGTGCCGGAAAAATATGCGTCAATGAGCAGTCCCGTCTTTTCCTGAACATAGTCGCCGATGCCGGTCTTTTCAAGATCCTCGCACATAGGTGCAGTTCTTCTGCACTGCCAGACTATCGCATTATAAACGGGCTTGCCGGTGTTCTTATCCCACACAATGGTGGTCTCGCGCTGGTTTGTGATGCCGATGCCGGCAATATCCGTCGGCGAAAGCTCGCTTTTTTCAAACGCCTCGGCCATCGCACGAAGCTGCGTATCAAGAATGACCATGGGGTCGTGCTCTACCCAGCCGGGCTTCGGAAATATCTGCGGGAAGGGGTACTGCCCTATGGAAACGGGTATACCGTTCGAGTCAAAGATTATCGCTCTCGAGCTGGTAGTGCCCTGATCGAGAGCTATAACATAACCGTTCATTTTTGTTCCTCCAGTTTTTTGTTGACTAATGTATTATCTCGATATAAAATCATTCCTAGATAACACTATAACACAAAGAGAGGATTATTTCTATGCCTACTTTTAAGGATTTCTATTTTAATTCGAGCACAGGCAAAAACAAGATCCACGCCCGCATGTGCGTTCCCGACGCAGAGCCGAGAGCCATCGTGCAGATCATCCATGGTATCGCCGAGTATATCGACCGTTATGATGAATTCATGAGCTTCCTTGCCGATAACGGCATCATCGCCGTTGGCACCGACCATCTCGGTCACGGCAAGAGCATCGAAAGCGAGGAGCAGACCGGCTTTTTTGCGTATGATAACGGCTGGGATTATGCCGTGCGTGACGAGGAAGTGCTCAGACTTGCTATGCATGAAAATTACCCAGAGCTGCCTATCATCGTTTTCGGTCACAGCATGGGAAGCTTCATGGCCCGCACATTGCTAATCCGTTACCCCGATGCATTTAATGCAGCGATAATCAGCGGCACAGGCAATCAGGGTGCAGCCCTTGTTAATGGCGGCCTTTTCATGGGCAATCTTGTTACCGGCCTCAAGGGTGCTCACCACTACAGCAAATTCCTCAACAATCTTGCATTCGGCAGCTATAATAAGATATACGATAATCCCAAGACCGAATATGACTGGCTGTCGAGAGACGAGGCCAATGTTCAGAAGTACATCGACGACCCTCTGTGCGGCTTTATTCCCTCATGCAGCCTGTTCCGTGATATGATGACGGGTGTCAAGTTCATTACGAACAAGAAAAACCTCACCGCCATGAACAAGGATATGCCCGTTTATTTCATGTCCGGCGACATGGATCCCGTCGGCGAGTGCGGCAAGGGCGTTCAGAAGGCATACAACAACTTCCTTGAGGCGGGCATGAAGGATGTCAGCATCAAGCTCTACCCAGGCGGCAGACACGAGATGTTAAACGAGATAAACAAAGACGAGGTCTACACCGATATTCTCGCTTGGCTGGACAGTAAAATCTAATTTAATTCAGACCGGCTCGGTACGATTCCGAGCCGGTCTTTTCATGTCTTTGTCGGGTAATTAACGGGGGTTAATACCTATGATTCCATATCGATAGGTCTTGGTATGGTGTCCCGTGGTGAGGTCGCACTGATAGTTGCGCAAAAAGGCAGCATGGCGGGTCTTATCGCCGGAACGATGTTCCCCGCAGTTGTCCTCGTCGTTATTGTCACGACGCTTATAACGCCGCTTCTGTTAAAGGTCGGCATGAAGCGTCAGACTCCCGACAACACAGAGCCGCCGCTCCCCGTTGGAGCATAAACGAAAAAGGCACACTTCTCGGTGTGCCTTTTTGCTGTCTGAAATTATATTGCCTTAAACAGGTCGAGTATCTCACTCGGATTGCTGTCACCGAATGTAACAGCGGTAATGACCGCAACATAGTTACCGACCTTCACGCAGGCCAGAACCTCATGCACAGCTGTACTCTGTACGTTTGCAGTGATGGTAATGCCGTCGTGCTCGGTGCCGGCAAAGATTACAGTAGTTTTTTCGGTCTTAATATCCGTAAAGCCGCCGGCTGAAAGCTGATCAGGCAGTTGCTTGAGTGATTCGACGACATAGCCGCTCTCGTCATACTTTGCACCGTTTATAGTGCCAAGGTTCTCAACAGTGATGTTTACAGTTGAGTTGTCGCTGCGAACGCCGTACATCTCCATGACGACCTTGCCGTCATCGTACATTTTTGCCAGGTTCTCGTCATTAAGCGCTTCGGCTGTCTGGCCGGTGATCTGAGTGATCTGATCCTTGGTGAGCATCGTCCAGTTCTCATCAAGAGTTGCGGCAAAGCCGAAATATTCATTGGTATAGGTGTTTCCATCGGTCACACCGGCGGAAAACTCCTTGTCGGTCGACTGGCCGCCGCCACCGCAGGCTGCAAGGCTCAGTGGCATCAGGACTGCCAGCAGCAGTGCGCTGAATCGGGATAGCTTTTTCATGTCTTTATCCTCTGTATTCTCTTTATTTTAGTTTTTCATTTCTCTGTTTCTTAAGAAGTTCATCATGCCGTCCTGCATATAGTCAAGCCTGCCGAGCATCTTGCCTGCGCCGTGGACAGTGCATGCAATGGGGTCGTCAACAAGCATGGTGCTTATGCCGGTGCTGTTTTCGACGAGGGTATCCATGCCGAAGATCATGCTTCCGCCTCCGGACATGATGATGCCGTTATCGGCAAGGTCTCCGATAAGCTCTGGCGGAGTTCTCTCCAAAACGGCGTGCACGCTCTCAAGGATCAGTCCTGCGGGCTCTCTGAGAACATCAACGAGCTCGGATGCGGTGACCTCAACTGTCTTTGGAAGGCCGGTCATGAGATCTCTGCCTTTAACCTCCTCGATGGAGTCAACACCGCCCTTTAGCTCAATGCCGCCGATGCTTATCTTGAGCTCCTCGGCAGTTCTCTCGCCGATGAGCAGATTATGTTTTTTCTTGATGTATCTGATGATGGCTTCGTCAAAACTATAGCCTGCGGTCTTTATAGACTCGCACTCGACAACACCACCCATTGACACCACGGCAACATCCGTCGTGCCGCCGCCGATATCGATGACCATGTGGCCGTCGGCCTTGTTGATATCCACGCCTGCGCCGACAGCGGTGGCGACGGCGTTCTCAACAAGATAAACCTTTCTTGCGCCCGCCTCGATGGCAGCGTCGATTATCGCACGCTCCTCAACGCCGGTGATGCTGCTCGGAACGCACATCAAAAGTCTGGGCTTAAAAAGGCTGAACGATGTAACACGGCTGACGAGCTCACTAAGCATCATGGCCGACATGTCGTAGTCTGATATAACGCCGTTGCTTATGGGATGAATCGCAACGACATTTGCAGGGGTGCGGCCAAGCGTTTTCTTGGCCTCCTCGCCTATTTTCAGCATTCTGCCGCTGTTCTTGTCGACGGCAACGACCGTCGGCTCACGCAGTGCAACGCCGCTGCCGGCAACGAAAACCTGCGTTGACGAGGTTCCCATATCTATTGCAATATCTCTTTCAAATATAACCATAGTATTCTCCAATCCGCCGAGCGTTTATCGGCGACTTTTGTTATAATTCTATCCCTATTGATCAAATATCAATCTTCACGGCGTGCAAGAGTTATGCAGTAGACCGACTTTGCACCTGCTCTTTTGAGCATTCTCGCACACTCCGAGACGGTCGAACCCGTGGTTACCACATCGTCAACGAGCAGGATGTGCTTTCCCTTGACGGCATTCGGATCAATGACCGTGTACGCTCCGACGACATTTACCGCTCTCTGTTTTGCGTCCTTTATAGTCGACTGCGCCGTGTTGTTCTTTATCTTTTTGAGTGTCGGCACAAACCTCACATCGACATTTTTGGATATCTCCTTTGCCAGGAGCTCGGCTTGGTTATACCCTCTGTCGTGAAGCCGCTTCTTGCTTAACGGTATACATGATATCATATCAATACTGCCGCAATCAAGATTATTTTCGGCACATTCCGACATTATTGCGCCCAGTCGGCGGCTATAGCACGAGCAGCCGGAAAATTTGAAGCGCAGCACGGCACGGCGAACATAGTCCTTGTAATAAAGCGGCGATATGCATTTATCGACAAACGGAAACCTCTGATATACACTGTCGCCCTTCGTGTACGGCAATGTTTTTATACAGTCATTGCATATATCCGATTTGTCGATGACCTTACCGCAGAACACGCATTTCGGCGGATAGATGAGGTCAAGTATGTAATCAAATAGCTTAATCATCAGCAATAAGCCTCAAACGCAGCGCACTGTAGCGCCTTGACTGCTTGTTGTTATCTATCATGCGGTGGGCGATATTATCGTCGCCGACCATGATCAGCAGCTCCTTTGCCCTTGTGACTGCCGTATACAGCACCCCCCTTGTGAGGAGCATCTGAACATCGCCGCTGAGTGCCAGCACGACGGCTCTATACTCGCTGCCCTGCGATTTGTGCACCGTCAGCGCCCAAGCGTGCTCAAGCTCGTTGAGCATCTCAAAGCTGTAGGTCGCAAGCTTGTCCTCAAAGTCAACGGTAAGCGTCTCTGTAATGGGATCAATCTGGGCGATCGTTCCGATATCACCGTTATAAACGCCTGCGCCGCTTACGCCGCCTTTGGTTTTCCATATGGTGTCATAATTGTTTTTGGTCTGAATGACCCTGTCGCCGACACGGAACACCGCTTCGCCGAAAAGCTTTTCCTTCTTGATCTCGCTCGGCGGATTGAGCGCCGCCTGCAAGCGCTTATTGAGGTTCACGGTGCCGGTCTCGCCCTTTCTCGTAGGTGAAAGCACCTGAATACTTGCAGATGGTATCTTCATGTTCTCGGGAAGTCTTCGTGCGCACAGCTCGACTATCGTCTCGACCGCCGTGCCGCCCTTGAGCCTGCGCAGGCGGAAAAAGTCGCCGGTGTTGGCCTCAAAGTCGGGGTGCTCTCCCCTGTTTATCATATGTGCATTGCGCACGATGCGGCTGTCGCCCTTTTGGCGGAAAATCTCTGTCAGCCGCACGGTGGGTACGGTCTGGCTTCGTATGATATCCGAAAAGACATTGCCGGGGCCTACCGAGGGAAGCTGATCGGCGTCACCGACCAATACGAGCCTGCAGCCGGGTTTAAGCGCCTTTAACAGCGAGCTCATAAGTGTTATGTCAACCATTGAGCACTCGTCAAGAACCAGTGCATCGCAGTTTAACGGGTCGCCTTCGTGCTTTGAAAAGACAACTGTCTCGCCGTCCTCGGCCATTTTTGCACCGAGCAGCCTGTGAATGGTGGATGCTTCCCTTCCGGTGAGCTCGCTCATGCGTTTTGCCGCTCTGCCGGTCGGGGCAGCAAGCAGCGTTTCAAGCTCAAGCTCATCGTATAGGCTCAAAATGCCTTTTAAAATCGTAGTTTTGCCCGTGCCCGGGCCGCCGGTAATGACAAGTATGCGATTATTAAGCGCAAGCTCGATAGAGTGCTTTTGAAGCGGCGCATAGCTGATGTCATACAGGCTTTCAAGCTTGGTTATCAGCCGTTCGATGTTGGCGCTGCTCTTGGTTTTGAGACCGACCATGCTTTTAAGGCGCTCGGCAGTATAGGTCTCGGCCTCGTATAGCTCGGTAAGGTAGCAAACATTGAGGTTTGCTACTTTATCGCAAACGAGCCCGCCGTTTTCCGATAGGCTGTCGATAGCGTCCGACACCAAATCCGCCGGCACGGAGATGAGCTGAGAGGTCGCAGCAATAAGCTTATCTCTCGGAATAAAGCAGTGGCCGTTGCCGCTGTTGTGCTGAAGCTCAAACAAAACAGCGGCCGAAATTCTGTTTATGCTGTCGCCCTCGATGCCGAGCTCAAGCGCAAGATTATCCGCCTCGGCAAAGCTTGCGCCGATGTGGCTTGCGGAGATTATGTACGGGTTTTCATGCACCGTTTCAAGTGCCGCCGATCCGTAGGCTCTATATAGCTTGAGCGCAACAAGCGGCTTAATGCCATAAGCGCACAAAAACTCCGTTAGCCGTCTCACTCCTGCCTGCTTTTTGAAGCTTGCGCTCAGATCCTTTGCCTTGGTAAGGCTGATGCCCTTTATCTCCGCAAGCTTTTCCGGGTGCATTTCGAGTACATCAAGTGACTTTTCCTTAAACCTGTCAACGATAAGTGCCGCCGTAGCGGGACCAATGCCTTTAACGGTGCTCCCGGCAAGATACTCATAAATGCCGTCGGCTGAGGTCGGCAGCAGCCTGTTTGACTGCTCTATCTTGAACTGCCTGCCGTGCTGGGCATGCGTCACCCACGAGCCCTCGGCAGAGATCATCTCACCCGGTGCGATATACGGAAGGCAGCCGACGGCAGTGACCATCTCACCGCTGTCTGTCTCCATACGCACGACAGCATAACCGTTTTCGTCGTTAAGATAAATGACTGAGCTTATTATTCCATTTATCTCAGTTTGCTCTACCATAGCTTTCTCCATCTTTTGATAGTGTAATATAGCCGTAATTCTCGGCATAAGACTCGGCAATGTGCTTCGCAGCGGAATCGGCATTGCAAGCGTCTATGCGCAAATTTGCCCTCAGTGTGCCGTTATCACGCAGCCATACAAAGCCTTTTATGGTCTGCTCAAGCTTCGGTTCGGCGCCTATAACTTGAAGCTCAATACTTATGTTTGTGTTCTCTCCGCTTGTTATGGGCGTGAGCAGCAGGCCCTTTAGCGCCCAAAGCATAATAAGAAGTATTGTTGTTATCGCAAGACCTACTATAAAATCGACAAACATACCCAGCCTCCTTTGTGCATTATATGAGACTGAGCACGGTAGGGTCAAAGCAGTTTTTTAAGAAACTTGCCGGTAAAGCTGTTCTTGCAGTCGGCGCACTGCTCGGGTGTGCCTGTGAAAACGACCGTTCCGCCGCCGCTGCCGCCCTCAGGGCCGAGGTCGATTATATAGTCGCAGGATTTTATGATATCAAGATTGTGCTCGATTATTACAACGGTGTTGCCCGCATCGACAAGGCGGTTGATTATATAAATGAGCTTATGCACATCCGCCATGTGAAGACCGGTGGTAGGCTCGTCAAGGATGTAGATAGTCGAGCCCGTGCTGCGCTTAGACAGCTCCGTTGCAAGCTTCACTCGCTGCGCCTCGCCGCCGGACAGAGTCGTGCTCGACTGGCCGAGCTTTATATAGCCAAGGCCGACATCGTACAGTGTATCGAGCTTACTTCTGAGCTTGGGGAAATTTGCAAAGAAATCTCTTGCTTCCTCAACGGTCATATCAAGGACTTCGTAGATATTCTTGCCCTTGTACCTGACCTCAAGCGTTTCTCTGTTATAGCGTTTGCCCTTGCAGACATCGCATGGTACATAGACATCGGGCAGAAAATGCATTTCTATCTTTTGCAGACCGTCGCCCTTGCACGCTTCACAGCGCCCGCCCTTGACATTGAAGGAAAACCTGCTTGACTGATAGCCACGGAGCTTTGCATCCTCGGTCGAAGCGAACAGCTCACGAATATCGTTAAACAGTCCCGTGTATGTTGCAGGATTGGAGCGTGGAGTTCTGCCGATGGGGCTTTGGTCGATGTTGATGACCTTGTCGATATCCTCAAGTCCCGTCACGCCGCCGCATTTGCCGGGCTTCGTTTTGGCTCTGTTTTTCTCAAGAGCAATGGTCTTATACAGGATCTCGTTTACAAGCGAGGACTTGCCGCTGCCGGACACACCGGTCACGCAGGTGACAACGCCCTTGGGAAAAGCGACATCGATGCCACGCAGGTTATTTTCTCTTGCGTCATGAACAGTGATAAAGCCCTTATTCGTAGGTCTGCGCTCGTTGGGCACAGGTATCACTTTTCTGCCGCTGAGATACTGACCCGTCACCGAACGCTCACAGGCACATATCTCGTCGACAGTGCCGGCGCAGACGACCTCGCCGCCGTGAACGCCCGCAGCCGGGCCGATATCCACGACAAAGTCCGCCGCACGGATAGTGTCCTCGTCATGCTCAACAACAATGAGCGTGTTGCCGAGATCCCGCAGCTCCTTGAGCGTTTTCAGAAGTTTTTCGTTATCGCGCTGGTGCAGACCGATGCTCGGCTCATCGAGAATATACAAAACGCCCATTAGCGACGAGCCTATCTGCGTTGCAAGCCTTATTCTCTGGCTCTCACCGCCGGAAAGTGTGACGGCACCTCTTGAAAGTGTGAGGTACTGCAGTCCGACATTTTTAAGAAAGCCGAGCCTAACCTTTATCTCTTTTAATATCTGAGCCGCAATTATCTGCTGCTTTTCGGTCAAAATCAAGCTATCGACAAAGTCTATCGCCTCGGTGATAGACATATCGCTCATCTGCGCAATATTTTTCCCGCCGACAGTGACCGCAAGCGCTTCCTTGCGCAGTCTCAAGCCGCCGCAGGTCGGGCAGGTGATCTCGGACATGACCTCTTCGATATCCGCTCGCATTGCAGGGCTCTGCGTCTCGTGATAGCGACGCTCTAAATTATTGCAGATGCCCTCAAAGGGCTTTGAATATTTACCCGAGAACGAGCCGCTTTTGCTCTCCCTTTCGTACAACAGGTCGAGCGGCTCACCCTTGGTGCCGTAGAAAAGTGCGTCTTTAGCCTCCTTAGGGAGCTTATTAAAAGGCGTGTCGAGCGTAAAACCGTACTTCTTTGCAAGTGCCGTGTAGTACATCTTGGCAATCGAGTCGTTTGCACCCGACGCCCATCCGCTCGCCTGAACGGCACCGGCGGCAAGGCTCAAGCTTTCATCCGGCACGATAAGCTCGGGGTCAACAAGAAGCTGCATGCCAAGGCCATCGCAGGTCGGGCAAGCGCCGTAGGGCGTGTTGAACGAGAACATTCTCGGTGTGAGCTCCTCTATGGATATGCCGCAGTCCTCGCAGGCGTAATTCTGCGAAAAGAGTATCTCGCGTTTTTCGCTGATAATATCTGCAATGACAAGTCCGTTTGCAAGCGAAGCGGCAGTCTCTACGGAGTCCGTGAGCCTACGGGTTATCTCAGGCTTAATAACGATTCTGTCAACGATTATCTCGATATTGTGCTTTTTGTTCTTCTCAAGCTTAATAGTCTCGGACAGATCATAAATGCTGCCGTCTACCCTTGCTCTGACATAACCGGACTTACGGGCATCCTCGAAAACCTTTACATACTCACCCTTTCTCGCTCTTACAACAGGTGCAAGTATCTGAAGCTTGGTCCCCTCGGGCAGGAGCATAAGCTGATCGATTATCTGATCTATCGTCTGCTGCTTTATTTCCTTGCCGCATTTCGGGCAATGCGGTACACCGATGCGCGCCCACAAAAGGCGCATGTAGTCGTATATCTCCGTCACCGTGCCGACGGTCGAGCGAGGATTTCTTGAACTTGTCTTCTGGTCGATGGAAATCGCCGGAGAAAGACCTTGGATATTATCAAGGTCGGGCTTATCCATCTGACCGAGAAACTGCCTTGCATATGACGAAAGGCTCTCGACATATCGTCTCTGTCCCTCGGCATAGATAGTGTCAAAAGCAAGGCTTGATTTGCCGCTGCCGGACACTCCGGTCATGACGATGAGCTTATCTCGGGGTATTTCGATATCGATATTTTTAAGGTTGTTGGCTCTTGCACCTTTGATTACAATGCTGTTTTCCATTTAAGTTACACCAACTCTGCGTAGCTTCCTCGTGTGAGCTTAACAAGCTCGTCCGGCGCAAGCTCGACCTGATAGCCGATTTTACCTGCGCTGACCATAATGGTAGCTTTGTCTGCTGCGCTTATATCATAAAATGTCTTGTACTGCTTTTTCATTCCGACCGGCGAGCAGCCGCCACGAACATAACCCGTCAGCGCATTTATCTCGCTGACATGGATCATCGCAACCGACTTCTCCCCGCTTGCCTTTGCCGCCTTTTTAAGATCAAGCTCGCCTATCACGGGAATAACGAACACATATATTGTCTTGCTTGCGCCTCTTGCAACAAGCGTTTTGAACACCTGCTCGGGGTTCTGCTCGCATATTCTTGCAACGGTCAGCCCGTCAACTGCCTCGTCACCGTGCGGGTATTCATGCGGAATATAGCTTATCTTTTTCTGCTCTAAAAGGCGCATGACATTTGTCTTTTGCTCTTTCATCTTGTCACCTCTTTCAACCAATCTATTATATCCTTTTTTCTCTTTTCTTTCAACACAAAAATGAGGGTCTCCGCCTAATACGAAGACCCTCATTTTGCTGTTATTCAGTTTTTCTGAAACCTTGACAGCATGCTCTCGATACTACCGTCAAGCACCTTGATAAACTTCTCCTCGGTTATCTCGGGGGGCAACTCCATGTTCCTGTCGAGCCACTGCGAGATAAGACCGACAACGCCATTTGCGTAAAATTCGCAAACGAACTCAAGATCGGACCACTCAATGTTCTTACCTTCTGCAACGATGACAGCAAAGCTGTGGATGCAGTAGTGCAGTCTGCGCTTAAAGTAACGCAGGAAGTATGAGCGGTTGTTGGAGTTATAGACATTCAGGACGAATAGCTTGTTGTTGTAGAGATAATGGAAGAATGTGAGAACATTCTCACGCCAATTCTCATACAGTATCTCCTGCGGCAAAGTCCTGTTCGCGTCTTCCTCGAACACCCACTCGAGCAGGTCATAAACATCATCAAAGTGATAATAGAAGGTCTGGCGGTTAACACCGCACTCCTCAACAAGGTCTTTTACGGTTATCTTATCGATAGGCTTGATGGTAAGCATCTTTTTAAGCGCATTACCAAGTGATTCTTTTGTCGAAGTAGCCATAATTGCCCTCCATACATAATTATTATAATCTCTTTATACCACATGTTTAGAAAAAATGATAGTTGTTTATTTAATTTTTCTCGTAAATATGATAAAATATATATAAAAAATCTAAACAAAGGGTTAAATATGTACAAAAAAGCTACTGTTACAGGGCGCTTTGCACCAAGTCCAAGCGGTGTTATGCACTTAGGAAACCTGTCATCATACCTGCTTGCTTGGTTGGATGCTCGCTCTAAGGACGGAAAAATTATATTGCGGATAGAGGATCTTGACCCCGACAGGTGTTCAAAGGAGTATGCCTTGCTGCTTGCAGACGACCTCCGCTTTCTTGGTCTTGACTGGGATAACGAGCTCAGCGAGGAGTATTATCAAAGCAACCGCACGGAGCTTTATGAGGATATATTCGGGCAGCTTTTAAAGCATGACATGCTCTACCCCTGCTATTGCAGCCGAAGCCAGCGCTTAGCCACTTCCGCACCGCACCCGGGAGAATGTACGCATGACACAGGCTGTAGGTGCAGACACTTGAGCCGATCGGAGCGAATGGAGCTTGAAAGGCTCGGCAAGAGACCTGCATGGAAAATTCATGTACCGGATAAGGAAATAATTTTTGTTGATGGGCACTATGGGCGCATAAGGCAGAACCTCGCCGATGGCGGGGACTTCATCATAAGGCGCTCAGACGGCGTTTTTGCCTATCAGCTTGCAGTGTCGTTCGATGACATGGACATGGGCGTAGACCGTGTCGTTCGCGGCCGTGACCTCTTAAGCTCAACGGCACGGCAGATATGGCTCATAAGCGAGCTGGGCGGCTCACCGCCGGAATACTGCCACGCCCCCCTGCTGCTTTCTGAGGACGGTAGGAAGCTTTCAAAGCGTGACGGTGATTTGAATATAATGAGTTTAAGGCAGAACCACACGCCGGAAGAAATTATCGGATATCTTGCCGCTCGATTGGGTTTAGGTGACGGCAAACCCATCAGTGTGCAGAAGCTCTTACAAACTTTCGATTGGTCACTCGTGCCGAAAAACGATATAACAATAAAATGAAGCCTGCGATGCAGGCTTCATTTTCACATATTTGCTTTTAAGATATCTGCAATGTCAACAACGCTGTTCAGAACATAATCGGGCTTGCGTTCGGCCTTTTCGATATCCTCAAGCGCACTCTCGCCGGACAGGACGCACACGGACACGGCGCCCGCATTCTGCGCAACGGCAATGTCGGTATACAGTCTGTCACCCACGCAGCAAATCTGCCCATTGGGAACTCCGGTCATTGTAGATATTATGTCAACCATATTGCGGTTGGGTTTTCCGATATATTCCGGCTTTACGCCGCTTGCCGCCGTGAGCAGAGCGCATATGCTGCCGCAGTCGGGCAGAACTTCGTTTGCAGGCATCGGGCAGACCCAATCGGGGTTTGCGGCAATAAACGCTGCACCATGTCGCAAGTAGTGCACCGCCTTGTCGAGCTTTTCATAGGTAAGCTCAGTATCAAAGCCAACGCAGACGACTTTTACATCGTCCTCACCGAGCTTCACACCGTAGCTTTCAAGCTCGCCCATAAATGCCTTTGTACCGACGGGATAAACGGTGCAGCCGGGGAACTTGGTGTTGAGATACATGGCGGTCGCCATGCCGGAGGTGAAAACATTCTCCATCTCGCAGGGGAAGCCGAGCTTGCGCAGTCTCGTGACATAGTCTATGCCGGCTCTCGACGAGTTGTTTGTAAGGTAAATATACTGCCTGCCGCTTGCTTTTATGGTGTTGATATAATCAACTGCGCCGTCAAACACCTCGTCGCCGAGGTAAAGGGTACCATCCATATCAAGCAGAAAAAGTTTGGTGTTTAAAAGCTTATCCATCACATATCTCCTATATTTCGAATGTGGCTATTATATAGCCTTTTTTTCCGAAAATCAACAGCGTATCTATGCAAGGGCAAAGTTGTGTGATATTATTTACTTATCAAATATTATGGAGAGCTGCTATGACTATTCCGTTTAATAACAATTGGCTGTTCACAAGCGACTATGACGCAGGATTTGACAGTGCCGAAACCGTCAGACTGCCGCACACCGTGCGTGAAATACCGTACAATTACATTGACTGCCAAGATTATCAGATGCTCTGCGGCTATAAAAAGAGCTTCTTTGTCCCCGAGAATTGGCAGGGTAAGCGCATACTTTTGCGCTTTGATGGTGCTGCACACGATGCCACAGTCTACTGCAACAGCAAATTAGCTGCGCACCACGCCTGTGGCTACACCGCCTTTACCGCTGATTTAACGGAGTTTCTGAAATTTGGTCAGGAAAACACCGTTACTGTCAGACTTGACACAAGAGAGAACCTTAACATTCCGCCCTTCGGCTTTGTCATAGATTACCTTTGCTACGGTGGTCTGTACCGTGATGTCGAGCTTGAAGTGAGAAACAGCACATATATAAAAAATGTCCTCATCGAGAACACCGGCCTGCGTGATATCTCGGTGAGTATCGACACCTCATGCAAACTAAAAGTCGGCAAGCTGGTGGCAGAGATCTTTGACGCAGACGGCAAGGTCGCAGCATCGGCGATGGGGGCCAAGTTTAAGCTCACTGTGCCCGACGGCAAGCTTTGGTCGCCGGACAATCCGTATCTTTACACCTTAAAAGCAAAGATAGTCGACGGCGACACAGTCCTCGACGAAAAGTCCTACCGTTTCGGTCTCAGGACAGCAAAGTTTGAAAACGACGGCTTTTACCTAAACGGCAAGAAAATGAAGCTCCGTGGGCTTAACCGGCACCAAAGCTTTGCTTACACGGGCTATGCGATGCCAAAGTCAATGCAAAGACTTGATGCGGATATCCTCAAAAACGAGCTCGGTGTCAACGCTGTGCGCACCTCGCACTATCCGCAATCGCAGCATTTTGTAGACAGGTGCGATGAGCTCGGTCTGCTCGTATTTACCGAGATACCAGGCTGGCAGCATATCGGAAACGATGCTTGGAAGGATCAAGCGGTTGAGAACACCCGTGAGATGGTCACGCAGTATATGCACCACCCGTCTATAATTCTTTGGGGCGTCAGGATAAACGAGTCGCAGGATGATGACGGACTGTACAAGAGGACAAATGCCGTTGCTCACGAGCTTGACCGTTCCCGCCAGACCAGCGGTGTCAGATATATTGAAAAGAGCAGTCTGCTTGAAGATGTTTACGCATTCAATGACTTTTCACACAGTGGCAATAACGCTGGTCTTAAGGCCAAAAATAGCGTTACATCCAACAAACGCCGCCCGTATCTTGTCTCGGAGTGCAACGGACACATGTTCCCCACGAAAGCATTTGACGATGAGCGCCACCGCCTGAGTCATGCTCTGCGCCATGCCAAGGTACTTGACGCAATGTACGCTGCCGACGACATCTGCGGCATATTCCCGTGGTGCATGTTTGACTACAACACGCACAAGGACTTCGGCAGTGGGGACGGTGTATGCTACCACGGCGTCATGGATATGTTCAGAAATCCGAAGTTAGCAGCCGCCGTTTATGCAAGTCAATCCGAGGAAAATCCCTGCTGTGTCGTATCCTCGTCCATGGATATCGGCGAGCACCCTGCCGGTGATATCGGCAGCGTCTATGTGTTCACCAATGCCGATAGCGTGCGACTTTTTAAGAACGGCTTGCTCGTAAAGGAGTTTTACCCCGACAGCGAAAGCTACCCTGCGCTGCCCCACCCGCCTGTTGTAATTGATGATTTTATCGGTGATCTTCTCGAAACGCAGGAAAGCTTCGATGCCAAGACCGCCGAACAGCTAAAGGAGTGCCTGTGTGCGGTTGCAAAGTACGGCACAAGTGCTCTGCCGCCGAAGTATCTGTTCAAGCTCGGAAAGCTCATGCTGCTCAAGGGACTAAAGTTTTCCGACGGCGTTGAGCTCTATGGCAAATATGTGAGCAACTGGGGCGGTGAGGCGACCGAATGGCGCTTTGACGCTGTCAAAAACGGCGATGTCGTAAAATCGGTTATCAAAAAGCCCGGTCAAAAGGCACACATTGAAGTTGAAGTCAGCAGCACCGAGCTTTACGAGGGTGACACATATGATGTCGCCGCCGTCAGGATATATGCAAGAGATGAACTCGGTAATTCCGCCGTATATTATCAAGAACCAGTCATTTTAAGTTGTTCCGATGGTCTTGAAATCATCGGCCCGCATGTTATCTCTCTCAAGGGCGGCTGCGGCGGCACATATGTTAAAACGACCGGCATTACCGGTCACACCGAGCTGATGATAAATGATATCAAAGTCGATTTTATTATTAAGTGACATTCTAAGACTGATTCTTCAAGCAAAAAGCAGATCATCAGAGTATTCATTCATACCCTTCCGCCACATGTAATACTTAATATTTAATATATATCAAAAACCCTGTTGGCAGACGCCAACAGGGTTTTATTATGGAGCTGGTGGGGTGACTCGAACACCTGACCTGCTGATTACGAATCAGCTGCTCTACCGACTGAGCTACACCAGCAAACCACAGCTTTGATATTTTAGCATAATGTACAAGCAAAGTCAATCGAAATTATAATTACAGTATGTATTATTTGTTGTAACTTTATTGCAAACTGTGAACGATCTCAAAAATTACAGCATTGAATTTCAAGGTTTTTTGAATGCAAAAGGTTGCAAAATAGTTACCATAACGAAGTGCGAAAATTATTATTCAAATAGTCATCAACATTTTCAACAGGTTTTTCAACATGCATTATCGCCTGCTATATCAGCGATTCTTGCAGTATTTCATTTTTTTGTAAAGTCTAAAACGAATATAAACAACAAAATAGAAACAATAAATTGTTTACATAACTCCGCATTGCTTGAACGAGTAGTATACTCCGCCGCCAACAATGATATGGTCAATGAGCTTAACTCCCACTACATTTAGCATATTTTGCACAGTGACGGTGCAGTCCTCATCCTCACGGGAGGGCTCCGGCATGCCGTTGGGGTGATTGTGCGCAATTATGACGCCCGATGCCCTGTACTTCATCGCAAGCTCTACAAGTGTCCGCACACCTACCTCGGTCGCATTGACAACGCCCTTGCTTATCTGCTTGCAGGTGATGACCCTGTTTGCGTTGTCAAGCAGCAGCGCATAGCAGACCTCATCCTGAAAATACATGAACTTGGCTATAAAGTACCGCCCGAGCTGCTCTGCTGACTCAACGCTCTTTCTCGGTGCCATGACCTCCTCCATGTAGCGGCGGCTTATCTCAGGTATAAGTTTCAGCAAAACCGCTGCATTCTCACCTATGCCGTCTATCTCGGAAAGCGCCTTCTGGTCTGCCTCAAGCACGGCTGCAAGCGAGCCAAAATGGTTCAAAAGCTTGTGTGCAAGCTCGTTTGTATCTTTGCGTGGCAGAGCGTAAAACAGAAGCATTTCCAATGCATTGTGGTCATTAAAGCCATCCAAACCGGACTCTAAGAAGCGGCTCTTCATTCTCTGTCGGTGACCGTCATGAACTCCCATTGTGCACCTCTCAAAGCTCCATGTTGGCGTATGCGTTAAGATCACTTCCGGCAGTGTTGCCCGCAAGGAACTCATAGTAGCCTTGGCAGCCTATCATTGCCGCATTATCGCCGCACAGCTTAAGCGGCGGAACGAACAGCTCGCATCCGGCTTTCTCGGCGGCGGCCTTAAAATCCGCCCTTATCCTAGAATTAGCCGCAACGCCGCCCGCAACGGCTATCTTTTTATATCCAAGCGCCTTTGCCGCCAGCATCGTGCGGGGCACCAGGCTATCGCTGACGGCAGCGGTGAACGATGCTGCGAGCGAAGGCTTGTCTATCTCTTCGCCCTTCTGCTCGGCATTGTGAACGATGTTGATAACGGCGGTCTTGAGCCCCGAAAAACTCATGTCATATGGGCTTCCCTCAATATGCGTTCTGGGAAGATGGTATTTCTTGTCGTCTCCGCCTTGGGAGAGCAGGTCAATTGGCTTACCACCAGGGTAAGGCAACCCGAGCACTCGTGCGGTTTTGTCAAAGCACTCCCCTGCCGCATCGTCACGGGTAGCGCCGATGACCTTAAGATCTGTGTAGCTGCGTACATCGATTATAAGCGTATTGCCGCCAGATATCGCAAGGCAGAGAAACGGCGGCTCAAGCTCGGGATAGGCTATGTAGTTTGCCGCTACATGGCCTTTTATGTGGTGCACAGGTATAAGCGGCACATTAAGGCTCAGTGCAACGGCCTTGGCGAAGTTTAGCCCCACGAGCACCGTGCCGATAAGGCCGGGCGCATAGGTCACCGCAACGGCATCTATATCGCTTTTTTTGATACCTGCAACCTGAATCGCACGCTCTGAGAGCATCGATATGACCTCAACATGGCTTCTCGATGCGATTTCCGGCACAACACCGCCGTACACTGCGTGCAGATCTGCCTGAGAGAAAATCTGGTCGGTCAAGACCCTTCTGCCGTCCTCAACTACCGCAACGGCCGTTTCGTCGCACGACGATTCAAACGCTAATATCTTCACTGTCTTATCCTCACTTAAGAAATCTTGTCATCAGTATGGCATCCTCGGTCGGCTTGGCATAGTAATTTTTTCTCAGGCCGACTTCGGAAAAGCCGTTTTTTCTGTAAAGCTCAATTGCCGGAACATTACTCTTTCTGACCTCAAGCGTCACAAAGCTGAGTTCTTTTTTGTTTGCCTTTTCAACAAGGGCGCTAATAAGGCTGTCTGCAATGCCGAGCCTTCTGTGTTCAGGCGAGACGGCGACATTGGATATATAACCCTCATCGAGAACATACATCATGCCAACATAGCCGAGTACCAGCCCGTCATCGTCAATGGCGGCGATAAACACGTGCATATCATCCGGAAGCTGTGAAATGAGCGCCTGCCTTGACCACGGCAGAGAAAAGCAGAGCTTTTCGAGCTCCTCTATCTCGTCAATGTGTTCCAGCGTCACATCGGCAATTTCAAAATGCATCGGGTGCCTCCTGCTCAAGCTCGTCAATTACCGCAAGCACTTCATCCGAAAGGCGCTCAAGCGTCTTTTTCCAGCCCAGCCCCAGTGCAGGCGGTTTGATATCGTCCTCCGCTAAGCACATGACGCGCTCGTCAAGGTCCTGATATCGCCTTGAAAGCTCATCGGTCTGCGCAAGCGTCATGCAAAGAGCTATATCATGCGAGGAAAGAAGCTCCCTTGTTATCTCAGCCGGTCTGCGCTGAGGTAAACTAATATCCAAGCTCTCGCAGGCTTTGACGAACTTGGGTGCAAGTGCATCACCTGCGGTCAGCCCTGCCGAGTACGCCGTTACAGCGGCGCTGTGACCCTGCTTATTTGCATTGAACACCGCTTCGGCGGCCATCGACAGCGTATTATCATCGCAGACAAAGAGTATACTGCCGACATTGATTCCGTTAAAACCGTACAGCTCAGACTGCCTGTCATCCCAATGCTCAAGGCTTCTGTCGCCCGCCATACTCTCGATATGGTGCGTCAGCTCATGGTGCAGCGTGCTTTTTAGTCTACGTCTGAACAGCTCGTCATCCATCTCGCCGTAAAGCTCGACAAATGAGCCGTAGTACAACTCGATGTACCTGCCCATGCCGTTGCGGAAATATGTGCCGAGGGTGTATCTGCCGTCCTCAGCGGTGACAGTCTCCTCTACGAAGCTTACACCGCCGTTTAAGTTTTCAAAAATGCCCTCAGGCAATTCGTCTACAAGCTCGTCAAGCACGAGCCCTGCTTCTTCATAGCTTAACATCAGTGCGCCTCCGCCCAACTATGTCCTTTTTTTGCATCAACTATGAGCGGAACGGAAAGCTTTGCGACACCGCTCATTTCCTCGGAAAGAATTTTGATTACCGCATCCGCCTCGTCCTCGGGGCACTCGCATATAAGTTCGTCGTGCACCTGAAGGATGAGCTTTGACTTAAGCCCCTCGGCCTTGAGGCGATCATAGACATTCACCATCGCAAGCTTGATGATATCCGCCGCCGTGCCCTGAATAGGCATATTTAGTGCCACCCTCTCGCCGAACGAGCGCATATTGAAATTGGACGACTTGAGCTCGGGCAAGGCTCTGCGGCGATTATACAGGGTCTTAACATAGCCGTCGGTCTTTGCCTGCTCGACAATGTGCTTCATATACTCATGCACACCGCTATATTTATCAAAATAGGCGTCCATATAAGCCTTTGCCTCGTTCGGAAAAACGCCGATATCCTGCGCAAGCGACCATGCGGAAATGCCGTAAACGATGCCGAAATTAACGGCCTTTGCCCTGCTGCGCTGCAGGCTCGTGACCTCCGAAAGCGGAGTGTCAAACACCTGCGATGCGGTCACCGCATGTATATCCTCACCGCTTGCAAACGCCTCCTGCATATGCTTATCGTTTGATATATGTGCAAGCAGGCGCAGCTCTATCTGGCTGTAGTCTGCATCAACGAGCACCTTGCCCTTTGAGGCGATGAACATTTTTCTTATCTGACTGCCGAGCTCTTTGCGTATGGGGATATTCTGCAAATTCGGCTCGGTGCTTGAAAGTCTGCCGGTCGCAGTAACGGTCATTTGGAAATTTGTTCTTATCCTGCCGTCCGGCTCAATTAGCTTCAAAAGGCCGTCGGCGTAGGTGGATTTTAGCTTTGTAAGCATCCTGTAGTCCAAAATACGCTCAATTATCGGGTGCTTGCCCCGAAGCTTTTCCAAAACATCGGCGTTTGTGCTCCAGCCGGTCTTGGTTTTCTTCCCCGAGGGCAGCATAAGGCGGTCAAACAGCACTTCACCGAGCTGCTTTGGCGAATTGATGTTGAATTCACCGCCTGCAAGCTGCCATATCTCGTCTCGAAGCTTCTCAATGCCGTCGTTTAGGCTTGCGCCGAACTCACTCAATGCCGTTCTGTCGACCATAAATCCGACCGATTGCATATCGGCAAGCACCCGACACAGCGGAAGCTCGATATCGTAATAAAGCTTCTCCATGTCAAGCTGCTTAAGCTTCTCCTCGGTCACGGGCTTGAGCCTGTATATTGCCTCCGTGCCGTGAAGTTCGGTGTCGAGATAGCGCATGCTGACCCGCTCCAAGGGATAGTCGCTCTCGGTGGATTCGAGAAGATACGCCGCAAGCGCAGTGTCGTACACAAAGCCATCCAAGGGTAAGTTTTCGGCAATGAGTTTAGACATCAGGTCTTTTACATTGTGGGATGCTTTTTTTATCTCGTCAGAGAAAACAAGCTTCAACAGAAGATTATAATCGTCGCCCAAGCTGTTCCAATGCGCCGTGTAAACGCTTTTGCCGTCGCAGAGTTCGATACTGTCAAAATCGTCGCTCATTTGAACCGCAACAAGCTCTGAAGCCTTGAGCGCCGCCGATATTGTCTCAAAATCGGCATCGTCAATCACGGGGTAATGCTCGATGGCTGTGTTTTCAACCTCCGCTTCGGTCTCGGCAATGCCCCATTTTTCAATGAATTTGTTAAAACCGAGCTTTTTAAACAAGCCGTAGAGCTCGGGCTTATAGTTTTTGTTCCAAAGCGCATCCCCGGGCTTGAAGCTTATTGGCGCTACGGTGCAGATGGTCGCAAGCTCATATGACAACTCGGCACTTTCCTTGCCGTCTCTGAGCTTTTTGCGCACGCCCTCTTTTATTTCAAGCTCATCAAGGTTTGCGTAGATATAATCAACGCTCGTGTAGCGCTGAATCAGATCCATTGCGGTTTTCTCACCGACACCGGCGACACCCGGGATGTTATCGGACGAATCGCCCATAAGGGCCTTGAGATCAACGATGTGTATTGGGTCAAATCCGTACTCCTCCCGAAACAGCTCGGGAGTGTACTCCTTCGTCTCAGTTTGGCCCATGCGGGTCTTCACATGGCACACATGTGTAGTCTCGCTTATAAGTTGGAAGCTGTCCTTATCGCCGGTGACAATGCGGCAGTCCCAGCCGGTTTTTTCACAAATCTTGCCCACAGTGCCGAGAAGGTCGTCCGCTTCATAGCCCTCGAGTTCAAGGCGCAGGATGCCCATATCGTCAAGCACCTGCTTCAAAACCGGCATCTGCACCGCAAGCTCCTCCGGCATACCCTTGCGCTGCGCCTTGTAACCGTCATAGCGCAGATGGCGGAATGTTGGTGCTTTAAGGTCAAAGGTCACACAGACGGCCTCGGGCTTTTCACTGTCAAACAGCTTCTGCAAAATCGCCAAGAAGCCGTAAATGCCGTTTGTAGGTGTGCCGTCGGGTGCATTGAGCTGCCGAATGCCGTAAAATGCTCTGTTAATTATGCTGTTTCCGTCTAATATCAGAAGTTTCATTATCATTCCTCGCCGCGAAGTCTGATTATTCTGTCCCGTAGCTCTGCCGCAAGCTCAAATTCGAGCATCTTTGCAGCGGCCTTCATCTGCTTTTCAAGCTCGGCTATGAGCGCCTTGCGCTCGCCCCTCGTCATCTTCACACCGTCTTTTCTGTGCGTGGCGCTCGAAGCGTCGGACGATATCTCTATCATGTCACGAACGCTCTTGATTATGGTTTTGGGGACGATGCCGTGCTCTGCGTTATACTTTGCCTGCTTTGCACGGCGGCGCTCGGTCTCGTCGATGGCAAGACGCATGGAGCGCGTGACCGTGTCAGCATACATGATGACCAATCCGTCGGCATTTCTTGCCGCCCTGCCGATTGTCTGAATAAGACTCGTTTCGCTTCGCAGAAAGCCCTCCTTATCGGCATCCAGGATGGCAACAAGGCTCACCTCGGGAAGGTCGAGACCCTCACGCAGAAGGTTTATACCTATGAGAACATCAAATTCGCCGAGACGCAGACTTCGGATTATCTCTATTCGCTCGATAGCATCAATATCATGGTGCATATACCGGCACTTGATACCAACATTGCCGAGATATTCTGTCAAGTCCTCCGCCATTTTCTTTGTGAGCGTTGTCACGAGCACTCGCTGCTGCTTTTCGATGCGCCGGTTTATCTCGCCAATGAGATCATCAATCTGTCCCTCGATAGGGCGCACGGATATCTCGGGGTCTAAAAGTCCCGTGGGTCTGATTATCTGCTCTGCGACCTGTCCCGCTCTTTCACGCTCGTAATCTCCCGGTGTTGCTGAGACATAAACCGCTTGGTGTATTCGTTCCTGAAACTCCTCAAACTTGAGCGGACGGTTGTCAAATGCCGAGGGAAGGCGGAAGCCGTAATCGACAAGTGCTTCCTTTCTCGCCCTGTCGCCACGGTACATTGCACGCACCTGCGGAAGCGTTACATGGCTTTCGTCGACAAACAGTAAAAAATCCTCCGGGAAATAGTCAAGCAGCGTCATCGGCGCACTTCCGACGGGTCTACCGGAGATTATCCTTGAATAGTTTTCTATTCCCGTGCAGTAGCCGAGCTCCTGCATCATCTCGATATCATAATTTGTACGCTGCGATATGCGCTGCGCTTCGAGAAGCTTGCCGTTTTCCTCGAAAAACTTCACCCGCTCTTCGCACTCGGCTCGGATATCGTCAATTGCCTTTGCCATTTTTTCTTTGCTGACTACATAGTGGCTCGCAGGGTAAATGGCAGCGTGGTTAAGATATCTAAGCACGGTGCCGGTCACAACATTGACCTCGCTGATGCGGTCTATCTCATCGCCGAAAAACTCGACCCTTATCGCCTTATCGTTCGAATAGGCAGGGAAAATTTCAACGGTATCGCCACGGACTCTGAACATATTGCGCTCAAAGGCGATGTCATTGCGCTCATAGCGTATCTCGATAAGCTTTTTTAAAAGCTCGTCAAAGTTCTTGGTCTGCCCCTGTCTGAGCGATATGACCATATTTTTATAGTCGATAGGATCGCCGAGGCCGTAGATGCAGGAGACAGATGCAACAACGATGGTGTCCCTGCGCTCAAAAAGACTTGATGTGGCGCTGTGCCTAAGGCGCTCAATCTCGTCATTTATGGAGCTGTCTTTCTCGATAAATGTGTCGGTATGCGGGATGTATGCCTCAGGCTGGTAGTAGTCGTAATAGGAGACGAAGTATTCTACTGCATTTTCGGGGAAAAACTCTCTGAACTCGGCGCAAAGCTGTGCTGCAAGGGTCTTGTTGTGCGCAAGAACAAGCGTAGGGCGGTTGAGCTTTGCAATGACGCTTGCCATGGTAAATGTCTTGCCCGAGCCCGTAACGCCTAAAAGCACCTGCTCATCTATGCCGTTTTCTATGCCGTTTACAAGCGTATCTATCGCTTCGGGCTGGTCGCCCATGGGTGCATATGGTGATACAAGCTTGAATTTGTCCATTGAAAGCCTCCGCTCTAGTTTATCATTGTATTATATCATGTTTATTACAAAATCACAAGAAAATCAGCCGTTATAAAACGGCTGATTTTCTTGTTTTTATTCTTTTTAGCCTGCAAGAGCAAGTCTCGATATCATGGCGGCAAACTGCGCTCTTGTCGAGCCGCCCTGCGGATAGAGCGTACCGTCACCCATGCCGATGACAACGCCCTTATTGATGCACCAGTTCATCGCCGGTACGGCGTAATCGGAGACAAGGCTGCCGTCGGTAAATGTCGAGGCCTTACCGGAGGCGGCAGTTCCGTCATTTGCGTATCTGTACACAAATGCGGCAAGCTGCTCTCGGGTCACGCACTCGTCCGGGCGGAAGGTGTTGTCGTCATAGCCCATAACAACGCCTGCATTATAACCCCAAACGATGGCATCCTTGCACCAGCTTTCATCCACATCCGTAAATGGGCAGGTCTGACCCGCAACGGAGGGTGTTCCGGCGAGGCGGTACAGGACGGTGACGACCTGTCCTCTGGACACTGCGCCCTCGGGGGCAAAGCTGCTTGCGTCAGCGCCTATCATGAGTCCGTTATCATAGCAGTACTTGACATTGTCATAAAACCACGAGCCCATGCCGACATCGGTAAAGGGCATATTGTTTACGACCGCATCGGGCTTGGAGTTCATGTAGTCATCGGGTATGGACATCATCCATGACATACCGAGCTCACCGTAGTGGGCGGACATGATACCGACTATGTTGAAAATGAGCGTTGCAAACTCGTCGGGGCACTTTGTGACTATCTTGATGACGGTAAGCGTAAGAGGCCTTACCATCTTCTTGACCTGCTCGAAGTTGTACTCGGTTATGCCGGCTTCACGCATGGCATCAAGGAACAGGTTTGCAACAAAGTTCACGACTTCTTCGGTGGACTTGTTCTTTATCATATAGATAAGCTCGCCGATGTTTTTTGCCGCATTCTTGCTGAGTATATCAACGAATGTATCCCACTGGTCGGGATATGTGCCGATGAGCGGCAGGACGATCTCTGAAATGTCGTCCTGAGCGGCGTAGACCTCAGCTCTTTTGGTGAACACCTCGGTAAACAACTTCTGGACAAAGCGATCGAGGAACTCGCCCTGTGTCATGGTAATGCCGTTTTTGAGGTTTAATATCTTGGAGATGGTCGCTTTGGGGGTAACGGTCACATACTTGAAATTATCAATGCGATAAGTGCCCGCATTTTCAAAGGTCGAGAACACCTCAAGCATGTCAGCCTTGAGCACATCATAGTTATCGTCGAGCTTTGCGCTGGGCAGAACATGATCGACACCGTATCTGCCGAAGCCCATGCACTCGGGTGCAACCTTGACGACGAGGTCGTTGTAGTTAACGATGTTGTGGATGTTATTATAGATGCTGCTGCCGATTTTATTGACATCTGCACCCATGGGCGGCTCGTAGCAGTAGAAATACACATCGTCAGCCGAAAGCTCGACATTTTTGCCGATGCTGCCGCCGGATGCGATGATATCGTCTATCGCTCCGCCGAGCATGTTGGTTCCGGCCGCACCACGGCTGTAGCCGGTGCACCAGAGCTTAACCTTGCCGGTTATCTCCGTGTGCTTTGCAAGATAATCCTTTAAAAACGCCAGCGCCGTGTCACGGCAGATGGCAAAGCCCGTATGGTCGCCCTCGAGACCGACATTCAGGTCGCCTGCCCACTCGGCATAGTAACCGCAGCCACGCAGTCCGATACCGATGACGGTGTACTTCTCGCCGTCTATGTATATGACCTTGTTTGCGATGCCAACGCCGAAGGTGTTCCTGCCGGGTCTTTCGGTAAAGTCCTTGTTCGCTTCAAAATCCTTGAAGCCTATCTGATCAAAGAAATTGATGAGGTTTGCAGGCCCCTCCTTGTACCTTGCGGGGTCGGCAACATTACCCGCCGCAAAGCACATTGCCATGGTCACGGTCGCAAGATCCTGCCTGTAGTTATAGCCTGTTTGAGTAAAATACTCGTCACTATAGGTAAACGGGCAGGGGTGATCCGTTTTCGAATCGTCATGTCCGGCATTGAACATGACTGTGCCGGTTATCGTCTCATACTCGTCTCCCGCCGCAAAAACCGACAGCGGTGCAAGGGAGATAAGCAAAACGAGCACCAGCAGGATGCTTATGGCTTTTTTCATACACTATCCTCCACAATATATATTTGATTTTGCCTTTTTGCCTCTTTTTCAGCTATCGAGAACATAATGATGAGAAGTGCGGCCTCGGGGAACGGGCAGAATATGCCCGGGTTAGTCATCGACATAGCAAGTATTCCGGCGTAGGAAAAGCCGAAGATTATCTGCTTGCTGTGCAGATTTGTGACTATAAGGCGCATTCTCTCTCCGAACAGCCAACAGTATGCCATTACACCGATGACTCCCATTGAGCCCATTACCTGAATGATGGCATTATGATAAAACACGAGGCTGCCGGGTACGATAGCTTTGAATATTCCTACATTTTTTGTGCTTCCCAGTCCCACACCGTTTATTGGGCAGGCAAGGAAATCCTTAATTCCAAGTTCAATGAAGCTTACTCTCGTCTCACTGGAGGATATGATGCTGCCCTCGACAAGTCTGCTCGAATATAAAACGGGAATATACTTAACACCGATATAGCAAAGCACGGCGACTAAAACAAGAAACGCCCAGTTATACCATTTGTGCTCGGCGATGCTCTCCCGTCTGAGGTGGCAAATATAAACGCCGCTGACAAAGCCGATCATTGCGCCGAAAAGCAGGCCGCTTCTCGACCCGCACATGACAAGTGCAAGACACATAACGGCATAACCTATAAGATGTATCCTGCGCCGCTCGATCAAAAGGCACGATGCAGGCAGCGTCATTAGAAGGACGCTTGCAACATAGTTTCTCGGCTTGAAAAAAAGGACGCTTCCCTTTTCGATGAACCGCTCCAGATTAACGGCATAGAAAATGAGAACAACTGCCGAGGCAACCATTCCCGCCGTAAAGAGAATGTCCGCCATGCGTTCAACACGGTCGTACTCTCTATCGTTTTCGAGTCGGGAATTAACGAGAAAATACAGGCCGAGCATAACAACGCCAAGACCGAGCATATAATAAAGGCTCGTCGGTCTGAAATAATCCTTTGCCGAGATAGTCCCGACACCGCCGATGAGCAGCGCCGCCGAAACTGCGCACAGCGGCATGGTAAACCTGCCCTTTACAATTGGTCTGCGGTAATGTGCAATGTTGAACACGGCAGCTATAGCAAACGGCACGGCAGCATATGGCACATACGGGACGAGCGATGTGTAGTCCGTATAGTATTTTGTTGAAAGGAGAAAAATGCACAGTATAGGGCAAACTACCGAAAGAAGATCGTCGCAGAAAACGAGCAACAGCACAACCGCCGCAACAAGCAGGTACATAACCGGAAGCTGCGTATCCGTCATAAGTGCAAACAGTGAAGATATAAACATTACAGGAAAAAAACCTTTGCTGTTCCACGCTTTTGAAGCTATATACTGTCCGTTTTCAAAAAAATCTTGCAAATTCAAATCGCTGTCCTCTTAATCAATGATCTTTATAAGCTTGCCGTAGAGCTCATCAGGGCTTACGGGCTTAATGATATAGTCGCAGAAATCGCCCGTCCCAGCTTGATTGTCGCCGATGAAAGCATCGGCAGTCATCGCCGCAATGGGCACAAGCGCCGCATAGCGCTTCTTGACCACTCTGATCTGTGCTGCGGCCTCAATGCCGTTTAGAACGGGCATTTGGATGTCCATGAGTATGGCGTCATAGTAATGATCGGGCATGGACGCAAACTTTTCGACCGCTTCCCTGCCGTTTTCGGCACAGTCGACCAGAACGCCGTACTTTTCAAGCAGGCGCTTTGTTATGACCGTATTTATCATAACATCGTCGACTACCAGAACTCTCTTGCCTTCGAGCACGGAACAGTCGATCGTCCCGTTAGTTTCAGACTTTACCGAGCGGCACAGCGTATAAGGGATATCGACCGTAAAGGTCGTGCCCTTGCCAACGGTGCTGTGCACTCGGATGCTGCCGTTTTGCAGATCTACCATGCTCTTGCATATTGCCATGCCAAGGCCGCTGCCTGCAGCTTTGCCGCCGTTTTCGCTTTGCTCCTGCGTGTACGGCTCAAAAAGGTGCTGCATAAACTGCTCGCTTATGCCGACACCAGTGTCGGACACTCTAAATTGCATCATGACGGACTTATCGCCGGTGAGCTTCTGTTCAACGGAAAGGCTCACCTTGCCGCCGGAGCCCGTGAACTTGTAAGCATTTGACAGTAGGTTATTGAGTATCTTACGCAGCGATATCTCATCGCCGAGGATGTTCTTATAGCTAAGTCCCGCGGTGTCCAGTGTAAACTCGACGCTCTTAGCCGACATTTGAACACTGTATACAGAATACACCTCATCGAGCACTTTTTCAACATCAAAGGGCTTTGACTGCACCTCGTACTTCTGACTTTCGATCTTGCTCATGTCCATGATGTTGTTGAGCAGGCTCAAAAGATACTGCGATGACTGGTCAATCTGGTTAAGATATTCACTAAGCTCGTCCTCATTGTCCTTGCCGACAAGCTCTCTTGCAAGATAGGTAAGTCCGGCTATGGAGTTCATGGGCGTTCTTATCTCGTGTGACATCTGCGAGAGAAATTCGCCCTTCGCCTTGCTGGAGTTCTGCGCAATCTCAACGGAGTTTTTAAGAAGCTCCTGGGCTGAGATATCGCCGGAAATGTCGTTCACGGTGCAGACATAATGCGTGACGATGCCATTGTTAGTTATCGGCGAGAATGCGCATCTTATGGTCAGCTCACGGCAATCACGGCGATTTACAAACGGGATATCGCAGGTATAGGCCTTATTCGAGCCGGAAAGCATACTCACTATCTCGTCCGCCCGCTCCTCGCCGAGGCAGTCAACCAGCGCCTTGCAAGCCGAGCGCTCACGGAAATACGAGGCCGGCAAGCCCAAGACCCGCTCGGTGTTGGCGCTTATGAAGCAGAAGTTATCCTCGCCCTTTTGCTTTATCAAAATGGCGGTCGGGATAAACTCCGTCATGCTCGAAAACAGATACTCACGCTGTGCGACTTGCTTGTACAGGGCAGCGTTCTTTATAGCTATCGACGCGATGGCCGATACGGTGTTAAGGAACGAAAAGTCGCTGTAGGTATAGCCCATACGCTTTTCCTTTTCGGCAAGCAGCAGTAGACCGACAACGCTGTTGCCGTCCTTGAGGGCGACGATGGTCGAAATGTCATACTTATCGAAGAGTTCCTTTTCCGAGCCCCACAGGGACTTGTATAAGGGGTTTGTCTCAAATTCGCGTAGAACTATATGGTTTGAATTATTATTCGACTTTTCAAAATACTTTACACAGGGATGGTCGGCAGCTATCGTGAAAGTGGCAGGTTTAAGAGGCATTGCGCTGCATACGGGGACATACTTGCTGTCCTGAAGCAGACAGATATACAGCTGATTGACCGTGAGCTCATTTTTGATAACCCTGACAGTCTCCCTCAAAATGCTGTCGATATCAAGCGTTTTTGAAACGATATCACTATAACGCTTTATGAGATAGCCACGCTGCTCCTCGTCGGAGAATATCGCCGACAACAGGCGCTTGAACAGCACAATGGCGATAAAAAGCAGTACCGACAGGAAGATAAACGCTTCGACCGGCGGGCTCGCCAAGTGTCCGCCGGCCTCCTCAAACAGTGCGGCGACCCTCGGAAAGAAATACGCCGCCGTGGCAACGCACATGATAGACGAGAACACAACAAGGATGCTGCTTGATATGACAAGCTTTGTGTTGAACATTCTTCTCTTATAAAGAGACAGCATGAACATGATTGCAAACGCAGCGCCGAACAGCGTATCCCACGGGAAGGTGTTGCCGGGCATTATCTGAATGATATTGCCGAGCGCAAGCACGAAGCAGCCGATTATTATCTCCATAACACCGGGTGCTCTTGTGCCCTTTTCTTCGAGTATGCGCCGGAACATCCTGATGATGGACGCAACGATGCACATAAAAAATGTCAAAGGTATGGCGATGCGCCAATCCATGGCGTATTTGAACACAGCCTTGCCCTGCTCGTTGGTGAGCATTTCGGGCGGAGCAAGAAAATAGCCGGTTGCCGATATCACCAAGATTATAACCGTTCCACCAAACCAAATCAGTCGAACGAGCCCGTTTTTGTAATTTGCAAACTGATAAACATAGTTATACACGAGAAACGCTATCGAAAACAGAGCCAAAAGCGAGACATAGTACCAGAACTGGTAGCTTGGGAAAACATTCAGGCGCATGAAAAGCGAGCCCAGCGACCATAGTGCCATGTCTCCGAGCAGGACTATCCACGCCCGCATCTCCTTGCTCTTTTCGGCTGCCATGAACGCAACGAACATGAGAGAAAAAAGCAGGCATGCGGATATGTTTATATAAAGATACGATACATTCACGCTTCTTCCTCCTCATCGTTTATTATACCACATTCGGATATGAGCATCTTGACTAAAATGGCATCGGCATTAATTTTGGCAAGCTTCTTGCCGGTCTTCTGCTCAAACGAACATATCGAGCCGTAGGGCAAAACGGAAATTTGCAACGGTTCAATGCTTAATAGCTTTTTAAGATCCTTATAGTCGCTGTCAAAATATCTGAAGTACACGGACAGGTGCTCTGTCAGCACCTGCTTTGTGACAACATCGCTTGCCCGTGCCTCGGGTGTGACCTCAAGATACATGTGCAGAAACGGGGTGTTGTTCTCACCGTACTCCTTGCAGGCTATCCAGTCGCCGATGCCGAGCTTGGATATTCTGATGACTTCATTTATCGAATTTTCTGTTATTCTCGTAAATCCGGCAATGTCAATTACAGTCGGGATGCGGTCAAGGTAGGTAAACCTCGGCAGGCCGCCGCCCTTTCCGATATCTGTGCACTGGTACACATCGCCGATGCGGTAGCGCATGAAAGCGCCGCCGTGCAGAACGCTTATAACAATTTCATAATTGCCGCCCTTTTTGACCCCATCCATGAGGCAGGTCATGGGCTCGTAGCTTTTATCTTCAAGGCTTCGTTGCATTTCACTCTCGGGAATAAACTCATAAAAACACGAGTCGGGAAAGAAAACCATGCCCTTTTGCTCCCAAGTGTCACAGCCGACACAGGTTGACTCCGTTCCTGCAGCGACTTCCACGGGCGTTACGCCCCATGCATCGGCAAGGCGGTCACGGTAGCATTTACCGTCGGTTCCCGTGCAGGCAAAGCCGGTTATCCTAAACAGGTCAACGGGCTTTATCTTCCTGTGCTCCTTTTTGCAGGCGATCTTTGCCTTGAGATACCTAGCCGCAATGACGGGCGACACCTGCACTCGGTCACTGCCTCCACCGGAGGATAGCTGCTTGTCGAAGTTCTCGGTTATGTAGTTAGCAACGCTTCCCATGGCGAAAAAGTAGTCGATTCCGCCATTAAACGCCATTTTAAACCCCTTTTTCATGCGCTGACTAAAGCTGAGGTCGGCGTACTCGTCGCTGTCGGGCAGCCACTCAAAGCGCATTTCCTCGTTCATGAGTGACGGGATAAGCCCCGTTTCATACGGAAGCGGTGCTCCGCCGTAGAGGAACCTGTGCCCGGGTTTAATGTTAAAGTCCTCTTTTCCCTTTCCCGATACGAGCATGGCCATCGCCATGATATTGTGCTTATAAGAATCGAGCATCCGGCGTGTATACGGCGCTATCTTAATTGGCCTAAAGCCGCCCTCCCAAGTAGTCTCTATCCAAATGACCGGCGGCTCGGGCAAAAGTGAAGCGTCGCGGGTAAAGAGTATATCGGCGTAGTCGAAATAATCCGTCAACGGTACGGTTTTTCTAAACTCCTCAATTGTCTTGGGAGTGGTTCCCTTTAATATACTCTTTCCGAGCGGTGACTTGCTCCAGAGCTCTATCTGCTCGGTCATGAGCCGGTTTTGGATATACATATACTCGTTCAGGCTCAGATCAAGATATCCGCAATATTCGTTCCAAAGCTGATGCCTTGTCATCTTTTTTAGTTGCTTCTGAAAGGTCATTTATGTTTATAAAACCTCGGTATGATAAATGGTACACGCTTTTTGTAATCGTCATAGCCGCCCAAAAGTCTCGGAAAAATTACGGCATCTTCAAACGCAGCGAGCAAAAGGTTGCAGGATATATATGCCAGTGCATCCGAAAGCGGAACCCCTGCTCCGAAATGCAGGCAGATATAGAAACCCGCAAACAACGGTATGCCCGGGTGCCTGCACAGTGAATACAGTCCATTTTCGCTTGTCTGTCTCGGTACATCGGTCGCAGTATACGCCTCACTCACGGAAAATGAACCGAAAAGCGCATACAGCTCCAGCACCAAAAACACCGCTGCCGCTGCACACCACAAAACACTGAGCTTTGCAAAATCGAGCCTTGCCGCCGTTGCTATGCACAGCATTGCAAGTCCCAAGGGAAAACAGAGCTTGAGCGGTTTCTTTTTAAAAAATGCATCGTTAACATCGCCCAGCGCCATGACGGCAAAGGCGCAGATGCCCAACACAAGCATTTTCATAGAGTTTTGATAAGCTCCGTCACAGCCTCGTACTCCCGCTCGGCAGCGGGAAACAGCACCTTTGCGAGCGCAATGTCTCCGCCGCGGAGTGCTTCGGTCAAGGGGCGCACGGCATCAAAAAGCCTTGTCATGCCGAGCATTCCGCTGCTGCCCTTGAGCGAGTGTGCGGCTGCAAATGCGGCCTTTGTGTCACCGTTTGCCATGGCAGCGTTAAGCTCTGACCAGCTTTTGTCGTTTAAAAACATGTCAAGCAGGCTTAAAAAAAGCTCCTCATCACCTGCGGTTCGGTTCAGTGCGCCGTCATAGTCGTTTCCGGCAAGAGTATATGTGCTTTTTATATCCTTCATCATTCACCCGCACCCTTATACTCGAATATCTCCGACGGTCTGCCTCCTGTCTTGCAGTCGAGCGTTATATCGACCTCGCCCAGGCTGTTGAGATGCTTGAGATATCTGCGCACGGTTACGGTCGAAAGCTCGAGCCCACGGCTTATCTCCGAAAGCGGCATTTTACTTCCGGCGTGCTTTTCCATGTAGCTGCGCACGAGCGACAGCGTTGCCGCATTTATCTTGCTTGTGCCGAGCTTTGCCGTTTCGCCCTCGGTGTTATAGTGCTTATGCGGGCAAAGGAGCATATCGATCTTGTCCTGCGTCCAGACATGGGTGTCGTTCTTTAGCTTCATGACGGTGCAGAACTTGGCTACCGCCTTTTCGAGCCTTGCGCTGTTAAATGGCTTTAAGATATAGTCGCATAAGCCGTAGCACATAGCGGAACGGATGACCGAATACTCGTCTGCCGAGGTTATCATTATGACCTGCACATCGGTATTGGTTCTCCTGAGCTCCGACAAAAACTCAATGCCGTTCATGCCGGGCATATAATAATCGAGCACGATAAGCTCCGTATCGTCCGGATGCCCAGTGATATACTCAAGCGCATCGGTGCAGCGCCTGAAGCTGCCGGTGAGCGCAAGCTGTGGGAAGCGGCCGAGTTGCTTTGTCAGTATAGAGCAGACCATCAGGTCGTCTTCAACGATTATTGTGTTATACATTCGATCACTCCGCTACAATTTAGTTATTTAAGTTCATTTTAGCAAAATATGATACAAAGTGTCAACACGAGAGGGACAATAAGTTATTTTATTTTTAATATTTATCACCCTTGAAAGAATAATAATATCGTGTTACAATCTTAAAAAAACCTGCGGAGGTACTGAAATGTCACGAGAAGAGGTCAAAAAGCAAATAGAAGAGGAAGACAATTACCATTACCACGAAGAGCTGTTTTACACCGGTGAGGGCGATCTTTTGGACACCGCCGAGGGTCGCGCAAAGTTTTGCAGGCTCAACGAGACCACCGTTTTCAGAAAAAAAGACCCCGGCGTTTGGAACAACTATATCTGGGTGTTCAACAACAAGGGAGTCGGCATGACAATAAAAAAACAGAGCCGTGTTGACCCGAAGCTCATGGAATGTATAGACTATGATGCAGACGGCAATGAGGTCAGCAAGTCATACGACCCCGCATGATATTCATATGTAAAGACGAGAGCCGATGATAAAAATCATCGGCTCTCGTCTTATTTTCTGATTTTTAGCTGTTCCACTGCTTTACCTGCTCACGCAGCCAATTTGCCCATTCGTCAATGCCCTCACCCGTTCTTGCGGAGATGGGGATTATCTTGATATTGGGATTGAGCTTCGTTACATAGCGTTTGCAGGCTTCAAGGTCAAAGTCAAAGTACGGCATGACATCGATCTTGTTGACCAAAAGCACATCGCAGATGGAGAACATCAGCGGGTACTTGAGGGGCTTATCGTCGCCCTCGGGAACGGAAAGTATCATTGCGTTTTTCACGGCACCCGTGTCAAACTCAGCGGGGCACACGAGATTGCCGACATTTTCGAGAATTGCAAAATCAACATTCTCGGTGCCGAGGCCCTCGAGTCCCTGCTTTGTCATGCCTGCATCAAGGTGGCACATGCCACCGGTGTGCAGCTGGATAACCTTTGCGCCAGTCTCTGCGATGGTGTGGGCATCGACATCGGAGTCGATATCCGCTTCCATAACGCCGATGCGCATCTCGTCCTTGAGTGCTGCGATGGTGGCCTTAAGGGTCGTTGTCTTGCCCGAGCCGGGGGATGACATGAGATTGAGCAGGA
>HF986900.1:179417-186392 GCA_000431075.1 Firmicutes bacterium CAG:555
GAGCAGGAATGTCTTTTCCTGCTTGAGCTCCTTCCTCAGCTCATCGGCCTCACGGTCGTTATTCTCAAATACGCTCTTCTTGATCTCCAAAACTCTGAACTTATCCATTGTTTCACCTCATATATCTGTTAGTTTAATGAATCCATTATCGTGTTTAGTATCTCGTCAAAGCTGCGGCTGTTGACGGAATACTCGGCGCTTGCCTCAAAGGTATAATGCTCGGAATTATTGCGGCGCTCGGCCGTAGCGCCCTGAAGCTCGGAATATATGGCATAGTCTGAAACGCTCACTGCCGCACCTGCTGCGGGGATATTGCCGCTGTCGCCGACAAATGCGGAGTTGTTCTCGGTCGATGTGAGCCAGCGGATAAACAGTGCCGATGCACGCTCGGAATTGCTGTCCGATGCCGTCATCGTAATGCCGGTGACCTTTTCGACATAGGCAGGTTCGCCGTCCTTCATGCAGGGGTATGCTGCAAAATCGACCGTATTAGCATCAATGGCATAGGCATATTTCATAACCTCGGCAGACGAAACTATCGCACAGGGAAGCTTCCCCTCTCCCACCTGCTTGGCTGCGTCCTCCCCACCATCGCCGAAGCCTCGGCTGTAGGCCGTCTGCGCCAGGAGGTTGTATATATACTTGCAGTTTTTGTTGCCGGTTTCATGGGGGCTCACTGCGTCAAAATCGTCCTTGAGCTGCGCTGCCGCAGTTCTGAAAAACAGCGAGTAGTCTGTTATCGTAAAAAAGCTTCCGCCGTTTCTGGAATAATACTCATCTGCAACCGAACAGAGCTTTTCAAAATTGGATATCGCCGAAAAATCAGAGAAACGCTCGGTGTTGACCATGAACACATCGGTCTGCGCCGCAATCGGGACTGCAACAAGGCTTCCGTCAACCGAGGCAGCCTCCGTCATCTCCTTATTGAAGCTTGACGCTTCCCAATTGCCGAAATAGGTGCCAAGGTCGGCCAGAACGCCGTTTTTGGCCATGTATGCGGCATAATCGGTATCGCACACTACCATGTCCGGCAGACTGCCCCCCTCGTCTATCGCCTTGTCCAGCTGCTTATAAAGCTCCGTTTTGCTGTCAAACGCCTTTGTTTTTACGGTGATGCCGTACTTTGCGCCCTCGCCCTTGCTGTAGCTGTCGGCAAGACCGGCAAAGCTCTGCCACATCTTATCGCAATTGGCATACCACACGGTCACCTCGGTGTCCGCATCGGGCGTAAGCGGTGCGTAATGGGCAAAGTAGATATACACCGCACCTGCGATAACTAAAACGACCGCCAAAAATATTCCGAGAATGTATTTTATCTTTGACATTTCCGTTCAAATTTCCTCAAAAAAGTATTACAATACAATGATTTTCTTTAATACTTATACCACATCGGGCTGTCGTTTTCAATAATATTGTGTCGATTATTATTTTAATTGAAAAATTGAGAATTTTGTGCTAACATAATTGTGTATTTATATACCCTTTCGGAGGCGTTAGCATGAGTAACAAATTAAAGAGGATAATAAGCTCCGTTTTGACGGTCGTTATGCTTTTCGGTCTTGTCTGCAACAGTGCCGTCTTCCCCGCTTATGCGGCGGACGCCTGTGGCTACGATCCGGCAAAGACCATGTCCGAGCTCGATCTCTCGGGCGAGGAAGCATTGGCCGGAAAAAGCTATAGCATCTCGACTGCCGATGAGCTATGCGCCTTTGCAAAGTATGTCAATGCAGGCAAGCTCACGGAAGGCGTCACCTTCTATCTGACCTCCGATATAAAGCTTAGCAATGTCACATGGACAGCTATCGGAAGCAAAGCAGCTTTGGCGTTCAAAGGTGTGTTCGATGGCTGCGGTTATGCCGTTTTGAAGCTCACGGTAGATTCACAGGAAAACAATCAAGCCTTATTTGGCTATGTCAGCGGCTCGGCTGCCGAAATAAAGAATCTCGGTGTTGAGGGCACACTGAAAGCTAAGGCCAACTCCGCCGGTATCGTCGCAAACCTCGACGGTGCCATGATCGCCAACTCGTGGAATGCCGTTGATGTCACCGGTACATACAATGTTGGCGGTATCGCCGCAAATGTAAACGGCGGCACTATCACAAACTGCACAAACTACGCCTACATCTCCGGCACGGAAAGTGTCGGCGCAATTGCCGGTACTCTAAAAGGCGTGAGCACCGTTGAATACTCCTACTATGTTTACTATTCCTCCGACAAAGGCGTCGGAAGTCAGAGCGGTTCGAGCACACAGTCTGTTTACCGTTTCTCCACCAGCAGCACCGAGGTACTCGCCGAAAAGGAGTTGACCGTCGGTGGCAAGACCAGCGATAATATGCTCACCCTCCTAAACGAGTGGCTCGATATGCAGGAAAAGGGTCACAACTACCGCACTTGGGTGTTCGATACATCGACGAATTCAAAACATCGTGTTGACGGCAACTACCCCAGTCTTGAATATCCCGACTACATTGCTCCGAAAGAAAGCACTTACACCGCCACCTCAACCATGACCGCTTTGTACGAGGCAAAGCAGAACGCCGTTGATGGCGGCTGCTACAGTATTTCAAGCACCGATGAGATCAAATATTTCAGGGATTATGTAAACCAAGGCTTCAAGACAGATGGGGTAGTCTTCTTCCAGAACGCAGATATTCTCATGACCACCACCGTCGATAGCTGGGTGCCTATCGGCAATGACGAAAAGGTCGCATTCCAAGGCACCTTTGACGGTCAGGGCTATGTTCTCACCGGCATAGCGATCAACGACCGTTCGAGCGGTCTCGGTCTGTTCGGCTATGTAAACAACTCAAAAGCTTTAATCAAAAACGTCGGTCTGTTCGGCGGTATCGTCGGCGGCGACAACTGCGGCGCCATCGTGGGCGAACTCATGGCGGGCACGGTGTCAAACTGCTGGTTTGACGGCGAACTCAACGCAAAGGATCGTGTCGGCGGCATCGTCGGCAAAGCCGATCAGGCACAGATACTCAACTGCGTCGACTTTGCAACTATCGTCGGTGATAAAAGCACCGGTGGTATTGTCGGCGCATGCTCAAGCTCCACCACCATAAAATATTGCTACTATCCGCTGAATATAGCCAACGGCTGCGGTCAGTCCAGCGGCAGCCAGACTGCACTTGTTCCCTTCAGCAAGGACGGTTCTGACTTCACGCTTGAAAGATCCGTTGCTGTCGGCAGCGCATCGGGCGTTAAGCTTCTGAATGTGCTCAACCATTGGGTCACCTATCTTGCGATGGATTCGACTTATCGCTATTGGAAGATCGACAGCTCCGCAACAGGCGTTGCGAGAATTCAGGGTGACCACCCGACGCAGCTTTACCCGGGCGACGGCTCAGGTATAAAGCGTGTGGACGAGCCGCACTTTGATGTTGACAGTGAGACAAACCCTTACAATGTCAAATACATCGAGACGGCAACGATGACCGAGCTTTATGACAGCGGCGCCGATGCCGTTGCGGGCGGTCACTACAGCATAAACAGCGGTGCCGAGCTTAAAAAGCTTGCACTATATGTCAAGGGCAATCACGCTACAAAGGATGTCACATTCTATCTTACAAAGGATGTCGACATTTCCGTTAAGGCTCTCGGCAACGATTCCGAGGGCTGGCTGCCGATCGGCTGCGACTACAGCGTTACCGAGAGCGGCTCGCTGACCTATGTCTTTAATGGAACATTCGACGGCTGCGGTTATACGGTATATGGACTGTATATTTACAATGAAAAGGGCGATAATGTCGGTCTGTTCGGCAGAATAAGAAACGCCGTTATCAAAAACCTTGGCGTTATCGGCGGCATCGTCGGCGAATTTAACTGTGGCGGCATTGCCGGTAAGTCTGACAGCAGCACCATTACAAACTGCTGGGCAAATGTAAGCATTGAGTCTGAGTCAGAGACCGGCGGCATCGTCGGCAGAATGGACGACACGACCGTTGAAAACTGCGTATCCTATGGTGCGACACTCTGCGCAGGCGGCGAGACCTGCATTTCCGGCGGTATCGCAGGCGATGTTCTCGGCAAATCTGCCATCAAGAACTGCTACTACCTAAAAGGCACCGCTCAGGGCGGATATAACAGCGCACCGTCTGGTGCCGAGATAAACATCCTCACCTTTACATATGGCTTTGAGCAGGATGACTACTACTGCACGCTTGAGCGGGCAACGCAGATAGACGATATCACTACCACAAGCCTTCTCGATGCACTCAACGCATGGGTATTTTTGCAGAATAACGGTCAGTACAGCGGCTGGCGCAACTCCGTCACCCTAATCGGCGAGGGCGACCATTCCGGCCACTACCCGAGGCTCATGACGCCCGGTCAGTTCCAGGATAGTGATCCGAACGAAAAATACGACGGTGACTACACTGCGACCGCAAGCGTAAGTCAACTCTTTTCAACGGGTTCTGACGGCATTGAGGGTAATGCATACAGCATAAACGGACTTGACGACCTTGAGGCGCTCCAAAAGTATGTTGATGCAGGCCGCAAGACCAAGGGCATCATCTTCTTCATGACCCGAGATGTTGACATGAGCTACAAGTATCATGTTGACGGCAACTCGTGGACGCCTATCGGTAATGTCGACAACGCATTCCAAGGCATCTACGATGGTCAAGGCTACACAGTAAAGTACATTTTTATTGACACCAGTGCCGATGACCAAGGCCTGTTCGGTCATGTAAACAAGGGGGCAACAATTAAAAATCTCGGCATTTGCGGCATAGTCAGAGCAGGAACAAATGCCGGCGGCATTGTCGGCGATTTCAACTTCAGCACACTTGCCAACTGCTGGTCGTCCTGTGAGGTTACAGCCGGCGGTAATGCCGGTGGTCTTGTAGGCGGAGCGAACAACGGTACGATCGTTAATTGCACAAGCTACGGTGCCGTGGTAAGTTCCGGAGCATACGGTGCGATAGCAGGTTATGCTGCGCTGACATCGATCAAGTACTGTTACTATCTTTATGGCACCTGCAAGCAAGCATACAGTCCCGCCTCAACTGCTGTTGCAACAGGCGTTCAGTACTTCAACGGCACAAGCTCTGCCTGCATACTTCATGAGAAAGTCAATGTTGAGGGTACTACAACGCAAAACGCTTTGAGCGCTCTTAAGCTCTATGTCGATGCTCACCCGGAAACCAACTACTGCTACTGGGTCATCGGCAACACTGAGGAATACATCAAGATGGGCGTTGCGCTCTTCCCTGTTCTCATTTCCGCCTCCGGAACGATGGGTGGCAAGGACTTCAACGAAGTCCAAGCTTATTTTAACGGCACTGAGTATTACTCGGTCATCAAGGCGATAAACGCCGCAAACGACGCTGAAGGCGGCGGAGATGTCATACTTGCAACGAATGTTGTTTTCTATCTGCATGATGATGTGACGCTCGACAGTGATGTAAAGCTTGTCACCGATAAATATTCGGCCATTATTAAGTCCAACATCAAGCTTCAGAGCATGCAGCAGTTTGACGGTTACTTTACCGTAAAAGACGGCGGCAAGATCTATCTTTGGGACAGCGCAAAGAACGACTATGCTCTGTTCATGTACTCGCAGAAGAAAGCAGACCCCAGCTGCAACAGCAAGATATACGGCACTACTAGCCTTAACTTCCGCTCGGCACCTGTGGTGGGCGATTACCCCTCGGCGTATAACCTCAGTCTTGAGGACGGCGAATTTATCATAAACTCCACGCTTGAAAGCGGCAATCCGCACACCATCCCCGGCGGCAGCACTCTTTCGATTCAAACGCATGCAACGCTGAATGTCGGCGCAAACGCAAGAATTCGCACGACCGGCGGCGCAGTCGTCATGAACGAGGGCACCGTTAAGATCGGCAACGCAACGCTCGACCGCAACGGCGGTACGAAGATGAAGGGCGTGTTTGAAGATGACGGCGGCACCGTCACCCTCCCCTACATCTACAAAGAAGGCTACACTCTGCGTGGCTGGTCGGACGCTAATGGCACGATACATGTCGCAGGCTCAAGAGTTAAGGATGTCCAGCCGAACAGCGCATTCAAGGCTGAGTGGAGCTTGGGCGAGTCGGCCAACGACCCCTACCCCGGTGACGATGCGTTCTCGGACGATACGCCCGTGTACAATATTCCCATCACCGTTATACAGTCTAACGGCGGCACCATCTCCCCGGACAGCATGATGGCGGCCAAGGGTGAGAACCTGTCGTATCAGATAAGTGCAGACACAGGCTATCAGATAAAGACCGTGCTCGTTGACGGTCAACCGGTCGAGCTCGACGAAAATAACTGCTACCACTTTATCAGCATCAGCCGTGCACACAATATCATTGCACTGTTTGCAAAGACCACAAACGAGGCATATTACGATTGGGTCAACTCCTTTACCGACATTTCAGCAAACGATTGGTTCTATGAAAGCGTGAGGTACACCGCCTCGGCTCAGCTCTTCATCGGCACTGAGGCCACCGTGTTCTCCCCCGACGATGCAATGACCCGAGAGATGATAGTCACCGTGCTTTGGCGCTTAGCAGGAAGCCCCGTCGTTCCAGACGAGAATAAGATAAGCTTCCGAGATGTCAGTACAGACAGCTATGCATATGAGGCTATCCGCTGGGCATCGATGTTCAATATTATCGAGGGCTACGGCGATGGCACCTTCGGTTACGGTGACCCGATACTGCGTGAGCAGCTCGTGACCATCCTGTTCCGTTTTGCGCGCAGCTATGTCGGAGTTGATGTTTCGCTGACCGACTCGACGAACATTCTCGGCTATTCCGATGTTTTACAGATATCGCAGGGCATGGCGCAGCCGTTCCAGTGGGCAGTCGGCGCAAAGATCATTTACGGTACTTCCCGTACAACGCTTGAGCCCAGAGGCATGGCGACCCGTGCGCAGGTCGCAGCCGTATTCCAGCGCTTTAGCACGATCTTCATGGATAAGGTCCCCGTATTCAAAACCTGATAAATGCACAAACCGCC
>HF986900.1:186424-188096 GCA_000431075.1 Firmicutes bacterium CAG:555
GCACCGCCGCGCGCGGGTTCAACTTTTGTATTCAATTACGCTGCTATATCGAGCAAGCCCTTGACGAATTTTGATACCTTATAGATATCATGCTGATCGTACCAGTTCTTGACCTTGGTGTCACCCGAGCTGAAAACTGCACCTTGGGAGCCGATATCGTGGTTTCTGCTCTCGGCAATGATTCCCCAAAGTGTCTTGCCGTCGGCATCCTTGCCCTGCGTGATGTTGAGGACATAGCCTATCTGCTTGACGACATCGTTTTCACTGTAATAATCGGTCAGTCGGGTGTAAAAATCGGACAGTGCGCAGGTGAAGTTTATAAGCTCATCACCGCTCATTTCGTCAAACTTGATGCTGCTGCGAATCTTTTCGGGGACAACGCCCGCCGCCTCGCCGATGCGCTCAACGGTCTCAGGAACGCCGATATAAGTCAACAGCTGGTTTATAGTCTGAATATTGTTCTTAACAAGCTTATCGACACTGAACTCGGAGTTGAGCTTGCAGATCTTCTCGATGAGCATAATCCTGCCGGTCGTGACATGGTTCTTCTCGGCAAGCTCACGGAGGTCACCGTCGCCGGTCATCGTCTGGCTGAGTATCGAGATATCGTAGCCAACGCTCTTATCTATCTTGACAATGGTGTCAACTACCGTTTTACGGACGGATGCCGCCCGCTCCTCATCTCCATCAACGACCGTCACAAGGACAGAATTTTTAAGCTCCGTTATATAGCCGCTTTTCTGCATGGCATTAACGGTCACTTTGACCGCATCGTCATACTTCTTGCCAACAACGCTTATATCCGCCGTTATCTTCTCGGCATCGCTGTTGACGGCATCGACCTCGACAACGACATTGCGGTCATTGACTTCAAGCCTTACGCTGGGGTTAACATCGAGCATGACAACGGTGTTTGCCGCCATCGGCAGCTTCGTTGTGTGTCCTCCTATATCCGTTGTGCCCATATCGGCCTTGCCGAGTCCGAAGAACATGGCGGCTGAGCCCACAACGATAACGGCAATGGACGCAGCAAGCGCTCGCCAGCTCTTATGGTCGGAGCTCTTCGGCATGGCCTTAACTTCGTCTTCAAACAGTTCTTCTATATAGCGGTCGTTTACCGAACCTATGTAATTAAGCAAGTCTTCTTTTCTCAAAGAGGAATTCCTTCTTTCATCAAGTGCTTTTTAAGCTTTGCTCTAAGCCTAAAAAGCATCGTTGTTGTTTTTGAGACCGATATATCATACCGTTCCGCTATATCAGAAATGGGGTCAAGCATCCAATAGCGACGCATGAACACTCCCCGCTCAACATAGTTGAGTTCTTCGAGGAATTTGTTCAGTGCCGCTACGATCTCTTTCGAATCCGATCTGCGCTCCAACTCGTCATAGCCCGATATACACTCAGCCAGCTCATCGAGGACGACCGGCGTTTCCCCGCCGCCTCGCTTCTCGCTGTTTTTATGCCGCAGCTTATCAAGCGCAAGGTTGCGGGTTATCTTCCCGATGAAGGATGACAGCGAGTTCGGCTCATTCGGCGGTATGCTCCCCCAAACTCGCATGAGCGCATCATTTACGCATTCTTCGCTGTCCTCATCATTGCCGAGGATATTGTATGCTATGCGGTGGCAGTATCGACCATATTTCTCAGTTGTCTGTAATAACGCTTCTTCCGA
>HF986900.1:188113-199201 GCA_000431075.1 Firmicutes bacterium CAG:555
CGCTTCTTCCGATCTACTCAGAAAAAGCTCCACTATACTGCGGTCGTCCACGCTTTTCTCCTATCTATTCCGCCCCTACCAGTTAAGACGGAATTTGTATTTAAGTATCACATTTTTTCGGGCAAATTTCAAGGTTTTTTTTCAAACTGCAAATTGTTCACCGTTTCTTTTAACAAAAGCCGATTTTTGTAGTTGTGCAAATTTTTGCTTTATGCTATATTTAGGGGCGGTATTGTTTATATTTTTCGGCTTTGCCGAGGAAAGAGGGAAATTATGAAAACAAGAGTGATTTCGGCCTGCGTGCTTATCATTTTGGTCGTTGCGTGCTTTGCCATTTCCCCCGTGACCCGCATTCTGTTCCTGCTTGCGGCGCTCATTATGGGCATTTGGGAGATGTGTCACGCCGTCAGCCTTAAGGATATAAAATGCACAAGTTGGGTACTGTATATCTATGCAGTGCTTGCCACTGCCGGGATTTTTCTCATGGAGGGCAACTCCCGTTCCGTCATGCTGTTTTTCCTTGCCGTCTTTGCCGTGTTCACGGTGGGCATCTGCAAAGAGGATATCAGCGGCCCAGGAACCTTGGCAAGTCTCGGAATTTTGGTCTACCCGACCGTTCCAATGCTCATGATAATGGATCTTTCGCTGCGTCAGGATTGGATACCCGTTTTTGCGATCGCCTGCATCTCCACTTGGGTGTGCGACTCGTTTGCACTTTTTGGCGGCAAATGGTTCGGCAAGCATAAGCTTGCGCCGAAGGTCAGCCCTAACAAGACAATTGAGGGCAGCGTCACCGGTGCTGTCTCATCGATGATCGCAGGTGTTATCCTGTACTTTGTGTTCAAGGGCACGAACTACAACATTTCCCTCGTCACCTGCGTTCTGACCGGCCTTATCTGCTCAAGCTTCGGTCAGATCGGCGATCTTGCTGCTTCACTTATTAAGCGCATGGCTGGTCTCAAGGACTACAGCAACCTCATCCCCGGTCACGGCGGAGTTATGGATAGGATTGACAGCCTTCTGTTTTCTATCCCCGCTGCATTTTTCTGTCTCACAAACGGCATTTTTTAATTTCACTGGAGTAAGATTTCAATGGACGCAAACACATTTAAGCCATTCTCGCAGTTAAAGCGCATGATGCTCATCATAAACCCGGTTTCCGGCAGACGCATTTCTCTGCGCTTTCTGCCTGATATTATCAGAATCTTCACCGCAAACGACTATATCGTGAGCGTTTTTCCGACCGGAAAGCGTGGCGACGCAACGGAATTTGCCCGGCTTTACTCGGCTGAGTTCGACATTGTCGTCACCATCGGCGGCGACGGTACGCTCAACGAGGTAATTACCGGCATGATACTCGGCGGAAGCCACACCCCGCTCGGCTACATTCCCTCCGGCAGTACAAATGATTTTGCCTCCTGTCAGGGCATTTCGTCGGATATGCTGACGGCTGCGATGCATATTGCGAACGGCAGTCCCCGACAGATAGATATCGGCAAGTTCGGCAACAATTACTTTTCTTATGTCTCGGCCTTCGGCGCTTTCTCGTGGCTTTCCTACACGACTTCGCAGAATCTTAAGAATGTTCTCGGGCACTCGGCATATATACTTGATGCGGTCAAGGATCTGCCTAAGCTCAAGTCGTATCATCTTAAGTTTACCGACGGCGAGTTTAACTACGAGGGCGACTACATTTTCGGCGCCGTGTGCAACTCGACATCCGTTGCCGGAACATTCACGCTCCCGGCCGCTCTTGTCGACACCGCAGATGGCAAGTTTGAGGTTCTGCTCGTTCACAAGCCGCAGTCGCTCATCGATTGGCAGAGCATACTTACCGGCGTTTTCACACAGGACTACTCCTCGCCTTTCCTCGATCTGTTCCAGACCGAGAAGCTGCGCATTGAAGCGCCCGCTCACCTTGATTGGTCACTCGACGGTGAGCGCGGTCACGGCAAAAGCTTGATTGACTTTGAGATTCTGCCGAAGCGCATCACCCTTATAAGCTGAAATACAAGCCGACTACCGTCAGCTTACTACCGCTTTCGCATCGAAGGCGGTACTTTTTTGATTGGACCATGAAGAATTTATATCTTAAAATTCGAGACTTCACCGATGGGATAAGCGACGATAACATAAGTGCACACGCTGCGGCAAGTGCGTTTTACATGTTTCTTTCGCTTGTGCCTTTCGTTGCGTTGGTCAGTACCATTCTACCGCTCACGGGTCTTGAGGAGAACAGACTTTTTGAGATTATAAGTCACTATATTCCTGCCGCCATGCAGGGCATCATTACCTCCGCCGTCACGGATATATACTCCGCACCGAACGCTATACTGCCGATATCGATAGTCATCACGGTATGGCTTTCAAGCAGGGCGTTTTCCTCGCTCATCCGAGGTGTTGAGGATGTTGCCGACAGTCCGAGGTACAGCTCATACTTAAAGCGCAGTCTGCTTGCTTGTTTTTACACCATCGGTATCATATTTATCATGGTTCTGCTGCTACTGCTGCTCGTTTTCGGCGACAGGCTGAGTTCCCTGCCGCTTTTGTCGCCATTTGTGCGTATCGTTATAAAACTCAGGCTCATAGTCGTGGTAATTTTGCTGACATGCGTGTTCATTGCAATATATCACTGGGTGCCGGGCATGCGACTCAGGCTTCGCCAGCTTTTGCCCGGTTCGCTTGCCGCAGCAGGCGCATGGCTTCTTTTTACTTGGCTTTTCTCGCTTTACATCGTCTATGGCGGCGGATACACGACCTACGGAAGTCTTGCCGCAATTATCATTACCTTGCTGTGGATGTACTGGTGCATGTACATCATCTTGCTGGGTGCATATATAAATATGTATATATACCGCAAGCGTCATGGCGGTGATTGAACACAGCATTCAGAAATTTTCGTTATATTGCACAAAAACAGGCCATCAGTCTTTAGTTGACAAATTTTGATGGTATGGTAAAATATCATATATGTGTGGGCAAAGCCTGTGCGGTAAAACAAGATATTGTGACTGTTTTATCAAAGCATCGGCCTTGCCTTTTTTAGTACCTTGATCATTAAAAATCTATTTTTGAAAGGGATGGATAAATGAAGAGAGTAAAGACAGGCAAGCGCGTACTTTCTATTGTGCTTGCGGTAATGATGCTTGTGTCGCTTATCCCCATCACGGCGATGGCAGACACCGGTTCATCGGAAAAGACTTGGGCAGACACTGCCGAGGGCGAGATCCTGGTAAAAGATACAATAACCAAGATCACCAACGGTGTTGTCGAGCACGAGATCATTTCCAACACTCCTGCCGGCAACGATCAGAAGATCGATTATATGTGCCGTGCAAATCTCAGTGATACCATCAAGATCGTAGCTTGCTACGGCGAGAACGATGCTTCCAAGTGGCGCATGGTATCCACCACCAAGCAGGCTGCCGCCTACGAGAAAGATCACCCCGGTGAGACCGTAGTTGCAGCCATCAATGCCGACTTCTTCAACATGGCGACCGGCGAGCCTCTCGGCGCACTCGTCATGGAGGGCAAGCAGTACCACGACGCAGGCGGCCGCTGGTACTTTGCTATTCTGAAGGACGGCACCCCCGTTATCAGAAACAGTCCCGATCTGAGCGACTGCCAGACCGCTGTCGGCGGTTGGATGCCTCTGGTCAAGGACGGAAAGGCCTGCACCGAGAACTTCGAGGGCGGCACTAATGACTACAGCCGTTCCACCATCGGTATAATGGAGGACGGCAGCGTTGTCACCTCCGTCACCCACGGTATGCTTACCCCCGTTTCCTGCGGCCGTACATATAAGGAGATCGCCGAAATGTACATGGCTGAGGGCGCAAAGGATGTCCTCGTGCTTGACGGCGGCGGCTCGGCTACCTACGCAGCCCGCATCGAAGGCAGCGATAAGCTCGAAGTCCGCAATTCTCCCTCGGACGGTGCCGAGCGTGAGGTCTGCTCCTCCCTGCTCATTGTTTCCACCGCAAAGTCCACTGGAGTGTTCGATCACGCTGCACTGACCCCCAACAACGACCTGTACACCCCGGGCTATGAGGTTCAGTTCAGCGCCAGCGGCATCGACACCGCAGGCTTCCCCATGGCAGTTCCCGCCGATGCGACATGGGCTCTTGCCGACGACAGCAAAGACATGGGCACCATCGATGCCAAAACCGGCCTTTTCAAGGCAGGCGACAAGACCGGTACCGTCAATGTCCAGATGATTCAGGGCGGCAAGGTCATCGGCACAACGGCAGTCGAAATTGCGGTTCCCGATAACATCTATTTTAACGCCGAGGAAGTCAGCCTTGGCTTTGAGGATGAGAGCAATCTCTCCCTCGTTGTCCGCAACAAGGACCGTGACCTTAATATCAAGGACGGCGACATTGTTTGGACGATGAGTACCGAAGGTCTCGGTACCTTCAAGGGCAACACCTTTGTTGCAAACAGCAAAGACAGCCTTAACGGCAATATCACTGCGACCTCGAAGTACGATGAGAAGGTCAATGCTTCCATCCATGTTATCGTGGGTATGCTCCCCACCGTCGTTTGGGACTTTGAGGACTATGTCGATCCCGTGACCGGCGAGGTCACCCCCGCTCAGGATTATTACTGCGGCACAGAGAAGCAGACTAATCCCGATACCGGCGAGGAAACAACCGTTAACACCGGCATCCTCAAGACCTCTAACTACAACAGAGGTGGCAAGCAGTCCGTTGAGATTGCTTCTCTTAATGACGATGAACCCGTCCGCTTCGGCACCCATTCTCTGAAGCTCAACTTTGACTTCACTGACTGCGGCGCCGTTACAGAGGGCGCATGCGTCGGTACCTCCGACAAGATGCAGATTCCCGGTGCTCCCACCGGCCTTGGCGTTTGGGTATATGCTCCCGAGGGCATCGGCGTTAACTACGGCAGCGTCAAGGACGCCGACGGCAGCCTTGTCTCCGGCCTGTGGCTGCGCTGCTACTGCACCGACGGTCAGGGCAAGCTCTGTCAGGTCGACTTTACACTTGAGCCTAAAGACCAGAAGGTTCAGGGCGGTTACAATCCCGAGACCGGTAAATGGGAAGTCCAGCCCGGTATCTACTGGGAAGGCTGGCACTATCTCGAAGCCGACCTCACTCAGTGGACAGGTCCGTTCTCCTTCCAGCCCGGCATGACCTTCCGCCTCATGTTCGTTGCCGGTACCAAGATGGTCGGCACTCAGCGCGCAGGCGAGCTTTACTTCGATAACTTCCAGTTCGTTTACGGCACCAACATCGACGATATCGATGCTCCCGTTGTCGACTCTGTCCGTGTAAATGACTCCGACATTAAGGACGGCACCGTGCTCACCACCGACACTCTGCGTGTTGATGCTTACATGCACGATGTTCAGAACAAGTACACCACCGGCATTGATCCCGAGACTGTCCGTATGTATGTTGACGGCATCAATGTTACCGGCAATGACAAGTACCAGTTCGTTGCAGAGCCCGACGGCTCCATCGCACACCTTTATGACCTGAAGCTCCCCGACGGCGACCACACTATTGCAGTTTCCGTCCGTGATAAATTCGGCAACGAGACCACCGAAACTCGCTCGTTCAAGGTAAAGACCGACAACGCAGCCACGCACTCAAGCGTCTTTGTTGCCGCAGCTGAAAGCAATGCCGTTATCGGCAAGACCGTAAGCCTCAATGTCACCGCCACCGGCACCGATATCCAGAAGGCCACCGCTCTGCTGACCCTCGGCAACAGCTTCAAAAACTACACCGTCACCTTCTCGGATAACTATGAGGGCACTTACTCCTACAGTAAGCTCACCAAGATCCTCACCGTTAACGCCAAGCGCAAGGCAGACGCAGTTGCGGTCGACAACAACATCATTGCGACCGTCACGGTAGACATTCCGTCGAACCTGTCGGCAAGCGATAAATTCAACTACACCGTCAAGGGCGGAAGCTACACAACCGCCGACGGCTACTACGCAACATACAACGCACCCGAGGCAGCTCTGCCCATAACTGCGGCATACAACATTTCCGCAGAGGTAGTCCTTGTCGGTGCCCCCACGACCCTCACGGTCACAAACGACAAGAATGAGCCCGCCGCAAATGTTGATATCTACAATGCCGCAAATAACGAGAAGATCGGCACGACCGACGAAAAGGGTCTGCTGAACACCGAGTATTTCAGCGCAGTCTCCGGCAACACCACCATCTACGCTAAGGATGCGGCAGGTCTCCTCTCATTCCAGCTGAATGTCAAGTCCTACGACGCAGCCGGTGAAGATTCCGCTATGCCTTACGGCCTCATGTTCAATGCCCTGAACGACGCTGCTCACGGCAAGAGCATGACTTGGATGTCCAACGCAATTAAGGCTCAGGATCAGTATATCCGCTACCGTGTAAGCGGTACCGAGGACTGGACGACCGTTGCGGCAAAGGCCACACTGCGCACCTTCACTAAGGGTAGCAACAGCGCTGTCAATGTAAACAGCATTACCCTCAGCAGCCTCACCCCCGGAACGGCCTATGAGTATCAGATAGGCGGCGGCGAGGCTTGGAGCGAAGTCGCAACCTTCAAGACCGTCAGCTCCGACAACGACAAGACACGATTCTTTGCTCTCGGCGATATTCAGGACGACGATACGACCAACATTGAAAGAGTTGTGAGCAAGCTCAGCGAGACCGAGTTTGACTTCGGTATCCAGACCGGCGATGCAGTCGACGATGCGACGGCATACAGCCACTGGAACGATATCACAAATCTGTTCGGTGTCGAGCGCTTCGGCAGCACCGATATGATCCATGTTCTCGGCAACCACGAGTATGCAGGCGACGCAAACGCCGATGCTGCTACCAACTACTTCAATCTCCCCACTGCCGCAAAGCCCGGTAGCTACTACTCGCTGACATACGGTGATGTTTACCTCGCCGTCGTCAACTACACAGGTACCGCTCCCCAGCTCAAGGAGGCTATGGATTGGCTGGCTAAGGACGCTGCTCAGAGCAACGCCACTTGGAAAGTGCTTCTCATGCACCAGCCGGCGTACTATACCAACAACTACGGCGGCAATGCTGAAATCTACAACACCGTTCCCGATGTCTGCGAAGCAGCAGGCATAGATGTCGTCTTCTCCGGCCATGACCACTCCGCCGCAAGGACCAATCCTCTGCTTAACGACGAGATCGATGAAGAAAACGGCGTCTACTACTACATCTGCGGTTCCTCCGGTGAAAAGTCCTACGCTATCACCTCGCAGGATAAATTCGATTACAGCAAGATATTCAAGCTCGTAACCGATGACTTTACTGCAACCTATCTTACGGTCACCGCCGACAAGGACGAGATGACCATCGATTACTACGATATCGATAGAGGTCTGCTTGACACCGTAACCATCGAGTCCCCCTGCAAGAGGCACGGTCACACCGCTTGCTACGATCCTGCAGAAAAGGCAGTCTCCTGCTCGGTCTGCGGCATAGCACTTGAGGACTACAGCGGCAAGGCTCCTGACGCAGACGGCAACGAGTATTATCTGCTCGGCGGCGTTGTCAAGACCGGTTGGTTCCTCCAAGGCAACGATGTGTTCTATGCGAACTCCAATGGCGTTCTCCAGCCCATTAAGCTTGACAGCCAGACCAAGACCAACTGCACCGTAAGAGGTAAGTTCATCTACTCCTGCAAGACAGTTGACGATGGCGACAGCACTACCTACACCGTCCGTGACGACATGCCTCCCGGCCATGTATACGACAACGAGGATCCCAAGGCTCCCAACCGTGTCTGCACCGTGTGCGGCTGGCATGAGGTAAGCCTTAAGGACTGCAAGGTCGAGCTTTCCTACACGAACTATACCTACACAGGTAAGGCTATGAAGCCCTATGTCTATGTCACTGCTCCCGATGGCACCAAGCTCACCGATTACTACGATTATACCGTTATTTACGGTGAAAACACTGAGATCGGCTACGGCACCGTTACCGTTAAGCCCTTCAACTACTACCTTGTAAACCTCAACCAGAAGCGTGGCTCTCTGTGCGACGACGGCACCGTCCTCGAGTACAAGATCACCATCCACGCCCCCACCGTCAAGAATGTCAAGGCCAAGATGGCTGTTGACGGCATCGATGTAAGCTGGGCCACAGTTCCCGAGGCAGACGGCTACAACATCTATTCCTGGAACAGCGCAAAGAAGGCTTATGACCTTCTGACCACCGTTGAGGGTGCAGACACCACCAATGCGACCATTTATGGTGTAAAAGCCGGTAGCACCTACTCCCTTAAGGTCAGCGCATACAATATCATTGACAAAAAGCAGATAGTCGGCTACGGCGGTACCGCAAAGATCACCGTTCCCAAGAACTTCTCTCAGAAGCTTGAAGCTCCCATTGCGACCGCAACGAACAACGCCGCCACCGGCTATGTAAAGCTCAGCTGGAGCGCCGTTGCAAACGCCGACCAGTACAAGGTCTACCGTGCGGGCACCTCCAATGGCACCTACAAGCTCATGTACACGACCAAAAATCTCAGCTACACCAACACCTCGGCCAACGCAGGCTACACCTACTACTACAAGGTCGTAGCAGTGGATTCCAAGGGTGCTTACGCAAGCTCCGATTACAGCAAGGTCGTCTCCCGCACCTGTGACTGCGCTCGCCCCGTTGCGAAGATAGCAGTCAATGCGGATACCGGTAAGATCACCGTCAGCTGGAACAATGTCAAGAACGCCGCAAGATACGAGCTTCTCCGCTCTACCGACGGCAAGAACTTCAGGCACTACGATTACACCAGCAAGACCAGCTACACTAACATGGCTGTCACTCCGGGCACTACCTACTACTACAGAGTAGTCGCCATCAACGCAAGATCCGTATATGCTGACTCGGCTGTAAGCGCCACTCGCTACATCACCTGTGACTGCGCAAAGCCCGCTGCAAAGATCGCCGTTGAGCACATATCCGGCAAGCCCGTCGTTAGCTGGGCAGCGATCGACGGTGCGGCAAAGTACGAGATCTATGTCTCCGCCGACAACAAGGAATTCAAGCTTCTCGGCACCACCGAGGCTCACACCTACACCGATACCTCCGCAAAGGCCGGTGTGACCACCTACTACAAGGTCAAGGCGCTGTGCGCAACCAGCAAGTACGGTGATTCGGCTTTGTCGAACGCACGCTATATCACCTGCGACTGCGCAGCACCTGTTGTTGCTATCTCCATCAACGAGACCTACAACAAGCCCATGATCTCGTGGACTGCTGTCGACGGTGCATCGAAGTACGCCATCTACCGCAGCACTGACGGTAAGAACTTCAAGTACTACGACACCACCGCAAAGCTCAGCTATACAAATATCAGCACCACCTCCGGCACGACCTACTACTATCAGGTCAAAGCCATCTGTGCGTCAAGCAGCTACGGCGACTCCGCCTTTAGCAATGCCGCCAGCATCAAGGTTCCCTGAGTAAAAACAAATAACGAAAAATCATGCAGCAGAATTGCTGCATGATTTTTTTACTTTTCTCTAAGTCATTATTAACAATTTTTGAACTTTGTTTTTATGCATGTTGACTTAAAATTTCAATTGTGTTATCATTCTTTGGTTGAAATTTTAGATTAGTACGGTGATATGAAATGAGTCAGAACAACTCGCTTGCGATGTTCGAGACCGAGCCCATCGGCAAGCTGATGACCAAATTTGCACTGCCTGCGATAGCATCAATGGTAGTAAACTCCATTTACAATATCGTTGACCAGGTGTTTATCGGTCAAGGTGTCGGTATGCTCGGCAACGCCGCAACGAACCTCACCTTCCCGTTCGTGACCTTCTCAATGGCGATAGGCACGATGATAGCCGACGGCTGTGTTGCATACTTCAGTCTAAAGCTCGGCGAGAAGAATTACTCTGAAGCCGAAAAAGCAATGGGTAACGGCATCTCGATTGCCCTTATGGCAGGCGTCCTCATGACGCTGCTTATGGAGATATTCATCGATGCGATCCTTGTTCTCTGCGGCGGCTCGACCGTTGACCCGCAGACCTATGAATTTGCAAAGCAATACGCCCGCATAACGCTTATCGGCATCCCATTTGTGTGCGTGAGCATGACGGTAAACAGTATCATCCGAGCGCAGGGCAACCCAAAGTATGCAATGTTCTCAAATCTTGCAGGCTGCTTTTTGAATATTATCCTCGACGCATGGTTCGTCCTAGGCCTTGAAATGGGTGTCGCCGGTGCGGCGTGGGCAACCATCATCGGTCAGGCGCTCAACCTCGTGCTTGCACTTGCCTATATTCCCCGTCTCAAGGGTGTCAAGTTCACGCTAGAATGTGCTGTTCCAAGCAGGAAGACCGCATTTTCGTTCCTACCGCTCGGCATTTCGAGCTTTTTTACGCAGTTTGCGTCCACCATCGTTGTCATCTGCATGAATAACCTGCTCGTCTCCTACGGTGCTCAGAGCGTTTACGGTGCGGATATTCCGCTTGCTGCGCTCGGCATCGTAATGAAGGTAAATTCCATCATCATAAGCGTCATGATCGGTCTCGGTATCGGCAGCCAGCCCATAGTCGGGTACAACTACGGTGCCAAAAACTATAAGCGTGTTAAGGCAACATATATTCGTACCATAACCGCCGGACTTATAGTCGGCGTTATCGGGTGGGGCTGCTTCCAGCTGTTTACGCAGCAGATCATCGATATTTTCGGACAGGAAAGCGAATTGTACAATCAATTTGCACTCAAGTGTTTCCACATCTTCCTCGGCGTTGTATTCCTTGTAGGCTTCATTACCCCTTCGGGTATCTTCTTCCAGTCTATCGGAAAGCCTGTCAAAGCAATGATTTCGACCATGACCCGCCAGCTTATCTACTTTCTGCCTGCGGCATTCATCCTTGCAGGTGCGATGGGTGTCGAGGGTCTGCTGTATGCAGGGCCTGTCAGCGATATACTCGCCGCAATAACAGTTACGATACTCATTTTCAGGGAAATGTCGATAATCAATAAGGACATCAAGCTTCAAGACGCATAAAACCAACAGGCCATTTGGGCGGATTCAGATAAGGAGAAAACGGTTTTGTCCGGCTCTTTTCCGCCCATACTTCACAAAAAA
>HF986901.1:0-20522 GCA_000431075.1 Firmicutes bacterium CAG:555
CCGACCAAGGACTGGGAGTGCCACTGCGGCAAGTACAAGAAGATACGCTACAAGGGCAAGATCTGCGACCGCTGCGGCGTCGAGGTCACCAAGAGCAAGGTGCGCCGTGAGCGCATGGGTCACATCGAGCTTGCCGCTCCCGTGTCCCACATCTGGTACTTCAAGGGCATACCCAGCCGCATGGGTCTGCTGCTTGACCTCACTCCGAGGATCCTCGAGAAGGTTCTGTACTTTGCAAATTATATAGTAACCGACCCCGGCTTCACTCCGCTGGAAAAGTGTCAGATACTCACCGAAAAAGAGTACCGTGATATGCGTGAGAAGTACGAGGACGACTTTGACGCAGGTATGGGCGCAGAGGCTATCAAGAAGCTCCTGCAGCAGATAGATTGCGAGAAGCTCTCGGCTGAGCTGCGTGAGGAGCTGCAGAACGCCTCCGGTCAGAAAAAGGCAAAGCTCGTCAAGCGCCTCGAGGTCGTCGAAGCGTTCAGACAGAGCGGCAATAAGCCCGAGTGGATGATAATCGACATTCTGCCTGTTATCCCGCCCGAGATCCGCCCCATGGTTCAGCTCGACGGCGGCCGCTTCGCAACCAGCGACCTTAACGACCTGTACCGCAGAGTTATTAACCGCAACAACCGTCTTAAGAGACTTATCCAGCTCAACGCACCCGATATCATTGTCCGCAACGAAAAGCGCATGCTCCAGGAAGCAGTTGACGCACTTATCGATAACGGCCGCCGCGGCCGTCCCGTCACCGGCGCAAACTCCCGTGCACTCAAGTCGCTTTCCGATATGCTCAAGGGCAAGCAGGGACGCTTCCGTCAGAACCTGCTTGGTAAGCGTGTTGACTATTCCGGCCGTTCCGTTATCGTTGTCGGCCCCGACCTCAAGATCTATCAGTGCGGCGTTCCCAAGGAAATGGCTATCGAGCTGTTCCGCCCGTTCGTCATGAAGAAGCTCGTTGAGGACGGCGTTGCAAACAACATCAAGTCCGCAAAGAAGATGGTCGACAAGCAGCGCACCGAGGTTTGGGACGCTCTCGAAGTCGTCATCAAGGAGCATCCGGTGCTGCTCAACCGTGCACCTACGCTGCACCGCCTGGGTATTCAGGCGTTCGAGCCCATCTTGGTTGAGGGTCGTGCTCTTAAGCTGCACCCGCTGGTATGTACCGCATATAACGCCGACTTCGACGGCGACCAGATGGCTATCCATGTACCTCTGTCTGCTGAGGCACAGGCCGAGGCGAGAATACTCATGCTCTCGGCAAATAACCTCCTGCGTCCGCAGGACGGCCACCCCGTAACCGTGCCGACTCAGGATATGATCCTCGGCTCTTACTACCTTACCATGAAGCGCATCGGCAAGGCAGAGAAGGGCGCAGAGAATGTCCGCATCGACGAGCCGGGCGACACCGATTACATGGAGGGTGAGATAGTCGACGGCGACGACTTCGTTGCCGCACAGGAGAAGGACGAGGCCGAGGGCAAGACCGCTCCTACCTACAAGCCCCTGCTTTGCTACCGTGACCCCAATGAGGCGGTCATGGCATACAGCCAGGGTGAGGTCGGCCTGCACGCCCCCATCCTCGTAAGAGTTACCAAGACTATCGACGGTGTCGAGAAGTCCAAAATTATCGAGAGCACCGTCGGCCGCATCATCTTCAACGAGAACATCCCGCAGGATCTGGGCTATGTTGACCGCACCGATCCCAAGACCATGTTTGACCACGAGATCGGCTTCCAGGTCGGCAAGAAGCAGCTGGGCAACATCATTGACCGCTGCATCAAGAAGCACGGCTTCACCATTTCCGCAGAAGTTCTCGACAGCATCAAGGCAATGGGCTACAAGTACTCTACAAAGGGCGCTATCACGATCTCCATCGCCGACATGACCGTCCCCGAGGCAAAGCAGACCCTCATCCACGAGACCGAGGAGAAAGTCATCAAGATCGAGCGTCAGTTCAAGCGTGGCTTCATCACCGATGACGAGCGTTACCGCCTTGTCGTCTCCGAGTGGGAAAAGACCACCAAGGATGTTACCGCCGCACTTCAGAACTGCCTTGATACCTACAATCCTATCTACATGATGGCAAACTCCGGCGCTCGTGGTTCCATGAACCAGATCCGTCAGCTTGCCGGTATGCGTGGCCTTATGGCTAACACCTCCGGTAAGACCATCGAGATCCCCATCAAAGCGAACTTCCGTGAAGGCCTTTCCGTTCTGGAATACTTCATTTCCTCCAGAGGTGCACGAAAGGGTCTTGCCGATACCGCACTTCGTACCGCCGACTCCGGTTACCTTACCCGCCGTATGGTCGATGTCTGCCAGGATGTCATCATCCGTGAGCCCGACTGCGGCACTACCGAGGGCGTGTGGATGAGCGAGGTCGTCGACAAGGGACAGGTCGTCCAGTCCTTCGGCACCAGCATCCACGGCCGCTTCCCGGCAGTTCCCGTTTGCGATCCCGCAACCGGCGAGGTGCTGTTCGATACCGACCATATGCTCATGCCCGAGGATGCGGAAGTTCTGGAAGCACACGGCATCAAGGCCGTCAAGATCCGCAGCGTCCTGTCCTGCGAAGCTCGCACCGGCGTCTGTGCGAAGTGCTATGGCATCAACCTTGCTATCGGCAAGCCCGTCAACGCAGGCGAGGCCGTCGGCGTTATCGCAGCTCAGTCCATCGGCGAACCCGGTACTCAGCTTACCATGCGTACCTTCCATACCGGCGGTGTCGCAGGTGACGATATCACACAGGGTCTGCCCCGTGTCGAAGAGCTGTTCGAGGCACGCAAGCCCAAGAAGATGGCTGTCCTTTCCGAGATCTCCGGCACTGTCAGCATCGAGGAAACAAAGAAGGGCGCACTGTTTGCAATAAGCGTTATCAACGAGGACGAGAGCGATACCAAGGTATACACCGTTCCTCACTCCGCAGGCATTCTCGTCAAGAACGGCGACCATGTCGACAAGGGTCAGGAGCTCACAAGCGGCGCACTCAGCCCGCATGATGTTCTGCGCATCCGTGGCATAGACGATGATGAGTTCGGCCGTCCCGGCGTCCGCAACTACATCATCCAGGAAGTCCAGAAGGTCTACCGTCAGCAGGGCGTTGATATCAACGATAAGCATATCGAGATCATCGTCCGCCAGATGATGCGCAAGGTCAGGATCGAGGAGTCCGGCAGCACCGACCTGCTCAGCGGCGCAACGGTCGATATCGGCGAGCTCAAGGCAGCAAACCGCAAGATCGACGAGCGCATTGCGGCAGGTGAGGAGGGTCTTACCAAGGCGACCTACACCCAGCTTCTCATGGGTATCACCAAGGCATCCCTTGCAACGGAAAGCTTCCTGTCGGCAGCCTCCTTCCAGGAGACCACCAAGGTTCTTACCGAGGCTGCAATCAAGGGTAAGGTCGACCACCTCGTCGGCCTCAAGGAGAATGTCATCATCGGCAAGCTCATCCCCGCAGGCAGCGGCCTTGCAATGTACCGTGAGTTCGAGGAAAAGACCGACGAAACGGCAGCCGACGAAGCCGAGAGCTTTGTTGACCTGTCTGCACTTGTCGGACGCACCAACGCACTTTAAGAAACCTAAAAACTGCTGTACCTTATGGGTACAGCAGTTTTTGCCCGTCAATACCTCCAATTACGGCAGCCACTAACTGTATAGTATGGCAAATTATGCGGCGCTGAACAAATTTTCTTTGCATAGAGATAACTATTATAGTACGATTTATTTATAGATGTATTGGAGGGATAGCTATGTCGAAGAAACTATCCGGTTGGATAACCGCCGCCGTGTGCCTGCTGCTGATAATAGCGCTGTATTTCCTTGCACCTGCTCATCCCATCGACGCAGGCGAGATAACCTACGCAACCGTCACTCGCAGCTATGACCACATTGATCTGAAGGGGAAGCGGTTAGAAGACATCAATGAACTGTTTGCCGAGGTTACAGCCAAGCGCTGCTTCACTCCGGCAAATATCACAGAGGATGAGAGCGCTCTAATGGTTGACATAACAACAAACGACGGTGTAAAGCACATCATCTTTAATGACGAGGCATATCTGTACTCATCGGCCGACGACATCATTTGGTACAGACTAGAAAATGCACTCTACCTGCGTTTATTCGTAGAAAACCTTCCGCATGTCGAAGAGTGACGCAAAGCATGAAACTGCCGCCCATATGCGGCAGTTTCGGCATTTAGACAAGAAAAAGCGAAAATGGAAACTGTATTTTGTGTAAAAAATTCTTGACTAAATTTGTGTAATTTGCTAAAATATCAATCTGTGTGGGGTCACTATGCCCAAAAGGGACTGACCCACCGAAAATCCTTGATATTCAAGGAAATTTTTGAAGAAAGGAGAAATGAAAATTGCCTACCTTTAACCAGTTGGTAAGAAAAGGCAGAGAGAAGGTCACCTACAAGTCCAATTCTCCCGCAATGCAGAAGGGTCTGAACACCCTGAAGAATCGTGAGACCGACCTGAGCGCACCTCAGAAGAGAGGCGTCTGCACCGCAGTCCGTACCTCTACTCCTAAGAAGCCGAACTCCGCTCTGCGTAAAATTGCCCGTGTCCGCCTGACCAATGGCTACGAAGTTACCGCTTACATTCCCGGTATCGGCCACAACCTTCAGGAGCACAGCGTCGTCATGATCCGCGGCGGTCGTGTAAAGGACCTCCCCGGTGTCCGTTACCACATCATCCGTGGTACCCTCGATGCACAGGGTGTTTCCGGTCGTATGCAGGCCCGCAGTAAGTACGGTGCAAAGAGACCCAAGGCCTCGAAGAAGTAATCAACCAACAGCAAAAATTTTGCCCTGTTGTTTATCATAATATTGATAACCTCGGGGCGCAGACGGAAAGCGAGAAGTCTTTCCGAGTACCTGTGAAGTCATTTTTTAATGAAGGAGGGAAGCAAAGTGCCCAGAAGAGGTAATGTTCCCAAAAGAGAGATTTTACCCGATCCTATGTACAATAGCGTTCTGGTGACCAAGCTCATCAATGCTATTATGCTGGACGGCAAAAAGGGTGTTGCTCAGAAGGTCGTTTATGACGCTTTTGACATCATCAAGGAGAAGACCGGCAAGGAGCCCCTTGAGGCCTTCACCGAGGCAATGAACAACATTATGCCCAGCCTGGAAGTCAAGGCTCGCCGTGTCGGCGGTGCTACCTACCAGGTTCCTATCGAAGTAAGACCTGCCCGCCGTCAGACGCTCGGCCTTCGTTGGCTCGTCGGCTACGCCCGCAAGCGTGGCGAGAAGACCATGAAGGAACGTCTCGCAGGCGAGATCATGGATGCATGCAACAATCTCGGTGCCTCCGTCAAGAAGCGTGAGGATACCCACAAGATGGCAGATTCCAACAAGGCATTCGCACACTTCAGATGGTAATCTGAACAGGAGTATTTTATGCCCAGACAGTATTCACTTGAAAAAACCAGAAATATCGGAATCATGGCTCACATCGATGCTGGTAAGACTACGACCACTGAGCGTATTCTTTACTATACCGGCGTCAACTACAAGATAGGTGAGACCCATGAGGGTACTGCAACCATGGACTGGATGGAGCAGGAGCAGGAGCGTGGCATCACCATCACCTCCGCCGCAACCACCTGCCACTGGCGCAATACCCGCATCAATATCATCGATACCCCGGGTCATGTTGACTTCACCGTTGAAGTCGAGCGTTCTCTGCGAGTACTCGACGGCTGCGTGACGGTCCTCTGTGCAAAGGGCGGCGTTGAGCCTCAGTCCGAGACAGTATGGAGACAGGCCGACCATTACCACGTTCCCAGAATGATATACGTTAATAAAATGGATATCATGGGCGCCGACTTCTATCATGTTCTCGAGATGATACATGACAGACTTAAATGTAATGCGGTCCCCATTCAGCTCCCCATCGGTGCTGAAGCTGATTTCAGGGGCATAATTGACCTGGTCGAAATGAACGCCCGTGTCTACTATGACGATCTCGGCAACGATATGCGTGATGAGCCCATCCCTGAGGATATGCGTGATCTCGCCGAGGAGTACAGAACCAAGATGCTCGAAGCCATTTCCGACTTCGATGATGAGATAATGATGCTTTATCTCGAGGGCGAGGAGATCCCGCAGGATATGATCCGTGCCGCCATCAGAAAGGCCACCTGCGCTGTCAAGATGGTGCCCGTCGTCTGCGGAACTTCCTACAAAAACAAAGGCGTGCAGAAGCTGCTTGACGCCATCGTCGATTATATGCCCTCTCCCTTGGATATCCCCGCAATATGCGGCGTAAACCCCAAGACCGATGAGGAGGAGACCCGTGAGGCCTCCGACAGCGCACCGTTCTCGGCGCTTGCGTTCAAGATCATGACCGACCCTTATGTCGGCCGACTGAGCTTCTTCCGTGTATACTCCGGTACGCTGGAGGCCGGCAAGACCGTGCTCAACTCGTCCAAGGGTCAGCGTGAGCGCATAGGCCGCATCCTGCTGATGCACGCAAATCACAGAGAAGATCTCACCATGGCTTATTCCGGTGACATCGCCGCCGCAGTCGGTCTCAAAAATACCACAACAGGCGATACTCTTTGTGATGAGAAAAACCCCATTGTCCTTGAATCCATGGAATTCCCCGAGCCTGTCATCCGTGTTGCCATCGAGCCCAAGACCAAGGCCGGTCAGGAGAAGATGGCTATCGCCCTTCAAAAGCTGGCAGAGGAAGACCCCACCTTCAAGACCTATACGGATGAAGAGACGGGTCAGACCATCATCGCCGGTATGGGCGAGCTCCATCTGGAGATCATCGTTGACAGACTGCTCAGAGAGTTCAAGGTAGAAGCCAATGTCGGCAAGCCCCAGGTTTCCTATAAGGAGACCATTACCCGCTCTGCCACCGTCGATACCCGCTATGCCCGCCAGACCGGCGGTAAGGGTCAGTTTGCACAATGTAAGATCACCGTTGAGCCGAACGAGCCCGGCAAGGGTTATGAGTTCATCAACAAGATCACCGGCGGTGCTATCCCCAAGGAATACATTCCTTGCGTCGATCAGGGTATTCAGGGTGCTATGCAGTCCGGCGTCCTTGCAGGCTATCAGGTCGTCGATGTCAAGGTAACCTTGATAGACGGCTCGTACCACGAGGTCGACTCCTCCGAGATGGCCTTTAAGATCTGCGGCAGCATGGCGTTCAAGGAGGCCTGCGAAAAGGCCGGCCCGACTTTGCTCGAGCCCATTATGAAGGTCGTCGTGACCGCACCCGATGAGTACATGGGTGATGTCATGGGCGATGTAAACGCAAGACGCGGACAGATCGTCGGCTCCGACATCAGAAACGGTGCGGCAGTCATCGAGGCAAATGTCCCGCTGTCTACCATGTTTGGTTACGCTACCGACCTGCGCAGCAAAACGCAGGGCAGAGCGACTTACAGCATGGAACCCAGCCACTATGTTGAGCTTCCCAAGAGCCTCCAGGAGACTCTGGTCGGCAGCCGCAGAAAAGGCTGATAAAATAAATGTACAAGTAAGTAATTATTAAAAGTATTGATCAAAACAATTTGGAGGTAAAATCATGGCAAAGCAGACATTCGACAGATCCCTGCCCCACGTTAATATCGGTACCATTGGCCATATTGACCACGGCAAGACCACTCTGACCGCAGCTATCACTAAGTACCTTGCAATGCAGGGTGGCGCAGAGTACACTGACTACTCTTCCATCGACAAGGCTCCCGAAGAGAGAGAGCGCGGCATCACTATCAACACCGCTCATGTTGAATACAAGACCGCAAAGCGTCATTACGCACACGTTGACTGCCCGGGCCACGCCGACTACATCAAGAACATGATCACCGGCGCAGCTCAGATGGACGGCGCGATCCTCGTTATCGCAGCATCCGACGGCCCCATGGCTCAGACTCGTGAGCACCTTCTGCTCGCTCGTCAGGTTAATGTTCCTTCCGTTCTCGTATTCCTGAACAAGTGCGATCAGGTCGACGACGAAGAGCTCCTCGAGCTCGTTGAGATGGAAGTTCGTGAGCTTCTCGACTTCTACGGCTTCCCCGGAGACGAGACCCCCATCATCCGTGGCTCCGCTCTTAACGCACTCGTTTGCGAGTCCAACGATCCCAATGCTCCCGAGTATGCTTGCATCAAGGAGCTCATGGACGCAGTTGACAATTGGATCCCCACTCCCGACCGCAAGGCCGATCAGCCCTTCCTCATGCCCATCGAGGACGTCTTCACCATTTCCGGTCGTGGCACCGTTACCACCGGCCGTGTTGAGCGTGGCCGCGTCAAGGTTGGCGACAAGGTTCAGATCGTTGGCCTGAAGGACGAGATCACCGAGACCACCGTTACCGGTACCGAGATGTTCCACAAGATCCTCGAGTACGCAGAGGCTGGCGACAATGTCGGTACTCTTCTCCGTGGTATCGCAAAGAAGGACGTCGAGCGTGGACAGGTTCTGGCAGCTCCCGGCTCCATCAAGCCCCACACCAAGTTCAAGGGTCAGGTTTACGTTCTGTCCAAGGAAGAAGGCGGCCGTCACACTCCGTTCTTCAACAACTACCGTCCCCAGTTCTACTTCCGTACCACCGACGTTACCGGCGTCATCACTCTTCCCGAAGGCACTGAGATGTGCATGCCCGGCGACAATGTCGACATGGATGTTGAGCTGATCACCCCGATCGCAATCGAGAACGGCCTGCGTTTCGCTATCCGTGAGGGTGGCCGCACTGTCGGTTCCGGCGTTGTTATCGCAATCAACGACTAATATCGTTTAATAGCCGCTCTTGCGGCAAAGCAAGGCCGCATCAAGGGCTAACGCCCTTGGTGCGGTTTCGTGCCTTTGATTTAGGCTGAAATCCGACCATATAATATATAAATATAAAATGAAAACTAAGACGAATAGAATTCCACAGATTGTATTTTTGGCCGTTATCATTGTCGCTGTCCTCGTGGCAGTAATCGTGCGTCTTGTGCAGTCTAAGCAGACTACGACCGAGACTCCGCAGGAGACACTCGCTCAGCCGACTGAGACTGTTGTCGTGACGCCCACACCGACTGCGACACTTCCTCAGCCGAGCAGTCAGATAAGCGTGTCGATAGACCTGCCGGACTACGACGGCTACTCGTTTACCGACAGTCAAAAAGCGCTGATCTCAAACTGCGCCTTTGTCGGCGACAGCATTTGCAGCGGCCTTTATGTTTACGGCGTTCTGCCGCAGGATATCGTCGTTGCTGTCGGCAATGTCGGCATCCGCAGTATCGACGACTACACCTTTAAGGTCAACGGCGGAGAGTATAATGCCCTTGATGCCTTGAAAGTTATAGCGCCAAAGTATGTCATCTTTTCCATGGGCATGAATGATATCAACATAACCAGCGCCGAGACATATTGCGAAAATTATCTAAATATGCTTAAGCGCACTCATGATATATTGCCGCAGTCGAAGCTTTATGTTGCGTCTATTACTCCCATCGATGCGGCGTCAAGCTTTGCGTCTAACGATAAGATAAATCGCTACAACGCAGCTGTTAAGCAGGCGGTCGAGGGAGCAGGCTACAACTATATTGATATTGCTACATCCCTGCGTGACTCCACCGGTGGCATGAACGCACGCTTTAGCGGCGGCGACGGCATTCATATCAATAAATCCGGCTACTACTCCATCCTCAACGATGTTGTAAAGCAGGTAGGATAAAGAAGAGAGATGCATTTGCATCTCTCTTCTTCGTTTATTTATTCAACATTTGCTTTTTTGGCTGCAGCTCGGCGCACAATGCACCGGAAATTATGATAACTGCGCCGATGATTTGACCGACGAGAAGCTGCTCATCAAGGAAAATGAATGAGAAGATAATTGCCGAGAGAGGTTCAAGATAGCCGAGTATCGCAACGGTTTGCACCTTGATACCGCCGATGGACGAAAAGTACAGGAAGCATCCTATGCCGGTGTTGAGAAGCCCGAGAGCGAGCAGCGGCGCAATGTCACTTGCCTGAATATCAAAATGCAGCCCCTGCTTTATAGCGGAAAACATAAAAACGGCAACGAATGCAGCCGTGAGTTGAACCGTAGCGTTTTCCTCGCCGGATACTCCTTCGACCTTCTTGTTCAGGCATAACATTACGGCATACATTACGGCGGACATCAGCGCAAATGCGATTCCGATAAAATGTAAAGCGCTTGTTTATGATAAGGTACAGCATGCTAAGCAGCGCACTGCCTATCATCGTGCGAAACAGAACTATCTCATTGCTGCTAAGCGAAAGTTGCCCTGCCACACATTGGATACCAAACATCATCAAGGCCTTTCAGGAGGAGTACCCGAATGTCGATTATGAGCTCTTGCTTGGCGCTTACGAAGATATTGAGAGCTGGATAAGTGAGGGTCGTGTCGACTTCGGCTTTACAAGACTGCCGACAGAGAAAGGCTTTGACTGCGTCGAGATAGCAAGGGATGAGCAGATGGTCATTCTTCCAAGAAATCACCCATTAGCCGACGCCGAGACATTCCCGGTATCGGCGCTGAATGATTACCCGTTTATCATGCTCGAAAAGAGCATAAAGGCTGAGGTTACCGAAATTTTCGTCAAAAACGGGCTTACTCCAAAGCCAAAGTTTACGACCATTGACGACTACGCAGTCATGTCCATGGTCGAAAAGGGGCTCGGCATATCCATTTTGCCAAAGCTCATTTTGCAGCGGATAAACTACGACATTGTTATCAAGCCGCTGAATGTCGAGGCATACAGGACGATAGGAATTGCCATGCGTGATAAGGCCGAGCTGTCATTGGCTGCACGGCGTTTCCTCGGATATATAGACAAAAGGTAGTTCGTATACGCAAGTTTTTGAGCTAAAATATGATTGTAAAAGCTTTTATACAGTCGTTTTTCACCGTTGTAAAAGTCATTTGATAGACATGGCCGCTATTTGCGGATAATATTTGGGACACAAGGTGGTTTGAACATGGAGATCAGTGAAAGATTAAAACAGGCAAGAATAACGTGCGGCATGACGCAGGAGCAGGTCACAGAAAGGGTGATGGTGTCCAGAGTGACGCTGTCTCACTGGGAAAACGGCAAGACTCTGCCGGATATCACAAGCCTTATAAGTCTCAGCGATATATATCAAATCAGCCTTGACGAACTATTGAAAGGTGATCCGAAAATGACTGAAAAGGTAAAAAAGGACGCAAAGGACCTCAACAACAGGAGAGTGCTCCTCATAACGGCAATTTTGGCTCTTATCGTGATGATGACTTATACGATAAGCCTGTTCGTCGGCGGCAACTTCAAGGCATTCACGCAGGCGGCGGCACCGTGGCTCATCATGGGCATAGGCGTTGCGGTGCTGACAAGCTATTCGTCGCAAACACAGGACAGCAGCAAGAAATGCTGAAAGCTCCGCAGTCAATGCGGAGCTTTTTCTTGACTTTCGGAAGTATGCATAGTATAATCAGTTATACAAATCATACTAATTATACGGAGATGATCATATGAAAGCCCCAAAGGGATGCTACGCATGGACGGCGACCGTCGGCGAAAAAGGACAGATAGTAATACCCAAGCAGGCGAGAGAGGTGTTCGGCATCGAACCCGGCGACACGCTCATTCTGCTCGGCGACATTAAGCGCGGTATTGCCATACCGCCAAAATCGACCTTTACGAGCCTCGCCGGCCGCATTTTCGAGGAGGAAAAGTAATGGATTGTGTTTTGCAGGTTGAGAACCTATGCAAGGAGTATCCCAAGTTCAAGCTCCAAAGTGTTTCGTTTTCCATCGAAAAAGGTTCAATAATGGGCTTTATCGGCAGAAACGGCGCAGGCAAGAGCACAACACTCAAATCCATTCTGAACCTTGTGCACCCCGCATCGGGCGAAATTCGTTTCTTCGGCATGGATATGGCACATCATGAGGGCGAGATCAAGCAGCGAATCGGTTTCGCCGGCGGTGCAGTCGACTACTATAAAAAGAAGAGAATCTCTGCCATTGTCGCCGTCACCAAACAGTTTTACGACAATTGGGACGATGCTGCGTATGAAAAGTACATGAAGCTTTTTAACATCGACGAGGACAAGACCCCTGGTGAGCTGTCCGAGGGCATGAAGGTCAAGCTCAATTTAGTGCTTGCCCTTTCGCACGGAGCGGAGCTTCTCATCCTCGATGAGCCGACGAGCGGGCTCGACCCCGTGTCGAGAGAGGAGCTTCTTGAGGTTTTCGAGTATCTGGCGAGCAAGGGCATATCTATCCTATTCTCGACACACATCACCTCCGATCTTGATAAATGCGCCGATCAGATAACCTACATCAAGGACGGGCAAATAGTTGCCTCAGAGAACAAGCAGGCGTTTCTCTGCCGCTGCCGTGAAAACGGCTGGGGCAATAATATCGAGGAAATTATGGTGCACTTTGAAAAGAGGTCTATATATGAACAGATTGCTGACTAAGGAGCTCAAGCTTTTTGCCGCTCCGCTGACATATTTTTTCCTTGCCTTTTCACTCATGACGCTCATCCCGGGCTACCCCATTTTGATGGGCTCATTCTTTGTCTGCTTCGGCATTTTCCAGTCGTTCCAGCTTGGTCGGGAGACGAACGATGTGCTGTACACGGTGCTGCTGCCGATAAAGAAAAGCGATGCCGTCAAGGCAAGGTTTGAGTTCGTTGTGCTCATTGAGCTAATGGGCTTCGTGCTCATGGCGATACTCACCGCCGTTCGCATGACGGTGCTAAGCGGCGCTGCACCTTATGTGCAAAATCCGCTCATAAGCGCAAACCCCGTGTACCTTGCGTTCGTACTGATAATTTACGCTGCATTCAATCTTATCTTCGTCCGACAGTTTTATAAAACTGCGTATAAGATAGGCAAGCCATTTATCATTTTCATCGTTGCGGCGCTCATCATAGCCGGCATTGCCGAGGCGCTGCATTATCTTCCCGGACTTTCCTTTTTGAATGCCGTGAGCGGGGAGGGAATGACGACAAACTATCTCATTCTTGCCGCAGCCGCAGTTGTGTATGCTCTCGTGACCTATTTGGCCTACAAGGCCTCCTGCTACAGCTTTGAAAGTGTGGATTTTTGAAAATTCCACTCGTATTCTCCCACTAAGGGATGTTTAATCAGGTCAAGTCGAGCTATTATTGAGCCATCAAATGCAGGAGGCGGCATATGAATCAGATGGCCATCGGAAACTTCATCATGGGCATGGCCCTCGGTGCAATGTCATTTACACTCGGCAGCAGCGATGTCAAGGACTTTTTCTCCGGCCTCATGATGGGACTTTCCTGCGGATCAATGCTTGTCGGCATTTTTGTAGCCGTCAGATCCATTGCAAAACGGGGATAAATGAGCAAAAATTTGCGGCTGATGCTTGACATTGCAAAGATTACTGCTATAATACTATACGAAAACTGAACACCTTATCAAGAGTGGTGGAGGGAACGGCCCTGTGAAGCCCGGCAACCTGCGTAAAGCGTGGTGCCAAATCCGGCGGTGATTATCGAGAGATGAGGCTATGACCAAGAAACAGAATCCGTCGGTAACGACGGATTTTTTCGTTGTAATGACCAGAAGTGTGTTCGGCAAAAATTTAGGAGGAAAAGAAAAATGAGCAAAAGACTGTTTACATCCGAATCCGTGACCGAGGGACATCCCGATAAGATCTGCGACCAGATCTCCGACGCTGTCCTTGACGCAATTCTGGAAAAAGACCCTGAGGGTCGTGTCGCCTGCGAGACCACCGTGTCCACCGGCCTTGTCCACATCATGGGCGAGATAAGCACAGACTGCTATATTGACATTCCCAAGATAGCCCGTGATGTAATCCGTGAGATAGGCTATGACAGAGCAAAGTACGGCTTTGACTGCGATACCTGCGGTATCATCTCCAACATAGACGAACAGTCGGCGGATATCGCTCTCGGTGTTGACAAGTCGCTTGAGATGAAAAGCGGCGAGGATGCAGAGCTTCAGAACGGAGCGGGCGACCAGGGCATGATGTTCGGCTACGCCTGCAACGAGACCCCCGAGCTCATGCCGCTTGCCATCAGCCTGTCGCACAAGATGGCAAAGCGCCTTACCGATGTCAGAAAGCAGGGCCTTGTCGACTACCTGCGTCCCGACGGCAAGACCCAGGTCACCGTCGAGTATGACGATGCGGGCAAGCCCGTGAGAGTTGACACCGTCGTCCTCTCGACCCAGCACGCCCCCGAGGCAGAGCTTGAGCAGATAAGAAACGACATGATAAATCTCGTCATCAAGCCCAGCATCCCCGCAGAGCTGCTCGATGAGAACACTAAGTATTATGTAAACCCAACCGGCCGCTTCGTCATCGGCGGCCCTCAGGGCGACTCCGGCCTGACCGGCAGAAAGATCATCGTTGACACCTACGGCGGCAGCGCACCTCACGGCGGCGGCGCATTCTCCGGCAAGGACCCCACCAAGGTAGACCGCAGCGCTGCCTACGCCTCCCGCTATGTCGCAAAGAACATCGTGGCCGCCGGACTTGCAGACAAGTGCCTTGTCCAGCTTGCCTACGCCATCGGCATTGCAAGACCCGTTTCCGTCATGGTCGACACCTACGGCACCGGCAAGGTCTCCGATGAGAAGCTTGCCGAAGCCGTCAACAAGGTCTTTGACCTGCGCCCGACCGCAATCATCCGCGACCTCGACCTGCGCAAGCCAATCTACCGCAAGCTCGCTGCCTACGGCCACATGGGCAGAACAGACCTCGGTGTTCGCTGGGAGGACACAGACAGGATCGACGCACTGCTCGAGGCAGTAAAGTAATGCATATCCCGACCTGCGAAAGCTCGGAGCTTGACATTTTGAGTTTTGATGAGGCGTTATTGAACTCCGGCAGCAGCGGAGACTACGATGCCGACAAGTGGCTGTATGTGCCCGATTACTACGCCGACTACCGTTACATTTTAGGTACCCGTGGCAACGACCCGCTTATCTGCATCGGCATAAATCCCTCGACCGCCGCACCCGATGACCTTGACAACACGCTCAAAAGCGTTGCACGCATTGCCGACGCAAACGGCTATGACAGCTGGATAATGTTCAATGTCTATGCCCAGCGAGCCACGAACCCCGACGACATGGACATTGTGCTCAACGAAAAGCTGCACCGAGAGAATATGCGTGCGTTTGAATACATATTAAGTAATGTAGGCGAGGGCATTTCCCCGGCAATATGGGCTGCATGGGGCACCATCATCGAAAAGCGGCCGTATCTGCGGGACTGCGTCCTTGACATGGTCAGGATAGGGCAGAGCTACGGCGCAAATTGGTTTTCGGCAGGCAAGCGGTCAAAGAAGGGTCACCCGCACCATCCGCTGTACCTGCGCAAGGACGCCGTCACCGAGCCCTTTGACATTGAAGAATATCTTGAGGTGATAAAATGAGCGATCATGCTTTTAAGCTTGCCGTTTGTCAGATAAGAACGGAGCTTGATAAAAACGTTACCATGGACAAGGCCGAACGCATGGTGTGCGAGGCGGCAGGGAACGGCGCAAATGTCGTCGTACTGCCGGAAATGTACAATTGCCCATATTCGAAGAAGTATTTCCAAGCCTTCGCCGATGCCGAAAACGGCGAGAGTGTGGAGAGAATGTCCGCTTGGGCAAGGGGAAACGGCATCATCCTCGTTGGCGGCTCTATCCCCGAAAAAGCCGACGGCAAGCTGTATAACACCTGCTTTGTGTTCAATGAGACCGGCAAAGTCATTGCCCGCCACCGCAAAATGCACCTTTTCGATGTCGATATCGAGGGCGGCATACGCTTTAAGGAGTCGAACCACTTTGCCGCCGGCAGAGACATAACCACCTTCGACACGAAGTACGGCAAAATGGGTGTTTTAGTCTGCTTTGACATGCGTTTTCCCGAGCTCGTGCGTGCCATGGCACGCCGCGGAGCAGAGGTCGTTTTCTGCCCTGCGCAGTTTAACATGACAACCGGCCCCAAGCATTGGGAGCTGACCGTAAGGGCCAGAGCTATGGATAATGAGATATACTATGTCGGTGCGTCGGCTGCCCGCTATGAGGGATTTGACTACGAGTGCTGGGGACACTCCACCGTTGCCGACCCGTTCGGTCAGGTCATCGCCACCTGTGACGAGACCGAGCAGATAATTTACGCCGATATTGACCTCAATAAGGTCGATAAAGTGCGCCGTGAGCTCCCCACTTTTTTGCACCTGCGTGACGATATCTACAAGGTCGCAGACTAATTTGACGGCTAAACCCGTCAAATTCAATAAAAGTTCACAAATGCGAAAAAAGGGCTTGCCAAATTGACGGCAAGCCCTTATAATATGCAAGAAAAGATTTTTAAGTATCGGTACAGAGAGACCGGCAAAATCGCTGATATGGTATAGCTGCGCTGTGCGCAGTCGTAAATGTTGTGCGTCTTGTCGGTTTTCGACAAGGCTTTTTTTGTTGCTGAGGTGAAGATATGAAGCTCAAGGCAAGGCTCATGGATGAGGCCGCAATGAACCGTGCACTCATGAGAATATCCCACGAGATAATCGAAAAGAACAAGGGCGTTGAAAATGTCGTGCTCGTCGGCATCCGCCGCCGTGGCGTGCCCATTGCCGAGCGCATCTGCCGCAACATAAAGAAGATCGAGGATATCGAAGTGCCGTGCGGCAGCGCAGATATAAGCTTTTACCGTGACGATCTCACGCACGCAAGCGACTCTCCGGTGCTGGCAAAGGCCGACCTCGGTATCTCGGTGAACGATAAAAATGTCGTGCTTGTCGATGATGTGCTGTACACCGGCAGAACGGCCAGAGCCGCCATTGAGGCGGTGTTCTCCGTCGGCCGCCCGAGAAGCATCCAGTTTGCGGTGCTTGTCGACCGTGGGCATAGGGAGCTGCCCATAAGAGCCGATTATGTCGGAAAAAATGTTCCCACATCACACTCGGAGCTCATCGAGGTCAGGCTGCCCGAATACGATGACGACACCGGCGTGTACTTAATGGCGCAAGACCAATAAAAATAAAAAATCTACACAAAGAGAGGTACAATCACCAAATGAAAGAAAAAACCGTGATTAATGGACCCGTGTATGACGCACGCACCCTTGGCAAGCCCAGAATGATGGTTCTCGGCCTTCAGCACATGTTCGCAATGTTCGGCGCTACCGTGCTCGTCCCCATGCTGTCCGGCCTTGACATCGCAACGACCCTGCTGTTTGCAGGCCTCGGCACTTTATTGTTCCACTTCATCACCGGCGGAAAGGTCCCCGCATTCCTCGGCTCGTCCTTCGCCTTCATCGGCGGCTACAACGCCGTTCGCACTGTCGGCCTCGACGCTGCCGGCCAGCCCATATATAATAACGACCTGCTCGTGTACGCCTGCTTCGGCGTTGCCTGTGCCGGACTTATGTATGTTATCCTGTCGGCACTGTTCAAGGCCTTTGGCGTCAACAAGGTCATGCAATTCTTCCCGCCGATAGTTACAGGCCCCATCATCATCTCCATCGGCCTTATCCTTTCAAGCTCCGCAATAACCAACTGCTCGGCTAACTGGCTGATCGCAGTTTCCGCAATAGTCATAGTCGTCTGCTTCAACATCTGGGGCAAGGGCATGACCAAGATCATCCCCATCCTCCTCGGCGTCCTCGGGTCCTACATCATTGCAGTCATCGTTGACCCCTCCGCAAGAGAAAAGGTCGTTGAGACCGTCTCCGCCGCAAAGTGGATCGGCCTGCCCATCGTATGGGAAAACAGCGTGTTCCACCTGTTTAACATGGATGTCGACACCGGCATGCTCTGGTCGGCTGTGTTCACGATAGTACCTCTGTCTCTGGCCACCATGGTCGAGCACATCGGCGATATCTGCGCCATCTCCTCCACCTGCGGCAAGAACTACATGGCAGACCCCGGCTTCCACCGCACCCTCCTCGGTGACGGTCTTGCAACCACCCTTGCATCCCTCTTCGGCGCACCTGCAAACACCACCTACGGCGAGAACACCGGAGTTCTGGCCCTGTCTAGAGTCTACGACCCCCGTGTCATCCGCATCGCAGCGGTCTTTGCAATAATCTTCTCCTTCTGCCCGAAGTTTGCAGCACTCATCACCGCAATGCCCACTGCAACCATCGGCGGCGTATCCCTCATCCTCTACGGTATGATCTCCGCAGTCGGTGTCCGCAATGTCGTTGAGAATCAGGTCAACTTCTCCAACACCCGCAATGTCATCGTAGCTGCACTCATCCTCGTCCTCGCGATCGGCATCAACTACTCTGTCGGCAGCATCAAGATCGGCATTGTCTCCCTGTCCGGTCTCGCAGTAGCATCCATCGTCGGCATTGCAGTCAATGCCATCCTGCCCGGCAAGGACTATGTCTTCCAGCAGGAGGACAAGGGTGCAACATCCGTCGACTTCAGCGTCTGATATACAAGCATCGTAAAGGCAATGGGTAAACCCATTGCCTTTTTTCTTAAAATAAGTATTGACAAAAGGCAAAAAACGAGTATAATATTTCTTGCGCTTAGCGGATTTGTGTAATGGTAGCACACCGGACTCTGACTCCGTTTGTGAGGGTTCGAATCCTTCATCCGCTGCCACATTGGTACACAGGCTATGATACGATAGCCTGTGTACTTTTTTGCGTTTCTAGAGATTCGCCAAAAGATTCAGATACAATACGAAAAAATGAGGTGTATCTTTTGTCGGAATCAAAGCTTAGGGTAAAGGACGCAGACGAAACCGACCCTATTGGCTTGAAATACTCCATAGTACAAAATACATTGACGAACGCTCGTATAAAACTCTTTCTGCAAAATGTACATCTTTGCGTGTTATGCTGATTGCATCCTGCAAAACCGCAAAGGAGAATGTGAAATGAATATAACCGGGGCTTGACTTATCCTTGTTCCCGATGTATACTGTATCTGTCAGTTCAACTGACAGATACATGGGAGGGAGCATTACTTGCCGCACGAGGAACAACGGGAGAAAAACATCCGGCTGGTTACGGAAAAAGCCTTGGACTGTTTTCTTGAAAACGGAATAGAGAAAACAAAGATTTCAGATATTGCACAGTTGTCCGGGCTTACCGAGCGGTCGGTGTTCCGGTATTTTGAAACCAAGGCAGATTTGGTTTTGGCCGCGTCTCTGCTTTACTGGAACAGAGTTCTGGAGCGGATCGACCGGATGTCTCATGAGAATTCCGACGGCAGTACTACCGGACTTGAGGATACGGAGAAGATATTGATCTGCTATTCAAAGCTCTATCGCCTTGATCCCAAGGGGATGCGCTTCACCCTGGATGCGGAGCTGACGCTGCATAGTGCGGGAAGGCTCCACGAGATCAGGAACCAGCCCCCCGAGCCTTACGAGACCTCCAACGGCCCCATGGCGAAGGCTATCCGCAAGGGTCTTGCCGACGGCTCGATAAGCCCCGAGGTGGACGTGAAGGAGATATACTACAACTCCTACGACGCAATTCTGGGAATAATGCAGCGGCTTTCCATCGGCGGCACCCCCAGCGCCAGAGAGTTGGACTATGACAGCCGGATGCTCCATCTCAGCGAAATGTTCGTTAAAGCGCTCAGCGGAAAATAACAGGCGAATTCCACATCCCGAGAGATCGGGATTTGTGTATGCCCGCTTTTGTCAGTTTTACTGACACAAACGGGTAAATATAAAAATCAAACAGGAAGAAGGGCCGCAATGAAAGAACTGAAGCATTTGATTTACTTTGAGAGCCTGCTGGAGGACACGAACAACGAGCTTGTCCGCAAGGCAGAGTCGGAGGGGGACCTGGCGCTCGGTTACACCTGCTTTCACGCGCCGGAGGTGCTCATGAACTTGGGCAATTGCTTCTCCACCCGGCTCCGTGCACCGCACACCAACTCCATGGAGCTCGCAACATATTACATGGCCAACAACAGCTGCGAGTTCGCCCGTGCGCTTTTGGAGCGCGCACTTGAGGGCAGCTACGCATTTCTCCACGCCATGATAGGCGTTGACGTCTGCGAGGCGAATAACCGCGCCATCGAGAACATGGAGATCTTGCACACGCAGGGCGAAGACAAGGACAAGTTCTTCTACTGCAATCTGGACATTCCCTATTCCGACGACGAGGACTGCGTCGAGCACATCCGCGAGCAGGTCTCCAGAAAGATTTTGAAGCCCCTGCGCGAAAATTACGGCATCGACACCTCGGACGACGCCATCCGCGCCGCCGTGAGCGAGCACAATGAGGTCTGCCGCATCCTCACCGAGATAGGCGAGCTGCGCAAGCTGGATATCCCGCCCATCACCGGCTATGAGTACGCCGTTTTGGTTCTGGTCAGCTACACCTGCCCCAAGAGACTCATCCTCCCATACCTGCGCGAGACGCTTGAGGAGATAAAAAGCCGCAAGACCGACGCCGAGAAGGGCTACCGTGTCCGCGTTGTCGTTGTCGGCTCGGAGATCGACGATCCCCAGCTCATCAAGCTCATCGAGGGCTGCGGCGCACTGGTGGTCGCCGACCGCTACTGCTACGGCTCCCTCCCCCCCCGACAGGGGAGA
>HF986901.1:20529-53966 GCA_000431075.1 Firmicutes bacterium CAG:555
TCCCCGGCAGACAGGAGATAGAGCTCTCCGATACCGAGGACGCACTCACGCAGGTCTGCCGCTGGTATCTGCAGCACACCGAGTGCCCCCGCCAAAGCACTCTGCACAGGGTCAAATACCGCAATGACCATGTGGCTCAGCTCGTTAAGGACTTTAACGCCGACGGCGCAATTTACGAGCAGATGAAGTTCTGCACCTACTGGTCGTATGAGCGCGTCATCGCAAGTCAGGTAATGCCCCGCGACTACGGCATCCAGATGCTCTCCATCGACCGCCCCTACATTTCCGGTCAGAGCGGACAGCTTCGCACGAGAGTGCAGGCATTTGTGGAGAGCCTTGAAATCAAAAAGCTCAGGACAGCTCAGAAGGAGGAAAACTGACATGGCATACAACCCCAAAACCGGCAAAGGCTTGGGCCGGTTCTACGACGCCAATCACCGTGCTTTCCGCGCCCGCGAATGGAGAGGCTTTAAGGACACCTTTTACGATTTCTTCCGCTGGCTCTACCTCTACGGCTTCATGGCCGTAAAGCTGGGCTGTCACCCCATCCTCATGGTCAAATCCATGCTGCGCTACCGCTGGATGGTCTCCTACCTCACTGCGGCGCACATGGTCGACCGCCACACCATGGGTCTGCGCGGCAAGGAGCTGCACTATGCCCACAACCAGTTCTTCTCGGTTCTGCACAACTCCGTCATCGGCGTTCGTGACATCATCGTGCGCGACGAAAACCTGCGCCCGAACAGCAAGCGTGCGGCAAAGCTGCGGGAGAACACCGTCATGTTCGACGAGATGACCCCGCACCTTATCATGATGGGCTTCCCCACCGTCAAGTGGATAGACATTGCCATGTTTGCTATCGGTCTGCCCTCGGAGGTCGACCAGAACGCAAGTATGTTCTACATAGACGCAATGGAGCACCTCGGTCTGCCGGCAGACGTCTGCCCCGAGCCCGCCTCCGAGTGCGGCTGCGCCGTTGTTGACGACTATCCCCGCGTCGGCAAGTGCTACTTCACCGGCACCATGCCCTGCGATGGTGCGATCTCGCAGACGAATATCCTCACCCGCCACTTCAAGGATCTGCCCTCGTTCCAGATAACTCCCCCGCAGAGAATAAACGAGCCCGAGGTACAGACCTACGCGATCAAGAACCTCAAAAAGGGCATCGCCTTTCTGGAGCAGCAGTTCAATGTCAAGTGGGACTGGGACGCATTTTGGAAAAACGCCGAGATGTACAACGAAAGCTCCCGCTGCATGGTCGAAAAGTGGGACGTCAACTGCACCGATTATCCCCAGGTCTGCGGCGCTGCACTTGCGCTCCAGCGCGAGTATGAGTTCATGGCCGCCGCCTGTATGGATGAGTTCATGCTCAAGACCGACCGCAAGGTCACCAAGATGATGCTCAAGGGCTACGAAAAGGATAAGGCCGCAAACGCACCCAAGCCCAAGTACCGCTGCCTCGTCTGGGCGTGCCCCGCACATTATTACACCAACTTCACCTATTGGACTCAGCACTGCTGGGGCGTCACCTGCGTAAACGACATGGAGGCAATGCTCAGCTACCTGCCCATCAGCACCGACAACAAGGATCAGGCGCTTGCCGACCTCGTTCGCTGCTATGAGAGAATGATGATGCGCTCCCACACTAACGGAGGTTATGTAAACCTGCTCGACGAGTGCTGGAAGATGTGCGAAAAGTTCAATGTGAACATCGTCATCATGTACGACCATGTATCCTGCAAGAATGTGGGCGGTCTGCACGGCCTGTTTGAGGACCAGGCACGCGAGCACGGCATCCACCTCATTTGGATACCCCACGATGTTATGGATCCGCGCACCGTATCCCGCCGCGAGATGCGTGAGGCGTTCAATCAGTACATGACGACCGTCCTGCGCGAGGAGCCCCTCGACCCGACGCTGCTCGATTACGAAGACAATCTCAGCTGGTAATTAAGGAGGAAATAAAAATGGCTTGGTACTGGATAGTTCTGATAGTTCTCTTCACTCTGCTGTGTCTGCTGTTTCTGGCATACATGACCAATGCGGACATGAAGCTCATTGAGAAGCTGTACGACGCTCTCATCAAATACCACGACAGCAAAACCGTGGAAGAAAAAATCTGATATGAGTCAAAGGCGTTGTCTCAAAACAGCAGAAAGGCTGTTGAGAGGCAGCGCCTTCAATGATATCCGTTCCACGCGGAAAGGATGATTTATCATTGTATCGCGGCATACCCTCCACTCTCGCACTCGCTCCATGGGGGTTTGGACAGTTGTTGCCGGCGGTATCATTTTCGTCATGTGAATTCTGCAATGAGCAGAGGAATGTCTTATCTGTATCCTTACATCCTTTTATCTTTAGAAAAAGACAGTGGAGTACGAGATATACTCAGTTTGCTATGATATTGGCTGGTGTACTTTTGGGGCAAATACCCTGCCTCTACGCACCGTTTGGGGCAAATACAGCAAAGGGAAAGCACCTGTTGATACAGGTGCTTTTTTTCATTGAAGCAAATTAAAAGCAGCGAAGATTAATAGCAATTTTTTTCGAAAAAATAAAAATTTCTATTCAAAAGGCTGTCCCTTATTGTCCCACAGCGGACATGTATATAATAGAGGCGTGCGATGCAGATTGACTATACCTCTGGTATATACAAACATCAATAATAGAAAACAGCGGTATAGGCGCCTCCTACCGCTGTTTTCTATTGCTTGGAGATGAAAGGAAGCCTTTCCGCAGCGCAAAATGCGCTTAGCGGCTATTCCGCAAATGCTGAGCTCTGGGCAGAGAAGCTTTTGAAAAATATATAAAAGATGCAGTAAAAGTCAACAGCATGCCGCCAAAAAAGTCAGACACATTTTTCGGTGGTGAGGGGGTTCCAATTACCCAACAGTCGGAAGGAAAGCTGACTCCATGTATTTTTATACACAGTTTATGACAAGTTGTCAAAATGAAAAGCCTCGGTCGTAGACCGAGGCTTTGGGTGCACATTAATAAATTATAGGGTGTCGAGAGCCTGCCTGAGGTCGGCGATAATGTCCTCGTAGTTTTCAAGGCCGACGCTGAGGCGAATGAGACCGGCTGCGATGCCGGAGGCTTTGAGTTCGTCTTCGGTGTAGGTCGAGTGGGTCATGGATGCGGGATGCTCGATGAGAGTTTCAGCATCGCCGAGGGAAACGGCAACGGTCACGAGCTTGAGGGAGTTGACGAGTTTTGCACCGGCCGCACGGCCGCCCTTGACTTCGAACGAAATCATGCCGCCAAAGTCCTTCATCTGCTTTGCGGCGATGTCGTGACCGACATGAGCCTCGAGACCGGGATAGTAGACTTTTTCAACTGCAGGGTGGCCATCCAAGAATTCGGCGATCATTTTCGCATTGGCGCAGTGCTTCTGCATACGGATCTCAAGGGTCTTGAGACCGCGGAGAATAAGAAATGCGCAGAAGGGATCCATAACTGCACCGGTCATGTCCTTAAGGCCGAACATACGAACCTCGCCGATAAACTCGGCTGATCCGACTACAAAGCCCGCTATGACATCGCCGTGACCGTTGAGATACTTGGTGGCGGAGTGAACAACGACATCAGCGCCTAACTTAAGGGGATTCTGAAGGTAGGGGGAGGCAAATGTGTTGTCGCAAACGACTTTGATATCTTTGTTATAAGCGTGAGTAATTTCTGCAATTGTGGAAATATCGGTTATCTTGAGATTTGGGTTTGCAGGAGTTTCAAGGTAGACGCAGCAGGTGTTGGGCTTGAGATGAGCCTTGACAGCGTCAAGGTCTGAGGTGTCTATAAAATCAACTTCAACGCCGTAGCGGGTCATGCCGTGGTTGAGCAGGGCGAAGGTACAGCCGTACAGTGTGCCGTCGGCGATAATATGCTTGCCGGCACCTGCAATAGTCCACAGGGCAGAGGAGATAGCGCCCATGCCGGAAGCGGTGGCGACACAAGCCTCGCCACCCTCAAGAGCGGCTACCTTGTTTTCGAGAACGGATGTGGTTGGGTTGCCGAGGCGGGTGTAGATGTAACCGGCTTCCTCACCGGCGAAGCGGTGACCGCCCTGCTCGCAGCTATCGAACACGAAGGTCGAGGTCTGGAATATGGGAGTAGTCAGAGCGCCGTACTGAGTGTCCTTGACATTACCTGCGTGGATGGCCTTGGTGCCAAAGCCATATTGCTCATTATTCATCGTATTTCCTCCTGAATTTTGTTCTTTCCTTACCTAAACTTTAGCATATCTTTCGGCATCAACGGTAATTCTCATTATCTAACACTTGCTATATATTCTTGCTATAACCGAAAACGCAAAACTGCCCAAGCAATGCACTGAAATGCATGCTTGGGCAGATGGAATTTAGTTATACTAACAAAAGATTACAAGAAAATAAACGAAAAACTCGCAGATATATAAAAAACGATTATAGTTTAATTGAATATCAAAGCATCAAACGCTGTCAAGAATGCGGCGGAGGATATCGACAAACTGCTGCTCGAGCTCTGTAAGCGGCAGACCACGCAGGTGAATATAGCCTATGCGCATCTCGTTTTCTGCATCTTCGAGAGGCACACTTATAAGTCTGTCGTCACCATAGCCAACGGGCAGAACTCCGCTGCCGGTAGAAATGCATTCGGTGTGTGCCATTATGTTGTAAATGGTTGCACGGTCGTTGACATAGACGACGCGGGCAAAATCCGACGCTTTGCCTGCAATGGCCTCCTCGGCGTAGTTCATGTTGCTTTCGGATTGCGTGAACATTACATAGGGATACTCAAAAAGCTGCTCGACTCGCACCGAACGCTCCTTAGCGAGCGGATGCTCCTTGCTCATGTAGACCTGAGGCTTGATGGTTGACAGCTCGAAGAATTCAAGATGCTTTTCGTCGAGAATACGGCGGATGAAATGTTCGGTCATATTTGAAACGAACATAATGCCAAGATCGCTCTGGCGTGTGCTGACCTCACTGATAACGCTGGACATCTCTGTTTCCTTGAGACTGACATCTACCCTCGGCTCTTCTATCAGATGCAAAAACTCGACAAATGCCTGAGCGCAGAACGGGTAGCGCTGCGAGGATATAGAAAGGCGCACACGATCCTCGGCATTTTGCTCACTGTAATAGCGGTTTATCTTGCGGCTTGCTTCAACGATCGGCGTTATCATTGCAATAAGGCTGCGCCCGTCATCTGTGAGCGAAACTCCACGGTTCGTGCGGTGGAACACCGTTATGCCAAGCTCCTTTTCAACCTCGGCAATCGCCGTTGACAGCGCCGATTGCGATATGAAAAGGCTCTGAGCAGCACGGTTAATTGAGCCGCAGCGCTCCACCTCGATAATATAGCTCATTTGCAGTAAAGTCACAGTTATACCCTCCTTGACAAACACCCGATGTTCAGGGAACATCGGGTGTTTCACTATGCGTTTTTACTCTTGTGCATCGTCCTTGCCGAGATAATTTATAAGCAGTTCATGCATAAGCTCATCACGGTCAATGCGGCAGATAAGGCTTCGGGCGTTGTTATAGTTGGTTATATAGGTCGGGTCCTCCGACAGGATATAACCCACAAGCTGATTGATGGGATTGTAGCCTTTCACTTTAAGAGAGTTGTATACGGACGACAAAATCTCACGCATCTCGGTTTTGCTGTCGATAACTGTGAATCTTCTGGTTATGTCCTCCATAACTCATCCCTCCTTACGATCAAATATACTTGTTTAGATTATAACCACTTTGGTCGCAAAAGTAAAGAGATTTAGCTGCATAAATTCCCTCGGAAGCCAAATTTAGCGCCATTTAGCGTATCTTTGCACCAAATTTACTCTCAAGAGCGCTCAAAACGGCATTCACTGTCTCCTCGGCGTGCTCATCGGTGAGGGTCTGATCATCGGCACGCATGGTAAGCGAGAAGGCGACGGACTTCATACCGTCGGCGATATGGCTGCCTGTGTAGATGTCGAACAGAGAGCAGCCCTTAAGGTACTCACCGCCGCTTTTCATGATGCAGTCGATAAGATGCGCAACGGGTATCTTCTTATCGCACACGATCGCAATGTCACGGGAGACGGCCGGGAAGCGGGGCAGCGGGGTGTATATGGGATCGGCGCCACGAGCCTTCATAAGAGCATCCAGCGAGAGCTCAGCGCAGTAGAGTTCGGCGTCGATGCCGTAATTCTGGGCGACCAGCGGGTGAATCTGACCGAACACGCCGATATATTCGTCGCCGCAGTAGACCTTCGCGCAGCGGCCGGGATGGTACGACGGGTTGTCGGTGCAGGCCTCATAACGAATGCCTTGTGCACGGATATCGGTAAGCACGGCCTCGACAACGCCCTTGAGCGTGAAGAAGGTCGTGCCGGCACCGTAAGTGCCAAGCGTGAGGTACTTCGACTCTATCGCAAGACCGTCCTTGCCGCCGAGACCGTAGGTCCTGCCTATCTCGTAGAGCTTGACAGCCTTATTGCGGAAGTTGTAGTTGCGGGTGAGAATTTCGAGCATGGACGGCAGAGTTGTCGTGCGCATGATGGAGGTGTCCTCGCCAAGCGGGTTGAGTATCCTGAAGCTCGCTCTTCTCGGATCATCGACTGCCCAGCGAATCTTGTCGTAGTAGGTGGGGGAGATGAACGAGTAGGTTATTATCTCGTCATAGCCGACCGCACGGCACAGGCTGCCCAGCTGCTGCTCAAGAAGCTGCTCGGGGTTATAGCCGCCACGGGTGGTTTCGCCACGAACGAGGGTGCAGGGAATGTTATTGTAGCCGTAGAAGCGTGCGACTTCCTCGGAAAGGTCGGAGTAGTGCACAACATCGCCACGCCACGATGGAACGGTGATGGTCTCACCGTCTACGCCGAACTGCAGGGACTTAAGTATGCGCAGCATTTCCTCGGTCTTGACATTCGTGCCGAGAAGTGCGTTGATTTTATCGGGACGCAGGGCGAGCACGGTGGGCTCGGGCAGGTTGTTCACGACATCGATAACGCCGTCAACGACCTCACCGGCACCGAGAAGCTCGACCAGCTCACAGGCACGGTCGACTGCGGGCAGGGTGTTGTACACATCAAGACCCTTTTCAAATTTTGCCGAAGCCTCGGTCCTCATGCCGAGGGCGAGAGCGCCTTTTCTGATGCAGGTGCCGTCAAAGTTTGCAGACTCAAAAACGACATCGACGGTATCATCGACTATCTCGCTGTTTTCGCCGCCCATTATGCCTGCAAGGCCGACTGCACGGGTGTCGTCTGCGATGACGAGCATGTTGGAATTGAGCTTGCGCAGGTTGCCGTCGAGCGTGGTGAGTGTTTCACCGTCCTGCGCACGGCGGACGATTATCTTGCCGCCCTTGACATAGCGATAGTCAAAAGCGTGCATCGGCTGGCCGTATTCCATCATGACATAGTTTGTGATATCAACGATGTTGTTAATGGGACGCACGCCCATTGCACGCAGACGCTCACGCATCCACTTGGGTGAGGGAGCTATCTTAACATTGCGCACCATGCGTGCGGTGTAGCGGGGGCAGAGGTCGGAAGCGGGGACCTCGACCTTGAGCAGGTCATCCAACTTGCCGTCGGCACCGCCCTTGACGACGGGCTCATGCAGCTTGAGCTCCTTGCCGAAGGTAGCCGCAGCCTCTCTTGCAAGACCGATGATCGACAGGCAGTCGGGGCGGTTCGGGGTTATCTCAAACTCGATGACATGGTCGTCGGCACCGATGATGGGTTTGATGTCGTCGCCGGGCTTGATGCCATCCTCATGCAGAATGAAAATACCGTCGGGGATGCAGTTGGGGAACTCCGCCTGCTCGGCGTGCAGATCTGCAAGGGTGCAGATTATGCCGGATTTGGTGTTATATGCGAGCATGTCGCCCTCATGGATATTGTGGCAATCGGTGTGGCAGCTGACTTCACTGCCGCCGATATCGAGAACGCAGTCAAACTCGTTCACGCCGGAAACCGCAACGCTCACGACCTTTGCGGCGACGACGGGTCCGAACACCTTTGCTCCGGCCTGAATATCGGCGGGGATGGAAGGCTTGTTCTTATCCAGCGGGTGGTAGTTGCCCAAGATTGCGGCAGCCTTGATTGCGGCATAGGGGAAGTCACGCTCGTCAAGGCCGAGCTCATACAGGCCGCAGAGCATGCCGTCGGAGACCTCGCCACGCAGTTTACCCTTGGTTATCGTCTTGCCGCCGGGGAGGGTGGAGTTATCGAGCGCAACGGGGACAAGGTCACCCACATGCACATTCCATGCGCCCGTGACTATCTGAACAGGCTCTGCCTGCCCTGCATCGACCATGCACAGCCACATATGGTCGGAGTTAGGGTGCTTTGCCATCGAAAGCACCTTGCCGACAACAACATTGCTTATTTCCTTGCCCAGATCCTCAAATGTCTCGACCTTCGAGCCGGAAAGGGTCATAGCCTCGGAAAATTCATGGTCATTTATATCGCTGACGGAAACGCCGTCAACAAACTCGTTAAGCCATTTTCTGCTAAGATTCATATCATAAACCTACCTTTCTCAGAACTGCTCCAGGAAGCGGACATCGTTTTCAAAAATCAGGCGCAGATCGGAGATCTTAAAGCGGCGCATCGCAAGTCTTTCAAGACCCATGCCGAATGCCCAGCCGGTGTATTCCTCGCTGTCAATGCCGCTCATTTCAAGTACACGGGGGTGTATCATGCCGGCACCGAGCACCTCAATCCAGCCCTCACCCTTACAGGTGGGGCAGCCCTTGCCGCCGCACTTGTGGCACTGGACATCCATCTCGCAGCTGGGCTCGGTGAACGGGAAGTGATGGGGGCGGAAGCGGGTGACTGTGCCCTTGCCGAACAGCTCCTCCATAACGGCATTGAGCGTGCCCTTGAGGTCAGCCATGGTAACGCCCTTGTCGATGACCATACCCTCGACCTGATGAAACATGGGGGAGTGGGTGGCATCGACCTCGTCCTTGCGGTAGACCCTGCCCGGGGCGATGATGCGGATAGGCAGCTGCATCGTCTCCATCGCACGCACCTGCATGGGGCTTGTCTGCGAGCGGAGCATCACACGACTGTCGGTGTCAAAATAGAAGGTGTCCGACCAGTCACGGGAGGGATGGCCTTCTCCGGCGTTGAGCTTATCAAAGTTATAGGTCGCAAGCTCGACCTCGGGACCGTCGAGCACGGTAAAGCCCATGCCCACGAATATATCCTTAATTTCGTCAAGTGCCTTGTACATCGGATGCTTGTGTCCAAGCCTGATTTCCTCACCAGGGATGGTGACATCGACTGCCTCAAGCTCAAGCTTGGCCTCGAGCGCCGCCGCTTCAAGTCGTGAGCGGGCGCTTTCAATGTTCTTTTCAAGCTCAGCTCTGAGCTGGTTTGCAAGCTGACCCATGATGGGGCGCTCGTCTGCCGAGAGCTTGCCCATCTGTTTCAGAATGGCGGTCAGCTCACCCTTTTTGCCAAGATACTTTACTCTGAGAGCTTCGAGAGCTTCAATGCTGTCGGCGCCGGTGATGGACTTAACAGCGTTTTCTCTCAACTCCTGCATAAGTGCTTTCATAATTTCTCTCCTTAGAAAAATTTTATAAACCGGAATAAAAAAAGCCCTTCATCCCACAAAGGGACGAAAGACCAACTTCCGCGGTACCACCCAGATTCGATACAAAGATCGCACTTTGTGCCGTAACGGGGCATACCGCCGATGATTAGTCGGAGCTCACGGGCGAACTAAATGTCAATGCCACGGGCGGCTTCCAGCCGATGACCGCCTTTCTCTGTCTGGCAACCGGACATTATCTTCCCGATCGTCGCAATACCATATAATAAAGATATTAAAGCTCACATTTCAAAAAAAGTCAAGCAGAAAATTTGACTAATGAAAGCAGGACGACTATAATACAATAAACCGTAGGAGGGAAGCGGAATGCGAAAAATCATTTTGCCGCTAATGATAAGTCTCGTCATCCTCTGCGGCTGCTCAGATAACGGCGAGGAGAGCTTTTTGAAATTCATGCAGCAGGTGTATACCGCCGATGAGGTAAGCTTCAACGCCGCCGTCCGGGCAGAATACAGCGACAAAACGGTGGAGTTCAAGCTGGGGTATGTGCAGGACGAAAACGGCGCCGTTGTGGAGATATTGGAGCCCGAGCTTGTTGCCGGTATAAAAGCGAGGGTGTCCGAGGACACGACGCAGCTTGAGTACGAGGGCGTTATCTTGGATATCGGGACGCTTTCCGATAACGGCCTTAGCCCCATGTCGGCACTTCCGGTGCTCGTAAAGGCGATGCGTGAGGGCCACCTCGACATTGTCTGGACGGAGGACGATATGCTGGCGGCGAGGATAATTCCATCGGACGACATCACCGTGACGCTGTGGCTTTCTAAGGAGCTTGTTCCGTTGAATGCCGAGATAAGCTGTGACGAGAAAACAGTTGCATTCATTGAGATAACAGATTGGAGTGTGAGCTAAACAATGAAGGATCTGCAAAAGAGAACATGGGCTGAGGTCAGCCTTGAGAATATCGAGCACAATTACCGTGCCATAAGAGCGAGACTGCCAAAGGGCTGCCGCTTCCTCGGCATCGTCAAGGCCGACGCATACGGCCACGGTGCGGTAGAGGTGGCAAAGCGCCTTGAAAAGTGCGGTGCGGACTATCTTGCCATTGCCTGCCTTGACGAAGCACTGGAGCTAAGGCACAGCGGCGTTAAAATGCCGATACTCATACTCGGACACACGCCGCCGGAGTATGTAAAGGAGCTTTTGGACAATGACCTTACGCAGACCGTGAGCTGCGAGGCAAAGGGCGTTGAATATTCCGAAGCTGCCACAAAGCTCGGCGGCACGCTCAAAATTCACATAAAGCTCGACACCGGTATGTCCCGCCTCGGCTTCCTGTGTGCAGGCGGCTACTTTGACGAGGGCGTGCAGAGCGTTATCCGCACCTGCAAGCTCCCGGGCATCTATGCCGAGGGCGTATACACGCATTTTGCCGTGTCCGACTATACCGACAGTGAGAGCATCGACTATACAAAAAAGCAGTTTGAGCTTTTCATGCATGTCATTAACGATGCCGAGCGCATCGGCGGTTTTAAGTTCAAGATCCGCCACTGCGCAAACAGCGGCGCTGTTGTCAACCATCCGGAGATGATGCTCGACATGGTTCGCCCGGGCTTTCTGCTCTACGGCTACGGTGACGACGGCAAGCTCGGTCTCAAGCCCGCCATGCGCATGGTGAGCACCGTAAGCACCATAAAATACTACGAACCCGGCACCTGCGTCAGCTATGGCAGACACTATGTTACAGATAAGCGCACGAGGATGGGCGTTGTCGCCGCAGGCTATGCCGACGGCATCCCTTGGGCGGCAGCAGGCAAGTGCAGCTACTTTACCGAGGGCAAATTCGTTCCGCAGTGCGGCAATATCTGCATGGATATGAGCATGGTCGATCTCACCGACTGCCCCGAGGTCAATGTCGGCAGCGAGGTCGAGATCTTCGGCGAGAACGCAAGGATAGAAAAGCTCGCCGAGGCAGCGGGCACGATACCGTATGAGCTTCTTTGCGCCGTGTCAAAGCGTGTCCCGAGAATATATAAGTAAACGATTGTATAAAATTTGATTCACCGTGGGAGAATGTAATCAGCACACTACATAAGATGTAGCGGGCGACTATCATTCGGAGTGTGAATTAAATTGAGTATAGTCAAGCGCGGAGATATATATTATGCCGACCTGAGCCCCGTTGTGGGCTCGGAGCAGGGCGGGATGAGACCCGTTCTGATCGTTCAGAACGACACCGGCAATAAACACAGCCCAACGGTTATTGCCGCTGCGATAACGAGCCAGACCGGCAAGGCGAGACTGCCGACCCACATCGAGCTCGATGCGCAGAGTGTGGGACTTTCCCGTGACAGCGTCATACTGCTTGAGCAGATACGCACCATCGATAAATCCCGACTGCGTGAGCGCATGGGAAAATTGGATGACACGACGATGACCAAGGTCGACAATGCAATTGCCGTGAGCTTTGGCTTGTAAGACAAAACCCCGAGGTTTTCCTCGGGGTTTTTGCATAGGAGGTATTATGGAAAATTACCCGGTTTACATTGACGGCGCACAGTGCGGCAGCTTGCAGGTATACTCCGAGGGGCTGATGACCGTTTTCGATGCCGAGTGCCGCTGCGGCGACAGGCTCGTGCGGCTGAGAATTTTCGGTGGCGGCAAAAGTGCGGCTTTGGGCGTGATGCAGCCGGAAAAGGGAAGACTGCGCCTTGTAAAGAAGCTTTCCCGAGCGCAAATGCGCATTTTGCCGCAGGTGATAGATTACGCAGCGGATAAGCCTTTTGCGCCGACAAAGCAGCCGGATATATCCGAGGACGACGGCCTGCTATGGTTTTCAACACCGCAGGGCTTTCTCACCTGCTTTGACGGCAGGCGGAGTCTTATCGCCATTCCGGCGGACATGAGCGCATCGACCCGCACGAAGGCAATACTGCGCACGATAAACGGTCGTGAATATGCCGTTTTTCCGGGGAAAAGAAATTTTCCGAGTAAGTAGAAATCTTAACAGATATGTGATATACTGCAAAGCATAGATAAGAATAAACCGGAGGTATGCAATATGCTGATGACAGATGTAATCGTAAAAAAGCGGGACGGCCTGAAGCTTTCCGCCGAGGAGATAGAGTTTGTCGTAAACGGCTACACCAAGGGCGAAATACCCGACTATCAAATGTCGGCGCTTCTGATGGCCATCTTACTGCGTGGCATGGACAGTGAGGAAACGCTGGAGCTCACGATGGCGATGATGCACAGCGGCGAGACGCTCGACCTCAGCAAGATAACCGGCGTCAAGGCCGATAAGCACTCCACCGGCGGTGTCGGTGACAAGACCTCGCTCATTCTCTGCCCGATGGTCGCAGCGGCAGGCGTGAAGATCGCCAAAATGTCAGGCCGCGGTTTGGGTCACACCGGCGGCACGATAGACAAGCTTGAAAGCTTCCCGGGCTTCAACACCGGCATTTCCGAGGAAAAGTTCATTTCCAATGTCAACACCTTCGGCATCGCTATTGCCGGTCAGACCGCCGACCTTGACCCTGCCGACAAGAAGATGTACGCTCTGCGTGATGTCACCGGCACAGTGCCGAGCATTCCGCTCATCGTCAGCAGCATCATGTCTAAAAAGCTCGCCGCCGGAGCGGATGTCATCGTTCTGGATGTCAAGTCCGGCAGCGGCTCGTTCATGGAAACAGAGGACAAGGCAAGGGAGCTTGCAACCGAGCTTGTCAGGGTCGGTAAGCTTGCGGGCAAAAAGACCGTCGGTGTAATTACCGACATGGATGAGCCTCTCGGCAACGCCATCGGCAACGCACTTGAGGTCAAGGAAGCCATTGAAGTTCTCAAGGGCGAGAAAAAGGGTGAGCTTCTTGAGCTGTGCCTGACGCTCGGCTCTTGCATTCTGACTCAGGCGGGCATAGCCGAGACCGAGGAGGAAGCCCGCAAAATGCTCCAAAAGGGTATCGACGACGGCAGCGCACTTAAAAAACTTGCACAGCTCGTCGAGGGGCAGGACGGCGACCCCAAGGCAGTTTACGACACCGAACTTCTGCCCAAAGCACCCGTTCAGCTTGAAGTTAAAAGTGACAGGGCGGGCTTTGTTAAGCACATTTCCGCAAAGGATGTCGGCCTTGTGTCGATGCACCTCGGCGGCGGCAGAGTGACCAAGGAGAGCGTCATTGACCTTTCAGTCGGCGTAATACTCAACAAGAAGGTCGCAGACCGTGTCGAACTTGACGAGGCCTTAGGTGTTATCCATGCGCAGACAATGGAAAAAGCGCAGGAGGCAGCGCAGCTTCTCAAAAACTGCTACACGATAGTAGATGAGCCTGTCGAAAAATCTAAATTCATAAAAGGCATAGTAAAATAAAAACAAGGCTGAAAGGATAGTCCTTTCAGCCTTAAATTTTAGCCTAAAAAAGCTATTAACACGGCAATGAGCGAAACGACAGATGCAATTGCTATTTCGCTCGCCCAGACCTTTCTTGCGGTCGCCTCGGAAACCTCAAAGCTTGCAAGAACGGATTCGCCCTTTTCCGCAACCTCATGCTTCTTCGGTTTTTCTGCTTTAGTTTGCTTTTCCGGCTTTTTGATATTGATTTTAGGAATTTTCATAGCTTTAAAGAAACGGCGGACGATAGTCCGCCGTTTGTGATTTTAGATTACTCAGCCTCGGCGAGTGCCTTTGCTTCCTCGATGACCTTCTGCTGGATGTTGCCGGGAGCTTCCTCATAGCGAACAAACTTCAGAGTGAACGAGCCACGGCCCTGGGTCATGGAGCGAAGGTCGATGGTGTAAGAGCTCATCTCAGCCATCGGAACCTCAGCCTCAACTATCTGCATGCCGTCCTCAGCGTTCATGCCGAGCACGGTGCCGCGACGCTTGGAGGAGATATCGGACATGATATCACCGAGGTTTGCATCGGGGATGGTGACCTGAAGCAGACCGATAGGCTCAAGAATGGTGGGCTTTGCCTTGGGGATACCGTCCTGATATGCAAGGCGGGCAGCGGTCTGGAACGCCATATCGTTAGAGTCGACGGGATGGTAGGAGCCGTCGTACAGGGTTGCCTTGAGGCCGACCAGCGGGTAGCCTGCAAGAACGCCCTTGTTGACGGAGTTGCGCAGGCCCTTCTCAACGGAGGGGAAGAAGTTCTTGGGAACGGAGCCGCCGAAGACCTCTTCTGCGAAGATCATGTCGTCGGACTCATCCTGCGGCTCGAAGCGGATCCAAACATCACCGAACTGGCCGGAACCGCCGGACTGCTTCTTATGACGGCCGTGAGCCTCGACACGACCCTTGATCTTTTCACGGTATGCGACACGGGCGGGCTTGAGCTCGGTCTCAACGCCGAAGCGGGACTTGAGCTTTGCACACAGGACATCGACCTGAATGTCGCCTGCGCCGGAGATGACCATCTGATGAGTCTCTGCGTTGTTGACGAGCGTGAAGGAGACATCCTCTTCGTTCAGACGGGAAAGGCCGCCTGCGACCTTGTCGTCCTGACCCTTGGTCTTGGGGGAGATAGCCATGGAGTAGCAGGGATCGGGCATCTCGAGAGCGGGAAGCTCGACCTCGTTCTTGGGATCGCAAACGGTGTCGCCGGTCTTCCAGTCCATCTTGCCGACGGCAACGATATCGCCGCAGCAGGCTTCCTTGACCTCGGTGGTCTTCTTGCCGCAGATGGTGTACAGACGGCCGAGCTTGTCGGTGCTGGAGGCACGGACATTGCGCAGAGACATATCGGCAGTGATCTTGCCGCCCATGACCTTAACGAAGCTGTACTTGCCGAACTGGTCGGAAACGGTCTTGAATACGAATGCGAGAGTGGGTGCTGCGGGGTCTACATCGGGAGCGGGGACATAGTCGCAAACTGCCTGCAGAACTGCCTCAGTGCCGATGTTAGCCATTGCTGCGCCGCAGACAACGGGAACGACGCTGCGATCTTTCATGCCGAGCTTGATGCCGGTCACGATATCGGCCTCGCAAAGCTCCATCTCCTCAAAGTACTTCTCCATGAGCTCCTCGGAAGCGCCTGCGGCGGTCTCCATAAGAGCCTCACGAAGCTCTGCTACCTTGTCGGCATCTGCTGCGGGAACGGGGACCTTTGCGGTCTTGCCGCCCTTGGTCTGGTATGCAACATTGTGTACCAGATCGATAACGCCGGTGCCATCGGACATGGGAGCGACGACGGGGCAGACGATGCTGCCGTACTTTGCCTGAAGGTCGCCGAGAACCTTGTAGAAATCACCGTGCTCCTCGTCGAGCTTGGAGATATAGAACATTGCGGGGACATTGGCAGCCTTCAGATATTTCCAGCTACGCTCTGCACCAACGGAAATGCCGTCCTTTGCCGTGCAGAAGATAATGCCGGTATCTGCGACACGGATTGCGGCGAGGACATCGCCGACAAAGTCGAAGTATCCCGGGCAGTCAAGCACATTGATCTTGCAGCCGCCGAAATTGACGGGTGCAACTGCAGTAGAGATAGTGATCTGGCGCTTGATCTCTTCTGCGTCGTAGTCACAGACGGTGTTGCCGTCGGTCACCTTGCCCTGACGGTCGATAGCGCCGGTAGTGAACAGCATGCTTTCGGCAAGGCTGGTCTTGCCGCTGTTGCCGTGACCCATAAAGCAAATGTTACGGATGTTTTTGGTTTCGTAGCTCATGTGTTGCTTCCTCTCTGAAATATATTATAAAGTTTATTAAATAACGCAATCGATTTATTATACACTATAAGTTTATCTATATCAACATTTTTTTACTCCGAGAAGCAAAAGCCGATGATAAGCACCGGTATCAGCCATACAAGCAGGAACGAAAGCACTGCCGTTACGGTCATTTGACCGGTCAGACTGAGGACAAACATGACTATCATACCTATGACGGTGCTCATGACAGACAGCATCACGCTTACCCGCACTCTTGTGTACAGGCCCTTTGCGTGCTCGGCAAGATGGACGAATGCGCCAAGCCCCTCACGGGAAACGAGAGCAGCCGGTTTGCTTGCCTCCGAGGGCTCTGCACCGGATATCTCATAGCGCTGCGCAAAGGACGGAAAATCAAAGCCGTCGGTCGGAATATCGTATTTTACCGACAAAAGCTGCGGCGTGATGTTAAAGTCACGCACGGCAAAAACAGGGTGGCGATCCGAGCGCATGAGCATGTACAGCGCTTCTCTTACACTGTCAACGGGGGTGTACTCCATCTGGAACATGCCGCAGATGGTGTCGCCCTCGGAGACATATACGCAGTTTTTGATCTTGAACATATCCGGCAGGTGCACGCCCATAAGGTGCATGAAGCTTGCCGAGCCGCAGTAGACCTCAACGCCGTCGACCATTGCGATAAGTCCGCCGCCTTCGTGACAGCGGAAGTTTTCAACACGCAGGAGACTGCCCTTGCCCTGCTTCATGAGCTCTGCAAAAGCGGGGGAGAGCGCACTGCCGGAGGCGGCGATCATACTGCCTGCCAGCGACACGACCTTTTCCGGCTTCATTCCGGCGAAAATTCGTGTCTGCGAGATTGTGACGCTGCCCTTGGGGAACAGATCAAAGTCCGTGATTATCATGTGGCGGCACTTGCCGATGTCGTAAATTCCGGACCAGCCGGCGATAGCCGAGCCGCTTTTAATAAGCGTTTTGGCGGAAACGAAGTTTGCCAGCGGGTAGGTGAGCAGTATCGCAAGCGGCGCTGCGCACACAAAAATACCCGACAGGATATGCGCAAACTGGGCAAAGGATTTGCTCACAGCTGCGGAAATCAGGCTCAGAAGAAGCGCAATGACTATCAGATACGGCGCCATAACGCCGTAAACGGTCTCGTCGGGACCTGCTTCCTCCGTGCGGCGGACAAAGCCCTTGGTGGTCATGCGGGACTTGAGTATCGTAACGCCGTCGCCGGTGACCGAGGTCTCGGCGGTGACAGTGTACGGCTTGCGAGAGGAGGACACGGTGTTGAACACTATCCTGCTGCTGCGGCAGTTGAGCAGCGATCCCAAAAGCGAGAACGATATCGTCAGTGCAGGCACGGCACAGAAGGGAAGCTTCGTGCCTTTAACGCCGCATGCGGCCAAAAAACCGTCGATGACGCAGAAAAGTGCCGACAGCGCAATAAGCGTGTTGGCGTTCGGCTTGCGATGGGCTATCGCAATAAGACCCGAGGTCATTATATCAAGCCCGCAGATCATGACTGCAAGCAGTAAAATGAGCGCCACTGCGCTCTTTACCGCCGTGGCGTTCATTGCACCCGTGACCGGCAGACCGAATGAGATGTATGTCAGAACAAGGCTCAGCACAAAAGCGATGCGCACCCTGATGTGCAGACCGCCTATGAAGCTTTCATAGAACCTTGATGCCTTCTCCGGCGGCAGCTCCTCGCCGAGCTCCTCGTCATCATCGGCAGAGAAGCTCAGCGGCAGCTTGCTCTGCTGCACCTTGAGTGCGATAAGAGCAAGAGCGGAGATAAACGGCGTGACAACCAGCTCGCCGAACGAGCGGGCTTTGCGGCGCTCGTGCCGCTTCGGCTTTGGTTCCTCGTCCTTTCCGGCCTCGTAATCGCCGTCCTCAGCGTAGTCCTCGGGCGATATGTCCTCATCGGATATCCCGTCCGTGACGAACTCATCGTCCTGCACGGGCTTGAATACCTTCGTCGCCTCGGTCTCCGAGCCGTCGGTATACTCCTCGACGATGCTGTCAATGATCTCCTCTTTCTCAGACTCCTCCTCGACCTCCGGCTCGGTCTCGGGCGGATAGTCATAGCCCTCGTCGACGCTGAGATCGGTCGATAAAATGTCCTCGACATCGTCATAGGTAACTGGCTTTGACCCTATCGCATCATAGTCGACCTCGGCATCGCCTCTTTCGCTGCCGAATTCACGCATGATGCTTTCAAAGTCAAACTCATCACCGGCGTAGAATATTTTGTTTTCCCTGTTTTTATCCATAAATCGTCCTAACCCGTTCGCTTATCAGCGACCGGAGCGCTGGCGCAGAACCTCGTACATGATGACCGAGGCAGCCGCCGAAGCGTTGAGAGAATTGATCTTGCCGACCATGGGAATATTCACAATGAAATCGCAGTTTTCACGCACGAGCCTGCCGATGCCATCGCCCTCGGAGCCGATAACGAGTGCCATTGCACCGGTGAAATCGGTGTCCCACAGGCCGTTTGAGCCGCCTGCGGCAGCACCGTAGACCCACAGCCCTTTGTCCTTGAGTTCCTTGAGCACGGCGGGGATGTTCGGCACTCTTGCTATGGCCATGTGCTCTGCGGCACCTGCGGAGGCCTTGCCGACTATCGCAGTCAGACCGGCACTTCTGCGCTTGGGGATAATAACGCCGTGCGCGCCGGCGCACTCTGCGCTTCTTATGATAGCGCCTAAATTGCGGGGGTCGCTGACCTCGTCGCACACGACGACAAACGGTGCCTCGCCTTTTTTCTCCGCTACTGCGAGGATATCCTCAACAGAGCAGTATTCGTTCACACCGACAAGGGCGATAACGCCCTGATGCGAGTGAGTAACGCTCATGTTGTCTAACTTGCGGCGGTCGGCGTCGACCACCACGATACCTGCCTCACGGGCCTTGGAGGCGATGTGACCCAAGGTCTTGTCCGTTTCGCCCTTGGCGATAAATATTTTATCGATACTCCTGCCGACACGCAAAGCCTCAATAACGGCGTTGCGGCCCTCGATAATATCGTTTTTTATTTCATTTTCTGCGTTTCTTTCGTACATTTTTTCACCTACAAACAATAATACATTTTACATCTTACCACATCAGAACAAAAACTTAAAGATAAAAGTTACATTGCCGACAATTTTTTTGTAGACTTTACCTTGTTTTAGCCTTATAATTTATATAAGTATGTTGAAAGGAGCTGCATATGAAAAAGCTGAACAAAAGTATCGACATGTTTTGTTACCGGCATCCGAGATTCGGCGTGCCGAACCTTATGCTATATATCGTCATCGTAAGCCTCGCCGTCTGGGTGTTCACCCTCATGGACTCGACCCATACACTGCTGTCGTTTTTCGTGTTCTCGCCGGAGAAGATACTCAAGGGCGAGGTGTGGAGGCTCGTGACCTTTATCTTCGTGCCGCAGTCTACGAGCTTTTGGGCGCTGCTGTTTTTCTATTTCTATTACTGGATAGGCAATGTGCTCGAAAGAGAGTGGGGCACTCCGAGGTTCAACATCTTCATCATAAGCGGCGTTTTGCTGACCATAATTTACGGCTTTATCGTGTACTTCATCACCAAGCAGGACTTCGAGGTCACGACCGAGTATCTGTACCTTTCGATGTTCTTCTCGTTTGCAACGCTGTTTCCCGATGTTCAGGTGCTTTTCATGTTCATTATCCCGGTTAAGGTCAAGTGGCTTGCATATATCGATGCTGCGGTGTTCGTGTTTGCAATGGTGACGGCACCGTTCCCGTTCAACCTCCTGCCGCTGGTCGCTATTTTGAACTACTTCGTGTTCTTCGGCGATGAGCTTATATCGTCTATCCGCTCGAACAGAGCACGCTATAAAAAAACGACCGTCAACTTCAACAGGGAAAAGCAGAAGATCAAGTACGAGCAGAAAAATGCGTCATATACGAGAAAATGCGCAGTCTGCGGCAGGACCGATACCGATTATCCCGACCTTGAGTTCAGATACTGCTCACGCTGCGCCGGTTATCACTGCTTCTGTCAGGATCATATAAACAATCATATACATTTCACGGAATAAGCATTTTGGGGTGGATAGAGATGAATGAAAAGAAAAAGAGAAACCCAATAGTTCTCGTAATTGAAATACTGCTTCTTGTGGTGCTGGCGGCTGCACTCGTGTATGTTGTATATAGCTCCATGCAGGCAAATGACGAGCTTAACAAGCCCGCCCCTACACCTACACCGACCGCAGCCCCCACACCTACACCGACGCCCGAACCCACACCGACACCTGTCGGCCTGCCGGACTTTGAGCCGCACGCCGTTGAGGGCACCGAGCCCGAGAACCTCATCAAGAGCACGGCCATCATGGTCGACGGTGAGGTCGTCGAGGAGTATGAAAACCAGTATGACATTTTGTTTGATCTGCCCGAACGCTATGCACAAATAGACGGTGTAGTCACCTTCAGAGGCGATAACTTCCGCTCCGGCGCAGCCTACGGAACGGCAAATGTCAGCAGCAAGTCCCTGTCGGTCGTGTGGAAAAATTCCACCGGCGGCCTTGCCGACTCCGACGGCTTCAACTGGACGGGCAGCGGCTGGACGGGTCAGGCGCTCATCGCAAAGTGGCCGGAGGCTACCCGCAAGAATATGACTGCCATGTATGACTGGGCAAGAGAGAAGAAGGATCTTGTCGAGGTCATCCACGCAACGCTCGACGGATATGTCCGTTTCTATGAGCTGTCCACCGGCGAAAAGACTCGCGATCCGCTGTTTTTGGGCTTTAACTTCAAGGGTGCAGGCGCCCTTGACCCGAGGGGCTATCCGATACTCTATGTCGGTGCCGGCGTTGACAGCTCCGCTAAGGGCAGCGCAAGAGCACTTGTAGTTAATCTGTTAGACAACTCCGTTATGTTCGAGTTCGGCAAAAACGACGGCTTTGCAGACCGCGGCTGGTACATGTTCGACTCGTCCCCGCTCGTGAGCGCAGATACCGATCAGCTCATTTACCCGGGCGAGTGCGGCATACTGTACATAATCCACCTCAACACAAAGTACGATGAGGCAAACGGCACGCTGTCCGTTGACCCGGACAACATCGTCAAGTGGAAGTATAAAGGCACACGCACGGGCTCAAAGTATTGGCTCGGCGTCGAGTCCTCGGCGGCAATTATTAATCACTACGCTTTCCTCGCCGATAACGGCGGCAACCTAATGTGCCTTGACCTTAACACGCTCAAGCTCGTTTGGGTACAGGATATCCTTGATGATACCAACTGCTCGCCCGTTGTCAGCATTGAGGACGGCCACCCGTATATCTACATAAGTACATCCTTCCACATGGGCTGGCGCTCAAGCTCCAAGACGGAGATACCCATTTTCAAGATAGATGCCGAGACCGGCGAGATCGTATGGAAAACCAGCTATGAGTGCTACACCGTTTCAGATCTTTCCGGCGGCGTACAGGGCACGATAGCCGTCGGCAAGAATAAGCTTTCGGACATGATATTTGTCCCCGTTGCAAGAACCCCGGGAGCGGGCTCCGGCACGCTCGTTGCGCTCAAGAAGGATAACGGCGAAAAGGTCTGGGAGAGAGAGACCTCAGTTTACAGCTGGAGTTCACCGGTCGACTTCTATGATAAGGACGGTAACGGCTATCTTGCCTACTGCAACACGGGCTTCAACCTGTATCTGATCGACGGCAAGACCGGCGATGTGCTCGACCAGATGAACCTCGGCGGCAACATCGAGGCTTCGCCCGTTGTGTATAACAGCAATATCGTTGTCGGCACGAGAGCTAACAGAACATACTGCATAGAGGTAAAATAAAAAGGAAAAAGGATAGAGGATCAAATGAGAAAGGTAATATTTTATTTCAGTCCCTGCGGCGGCACAAAAACAGTTGCGGACATTATCAGCAAGGCCTGCGGAGATGTGCTCATGCAGGAGATAACCACACCCAGCATGGATGTTTCGCTTGACGAAAATACCCTGGCGTTTTTCTGCTTCCCCGTGTACGGCGGACGCATTCCCAAGCCCATGTATGACCGCATGGAGCAGATAAAAGGCAACAGAACCCCCTGCGTCCTTGTCGCCGTTTACGGCAACCGGGCTGTTGACGATGCGCTGCTTGAGATGCAGGATCTTTCCGATAAGCACGGCTTTATAACCGTCGGCGGCTGCGAGATGATAGCTCCCCATTCCATCGACCCGACCTTTGCTGCCGACAGACCCGATGCAAGCGACCGTGAAAAGCTTGTTGATTTTCTCAAGAGACTTGACGAGAAGCAGCCGCTCACCGAGGTCAAAATGCCCGGCAACCCGGATTATAAGAAGAAAAAGATCAGCGATTTCCCGCTCTACCCCAGCCCCTCCAAGGAGTGCATCGGCTGCGGCATCTGCTATAAATATTGCCCCGCAGGAGCGATAAGCGCAAAGCGCATGAAGACCAATATCAGAAAGTGCATAAGCTGCATGCGCTGCGTGAACATGTGCTCCACCGATTCGAGAAAGGTCCCGCTGCCCATGCGCCTCGCCGCCCACGCAGTCCTCAAAAAGACCTGCTCGGACAGGAAGGAGCCCAAGTTTTATCTGTAATTGAATTAATGGAAAACAGCAGGTATCAAACGATACCTGCTGTTTTCGCCTCCGCCGCAATGCGCAGTGTGTAAAATTGGCGCAGCCATTCCGGCTGATTGTCTATGTCATCTTTGAGCTTTGCAAGCGTTCGCTTGCCAAGCCTGCGGTCAAGAATGGCGAACATCCGCACAATGGAGTCGGGGGATTGTGTGCTCAGCTCGATACTTTGGTTGCGGTAGCGCTCAAGCGCAGCGCAAAACTCCTCGTCGGTGTATTCGGTGCGCTCGGTCATCGGAATTTTGTTCAGGAGCGCCCAAAACTCGCTCCAATATTCCTCCGTGCCGAACGGCTCACCGTTTTTCTTGAGCCCACTGTCTATAAAATACGAGTTGACGGTCTCCCACGAAAAGCGCTTTACCTGCTTACCATCGATGCAGACCTCAAAAATGCGGCAGCCGTCCATGCCGATATACGCAGTGCACCCATAGCGCACACGCCCTTTCAGCACCTCGGCGAGCATATCCTGCTCAAGATATTTCCGCATCCCGCTCCACGAGCCTAATATTTTAGCCAAAAGACCACCACCTTTATTTCATTCGACTGATATCAAGCCATCTTCATCGTAGCATACGATGTGCCTGCCGTCAACATAGTCGATGAGCCGCCATTCTTCGTCTTTCCTTGATGCGGGCGTAAACTGCTCAAAGACAACACCATTTGAAAAGACGATGGTGATGTCATTAGTCTCGGATAAGTTGCACTCTGAAACGACGCTGCTACTCATTTCCTGCATAAGCAGTCTTGCGGCGACATCAAAAACACTGCTCAGCTCATCCGGCCTGCCTACAAGGTCATATGCCCAATCCTCGGGAACGCCGTTGCTGTACGGGGTGTAGATATCTCTTGAAGCCAAGAGAATTTCACCGCCAAGTCTGAACCGCCACTGCGTTGTGAAGTGTATGGAAAACTCGGCGACCTCTGCCGACCGCCCGACAGGGGAGCGGTACACATAGTCCTCGCCGAGAAACAGACACAGCATATCAGCCGCACGACTGATGCGGTTAAATTTCTTTCCTATTAAACATGAGAGCATATATCCACCGCCAATAAGAATTCTACACAAGTAATGTGAGCAATAAATGAGCAATAAGTCTGTAGTGCCTGCAATAGCATGATTTTTTGCACACTCGAAAAGAAGCTACAAAATAACAAAAAAGCTCGTGAACCATAGAGTTCACAAGCTTTTTATCTGGTCCGAGTGACTGGAGTTGAACCAGCGGCCAGCCGACGCTACGCGTTCGGCAGGCCGAGCGGCGGATCAAAATGCAAGAGGCCGCTGGTTCGCAAAAACGAAAAAAGCCTATGAACTATAGAGTTCATAAGCTCTTTACTTGGTCCGAGTGACTGGAGTTGAACCAGCGGCCTCTTGAACCCCATTCAAGCGCGCTACCATCTGCGCTACACCCGGATTTTTAACGCTTGATTATAATAACACATTCGTTCGACAATTGCAAGACCTATTTTCAAAAAAGTTCGCCCTCGTGATATACACGAGGGCGATGCTCATTTTTTTACGGGACACTGCATGCCGGTATTGTCGATGGTGGTATCGCCGGTTAGGAGTATCTGCGACACGGGCACTATAGTATAGCCATCAGCTATGAGCCCTTCGATTATCCCGGGCAGAGCCTCGGGCGTGTGCTTGGCTGCATTGTGGAACAAAACGATGCTGCCGGACTTCACATTTTTAAGTACACGGTCCTTTATCTTGTCTGCCGAGAGATCCTTCCAGTCAAGACTGTCAACATCCCACTGGATAGCGTCCATTTTCATGCCGTTGACGGTGGAGATGACGGTGTCGTTATACTCACCGTAGGGGCAGCGGAAAAGGGAGGGGCGCACGCCGGTGACCTTTTCTATTTTGTCGTTGGATGCATTGATGTTCGCCGTTATCTGATCGGCGGTGAGCTGCGCAAAATGCGCATGGTCATCCGAGTGACTCATGACCTCGTTGCCTGCATCGTGCAGAGCCTTCACAGACTCGGGGTATTTATCCACCCACTGACCCACGACAAAAAATGTCGCATGAATTTTATACTTATTGAGTATATCAATAAGCTTTTGAGTGTCCTCATTGCCCCACGCCGCATCGAATGACAGTGCGACGGTTTTATCCTCACGCTGAACGCAGTAGATGGGAAGCTGCCTGTCGCTTGCCGAAGCGCCGACAACTGCGGGGCTGTTGACCGCCCAGAACACGATGCCGACGAACAAAACCAGCGACACTGCCGATATCACGGCCTTGCGATTTTTGATTTTATCCAATATATTCTTCAATGTGATCCCTCCCGAAGCAAGTTCTGTACATACTATGTCCGACCTGTCCCGATGATGCAAAAACCGGACTAACTTTGTTAGTCCGGTTAGGAATCACGCAAATGTGAGTTGAAAAAACTTGGCATTTGATTTGCAGTATGGTATGATAAAATCAAAGAGCCGGTCGATTGAAAATTCAAGGGTTAATGGTGATGAAATGAAATTTATCTCTTATGTAATTGAGTACCTTATCATGATCTTTGCCATAGCATTGCTGTTGGCATATGTGGTACCGAAAATCCTGTAAAATCATGCAGATGATAGAATAGCAGCTGCCTCGGGTGAGGCGGCTGCTTTTCTGTTTACAGATTTATGCAAATGTGAGCTGGTATGTAACGCCGAAGGCTTCACGGATAAAGTAGTTGAGCTTAACGGTGAAATAAGTTGTATGTGCCGGCACGGTATGTATATCCATGTCGAGCGATTTTGCGATGAGCTTTGCCCTGCACAGGTGATATTCGCTTGATACGACGGCAATCGTGGGGTCAGATTTATCGGTCAAGCTGCCGATTATCTCACGGCTGAACTTTAGGTTCTCGTAAGTCGAGACCGCTTTGTCCTCCTTGATTATCCGGTCGGTGTCAATGCCGCTTTTGCACAGCCAGTCGTACATTGCCTGAGCCTCGCTCATATTCTCGCCGCTGCCTTGACCGCCGCTGACGATGGCAACGGTGTTCGGGTGCGCATCGAGATAATCCTTTGCCGCCCTGAGCCGCTCCACAAGGGAGAGGGAGGGAGTGTCGCCATGCACGGCGGCGCCGAGGACGATGAGGTAATCTGCGTCAAAATCGCCGTCGCCCGAGGCTTCGTCGATGATGGGAATCTCTATAATCGCAAAATACACGACACCCATCGCAAGCAGCAGGGCAATAAGCTGCTTGAGCGTTTTGCCCACAACACCGAATACAACAATGAGCACACTTACGAGAAACAGGCCGTAGGCGATGAAGTCGTGACCTGAGAACCCAAAGCGCAGGAGCAGACCCGCCAAAAATATAATGCCTGCAATTATCAATCGCTTCTTATTCATTTTCACTCGGCCAGCACCTCCCACGACTCGTATGCCTCAAGCAGTTTGTCGTTGAGGCTTTCTTTTTCGCTGTCTATCTCCATAAGCTTTTCATAGTCGGTCGAGTAGCTCTCGGCGAGCTTGTCAAGCTCACTGAGCTGCTCCTCGAGCTTTGCTATCTCACGCTCTAACTTGAGCCGCTGTTTTTCGCTGCTGCCGCTTTTCTTTTTCGGCTGAGACTCCTTCTTTTTGACCTCCTGCTTGGCGGTCTGATTAAACACCTGCTGCCGAGCCATATACTCACGGAACTCCGAATACGATCCACGGTAATCGGTTATCTTTCCGTTTTCGAGATACCAGATGCGGGTCGCAAACTTCTCAATAAAATATCTGTCGTGCGAGACGAACAGCAGCGCCTCGGGGTATTGCGAGACGGCATCCTCCATCCATTCACGGCTGGCGATATCGAGATGGTTCGTCGGCTCGTCGAGTATGAGAAAATTGATATCACTGCCCATGAGCATGCAAAGTCTCAGACGGCTTTTCTCGCCGCCGGACAGTGCGCCGACCGGCGTGAACACATCCTCACCACGGAATCCGAAGGCGCCGAGCCTGTCCCGAGCCTCCTGCGGCTGACAGCGGCAGTCGTAGAGCATTGTGTCGACCAAGCTCCGCTCGGGGTGGTCAAACGAAATTATCTGCGGCAGGTACGCCGGCCGTACCGACGGCCCGAGGTAGAGATACCCACTGTCTGGCAACTCCTTTTGCATGATGAGCTTTACGAGCGTCGATTTACCCGTGCCGTTGTCGCCGATAAGCGAGATACGCTCACGGCCCGTGACCTTGAGGCTGAGGTTTGAGAACAGCTTCTTTTCACCGAAGCTTTTTGAGACACCCTCGCACACAAGCACCTCGTCGCCGTTGAAGCTCTCAGCAGAGAACTTAGCGGTGAGCTTTTTTGCCTGTGTGGGGCGCTCGGTCTGCTCTAACTTCGCAATGCGCTTTTCCATTGAAAACGCACGCTTGTGCAGCTTGTCGTTGCCCATGAACGCCCAGAGATGCATCTGCTCGGCAGCTCGTGTGAGCTGCTCTATTTTTGCCTGATCCTTTTCGTATTTGCGCAGCTTTTCCTCAAAGCGCTTTTGCCGCTCAACGGCGTAAAAGCTGTATCCGCCGCTGTAAAACTCGGCCTTGCCGTCGTTAATTTCAATGCAGCGCTGGGCGATGCGGTCGAGAAAAAAGCGGTCGTGGCTGATGGCAAGCACCGTGCCCTTAAAGTGCAGCAGGTACTCCTCGAGCCACTCCGTTGCACGCAGGTCGAGGTGATTTGTCGGCTCGTCCAGCCTCGAGGTGATTTGTCGGCTCGTCAAGCAGCAGAATGTCGGTGTTCTCAAGGATGAGACGGGCAAGATTCACTCTTGTGCGTTCGCCTCCGGACAGTGAATCGAAAACCTGCTCACGCATGTGCTGCGGAATATCGAGACCGTTTGCGACACGGTTGCGATTGGTCTCCATCTCGTAGCCGCCGAGCCTGCGGTAATCCTCCGATAAACGATCGTATTCACGCAGAACCTGTTCGGACGAGTCTGTCTCCATCGCCTTTGCCAGCTCCTCAAGCCTGTCGGATATCCGATACAGCGCACGGTGAGCGTCCTTGAGCACATCCTCCGTCGTCCAGTCGGGCGGATAGACGGGAATCTGAGAAATTAGCCCGATGCGCTTGCCGTTTGCAACGGATACATTGCCCTCGTCGTAGTCTATCTCGCCGACGAGAATACGAAACAGCGTCGTTTTGCCGCAGCCGTTGTGCCCGAGTATGCCGACACGCTCACCCTCGGTAATGTCGAAGCTGAGCCCGTCGAGTATGTTTTTACCCAATTCAAAGGACTTTACCAGTCCGTTGACGGATATGTCTGTCATAGGTGTTCTCCAAGGTTTATTTTTTTACTGCATAATTTAGCACGGTGTTTGCCACGGCTCCTGCCGCACCGAGACCGCTGCCGCCGTGCTCAACAAGCACGACAAAGGCATAGGGGTGCTCCTCATCGTTTAGAAATCCGACGAACCAGCCGTGGCTTGCCTGACCCTTGCCGACCTCTGCGGTGCCGGTCTTGCCGGAAATGTCGAGGCCGGAGAAGGTGGACTTGCCATATTTATAGGTTACATTATAGTTCATCATCGACGCAATTTTACTCGCTGTTGACGAGCTCAGAAGCGTGGTCTTGTTCTCGGAAGCGCCGAGCATTGAGGGCTCATTGAGCGTGCCGCCGTTTGCAATGGCGCTGACCACTCTGAGCATGGAGTAGGGGCAGACAAGGTCATTGTATTGACCGATACCCGACCAAGCAAGCGCTGCACTGCCGGATTCGTCTTTATCATACTTGCCTGCGGCGGTGGTGATATTATCAAGCTTGTGCTCGCTCGTGAGACCTAACTTGTCGGCATATTCGCCAAGAGTGTCGGCGCCTAACTCCAGTGCCAGCGTGCCGAACACGCAGTTGCAGGAGTTCGCAAGCGCCTGTTCTATAGACTGGCTGCCGTGGTGACCCGTGCAGGTGACGGTAACGCCCTTGACATCGATGCTGCCGTTGCAGGTGAATGTGCGCTGGAACAGATTGTCGATGTTCTCGATCGCCGCCGAAAGCGTGACAAGCTTGAATATCGAGCCCGGAGCGAAGCTTGAGCTTATGCAGCGATTGATATATACGCCGTCGGGCAGGGTAGAGGGCGGCTTAGAAGGATCGATGGACGGAGAGGAAACCATGCAAAGCAGCTCACCGGTTTTATAGTTTACGACCAAAACCGAACCGCTTCTGCCGTTGAGTGCCTCGTAGGCTTTGACATTGAGGTCGGCATCGACGGTGAGCTTGAGGTCGACATCCTCGCCCTCCTCTATGCCGGTAAAGATGTTGTAGCCGGAAAGCTGACGGGAGAAGCTTTGCAGTGCACCCGTGCCGACATTGCCGTTAAAGTCGCCGATCAGCTGATAGCAGGCAGTGCGCACCTTGGAGCTTTCGGCATAGGTTCTGCTGCCGCCGCCCATCTTGGCAAGCAGCGTGCCGTCACGGTCACGCAGTGTGTATGTGCATTTCGAGGTCGATTCGTCAAAGTACAGCGCCCATTTTTCGCCGTCCTGTACGAATCTGAAAACATAAAGGACAAGACCGACAATGACCAAAAGTGCCATTATAATTGCAAAAGATGCTCTTAGGGAGACTTTTTTCATGCCTTTGCCTCCTTTTGCTTAGCGTCGGGAGCTTTGACAACAAAGCTTGCTCCCTTTCGTGTGTCGCCGGCCTTGATAAATGCAAGCAGCATCCAGCATGACAGTACCGAAGTGCCGCCCCTTGAAACGAAGGGGAAGGTGACGCCGGTAAACGGCAGAATATCAACAGAGCCGAAAACATTCAGCGCAAGCTGGATGAGGAACATACTTGCCGTTGCACAGGCGGCAATGGAGTAGTATGCGCTCCTGCCTTGAGCTGCGTTTCTCACGGCGAAGAATGCAAGAGAAACTATGGCCAGAACGGCGCAGATGGCGATGATAAGGCCCAGCTCCTCGCACACGAGGCTGAACACCGTATCCGTGTTTGCGGCAAAGCCGTCCTTGAGCCAGCCGTTGCCGGCACCCTTGCCGAATAGTCCGCCCGATGCACCGGCAGACAGTGCGTGCGTCTGCTGATAGCCCGTGTCGTAAACATCCTCCCACACATGACCCCATGCGGCAAAGCGCCGTGCGACATGCGCCTTCATCCTCAGCATCAAAAAGCCTGCCATGCCGGCACCTGTGACGGCCAGTGCAACGGTTGCGATAGAGCCCGAGCGCATGAACGATATGACGAGGAAGGTCACGAAGAATATAAGCGCCGTACCGAAGTCGCTCATGAGCGCAAGCGCCATGACGCAGACTGCGGAAAAGCCTATGAAAACAATAAGGTTCTTGGTGCTGAACAGCCTGTCGAGCGTTGCGGCACCGACATATATATATGCAACCTTTACGAATTCCGACGGCTGAAGTGACATCGAACCTATGAATATCCAGTTCTTTGCGCCGTTCTGCTCACGGCCAAGCACCAAAACTGCGGCAAGCAACAGCACCGCACCCACGGCGGCGGGCAGACGCATCGTCTTTGTCCTGTCAAGGTCACGCAGCCACGCACCCAAGAGGAAGAATGACACAACGCCCGCAAAAACGATTATCATCTGGCGGAACATCTCCGACGGAACGGAGGTCGCAATGACCGATAGACCGATGGTGGAGAGGAAAAACGCAATAGTCTCGACCTCAAAGCCCGTGCGCCTGATGCTGCGCATGGCAAAGTAGCAAAACCACTCAAGCAAAATGAGAAGCCCAAAGCCGAGCGCAATCTCCGGCAGCGTCTCCTGCGTGGCACTGAAGCAATGCTCCAAAAGCAGAAACACCTGAAAAATCGAAAGATACAGCAGCGTTATTGCCGGATGTACATTTCTCCATGTAACGATCCTGCGAGCCTCGATCTCGCTGCGCTGTCGTTCATTTATTTCACGAAATCTGACGCTGACCTCGGAGAGGTTGATGACATCACCGTCATTGAGCGGATATCCGCTTGCACCGACCGACTGCCCGTTGACACGCACACCGCCCTTTGAGAAAATATCGAATATCCGCCACTGCCCCTTGGCACTGCGGATGAGAACGGCGTGAACTCGGCTGACCTTGGGGTTGGAAAGATGTATATCGGCCGAGCGTGTCCTACCGATGATGTTTTCCCAGTGCGTTATACGCAGCACCTTGTCATCGGTCTGAATATAGCCCCAGATTTCCGTCTGGGATTTGCCGTTGAACATGGAGCGCACCGTCCTTATCAGCACGATAAACGCAAACAACGGCAGAATGAACGATATGGCTCTTACTATCATGTCGGCCAACCGATTCACCTCTTTTCACAGTTATACATTTTTGTATTATATCATTATTTATGCTCATTGACAAGCAAGGCGCAGTCAATTAAAATATAAGTATGTTTAAGGGTAAGATCAAAAGCTGGATACTGCTTTTCGCCGCTGTGTTCATTATATGCATCGGCGCATTTTTGCTGTTCAGCCACGGCAGCATAGGCACGGTAGCTGTCATTCGAGTTGACGGCGAGGTGTATAAAAAAATAGACCTTGACACAGTCACTGTTGCATATGACATAGAAATCAAGACGAAATACGGGTATAATATAATTCATGTAGACAAAGGCAGCATCTGCATATCTAAGTCAGACTGCCGTGACCAGATCTGCGTAAAGCAGGGCAAGATCACCGATGACGGAGTGCCGATCATTTGTATGCCCCACAGAGTGACCGTTGGGATCGAGGGGGACAAGATCGATGCCTAAAACGAGAAAGCTTGCCCTCATGGCGATGCTGACGGCAGCGTCGCTTATAGTCTTCATCATCGAAGCTCAGATACCGCCCTTAGTACCCATCCAAGGCGTGAAGTTGGGTCTTGCAAACATGATAACGCTCGTCGCTATGCTCATCCTCGGCCGCAAGGAGGCCGGAGCCATACTTCTGGTGCGTATTATCATGGGCAGCATGTATGCAGGCGGATTTTCGGGCTTTTTGTTCAGCATAGCAGGCGGTGCTTTGGCGTATGCCGTCATGTGCCTGACTGTGAAGCTCTTTCCCGAAAAGCTTCTGTGGGTCGTGAGCATCCTCGGTGCAATCGCACATAATGTCGGCCAGCTTGCCGTTTCCGTTTTCGTGACCGGCACACCGTCTATCTTGGTGTATGCACCGGTACTCATTGCATCGGGCATCATAACGGGCGCATTCACCGGTCTCGGCGCAATGTATCTAAACCGTGCGCTTAAGCATAAGGAGAGTAACCAAAACCGATTTTAAGCGGATTTGAGCGCCGCAAGCTTCGTTTTGCTCAATCACAAGGCTCTCATATTTCAAGGACGATAACGCAGAGAAAGAGTAAAGAGACATGGCAGAGGCGGATTCGGATACTCCCATTATGCTTCTGAAGCTGGACAAAAAGTTAGCAAAGTATTATAATGTTATAAAAATATTTTTTGAGGAGATATAACCAATGAGTGAGTGTACACATGATTGCTCTAACTGCGGCGAAAGCTGCGCCGAAAGGGAGCAGCAGGATCTGACCGCAAAGCTCAACCCTGCAGCAAGCGTTAAAAAGGTCATTGCAGTTGTCAGCGGCAAGGGCGGCGTCGGCAAATCCCTCGTCACCAGCATGATGGCGACCGAGATGCAGCGCCGTGGCCATCAGGCCGCCGTGCTGGATGCTGATGTAACAGGTCCGTCTATTCCCAAGGCCTTCGGCATCCATGAGCACGCAAGAGGCACCGAGGAGATGCTCATACCCTGCTACTCAAACAAGGGCACGCAGATAATGTCCATCAACCTCATCCTCGATAACGAGACCGACCCTGTTGTGTGGCGTGGCCCCGTAATCGCAGGCGTCGTTACCCAGTTCTGGAGCGATGTTCTGTGGGATAATGTCGACTACATGTTTGTCGATATGCCTCCCGGAACGGGCGATGTGCCCCTTACGGTGTTCCAGTCCCTGCCCGTTGACGGTATAATTATCGTCACCTCACCGCAGGAGCTCGTCTCGATGATCGTCGCCAAGGCTGTTAACATGGCAAAGATGATGAACATTCCCGTCCTCGGCATCGTCGAGAACATGTCCTACTACAAGTGCCCCGACTGCGGCAAGGAGCACGAGATCTTCGGCGCAAGCAAGGTCGCAAAGGTCGCCGAGGAGTTTGGCATAGCCCACTATGCCCGCATGCCCATCGATCCGGCTATCGCTACGATGGTCGATGCTGGCGAGATAGAAAGCGTTGACACCGCAGCATTAACCGAGCTTGCGGACTTCATAGAAAAAGGAGAATAAACCATGATCATAGCAGTATCCTATAAAGACGGCGAGATATACGAGCATTTCGGCCACGCCGAGTACTTTGCAATCTACACCACCAACAACGACCAGACCGAGATCACCGGCAAAAAGGTCATTGAGGTCAAGGAGACCGGCCACCAGGCAGTTGCAGACCTCATGGATGAAAACGGTGTCGAGGTCGTCATCGTCGGAAACATCGGCTCCGGCGCAAGACAGGCTCTTGCCGATTACGGTATCGTTGCATTCGCAGGCTTCTGCGGCAATGCAGACGACGCAGCAGAGCTCATGATGCACGGTCAGCTCCCCTTCATCTCCGATGAGGGCGGCTGCGGCGGCGGCTGCAGCGGCTGTCACGGTCATGATGACGGTGCATGCGGCTGCGGCGGCGG
>HF986901.1:54028-57665 GCA_000431075.1 Firmicutes bacterium CAG:555
ATACTTAAAGAAAAAATCTCCTGTGCCGAGGCACAGGAGATTTTTATATGTTATGCATATTTAAGTGTTACATTGAGCTTGACGGGGTTATGGTCGGAGTAGGTAAAGCCCTCATCAAGGGTCTTGACAGTGTTAAGCTGCACATTCGGTGAAAGGATAAAGCCGTCAATGACATAATACTGTGTGCTTGCCGTGTCGTCCGGGTCATATGCCTGATTGAGCAGACGGCAGGTCGGGGTCTCGGTATCGTATGCAAGCGTCCAGCCCTCGGGAACGATATCGTCGGGAATGATGCCCGGCTCCCAGAGGTCGGCATGCTCGTTGGGGTATTTGTCAAGTCCGCCGGGGAATATCTGATTAAAGTCGCCGCCGGCAATGACATAGTTGCCCTTTTCGTATTCCGACTGGATAAACTCACGAAGCTGCTTTGTCTGCGCTATTTTGCCCTCACCGTCGTCATATGCCTCAAGGTGGAGATTAACGATGACGAGATGCTTTTCCGAATCCTCAATGGGCATGTAGCTTACAAGCAGGCAGCGCTTGAGGTTTGCGGCGCTGACCGGCCAGCTGAACGGGCAGGGCAGCGAAATGCGGTCGGCGTGGTCGATATCAAAAAGCGAGGTCGTGAGCAGACCGCTGTTGACCTTGCCGATGGGCGGCAGTGGGAAGGGAACATAGGGGCATGAATAGTTCATCGCATACGCCGAGTTGTATATCCCGAGATACTGCCTTTCGCAGATGCCGTATGTACGGGCCGAGTCGTTATCGACCTCCTGCAGCATGAAGATAGACGGAGCGTCATCATCATCGTACAGGGTCTTGTATATACCGACAAGGTTAGCGGTAACGCCGTCATGGTCATAGGTCACGACATCCTCGCCGCCGTCCATAAAGAAGTCGGCATTTTTGCCGAGACCGCCGTAGCCGATGTTCCAGCTGATGAGTGATATCTCCTGACCCTCGTAGGGCGACAACTCGCCGATCCTCGAGTTTGCTTCGATATCAACATCGGAAACAGGCTCGGGATTAAACTCGTTGATGCTCAGCCAAAGCACAAACCCGGCGACAAGCAGAACGATAACACCGATAATAATGAGCAAAATCTTAGACACTTTTTTTATCACTTGCCTCACCTCACTTAAAGATATTATCACAGCTTAAAGAGTCATTCAAGATTTATTAAACGAAAAAAGACGAAAAGCGGCTAAATTCGCTTGATATGGGACAGTATTTAGCGTATAATCAACGAGAAATACCACATATGGAGGTGCACCATGAGTTACGAATTTATAAGAGATTACGATACAGAGATTTATGATGCAATGGAAAACGAGCTTCAGCGTCAGCGTGACCATATCGAGCTTATCGCATCGGAAAACTTCACAAGCCGTGCCGTCATGCAGGCGATGGGCAGCCATCTGACCAACAAATACGCCGAGGGTTACCCCGGTGCGAGATATTACGGCGGCTGCGAATATGTCGATGTCGTTGAGCAGCTTGCCATCGACAGAGCAAAGGCACTTTTCGGCGCAGAGCACGCCAATGTCCAGCCGCACTCCGGTTCGCAGGCAAATGTGGCGGTATACCTTGCACTTTTAAAGCCCGGCGACACCATCCTTGGCATGGATCTCAGTCACGGCGGTCACCTGACCCACGGCTCGAAAGCCTCCATTTCCGGCAAATACTTTGACGCTCATTTTTACGGCGTTGACCCCGAGACCGAGCGCATCGACTATGAAAAGGCGATGCAGATAGCCGGCGAGTGTAAGCCCAAGCTCATAATTGCAGGTGCAAGCGCATATTCCCGCTTCATTGACTTTGCCAAGATGCGTGAGATAGCCGATGAGGTCGGCGCATACCTCATGGTCGACATGGCGCACATCGGCGGCCTTGTCGCAGCGGGTGTGCACCCGAGCCCCGTGCCGTATGCCGATGTCGTCACCAGCACCACCCATAAGACCCTCAGAGGTCCGAGAGGCGCCATAATCCTCTGCAAGGACGAGCTTAAAAAGAAGATAAACAGCGCCGTTTTCCCGGGAACGCAGGGCGGCCCGCTCATGCATATCATTGCCGGTAAGGCAGTCTGCTTCAAGGAAGCCATGAGTGATGAGTTCAAGGCATATCAGACGCAGGTCGTTAAAAACGCAGCCGTTTTGGCGGACACCCTCTCCAAGGGCGGCATCCGTCTCGTCTCCGGAGGTACGGATAATCACCTCATCCTTGCCGACACCATGAGCCTCGGCAGAACCGGCATGGAGGTGCAGGAGTTACTCGACGCTGCGCACATCACCGCAAACAAAAACTCCATCCCCTTTGACACCCAGTCCGTTAAGCTCACCAGCGGCATGCGCTTTGGTACTCCTGCAGTTACCACCAGAGGCATGGGCGAAAATGAGATGGTTGAGATAGGCAGCATGATAGTCAAGCTCATAAACGAGGGTGACGCAGCGGTTGAGGATGTAAAGGCTCGTGTCATCGAGCTTTGCGACAGGTTCCCGCTTTACCCCGGACTGTAATGAATAAATCAAGCTTGATCGTTCACGAAAACGCACGCCACGAACTTTGCCTTCGTCTGTGCGGCAGTCATCCTGTTCGTGTTCGACAGCCTCAGAAAATACAAGATACACGCAAAATAAAAAATACAGGCAATGCGTTCTGAACTGCACCCCATTTGTTAGACAAGTATGGTATAATACTTGGAATAAGAAATGGGGTGTTTTTCTATGTTGACGAATTCGGGGGATAATGGTAGGATGAAAATGTAATTTAATCACTTCCTGTGGCTGGACTATGGGATGGGAAGGACGCCAACTCAAGAGCGCAGGGAAAAAAGGAACAAATCTGAGCTTTACCTACGATTCCGAGGGCATCCGCACGAGCAAAACCGTAGGCTCGACTACAACCAAGTACCTGCTCAACGGCACGCAGATTCTCGCCCAAACGACCAACGGCAAGACACTGTGCTTCTTCTACGACCAGCAGGTAACTCATCGCATGTTTGTAAAGGGAGGACAAATTAATGGAATTCCAATTATGCCATGAATAGATTATACTTGATTAAAAAAATAGGATTTAAAGTTACATGGAAGCTTATTTCTGTTGGGCTATATGGTAACCGAGAGATTCCAGTGCTTATTTCACGCAAAGATATTACCCTTTTCCTGGATGAATTGTTAATGAACAATAATGCATGTGCAGACGACATTATAGCCTTGCTGTGTGAAGAGAATTACCCAACTGATTTTGATGTGCTATTGCACAAATATGCAAGTATTGACAAATCGGAATTGCCTATCCAAAACCGAAAATGGAAAGCGTGTTTGCTGATGGAAGTGTTAGATGCCATTAGTGAAGACCACCTGCAGGGAATACTCGAACTGATAGAATTTTGGGTGTCAATGAATGTGCCAAATGATTGTCCTCAAAAATTCCCAATTCCAAATAACAAAGAATCAATAAATGAGTATTTTTCACAAGAATCGTTTCAAAAGCTCGTAGATGAAAATCGTATATGGCTTGAAAAGGAGATTGCAGATATTATTAGTATAGAGAATAATACTGAAAGTGAAATAGTGGGGTTGATATAGCGATAATCTCCGTTCTCGGAGCAGATAGGCATCATGCCTATCTGCTCTTT
>HF986902.1 GCA_000431075.1 Firmicutes bacterium CAG:555
TTCCGCTACCGTGGTTACTACTACGATACGGAAACCAGCCTGTATTACCTCCAGTCTCGCTATTATGACCCCGAAGTAGGCCGCTTTATAAATGCGGATAGCTTTGTTTCGACGGGGCAAGGTACTGTAGGAAGCAATATGTTTGCATACTGTGGGAACAACCCCATAGTGTGTGTAGATCCAACAGGCGAGTTCATTGATACCATTTTTGATGTAATTTCTTTGGGAATGAGCATTGCGGAAGTGATTACTCGTCCGGCAGATCCATGGGCTTGGGCTGGATTGGCTGGAGATGTGATTGATCTAATCCCCGGAGTCACGGGAGTTGGGGAAACCATCCGTGCAGCGAAAGCATCAAAAAAATTAGTTAAAGCAGGAAAGAAAATTATTAACAAAAAATATGCGGGCAAGGTATATGAACTAAGTGGAAAACTTGCAAAAAAGTACGGAAGCGGTGTTAAGTTTTCAAAACAAGGATTTCCTGATTTTAGCTCATTTGCTAAAGAAACTGTGACTGTAAAGGGACTGACGGGCAAATATGCTAAGGATGCTAAGTTGGCAAATCAGAGCGCAGGATTAGCGAAAACTCCAAGTGGATATACATGGCATCATGTTGAAGATGGGCGAACTATGCAGCTCATACCTTCTGATTTGCATAGAGCGGTAAGACACACCGGCGGAGCAGCGGTAATAAAATACACTAACTAATATATGGGAGACTATCATGGTAAATATTTTTGAACCTGAACAAAGCTTTGATGAAATAGCATTTAATAAAATCTGTGTTGAAAACGGAATAAGATTCCCTGAAAACTATCTAAATTTTCTTAGGCAACATAACGATGGAGAACTCGAAAGTAATATAATTAGTGACTTTGATGATTGTTCAGTAAACTACTTTTTTGGCACGACATTAGAAGAGTATTCTAATTTTGCGGATGTTCTTGAAACATACAGAACAAGGATGCCTAACTTGTGCATACCAATTGCAGATGCAGAGGGAGGAAATTTGCTTTGCATGTCATTGAATAAAAGTGGTTATGGCAACATCCTTTGGTGGGATCACGAGACTATGGATGTTGATGATGGAGAAATCTGCCGGTATTCAACAAGTGATATGCTCGTCATTTCAAAAGATTTTGACGAGTTGCTAAGGAAAATCATACCGTATTAAAACTTTCAAGAGCAGATAGGCAACGCCTATCTGCTCTTTTTAAATGTTGACGAAAT
>HF986903.1 GCA_000431075.1 Firmicutes bacterium CAG:555
TTCCGCTACCGTGGTTACTACTACGATACGGAGACCAGCCTTTATTACCTCCAGTCTCGTTACTATGACCCCGATACCGGCAGATTCATAAATGCTGATGGACTGATTGACAACCGTGGAGTAATAACGCAAAATTTATTTCAATACTGCGGGAACAATCCAATTATGCATGCCGATCCCTCAGGGCACATATTTGGCCTTGCTCTTATAGTAATTGTGGTCGTAGCTGCAATTGTTCTCACTAGTTCAACTTCTAATTCTAATACATCAAAACCTGAATCTGCGACTGAAACACCTTTACCACCACCTGAAACGAAGATTAAATCTGTAGATGTTACGAGTCAGCTAAATAAGGAAATGACACGAAATGCAGAAGATCTTAGTCAAGTCAGCGAAACATTTGGAGCATGGGCTGCCATGATGTACTTTGTGGAAAATGTTAAACCAGGAGGAAAGTGGGATTTTAAGTCGCAAGCGGAGTGGAGTTTAAATCCGGATGTAATCTATATTTATAACGGTAATGAATTACGATATGATGACATAGGAAATATCCATTATGGATATGTAGGACATGTGCTTTTCAGCGAACAGGCACTTCTGCAAGCTGGCGGATTAGTACAAGTCTATGCAGGAACATCCAAACTAAGCTATTATAACTCGTGGTTTGATGATCCACGCGACAGTAAGATGATTAGCTATGGATACCATTTGTGGTGAGGAGGCTGGTATGAAAAATCGATTAGTGATACGAGCTGGTTTGGATGGCCTAATTAGAGCGTTTTTGCTTTTTTTTATCATAGATATCCAAACATCAACACTACTAGTTTCTCTTAACCTGACGGTTGAGTGCTTGTTTATCGTGGTTGTCATAATTCCTGCGAGTTTAGCTTTTTTGCTATCAACAGGTTTGGCTGTTTTGAATTTTAAAAAGACTCATACTGATTTCGGGTATGGCAAATACTTGCTATTAGGCACTGCCTTTTTTTTGTTTTCTAGTTTTTTGCTTGTGTTTATAAACAACTTAACCGTCCACTTTCGTATTTTTCCATTGAGACAGATGTCCAATGCTGATGGACTGTTGATAATTCTCACATGTGGCTGCTATCTGCTCGCTGGATTGATAGGAAGGATAGTTGCATTTCCTATAATAAAGAAATTACAGTCTAAAAAGTGGGGATAGTTGGTGCGCTCAAAAAGCTGTTTATCAAACACATTTGCGACAAGAAAGATGGAGTAAACAATAGGTAGATATAACAACAAAGCAAAGAGAACATTTAGATGAAAATGAACTGCACCCCATTTGTTAGACAAGTATGGT
>HF986904.1:0-3292 GCA_000431075.1 Firmicutes bacterium CAG:555
CTCACGCAGGACACGGTCAAAGTACATGCGGCTTTCGTTGTCATCAAAATTGATCGAGCCGAGAAGCCTCTGCATCCACGCACCCTCAACGACCCAAACATCGTCAAACTGCTCGATGGTGAGTTGCTCGGATGTGTCGATCACGGGCTCGGGCGGGACATAGTCGGCCTCAAAGCGGATGACCGGCGGCAGCTCCTGAAGCTTGGCTGCGGCAACGCTCACAAGCTCGTGTGTGCCGTTATGCGTTGCGGCGCTCATCTCGAAAAACTCATAGCCCAGCGCCTCAACATGCTCACGCAGTCTGTCGATATTCTCACGGTTGTCGCCGAGAAGGTCGCACTTATTTGCGGCGACTATCTGCGCACGGCTCGCAAGCTCGGGGCTGTACTCGTGCAACTCGGCGTTTATCGTGTCAAAGTCCTCAACGGGGTCACGACCCTCGCTGCCGGAGACATCAACAAGATGTATCAGCAGACGGCAGCGGTCGATATGCCGCAGGAAATCATGACCCAAGCCCGCACCCTCGGAAGCGCCTTCAATGATGCCCGGGATATCGGCCATGACGAACGAGTGCCCCTCATCAACATACACGACGCCGAGGTTGGGGAAGAGGGTGGTGAAGTGGTAATTGGCTATCTTCGGATGCGCCTTGCTGACAACGCTCAGAAGCGTTGATTTGCCGACATTGGGAAAACCCACAAGACCGACATCCGCCAGCAGCTTGAGCTCAAGCGTGATATCATGGCTCTCACCGGGAAGACCGGGCTTTGCAAAGCGGGGCACCTGACGGGTGGGCGTTGCAAAATGCTTGTTGCCCCAGCCGCCCTTACCGCCACGGGCAACGACGAACTTTTCACCGTCGGACATATCGTGCATAATGCCGCCGGTCTCGGTGTCACGGATGAGCGTACCGCGGGGGACACGGATGTACAGACTCTCGCCGTCCTTGCCGGAGCAGCGCTTGCCCTGACCGTCCATGCCATTGCCTGCGACATATTTGCGCTTGTATCTAAAGTCCATCAGCGTGGACATATTATCATCAACAACAAAGACAACATCGCCGCCTCTGCCGCCGTCGCCGCCATCGGGGCCGCCTGCTGCGACATACTTCTCACGGTGGAACGCAATTGCGCCGTTGCCGCCGTTGCCCGCCTTAACGGTGATCCTTGCCTTATCAACAAAAGAAGCCATAGTGTGCCTCCTTAAAATTTAGTAAAAACAATGCCGGACAGTTTAGTCCGGCATTGTCAAATCTTCATTTACTGAGCGATTTCTTCGTAAACAGAGACCTTTTTGCGGTCCTTGCCCATGCGCTCGAACTTTACCTTGCCGTCTACGAGGGCGAACAGGGTGTCGTCCTTACCCTTACCAACATTGGTACCCGGGTGGATCTTAGTTCCGCGCTGTCTGACAAGGATGTTGCCGGCCAGAACAAACTGACCATCTGCTCTCTTAGGTCCAAGACGCTTAGACTCACTGTCACGGCCGTTCTTGGTTGAACCCATACCTTTTTTATGTGCCATTAAGGTTACACCTCCATTATCAGTAGTAGCGGAATAAATTATGCGTTGATGGTTTCGATCTGAACCTTGGTATAGGGCTGCCTGTGGCCCTGAGTTCTGCGGTAGCCCTTTTTAGGCTTCATCTTATAAACGCGAACCTTCTTGCTCTTGCCGTTCTTGACGACATTTGCGGAGACGCTTGCGCCTTCGATAACGGGAGCACCGAAAACGGTGTTTTCCTCGTCGATGACTGCCAGAACACGGTCGAACTTAACAGACTCGCCTGCCTCGACATCAAGCTTCTCGACGAAGATGACATCACCCTCGGCAACACGGTACTGCTTGCCGCCGGTCTCGATTATAGCGTGCTTCATGAACTTAACTATCCTTTCTTCAGGTCTCGCTCTCATAGGTGTCGGGCAGATCCCGAACTTCCAACCCATTCAATGCGGCTTTAACAGTATAGCATTGCCAATCAGCAATGTCAAGCACAAAAATGCTTGAAAAACAAAAGAAAAAATGGCATAATCACAATGAGATGTGAAGGAGGGAGCACAAAATGAACAAGCTTCTGAAAAAGGTGTTTTCCAGAACCGTTGTGACGGCTCTGCTGATCGTAATACAGGTTGCATGGCTGGCGGCACTGCTGCTACAGTTGGGCAACTCACTGCCAGCGATACAGACCGTGCTGCGCATACTGAGCCTTGTTGCGATTTTGTTTGTGATAAAAAGCGATATGAACCCATCGTATAAGATAGGCTGGATATTGCTTATCGCTGTGCTGCCGATCCTGGGCGGCCTTATGTATGTCATTTTCGGCAACAAGCGGCCAACTAAGAATATGCGTGAAATGCTGCGTGCCCAGCTTGAAAAGTCGGCGGAGTATCTCGACACACAGGAGAGCATCACCGGCGAGCTTGACGGAGGAGCGGCGGGACTGTTCAAATACCTTGAAGGCTCAGCCGGCTACCCAACGGCGAAGAATACGACCGTGCGGTATTACCGTGTAGGTGAGGAAATGTACGCAGACCTTCTGCCGGAGCTTGAAAAGGCGGAGAAATTCATCTTCCTTGAATATTTCATCATTCGCCCGGGCGAGATGTGGGACGGAGTGCTTGAGATACTAAAGCGCAAAGCAGCCGCAGGCGTTGATGTGCGCATAATTTACGACGACATGGGCTGTATTGACATCTTGCCCGCAAATTACAACGAAACTCTTGAGGGCTGGGGCATACGGACAATGGCGTTCAACCGCTTCGTGCCTGCCGTCAGCTTAGTTATGAATAACCGTGACCACCGCAAGATAACCGTCATCGACGGCAAGGTCGGCTTCACCGGCGGCATAAACATCTCGGATGAATATATAAATGTAAAGGAGCGTTTCGGACATTGGAAGGACACGGGGCTGATGCTCAAGGGCCCGGGCGTGTTCAATCTGACACTCATGTTCCTTGAAATGTGGAACGCATTTAACAAAGACGGCGACGGATACGCAGAGTTTATCCCCGACTCGTTCGAGGAATGCGGCAGCGCCGATGACGGCTATGTCCTGAGTTTTTCCGACAATCCCTTGGATAACGAGAGTGTCGGGGAGAGCGTGTACACCGATATGCTGTATCAGGCCAAGGACTACATTTATATAACAACGCCGTATCTCGCCATCGACAGCGAGCTTCAGACCGCCTTGTGCATGGCGGCAAAGCGAGGCGTTGATGTGCGCATGATAACCCCGGGCATACCGGACAAAAAGTTAGTGTATCGGCTGACGCGCTCATACTACCCGACGCTCT